>DHWY01000004.1:1650-12028 GCA_002413425.1 Candidatus Saccharibacteria bacterium UBA5170 | reverse complement strand
TTTTGAAAACCAAAAAGCATTGGGGCCAAGATAAGCGCAAGACCTACGAGGTAGTCTAGGCCCCCCTGTGTTTTGGTTGATATAAACCTCATATCCATACTAACTCCTTATATTAACGTTTGTACGTCTATCATAAGCTTCTAAATGCGACTTTTCTGTAAGCATTCTTACGATAATCTGTTATAATGTGGTCAGCGATGGAAAGAGAAAGACTCGAGTTCGTACGACAGTTTCCCGTCAAGTCGTTCAGTAAGGGCGAAACGATTCTTTACGAGGGTCAACCGTCAAGTACAATCCTCGCAGTACAATCTGGTTTTATCAAAATTACTTCCCTGAGCGAATCCGGTATCGAGCGTATTATTGCGTTTGCTGGTCCCAACAATATGGTGCCAATCGAACAGCTTTTTTCAACCAAGGGTTCCCTGTGGTTTTTTTATACGGCGCTCAGTGATTGCAAGGTTTATAAAGTCGATAAGGCGCAGTTTTTAGCCTTTACTCAAAAAACTCCTATCCTTATGATTGAAATGGCTAAACGTATGAGCGTTTATCATGATGATTTACTTGTGCGGCTCGATTCAGTTGGGCGTATGGGTGTTCGTAACAAACTGATTTTTACATTGTGTTATTTAGCGAAGCGTTTTGGTACCAGCAGCCTTGTTGACCTCCATAAACTTGATTTGAGATTAACGCACCAGGACATCTCCGAAATGATTGGTTCGACCCGCGAAACTACTTCTGTCGAGCTTCATAAGCTGCTGGTCGAGGGCGGGGTGAAATACGACCATAGCCAATTTGTTATTAATGTACCGAGGCTTGAAGAGCTACAGACCCAACCTGGAGTTCGTCGAACTTGAAATGGTATAATTAAAGAAGTGCAAAGATAACGAAAGATAACGAAGGGGCCCAGTATGACCCAACCTATTACTCCGAACATCACGCTCAATAACGCTACATCCATCCCCCAACTTGGTCTTGGTGTCTGGCAAGCTCAGGATGGCATCGAAGTTGAAACAGCGGTGTTGGCAGCGCTTGATGCTGGATACCGTCTGATTGATACAGCAGCAGTGTACGCTAACGAAACAGGTGTCGGCAACGCGATTCGTTCAAGCAATGTACCACGCCAAGAATTATTTGTGACGACCAAGCTGTGGAACGCAGATCAAGGGTATGATAGTACTCTTAAAGCATTCGATAAAAGTCTTAAGAAGCTTGGTCTTGAATATATTGATTTATATCTTATTCATTGGCCCGTACCAACACAAGGCTTATTCATAGAAACCTGGAGGGCATTTGAAGAACTTTATAGAAGCGGTCGGGTTAAAGCGATTGGTGTCAGTAATTTTCAGCCCCATCATCTCGACGAGCTCCTGGCGGTGGCCACAATTAAACCCGTTGTAAATCAGATCGAATTACATCCCTACTTTCCTCAGATCGAGTTACGTGACTATGGTAAACAACACGATATTGCAATTGAGTCATGGAGTCCGATTGGCGGCCGTGGCGGTGCTTTACTAAAAGAGTCAATTTTACACGAAATTGGTCAAAAGTACGGCAAATCCCCTGCCCAGGTGGTTATTCGATGGCATATCCAGAATGGTTTAGTCGTAATTCCTAAATCAGTCCATAAACAAAGGATTGAAGAAAATATTATGGTCTTTGACTTCGAGTTAGATCAAACTGATATGGCAGCTATTAATTCATTAGAAACTGGTGTCCGTGTTGGACCTGATCCAGATACCGCTAATTTCCACTGAAGGACTAGCCTGGTTCAGCTCGCCCACCGGTTACGGCTCATCGGCCGGTAGCTGCTATATGTTGTCACTACAGGAGTATAATAAATACATAATCATTAAAAAAGGAGGGACTCACCTATGTATTATTATCGGATGATGGATTCAAATGATTGGTTCGGAGGTTTTATGATGATGTTATTGGGATTGATATTTATAGTAGCTGTTATTGCCATTACCGCGCGGCTTTTGAAAAGTCACGAAACTACTGTCACACACACGGCCAAACCGCTCGACATTGCTAGAGAGCGCTATGCCAAAGGGGAGTTGACGAAGGAAGAGTTTGTACAACTCAAGAAAGATATCTCAGACTAAATCCGCTCAGACTCGGTCGTGACGGTGAGAGTGCGCTCTGGGGTATAATGAATATATGAGCAGTCGATATACCCTTTTCCAACTCAATCAACTCGGTGATCGATTCTCAATCGACGAGAGCCTGCCGTCAGGTCTGAAAAAGCGCTATAATATCGTACCTGGACAAACTGCGCCGGTCGTTATTGAGCATAACCGCCAACCAAAGTTAGTCATGATGAAATGGGGCTTCGTGCCGTTTAACGCCAAAGACGCTAATTCTATTTTTCGCTATAAAACTTATAATGCCCGTTCGGAAAGTATTTTCGAGAAAGCTACCTGGAAAGAAGCGATTCGGACTCGCCGTTGTCTGGTGCCGACGAACGGTTTTTACGAGTGGGCTGAGACGCCAACCGGCAAGCGGCCTTTCTTTATCCGCCCCAAAGACCAAGGCCTGTTCTCTTTAGCCGGTATCTACAGCAGTTGGCAAGATCCCGAAGGCGTTGAATGGGGCACCTATTCCATCATTACCACGACGCCGAACAAGGAAATGCAAACGATTCACGATCGCATGCCGGTCATTCTTCATCCCAACGACGAAGCCCTGTGGCTCGATCCGTCTATTTCGGATGCGGGCATCCTTTATGATTTTATGCGCCCCTACCCTAACGACATGTTGCTATTAAATGAAGTTAGCCAAGAAATAAACTCGATTAAAGTCGACAACGCCCGCCTGATGACACGCCTTCGCTAGTATAATCAAGCTGAGTGCTGGGCCTTGTCAAAAAGAGAGATCCTGTGAGATCTCTCTTTTTTGATAGTTAACGATAAGCAACGAAAAGTTAGTCGTTCTTGGACGCCTCAGTTTGTATTTGTGCGTTTTGATCTTTAGCGTCTTGAGTATTCTGTTGATCGGTAGAGCTGTCGCTTGATTCAGCTTCTGATTCTATTTCAGCCTCGGCTTCAGATGTTTTTTCAGAAATACTGTCTTTAATTTCCTGACGAGTTTTTGAGTCCGAAACTTTGTTGGCTTCAGTCAGTGCATTCTGTAAATGAACTTGCGCTTGTTGAATGACAGGAGTCTTCGTATTGGTTGGCGATTGTTTAACCGCGTCGATTCTATTTTGGGCTATATTAAGATACGTTTGAGCTTTTATCTCTGCGGTTGGGGCAACAAATAACGCAATGTCTTCCCAGGCTTTCTTAAAAGGATAAAGTGCGCTACCCGGTAAGGCATTGCTTTTGGCTGCGTAGGCTGAAGTTCCGCTAATTGCAGCGAGTAGAGCCCCTACGCTTACTAGGATAATAACAACCTTCTTCGAAAACTTAACGATAGGTATTTTCATATTTTTTCCTTATTTAAAATTGTTAAGTGGATGTGAAAACATAACATACATATGTATAAACATAAGTATTGTTAGAGTATACAATATGCACGTATACGTGTCGATCATTAAGTGTTCTTTACGACGAGATATAAAAGCTATTATATTTTGCCCGGCTATAATATACTGATAACATTAATCATAAGCGGCATATACGAAGCGTTAATCATGACTAAAAAACTCAACGACTTTACCAAAAATACTCGAAAATTTGAACGTAATCTCACAAAAGCCGAACGTCACGCCAGAAACATCGCTAAGCGTGTAATTCACCGCAAGCGTTTCAGTCGGTTTATACGTGTCTTAGGGCCGGGTGTGGTGACTGGCGCAGCTGACGACGACCCGTCTGGTATTGCAACTTATTCACAAGCTGGTGCGGGTTATGGCTATGGACTGTTGTGGGTATTCCCGATTATGTACCCCCTGCTACTAGCCGTTCAGGAATCTTGTTCGCGGATAGGTGCTGTTACTGGAAAGGGCCTGGCGGCAGTTATTAAAGAGAATTATAGCAAAAAATTACTCTACATGTCTGTCATTTTAGTAGTTGTGGCCAACACGGTTAATATTGGCGCGGATTTTGGTGCCATGGCGGCGACGACTCAGTTATTTGTAAATTTGCCGTTTGCTCTGCTGGCAGTTATCTATGCAATTATCATTATGCTGTTAGTCGTATTTGTCAGCTATAAAAAATATGCAAAGATTCTTAAATGGTTGGCTATTGCGCTCCTTGCCTACCCGGTGACAGCATTACTAGTCGGTCAAGATTGGCCCGCAGTACTTCACAGTACGTTCAGTATTAATCCAAAGATTGACACAGCGACAATATACATATTGGTTGGTATCTTGGGTACGACAATCTCGCCATATTTATTTTTCTGGGATACGTCAGAGGTAGTTGAGGAAGAAATTGCCCATCACCGATTAAGCGCAACTGGCAAAGATCCAAAAATTAGTAAGCGGTTTTTAAAAGGTATTCGCCTTGATAATTTCGCCGGTATGACACTCGCTACTGTCACCGCGTGGTTTATCGTCATGGCTTGTGCATCTGTCCTGTTCAAAAATGGTATTACCGAGATTAACACCGCGGCTGATGCTGCCCGTGCCCTCGAGCCATTAGTGCGGGGCTTTCCGAACGCTGGTCTGATTGCCAAACTTATTTTTTCAATTGGAATTATCGGTATCGGACTTCTGGCCGTACCAGTTTTGGCTGGATCTTCAGCTTACGCTATCAGTGAGACACTCGGTTGGAAAGAAGGTTTGTACCGCAAGTTTAATCGAGCGGCTGGTTTTTATGTCGTCATTATCACTGCAACTGTCGTCGGGCTAGCGATTAACTTTTTAGGAATTGATCCTATCAAGGCGTTGATTTTTACGGCAGTCTTCAATGGAATTGCATCTGTACCGTTGTTATTTATGATCGCAAAAGTTGGTAATAATTCAAAAATTATGGGTGTTTACAAGAATGGGCTACTGTCGAATATCTTTGTGCGNNGGCAACCGGTAAATAGTCCGTACACATCAAACGTTGTGCGCGTAATTATTCAATTGCGCCACCACCTATTTTCCAATCGCGCAGACCACCGATATTTTCGACATTTAGTCCGCTTCGTTTCAAATAACTAGTTGCCGCTGAGGCACGCGCACCTGAAGCACAATACACATAGATTTTCTTAGAAGGATCTTTGGTCGGCAATTCGCCTTTCATAATCCGTTCGACAGAAAGATGAAGGGCATTTTTGGCATGGCCTCCATCCCACTCGTCATTATCCCGGACATCAATCAGCAATGCTGTATGATTGAGCATTTCCTCATTAATTTCAGCCGCATTCACTTGTTTTCCAAATCCGAACATATTACTTTACTCCTAAAACGCGACGCAAGTTCGCAATATCAAATCCTAATATTTTTTCCATTGTGCCATTGTCTTTTTCGATGGTGGTGAATGGAACGCCCATTTGCCCGCTTAATGTCACCATTTTTTGGGCTGCTACTCGGTCATTATCGACGCGAACATCATCGTAGCTCATCGATTGCTCATCGAGCCAACGCTTGACCATGAGGCAATAGGGACAGGTAGCCGTACTATAGACAGTTATTTTCATTATATCCTCCAATATGTATATCTATATTAATGTAAATGATTTACATTAGTCAAGTCTTGACATATACTCTCTATATGAGAAAAACTATTCAGACCTCAGTCGTACAAGAAGAACTTATGCAGTTAGGGCATGCGACCAATCGTGAACTTTGGATTGCTGTAGAAAAACGAATTCCTGGTATTACCTTGACGTCGATTCATCGCATAACGCAACGATTGCGCAAACTAGAAACAATCAGCTGCACGCCAAATCTGAATGGTGATGGGATTATTGACGCTAATCCTCTGCCCCACTCGCATTTTATGTGTCGAACCTGCGGAAACTTAACCGACATACAGCTCGATAAAGCCACCGTACAATCAATTCAGGCTCAGCTTCATGAGGGTGTTGTAGAGGACAATATGGTTATTGCTGGTACCTGCCAGTCATGTGTCTATCGCTAAGTCACGTACCTAGGCACACAATTACTTGCTTAAGCAATAACGATACTATATAATGTATAGCAATGGTAACGAATTAACTAAGTTAGGAATTTTACGCATGTCAAAAAAAATACAACTCATCATCGGAAGTACTCGTCAACACCGTATTGCACCAAGTATTGCGAACTGGATTGAAACACAAGTTGCCAAAAACGATGATTTTGAGCTTGAAGTTCTTGATCTAAAGGATATTAACTTACCTTTTTTTGACGAACCGACGTCTCCATCGATGGGTGCTGGCACATCTGACGCCGCACTAGCCTGGGCAGCAAAAATATCGAGTGCCGATGCCGTTATTATTCTGTCACCTGAATATAATGCTGGCTATTCTGCGCCATTAAAGAACGCGATTGACTATCTTAAAGACGAGTGGAAAAACCTACCTGTTACGATTGTGACGTATGGGTTTGGTGGTGGCTTATCATCAGCTGCTCAATTAAAACAAGTTTTTACTCGTCTTGGTTCGGCAATTGTTGAATCGGGTGTCGCTATCGATATTGGTGCTGGAATATTAAATGAAACTGGTGGAATTATCGAGCCAGAAACAAGTCTGTTGCAATATGCAGCTCCACTCGCGACTGCGCTAGATGAAATAACCGCACACATGAAGGTTGAAGCTCTCGTCGCCGCCTAACGTCACAGTGCATAACATACTCATACAGAAAGGTCGCTCAAAAGGCGACTCCTCTGTATTTTAACAGAGGTTATTCATCAGTAACCAAATCCTCCAGTGCTACCGGTACCTCTAAAGAACATGAAGTAGATAAGTCCATACACGATGGCTGCAAGTATAAGATAAAGGACTACCCATTGCCAAATTGGACGCTTACCATAGCCTTTGGTTGGTTTTTGTTCTGGTTCAGTACCTTGATCATCCATACCTACCTCCTTTGTTGATAACTCTACTTATATATTATACGCTTTAATAAATCAGAGGATAAGCTGTATTCCGATGAAGACCTATTGATGGTTGTCAAATCCTACTGCTTGTTAGCGTGGATTGCCGTACGTGTAGGTGCCTGAAATAGCGTTAGAGCCAGTCAAAACGAAACCTGATGAAAGGACTAGTCCTATTGAGGGGACATTATCATGCTTGACCATGGTCATCGCATAACCACCAAACCGTTGGTTGACGGCATCCAGGCGCACTTCCATAGAGAGTCTGCCTAGGCCTTGGCCTCTGTATGGCTTCGAGCCTTCCGGGGCGTTACACACGTAGCTAGATGTAATCGGGCACTCAGGGTCCATGTTGAGGTAAGCATAGTGGGGTAATGCAATCTGCGACATGCCGACCGCAGTCTTGCCCGCAAACAAAATATAATCTTCCCGATCACCTTCTATGAACCTCTCTCTGGTTTCGGCCAGATCCCGCATTACATTCTCTACGTCGCCCGTGTATTTAACGGTTTGCGGGAATTCCTTAGCGATGTCTATGTTTGACGGCAGTATCAGCAGCGTACGAAGGCTTTCCGCAACGGGTTGCAGGTTATCTATTTGGTTGAGAGGTAAGACATGTTGTTGTATTGATTTCATCTTTATGCCTATTATAAACTCATAAGAGGAAGAGCGCAAACATAAGCCAAACGCAATGAGACGTTTTAAAAAATGACCCCAACTGGGGTCATTTTTTTGGCGCACGGTTGAACAATTGTGTTACGAGGTCACGGCTACGCAGGTATCGCTTGACGATCCGTCGACGGGACCTGCAGGTGACACATAGCTATACACAACTACACCAGTCGAGTAGCTCCAATAGCCGAATCGGGCCATCGCTCCGCTGTTACATATGGCGTACTCGACATCACTGGGGCTGGCTGGTTGGGCACTCAGGGCAACCAGCTTGGTACCTGCAGCGAGCTGGAGTTCGCTGCTCGACGTCGGCAGGGTATGTTGTGCGCCGGTATAGTCGGCCACGAGCGTGACAACACTCTGTGCACTGGCTTTGGCTTCGGCTTCCTTAGCTTTTACCTGGACGCCTGCCATAGTGCCCAGTACGATACTAAGAACAAAACCCGCCGTAATCAGGAGTCCGAAAACAAGATTAAGTATAATACCAATCGTCGCCATAGTATTGGCCGAGCTTGGCTTCAGGGCTTTCTTTTTGGCTATAATTGAAAGAACCAGTCCGATGAGCTGAAGTGGGAAAAAAGCGAGCACGATCCCGGCTATGGCCAGCGCTTTACCCGGTTGGCTGGCCGGCTGATACTGAACTGGCGGTATCGATTGAGGCGCTGGGGCTGGCGCTGGTGGAACCGAGGAAACTGGCGGTACTGGTGGTTCCGCGGTGAAAGGTACTTCTGCTACAGGTACAGTCGAAGGATTTGTTCCAAATGCGTCATTTTGGTCTGGATTCATATACGTCCTTGTTTAATGAGTGATTTATATTCAATATACCATAAACGTGATGTTATTAATTTTATATACGTCAAACAGTTATGGACATAAACTAAGAATACGCTTATGGTATCATAGTAGATGAAAGTAAACTGACCAGAATATTATCTCAGTAAGAAAAAGGGTGGATTCAGATGGAGCAAACCAGCACGTCGTTAAGCAGTGATGAACTGTATAAGATTAATGCGTACTGGAGAGCTGCTAATTATCTATCTGTTGGTCAAATATACCTCTGTGACAACCCGCTTTTAAAAGTTCCGCTACGGCTTGAGCACGTCAAGCGATTACTGTTGGGACACTGGGGAACAGCTCCTGGCCAAAACTTTATTTATGCTCACCTGAACCGAGTTATCAAAAACAATAATTTAAACATGATCTATATCTCCGGACCTGGCCATGGTGGACCGTCCGTCGTCAGTAACGTCTATCTGGAGGGTACATTTAGCGAATACTATCCAGCGGTAGGCCAAAATGAGGCCGGACTGAAAAAATTGTTCCAAATGTCATCATTTCCCGGTGGGCTTTCCAGCCACGTATCACCACAGGTACCGGGTTCTATTCACGAGGGCGGCGAATTGGGGTATTCCCTCAGCCATGCCTTTGGGTCAGTCTTTGATAATCCCAGCCTAATTACTGCTTGTGTTGTTGGTGACGGCGAGGCCGAGACCGGCCCGCTGGCCACCGCCTGGCACTCTAATAAATTCTTGAACGCAAAAACCGATGGCGTGGTTCTGCCAATTCTCCATTTGAATGGTTACAAAATCAGTAACCCAACCGTTTTAGCACGAATCGAGACCGATGAGCTTGAGCATTTGTTCCGTGGCTACGGTTGGGCGCCCTACTACGTCGAAGGCGATGACCCAGAGCAAATGCACCAATTGATGGCCGCTCAGATGGACAAAGCCATCGCCAGAATCAAAGAAATCCAGACTAATGCCCGCGACAATAACGACACGATGCGACCACGCTGGCCAATGATTATTCTACGATCACCAAAAGGCTGGTCTGGCCCAAAATACATTGACGGCAAAAAAATCGAAGGTAATTTCCGGTCTCACCAAGTCCCACTGGCCGTTGACGAATCTCACCCCGAGAATGTTGCAATACTTGAAGATTGGTTAAAAAGTTACAAACCAGAAGAACTATTTGATGATAGTGGCCGCTTGCTTCCAGAGCTCGCTAAGCTGGCGCCATCTGCCGAACTTAGGATGGGCTCAAACCCCCATGCTAATGGCGGTAACCTTCTGCGTGAACTTCATATGCCAGACTTCCGTGATTATGCTATCGATATCCCCTTTCGAGGCATCGCCAATGTTGGTAACGTCCATGCTCTGGGGCCTTTCCTACGCGACACTATTAAGTTGAATGATGACCAGCATAACTTTCGGTTGTTTGGGCCAGATGAGACAGAATCAAATCGGTTAGAAGCAGTCTTTGAAGTCACCAATCGTCAATGGACAGGACGCATAATCGATAGCGACGAATGGCTAGCCCCGAGCGGTGCCGTATTAGATTCAATGCTAAGCGAGCACCAATCTCAAGGTTGGCTCGAGGGATATCTGTTAACAGGACGACACGGCGTATTTAATAGCTACGAGGCGTTTATCCGTATCGTTGACTCGATGGTCAGCCAACATGCGAAATGGATTAAAATGTCTTCAGAAATATCATGGCGAAAGGAAATTGCATCGTTGAATTACCTTTTGACGTCGCACGTTTGGCGACAGGATCACAATGGTTTTACTCATCAAGATCCTGGATTTATTGACCATATTATAAACAAGAAAGCTAAAGTTGCCCGAGTTTACCTCCCTCCAGATGCTAACACCCTACTATCTGTGATGGATCACTGTTTACGTAGTCGTAACTATGTTAACTTGACGATTGTCGGTAAGCACGATAGTCCGCAGTGGCTATCGATGGAAGAAGCTATC
>DHWY01000004.1:0-1632 GCA_002413425.1 Candidatus Saccharibacteria bacterium UBA5170 | reverse complement strand
ATTCACCGTCTTACTTATCGTCGGACGAACCGAAAGTTGCACGTCCGTGGCTATAAAGAAGAAGGTACAATAACTACCGCCTTTGATATGACCGTACTCAACGAGATGGATCGCTTCCACCTTGTCATGGATGTATTAGAGCGCACTCCTGTCGAGGGCGAAGCAGCTGATTTACTGCGAGAGATGATGCAAAAGAAGCTTATCGAGCATACCAACTACATCGACAAATTTGGCATTGATATGCCCGAAATTCATGATTGGAAGTGGAACTTTTAGTTAGCTAACTGTCGACGAACGTTCTAAATGATGGTATAACAGAGAAGAGTCTTTGTACAATTTCATCCAAGAAGGTATCACCTACGTAGAAAAAAGGTGTAAGCATGAACTTCCCCGTACCGATGGCGGCATTCACGCGATGTGACGAGAAGAAAGCATGGGTATACGTCAATATGCCCGACCTATCCAGGACGATAAGAGAACACCTGGCCGTGGGTACTGGGCCGAACATCCTCAAGCCGCGTCCGCATAAGGTCTTGGTTCGAGTCGATGGAAGGCTACTGAAGGGTACTCTTGTGCAGTCTGACACGGTAACTGACTTATGGGGTCGCGTGAAACGCGTGACGTTAAAGTTGTCCGACGGCAATGTTGTCATGCTGGCGCTGAATGCCGCTGGCAAACTCATCCCGAAGCAGGCAGTTTGGTCGGTCGAATATGACAAGCAGGTCAAGGTAGGCTAACCCGCTGCAATACTCACAACACGCAGCCCGAGGGCGTAAAATCTCGGGCAATAACTAAAGCTATGTTATATAGATAAAATATATTTAATTATTGGTAGGCAGGATTACACTATCCGCGAGCTAGGCGGCGAAGCTTTCGGGTTGATCGTCGGGTTTACTGTATGCCAAATCTTCGATAGAGGCTAAGGTGATTAGCCGAGCTAAAAGGTATTTCTCTACGTCCTGACGGAAACGCCTCACTTGATACGGATTGGCCTTTTCTCTGTTACTGACCTCTTCTGATGTAAATGCTGTAACCAACGTGCCGTGACTCTCACTCGCGCCAAGCAGTACCGCAACGTTACGTTCGGTTTGTTTGTCAAAACCCTCGCGAGTCAAAAGGTTGTATTTGGACGGTTCAAGTACGAATTGTGTAGTTTCGATAATATATTTCCCAAAATTAATTAAATATGATTGAACTATGCGCTTGTGCTATATACTTGTCAAGCTTTAGATAAGTGTATTGTCTACACCGTCGCATTATATCTGGTAACACTTATGCTAAGCTGACATCAACAAAAGAACTCCGGGAGACTATCATAAGTAATAAAATGAATCGAACAGACTACGAGCCCTCTCGTAGTCTCAGCGTTCGCCGCCAATCCCGTACTAGTTCCGGTTTTACGATTGTCGAGTTGCTGGTTGTTATTGTGATTATCGGCATCCTTGCGGCCGTTACGATCGTCGCTTACTCGGGTATAAATAAGAGAGCGATCGATGTCTCGCTCCAATCTGATTTGACGAGCGCTTCCACCAAACTCAAACTGTATCAGGTCGATAACATGGCCTACCCGACCCTGATCAACAGCTGTCCAACGCCCTCTGCTGGTAACATTTGTCTGAAGTCGAGCCCCGG
>DHWY01000003.1:345427-397277 GCA_002413425.1 Candidatus Saccharibacteria bacterium UBA5170 | reverse complement strand
TTGTCTGAAGTCGAGCCCCGGTAATACCTATAGCTACTCGGTCGTCAATACTGCCAGTCCTCAGACCTACAGCCTAACAGAAACAAACACCAATGGCAGTGCTTACGTTATAACGCACAACTCTTCGCCAACCGCCACCGTTGCGGTGGTCGCGCCGGTGAGCCAAGTATTCAATAGTACGGGTAACTTTACCGTTCCCGTCGGCGTTACTTCGGTCATCTTGGAAGTCTGGGGTGGCAGGGGTAGTAATTGCAACTACGACCTGGGCGGAGACGGCGGCATCGGCGGCTACGCCAAGGGCACTCTGGCGGTCGTGGCGGGCGACGTCCTGAACGTCAACGTCGGTAGCGACGGCACCGATATTTATCTATACTGTGGCTCGAATAGAAACGACGGCGGCGCCACCTTTATCAACCGGCCGGCCGCGAACATGCTACTGCAGGGCGTTGGCGGCGAAGGAGCTGATGACTGCGATTGCTCCATGAATCCGAGACAAGGTATCACCTACGCCGGCCTGACGAACGTCTCGACCGGAAGTGCCGGCCCTACACACGCCGTCATCACCTATACTACCGGCAGTTAACACAAATTTGCTAGCAGATTCTACAGTCTGAACTTGTGAAATTCAACGTTCGCATAGATCAATTGTACGAAGATCGCCTAGACGCAAAAATAGACGATCAACTGAGATGGAAATTAAAAAAAATCATACGATTTGATGGCTTTTTGTAATGATAATTCCACTTGGCAGCCCCTAGTGGATGTTTTTAGAACTTTCGTTATGACTAATTAACGTTATTCTGCCACGCTTCGCGTAACCGGCCGATAGCCAATGTCGATAAGAAAAATCCCGTTGGTGGAACAATTGCATTTATCCAAGGGTTATTATTGCCTATAACAAATAGGTATATCAAAACCACTATATACGTTAGTACGATGATTGCGATTTTACGTGTCCAGCTTACTTCCCATTGCTTGTCGAGCGAGACTTTGGCGTTTCGCTGCTCAATGCTTTTTATTCGCTTGATTAGGGCTTTGTCTGAATTCATACCTTTATCATATCAAATAAAATAGACTGACGTTCAACATCAGTCTATTTTATTTGGCAGAGCATCGTGTATGAAGTTAGAACCATTTTAGCCAAACCGACCGAATAGTAGATAACAAAAACCAAGAAATAAATTGCTTATCGTCTGCGTGTTATCATGTCGTAAATAAAGACGATAAGTGCTATTACGATTAGTAAATGAATTAGGCCTCCACCTATGTTTAGGGTAAACCCTAACAACCAAAGTATCACCAAGATTATTGCTATTGTTAGTAACATAACTGTCCTCCCAATATGAATTATTAACTTACATTACTATCATAATCTTATTCGTCAGGTTATTAAAGGAATTCATTTTTTTAGTGTCAATATTTATAGCACTTATACTTGGCAGCCCCTCGTGGACGTACTTCTCAACTAATAGTAAAACTACCTTATCATTTTTCCCGTAAAGTTTTCAACAACAGCATTCACGCTCATTGGCTTTAGTCTTTTTAAAACCGTTCCGTCAGGTATCGCCCACGTGTCTACAAATAATTTTGATTTATGACATTGACGGACGATCTTACTTGAAAGAAACTCGTAGCCTAAACTAACTCCATTGGAATGAGTGCTCGTAGCAATGCTGATGATTTCTTCATCGTTAAATCCTCCGTTAATAATTGCTGCCGTAACTATACTAGGAGACATTATTGTGAATAGTCTTAACGCTTCATACCAAAATGAGTGAACTTCAATATATAGACAGGTTTCGCTTGGCAACTTATTTATATAATGCGCAAGGGCAGACGCAACTTTTTTGGAGTGTAAGGGTGTATCTGCTTTGATTTCAATAATCAGCTTGGCTTTGTTTCTGATTACAACTTCATTGATGACTTCATCTAAGAATGGAATATGCTCAGTGCCCTCTATTGATAATCCGCTGATTTGATTTGCCGTTAAGGTGCTGACCCAACCCTTACCGTTTGTCGTTCTATCAACAGTCTCGTCATGAATAATCACGAGCCTACCGTCTTTTGTCAGCTGAACATCACATTCGATGGCCTTGAAGCCTTTTTTCATTGCAAAACGAAATGCAGTGATAGTATTCTCAGGGGCTATTAATTGAGCGCCCCGATGTGCAACCATAATTGTTTTCATATATCAATCATAACAAAAGAAAAAGATTTTTGAAGAAATCTTTTCATATCACTTATGGCTTGGCAGCCCCTCGTGGAGGATTTTAGAACTTTTTGTAAATAACTCAGATTTTTATAGATCTTCAGTAGTTTGTGTTGGAGCTTCTATAAAATCAGCTAATACTTCTTCGGGATCTAGACCAGCCTGAACAAGGTAGCTATAGGCTGCCTCAAAAGCATCTTCAAATGGCATTTCGGCAATTTCATCACAGGTTTCATCATCAAAGCCAAAATCTTCACCTAATGCTTTAAGAGCTTCAGCTATTTTTTTGCTCTTAAATAAAATTTCGTACTCTTCGATATTATTGTTTATAAATTCATTCATAGATAAACTATAGCAGTAATAGTCCTAGTTACGATTCAAAATACATTTAATCATAGTCGTCCAGGCAGCCCTTCGTGGATGATTTTATAACTATAATATAGATTCTAGTAGTTCCGGAAAGGCGTCTGTCTGCATGCTCCTTAGCGTGAAGTGCCCATAATTGTGAAATGTCGTGAATATCGCAGTTGGTATTTTATCCTGCAAGAATGTAACTGAATCTTGCACGCTTTGCTGGTCGTTATCTGATGCAAAAATTATAAATTTATTCGCGTGACTGACAATTACAGGGTCAATTTCAAAGTCGAAGAATGTTAGATCATATTCGTGATTCAAATTTAGCCACGGTGCAACCAATATAACTTTGTCAACAAATATATCTGGGTGTTCGCTTAGATAGCGCACCCAAAAGCCAGCACCCATACTGTGGCCTACGAGTATCGTCTCTGGGGTAATGTCAAATCGCTCCACTTCCCTAACAAACAACTCCCATTTCGGGTCGTATACATTCGGTACTTCGGGGGTATCCGCTTTGATATCGTGAATCATAAGTTGTTTCTGTAGCCATGGCAACCAATGCGAATTACTGGCACTGGGATATTTGTCGCTGTAGTATTCCTTTTTACTGGGAAGTCCATGTAGAATAATTGCATTTTTCATATTCTAATTATATCAAACAAAAAGACTTTCGAAGAAGTCCATCATCTTGCTTATGCTAGCTAATTCTCAAAATCTGCCAGATCAACAGCTTCCCATGTACTCAATATTTCCGTAAGAACAAACTTGCCAATTTCTCTTACGTTTTCGAATATCTTATTCGTTTCTATTGCTCGCAGTTCGGCCACATCTACCCAGCGAAAGATTACCGACTCACCTTCGTCGGGTCTATTTTGCGGATCACCTTCAGTAATAAAAGCATAGGATATATCGGTATGTTTATGAATACCTTTTGGGTCAAAGTTATGAGTATTATGGACTACAGGTTGCGGGTGTAGGCTTGCGCCAGTCAGTGATTTGATACGGACTGGTGGTTGTAAGATTTTTAATTGATCGAGTTTATAGCCAGTTTCTTCGGTTATTTCATGACAGACCGCTTGCCACGGTGTCTCTGTAACTTCAATATGGCCGCCTGTCTGCAAGAGTACACCAAGCTTTTTGTGGACATGTAATAGTAGCTTTGGTTTTACCGTGTCGGTTCTAATAATAAACGCACTTGCGGTTGGATCGTGTTCACCTGGATTTGTATGAATATGTGCCATCAATAATACTATTCTGCACTTATCTATATTTAATAACAAGCTATACAAAAAAAAGATTTCCGGAGAAAACTTTTTATACTACTTACGTTTGACAACTCTTCGTGGACGTTTTTAAAACATTCCTGGTTCGTTAGGTGAAGAAAACAACAATTGACGTCGCAAACATGCACATCATGGAGAAAAAAACAGGGTCATTCTTAAATCGCTTAATGGTTTTAATGATGATCACGCCACATATAAAATAGAATGGTATGTTTTGAAATGAAGAGACGTGCCAAAGGTCTCCTGGGGAATAGTAATACACAAAGTCACCCAGTAAAAATTTAGCGCTAATTGTGAGTAATGCTTCAAGTATCAATGCTTCAATAGAGAAGATCAGGGCTAAGTATCGGGTTTTTGTAATAGACCAAACCCTAAAAGTATCGTGCAGAAGATATAGATGAAACCCATATATACCCCATACTATAGGGGCGTATACTGAGGTGTACGCATGGTGAATTGGAAGAATGTTATATCGCCAGAGTGGGTTTCCGACAAAATAGTTGTAAACCGTATCTAGAAATATTTCTCCAAAAACGCCAATAGCTGCAATCGTAAAAAAGTATAGTAATGCAATCTTTATGTCGATTTTTTTAAAGTTTTTAGCAATTAATGCATTAAGCAAGTAAAGTATTCCTAGCCAAAGGAGTGCAAATAAAATCAAATGTAGAGTTTCCATATACTTTATATATAATATCTTAGCAAACGAAACATACCAAACAAATAATGATACCTAAAGAAGCCATTTACTATCCTATTATATTCGGCAGCCCCTCGTGGACGAGCTTCGAACTTTTGCATTATATTACGACTATCCGACTACTTGAGCAATGTTGGTCATTAATTTCACAATTGCTTTATGTTCTATTTCGTCAATATCATTAAATCCAACTTCTGATTCCAGGGGGTCGCCTATTAGACCCACTATCTGCAAGGCCATTTCACCGATTCCTGAGGTGGCCTTCTCATTCGATGTAGTGTATTTTGCTAAATCAGTGTGTGGATATTTTTCGTCGCTAAAAGCAGTTAGTGTATAGGTTGTTGCCACCTCTCCGTACTCCAAACACAATAACAAAACTAAGTCACCCCAAGGATTAGTATAAATACCCCAAGGATAAGTATAAATATCCCCCCCATCCAACCGCCTTCCCCATGGCCTATCTTCTATGCTAACAAAGACTCCTTCTGGTGTGTCGATACCATCTACGAGGGGTAAGTTTTTAAGTTTTTGTATTTCAGATTCTGTGAGTTCATAATTATAGTGTTGGCCTCCTTCGTCATCTACACCCACAACTGGAAATACAAGCTTACCAAACAACTTTCGATATTGCTCAAGTAGTAGAGGCTGTCCTTCAAAATCAACTCCTTTGGTGCGAAAGAGCCTATCTCTTGGAATATCACCATCTCTAAGTACTTGACCGTACCATTCTTCTTCGTCAAACAGAGGCTTTTCGCCGTCGTTGGGAAATTCTGATTCCGCAGGGTTAATCATATTAAATAACTATACCATATTATATTGTGTCTGTAAATTCTTGGCAGCCCCTCGTGGACGATTTTAGAACTTTTAGGAAACCTTAAGCCTAGGCTGATCGCCGGCTAACTATCAAGTTGTATATAAACAAGATGAGGGCAATTACAATTAGGATATGGATAAGCCCACCGCCTAGTTGCAGGGAAAACCCAAGTAACCATAATATAAATAGGACCGCAGCAATCGTTAGTAACATATAATTTCTCCTGTTGTTGAAAGTTGTTAATAGTTTAAGCACAAACAGATATATTGCTCGTGTGTATCTATTATAAACCTATTATTAAAATAGCAACATAGACTGCTTTTATTGTAAATATTCGTCATACTTATGCGTGGCAGCCCCTAGTGGACGAACTTCGAACTTCTTGAGTTGAAGATATGAAAAACTAATGATTAATAGGAATAGCAACCATAAGTATTGGAATAATCATCAATGTAGGGATTATAACAAACAGTAGAACCATAAGTACGGGAAGTAGCCCAATTCTCCGTGCTCCAAATTTTACACTATACGGGCTTCTAAATATAACATCTGCCTGCTTTAGCTCGTCAAGTGGTTCATGCAGCGGTGAATAGTTCCAAGTTGTTTCTAGGCGGCGCATGTAGGCGAGTTGAACCTTGAGTGCTTGCACGGCTTCACTCATAACTGCTGTAGTGTAAAGCGGATCTTGTGTAATAAGATATAATCTATCGCCAAATATTTCAACATCAAATGTTGCCGAAGCGTCAATTAGCATTTGCATGAAATTTGGTGCCAGTATTGTTAAGGTGTTAGCGTTGATGCCTTGGGGCGCATAAAAATCAAAATACTTCGAGAAGTTACCCTCCAAGTCTATTCTTTGGCTTTTGTCGATTTGCGAGCTGCGTGTCTTCATGAAAAACTTATCGTTCCCGTTTGAATCAAGCACGATCTGCGGGAAGGTTTTATTTAGTTTTACACTTATGACACCGGTTTTCGTAAAATGTGGTTTGCCCAAAGTGTTATCGCCCGTGCTGGTAGTACTTGTTGCTACTTTATCGACAAACATCAGTACTTCGTAGTTTTCTATATTGCCGCTAATACCGTAAACTTGTGTGGTTGCGAAAGAAGCAAAACTCTTTATCCATATTGGAAGATGGCCGTTATCTAGTAACCCAAGTTTTTCATATCCACCACCAATTACGCCTAAATAAGCTAATCCGTTGTCGATTGCAAAAGCGCGTATCTGATCAACCGTCGACGTGTCTATCATCTTGATTGCATCAATTGATTTTTGCAGTTTTCGATCCATATTGGGCTTCTGTACCGATTTAACAAGTTCTGCGATGTCTTCGGAGCTAAACATTTTCTCATTGATTTTTTCTTTTGGCCATTTTCGTCCGAGGGGTATCAAGGCATTCATATTCATGATGTAATTATAGCAAACAAAATAGACCATATTTCTATGATCCATTCAAACGTAAGCGTTTTGGCAGGGGCACGTGGAATCGAACCACGATCCTAGGTTTTGGAAACCCATATACTAACCGTTGTACTATGCCCCTTTAACTATAATAGTGTAACAGATAACCGGGGTTGCGCCAAAGTCTATTTTGTTAGTCGTGTTTGTTGGCGCGGATGGCCCGCATAAACTTTTTGTCGGCGACTGGATCGGCGAACCTAGTAATTGGCTCGTATACAAATACGCGCTTGTTTTTAGTGCGGACACCTTCATCGATGTTCTTGATAGCGTTGACGAAAAACTTTTCTATCAACCATTCGCGGCCCGGTGCCGTGTAGCCCAAAACCGTGATGCGCCAGAGATCATCGCTCCAACGCTCGGTTGATTTGATACGAAGTGGTTTAGCCAACAGGGTTGGGCCAGAAGGCACGGCTTTGATGATCTCTTTGAGGGTT
This sequence comes from Candidatus Saccharibacteria bacterium UBA5170, assembly GCA_002413425.1. Classification (GTDB taxonomy): domain Bacteria; phylum Patescibacteriota; class Saccharimonadia; order Saccharimonadales; family Saccharimonadaceae; genus UBA1547. The sequence goes on along the minus strand of DHWY01000003.1, from coordinate 390,024 downwards.
TTCTCACCAAGTTCCCGGTCACTCACAAATACATCGACGGCCATAGTGCGGATACCGCGCGGTGTCACGTGGACTCCTTGGATTTGTTGATTATGTATCCATAATATTTCACCGTTCAAGCTACGAAGCTTGGTTGAACGAAGAGTGAAGCGTTCGACGACACCCGTCACGTCCATAAATGGTTCGAGTTTGACGTAATCACCAACGTTAAACCATTGTTCGATAATCATGGTAGCTCCAGCCGTCACGTCTCGTAGTATCATGCCAAGCGACTGTCCCGCAAAAACAATAAAAGCCGCACTGGCTCCAATAGCAGCTACACCGCTACTAGAAGCATTTGGGTTAAGGATCGCCACGTCACGTAAGCAACAACTGCCACGACAACTGCTCGAACGCCCGCTACAGCCACACTTAAGTACGTCTCAATCTGACGGAGCCGAATATGCTTTTCTTCGTTAGACTCTTTGTCAGTGTGTGTCGAAACAATTTGAGCAAGTTTAATAATTGCTCGGGCCAGGTATTTACTAGCAAAATAAGCAATTGCAATCGAAAGTGTAAGAATTAATAGTGATCGGAAGGCGTTTGCCTGGGAGAAGAAATATTGGATTTCGTTGGTCGCTTTTGAGGTATTAAAGATATCATTCACGATTATTTAGTATAAGAGATACGGCAGATAAAAGCGAGCGTATATTATATTATTTCTTATCTGTTATTATAAGCATGAAGGTTGCAACTTTGCGTTGGATTAGATATCTTACGATTAGCTTGTAATATTACTGAAATTATTCTGTTAAATTATGTATAACTCTGAGTATCTAAAGTGTTGTAAAAGCATAAGCGTGCGTCTATAATGAGGCTAGAAAACGTGTAAAATTAAAAAGGAGTGGCCGGCTAGCCTTTTGTAGGTTATTCGTTAAACAAGTCTGTATGAACATATTGATGCTTGGGTGGGAGCTACCCCCACATAACAGTGGAGGCCTTGGGGTGGCTTGCTATCATATGTCGAAGGCGTTAGCGATTCAGGGCGCAACAATTGATTTTGTCGTCCCCTACACCGCCGATCATCCTGACATAGATTTTATGACCATCCATAGCGCTACTAAACTAACTCCTCTAGAGCGCTACGGTCTAGGTGCCTATGACAGTAAAACCGTTCTATCAAAAGAATTGACTGCGGCTGATGCGACTAACCTCAATGATATGCGCGGCGTCCAAAAACGCTACGTACAATTTGTCGAGACATTGGTAAAAACATGCAAACCTGACGCTATTCACGCCCACGACTGGCTGACGATGGAGGCTGGTATGCGTGCCAAACAGTTAACTAACGCCCCGTTGATTGTGCATGTTCATGCGACCGAATTCGATCGTGCCGGTTCCGATAACGGCAACCCGCTGGTCCATGAGATTGAATACCAGGGGTTAATGATGGCTGATCGTATCATTGCTGTCAGTAATATTACAAAAACTATCATCATTCAAAAATACGGCATCCCCGAAGACAAGATTGAAGTTGTTCATAACGCCATTGACGTCGCCAGCTTTGATGATGGCTATAGTTACGATCGTCATACTTACCGTTACCTTGAAGCTCTGAAAAATGAAGGTTTCACTATCGTATCAACAATCACCCGGTTTACGGTGCAGAAAGGATTAACGCACTTTATGCGTGCGGCCGCTCGTGCTTGCGAAAAGTACGATAAGTTTGCATTTTTACTGGCTGGTGACGGCGAACAACGAGACGAACTTATCACTCTTGCGGCCGATTTGGGTATAGCTGATAAAGTCTTTTTTACGGGCTTTGTCCGAGGAAAACAGTGGCGTGACGCATATAGTGTATCTGATATCTTTGTGATGAGCTCGGTAAGTGAACCTTTCGGTTTAACAGCTCTCGAAGCTGCCCATCACGATAATGCGCTTATTATTACGAAACAATCCGGTGTCGGTGAAGTATTACATAGTATATTTCGTTACGACTTCTGGGACATTGATGTACTTGCCGATCAACTCGTCGGTATTGCTACTTCTTCAGCGCTCCAACAATCACTCAAACAAAATGTTCAGTATGAATACGATAAAATTTCATGGCACGATGTCGCACGAACCTGTATGCGTATCTATAGAACAGTCAAACAAGGCGCTTCCTCATGAGCAAACATGGTATCGTCCTCTATCTTCACGTCCACCAACCGCTTCGCGTGCGCCAGTACAGTGTCTTTGATACTGCTGTCAATCACGACTACTTCGACGAACCACAATACGACACAGACCGAAACAACGAGCAGGTTTTTCGGAAAGTTGCTGATAAATCATACCGACCAATGAATGCATTACTCGAAAAACTGCTGGCGTCACACCCAGAGTTTAAGCTCTCTTTGAGTATCACAGGGACGTTCATCGAGCAGGCCGAAAAATGGGCACCTGACGTACTCGACAGTTTTAAACGACTGGTTGCGACTGGACGCGTAGAAATCGTGGCTGAAACGTATTACCATTCACTTGCTTTCTTTTATAGTCGTCACGAGTTTGAACTCCAGGTTGAGGCACACCGAGCCATGATACGCGAACTTTTTGGTGTTGAGACCCGAGTGTTCAGAAATACGGAACTAGCTTACAATGACGAGTTAGCAAAATGGGCTGATAACTACGGATTTAAAGGTATTCTGGCCGAAGGTTGGGATCCAATTCTAGAGTGGCGGAGTCCAAATCACGTGTATCGTCCCGCGGGAACTAAAAACATTGCTTTACTGCTTAAAAATTACCACCTCAGCGACGACCTTGCGTTCCGCTTTAGTAACAAATCATGGGAACAGTGGCCACTGACAGCTGATAAATATACCGATTGGACAAATGCGTCAATCGACCAACAGCCACTTGTGAATTTGTTTATGGACTATGAAACTTTCGGCGAGCACCAGTGGGCAGATACAGGTATATTTAGCTTTTTCGAAAGCTTTGTTGGCAAATGGCTAGAAAATTCTAACAATACCTTTTACACCGTTTCTGATGCAATCGCGTCGTTCGAACCAGTCGGTGAGATTAGCATGCCCCAAACCGTGACCTGGGCAGATACCGAACGCGATCTGACTGCATGGCTAGGCAACAGTATGCAACAAGAAGCTCTACGTTATATATATTCTCTCGAAGACGACATTTTACGTACTGGCGACCTTGAACTTATTGCCGATTGGAGAAAACTACAAACCTCAGACCATGTGTACTACATGTGTACCAAATGGTTTACCGATGGCGATGTGCACGCTTACTTTAGTCCCTACGAGTCGCCCTACGATGCATTCTTATACTTTATAAACGCCGTCCGCGATCTTCGCTGGAGGCTTCATAACTATCACAAAACTGGTGGCTTGAATGGCTAGGCCTATTGTTCTCAGTAACGGCGAGCTGCATGTTGGATTGAATAAATTCGGCATGGTTCATGATTTTTACTTTCCTTATGTTGGGCTCGAAAATCATTCCGCCGGGCAATACCTTCGCCATCGCGTCGGCGTTTGGGTTGAAGGAACGATCAGCTGGCTTGATGGTGACGATAACTGGTCGTTTACTTTTGATTACCCCCATAGCGGCCTTATCGGGCATATAGTTGCAACGAACGAGCATCTTGGTATATTGCTGGAGTTTGACGACACCGTCGATGCTCGCATAAGCGCCTTTCTGCGTAATATACATGTAATAAATCTGTTTAATAAGCCTCGTGACATACGATTATTTATGCACCAAGCCTTTGTGATTGCGGATTCACGCAGCAATACCGATACTGGTCAATATTTGCCCGATAGTAACGCCATTTTGCATTATCGTGGCCGACGAGCCTTTATTGTCTCTGGTTTATACAACAATCAGCCCTTTGATCAGCATAGTATTGGACTGTTTGGGATTGAAGGCCACGAGGGAACCTACCGTGATGCCGACGACGGAGAATTAAGTAATTCCCACGTCGAACACGGACGAGTTGACTCTACTATCCGTTTCCGTTTGGAAATTGATGCGCTTAGTTCTGTGCGGGTACATTATTGGATTGCAGCCGGCACGTCAAGACGCGAAGCCCTCTATGTTCACAAACAAGTACTAGACGACGGGTTGCCTGCCAGACTTAATGCCACAACAGACTGGTGGTATAAATGGATGCAACCAGCTCGCCTGGTTGCCGAAAAGATTGTCCCTGAACATCGTGAGAATTTTCTGCGCAGCGTTATGATTATTAAATCTCAGATAGATAAACGCGGTGCTGTAATAGCTAGTACTGATACAGCGATGCTTAACTATTCACGTGATGCCTACGCCTATTGTTGGCCCCGAGACGGTGCCTTTGTATTGTGGCCTTTGATTCGAATGGGCTACACCGATGAGGCCTACCGGTTCTTCGAGTTTTGCAAGAGGGGGCTTCATCCAAACGGTCACTTAATGCATAAATACCGCGCCGATGGTGCCCTGGGTAGTAGCTGGCATCCCTACGTTCACGACGACGTCGTGGCGCCACCTATCCAAGAAGATGAAACGGCGTTAGTCTTGTTTGTATTCGCGCAATATTATCAGATGCACCCCGACCAAAGCCTCATTAAAGACTTCTATAGCAGTATGGTTCAACCTATGGCCGATTTTTTGGTTGACTATATTGACCCGCTGACAAGCCTGCCGAAGCCGAGTTATGATCTATGGGAACAGGTCTTTTTAACGACGACCTACACGACGTCGGTTGTCCACGCTGCGCTGTTGGCTGCCTCAGAATTAGCGGATGCCGCTGAAGACTCAGATAACGCCGTTAAGTGGAGGGCAGCCGCCGGTGATATATTATCAGCTGCTCATAAACACCTTTATAATGAAGAACGAAAGTCATTCTATAAAGGTCTTATCGTAAAAAACGGCGAGATAATCAAAGATGGTACGGTTGATTGTTCGAGTGTTTTTGGCTCTTTCATGTTTGGACTTTTCCCGTCAACCAGTAACGAAGTTACGTCAGCCGTTGAGAGCGTCAAGGAATTATTTGGTGTCAATCAAGGTGCTATAGGTTTGCCCCGCTATGAAAACGATGACTATCGACGATCAAATCAAGATATAACAGGTAACTGGTGGTTTATTACTTCCCTTTGGCTGGCACAGTATTATATCGAGTGCAACAATAATGAAAAAGCAATGGAAATTCTTGATTGGGTAAGAGATAACTCTCTCAGCACTGGTATGATGTCCGAACAAATGGACCCTATTTCTCAAGAAATCATTTCCCCTGCTCCCCTTACCTGGACACACGCTGAGTACATTTCTACTCTTCTTGATACTATAATCGAGCCAAAGTAGCCCAACTAATGCAGCGAAAATTACACAAGCTGTCACACTCATTAAAGGATATCGCTCTGCGAAACAGCGTCGCGAGCCGTCTACGTAAACGCGCTATTATACGTTTTACTGAAAAGGTTGGCTTTGTCTACTTCGGCAGTGTTGACCAGCACCATGACGACCATCACATCATCCGCGGGCTAACCGTTTCGTCGTCCCACCGTGATAACCACTATTCGGTTGGATCATTTGACGACTATGACGTAAGTTTGGTTGACAGGCTTGATGCCATCGAATCTCTCGACGGACAGTACAAAACATATAATTGGCTGATTCTTGAAATCGATCTTCACAACGGCACAGATATACCTCATATTTTCCTCGGTGCTCATACGCATAAGAATTCGTCATACACCAAACTCTTTACTGCTTTTCCGGTGCTACAACCGGTGCCTTTGGGGACCTTTGAAAAATATAGTGAAGAATTTACAAAACGTTATAACCTATTTGCCTCACCCTCGCACTTTATAGAAGTAGAGCGCTATTTTACGACTGAGACCACGCGAACTATTGCAGCCCATTTCTGGCCACTTGCCATCGAAATTTCTGACGGAGCGCTCTATATCTATGCGGACAATCAAACGATTACCGTTCATCTACTTGAAACTATGCTTAAAAATGGGTTGTGGCTAGCAGGCAAACTTGATGACCAAGCCGAACCTTTTAGCAACTAAATAAAATACCCCACATCAAAGCGGGGTATTTTATAAATTCTTCGTAGTCGGGTTAATTCTTACGAGCTTTAATCTCGTTACGACCGAGGTTCTTTTTTGTTTCGGTGTAAAGAGCGTGCATACGTGCAATTGGATCATACTTTTTAAGTACAAGCTTTTCAGAAGTGTTCTGAACGTTTTTGGTCGTGTAATAAGTACGATGACCAGAAGCCTCGCTCACTAAACCAATTGTTTTTCGCTTTGTATTCTTCTTTGCCATAATGTTCCTTATAATTTTGTATCGGCTATCAGAGGTAGATTATAGCAAAAAACCCCGACCAACGCAAGCTACCTAGCGGTAATTATTAAATGCGACCGGAAAATCAAAATCAGCCGACCGAATCAGCTGCATGGCAGATTGCAAGTCGTCCTTGCTACCGGCGGTTGCTCGAACTGATTCACCTTGAATTTGAGTTTTAACTTTTGGTAACTCGTCACGCAGAAGTTTAGTAATTTTTTTGGCTTTATCTTGATCAAGCCCGGCGACAAATATCACTTCTTGGGTGGCTTTAAGGTTGCTGGTCACAATTGCCTTGCTTAGATCCAGAACCTTGCTGCTTAACTCGCGCGCTGACAGCTTTTTACGGATAATGTCGATGATACTCTCGATCTGCCAATCATTAGCTCCTGTCAGCTTAAAACCGACCTTATCGGCCATCCAGTCAATTTCGGCTGGAGTGTTTTTGAAATCATATCGTCCAATGATTTCCTTTTGTACTTGAGCGAAGACATTGTTCATTTCTGCCTTGTCGTATTCGGAAACTATATCAAAACTAAATGTTGCCATACACCTAGTATACCAGTTGATTGATATCACCACCTCTCTTATGTTAAAATCGACAGGGATATGCCGTCGTAGCTCAGTTGGTAGAGCGCATCCATGGTAAGGATGAGGTCTCGGGTTCAACTCCCGACGACGGCTCCACGTAACACTTGAACCCAGAGTGTTTATCAGATAGAATAGTTGAGTATCTTGGTTATATGCCGCCTTAGCTCAGTTGGCTAGAGCAGCTGTTTTGTAAACAGCAGGTCCACGGTTCGAATCCGTGAGGCGGCTCCATAATATAAGCGACGAGCTGGAGTCGTGTAGTGGCAATCACAGGAGACTGTAAATCTCCCACCGTAAGGTTCCGTAGGTTCGAGTCCTACCTCCAGCACCAAATAAAATACCCCGTTCTTATAGCGGGATATTTTATTTGGTGCCCAGGCTAAGATGAGAACCGTCCTTTTGCAAAGCAAAAGAGGTTCGGCGTAACGAGTGAAACGAAAAAGTGTTTACATTTTTTCGCGAACGAGAGGAGGAGCAATCTCTGATTGCGCTGTCCTACCTCCTCACCTCGCAGTAAGTTATACTTAGTATTATGAAAATACTTTTTGTATGTCGTGCTAACGTAGGTCGTTCCCAGATGGCCGAAGCACTATTTAATAATCTACATCCAAATGATGCCGATTCTGCAGGTACCATTGTTGATATACCAGGCCAGCCAATCAAAGAGCGCGAACGAGCAGCTAACGTAATCACCGTGATGAAAGAAATAGGGTTAGATATTTCAAACAATACTAGAACTCAATTGACGCACGAAATGTTAAATAAATATGAAAAAATCATAGTTATGGCTGAACGTGACACCATGCCTGACTATCTCGCCAGTAGCTCGAAGATAGAATATTGGGATATTAAAGACCCCGCGAAAATGAATATGTCAGACACAAGAAGGATACGTGATCTAATCTCAAATAAAGTTAAGTCGCTAACGGAATAATTCCCTTACCCCTACCTCCGGCTATTATTCCAAACTCTCTAAATATTCCATTATTTTCGGATGTATTGATGTTGTGAAATAATCCTTAACTTCTGTCGGTTTTACCCATTTTAGCTCTTTGAGGTTGCCGTTTGCTTCTTCTTTATCACTTGTTGATTTAAGTTCGCAGTGATAATAAATTGATAAAAATTCTCTTTTTTCTGGATATGTTTTTGCAAAAATGATCTTTTTTACGTCAACATCGAGGCCAGTGTTTTCTTTTATCTCATACTGCAAACTATCTTCTAACTCGTTCTTGTAGCCAGGCCTACCACCAGGGAATACCCAAGAAAGCTCCTTGAAATTAGGATCATTTACCCGCTTCCCAATTAAAATCATCTTTGTTTGAGGATTATATATAATTCCCAACAAGTTAACTAAGAAAACGCCTTTTTCGAAAAGAGTCCAATCCATAAATATATCCTCGTTTCTAGTACTATTATACTACATTACGACACGGCGTGGTTGTCTGACTCGACGAGGTTGAGCTTGAGAGATAATCATCTTGGCTGATTTCTCACGCAATGTGAGAGCCAGTTCGGTTTGGCCAGTTCGGTCGTAGGCATCCGCTAGAATACTTAAAGTCTGAGGGATAGGATCAAGCTCGACGGCTTTTTCAAGCGCTTCGATCATTTTTTTATCACGACCAAGCTTTTCCTGGACTTTAGCATACGCGATATGGCGAGACGGTAATTCGTTATCAATCGCAAGAGCTTGTTCGAAAGCAAGACCAGCCTTTTCGTAACTCTGCGTTTCATAGTAAATAAGACCGACGTTATGCAAGCTACTGGCGCTTGGTTCAAGTGACTGAGCAATTTCAAAACATTCAATGGCATCTTTGTAGGCCTGCTGCTTGGCGTACAGGATACCAAGACGGTTATAGGCGCTTGCATTTCGTTCATCAACGCGCAATATGGTCAGCAGTGCTTTCTCGGCGCGAAGATATTTCTTGTCCAACAGTGATTCTTGGGCAATCGTCCAAAGTTGGTCGAGTTTTTCAGAGAGCTTAGTAGGTAGGTCGGCAACGACCTCTGAGATAGTTTGCTGTTGGACAATCGCCCACACGCCGAGTAATCCAATTAAAAGAAGACCTAACATCTCCTTTTATTATACCACAAGCCTGGCTAGGCAGAGACGGATGTTGCCATTTGCCTGAATCTGTTGATGGGCAAACAAAAGGGCGTCAATCTGTGCAATCAGGCTTTCATGTGGCTTGGCGCTAATACTTCGACGCAAAATACTGCAGGCATCCACCAATAATAACAGTGCGTCATCTCGGTTGTCTTTATATTTTTGGGCTAAGAGTAATTTTTTGTAGATTGTCCCCTGCAGTATATCTCGGGCATCACGGACAATGGTGGCACGGGATTCAAAATACGCATCATCACTAACCAGCCTCGTGAGTTCTGCGGGCAGACCATCGGCCATAAACAGTAATTGTGTCCGCTTTGTCGCGTTGTCTACTCCAAGTGTATCTAATAAAGTTTCAGACTGAGCCCGGGTTACAGGACGAAGTTCAAACAACTGCGCACGAGACGTTATAGTTGGCAGTAGGTGTGAGGGCGAATGAGTAACTAATATGAAGTAAGTGCCCTCTCCAGGCTCTTCTAGCAGCTTCAGGAAGGCATTTTGTGCCGGAAGGCCCATTCGTTCGGCATAATCAATAACAATCACCCGTTTGCCTTTTTGAATCGAACGGGTTTGCTGGTACAGCCGGCGAATACTGTCAATGCTAATCACACCTTTTTCGATATTGAGCTTATCGTCTTTTTCAGGAAGGACGGTAAATGAGCTGTCGCCTAATTCATGGGCGATATACTCAGCGGTTGCACCCAAGCCAACTCCGACAGGCCCGGTCAGTAGCAAAGACTGCGGTAAATCCTTCATCAGTAATGAGAGAGTTATTTCACTTACAGGGTGAATGATTGGCATTGTCATAATTATTCTGCCTGAGGAAATTTATTGATAAACTCTTTAGGAATCGGGGCTTCAAAAACACGCCTATCACTAATAGGAATGGTGATTTCGAGACTGGCGGCGTGAAGATACAGCCGATCGGCCGCTTTACCGTACACTTTGTCACCCATGATAGGGTTATTAATGTATTTCATGTGCACGCGCAACTGATGAGTTCGTCCAGTACGTGGGTACATTTTGACCAGGGCGCTGGTGTCGGTCGCCGCGATGACTTCGTACTTTGTCAGGGCCGCCTTGCCTTTGACGTCCACTTTAAAGGTACTGGGGGCAGTCGGATTACGACCGATTGGTAAATCGATTTGAGCTTTCAGGGCTTTGGGCACCCCTTCGACAATGGCCAGATAGGTCTTTTTGGTCTTACGATCGGCAAATTGCTTTTGCAACATCGTGGCTGTCTCGTCGTTGCGGGCACCAATCATCACCCCGCTCGTGTCACGATCAAGTCGATGAATAATACCAGGACGGTTCGTATCGCTGTTATACGTACTGTATCGTCTGAAGAAATCAGCCACCGTGAACTCATCGTTCAGCGCTCCCTTGCTGTGAGACAAGACGCCAATCGGCTTATTAATAACGATGACATTATCATCGATGTATAAAATCGGTAATTCGTCTTTACTAAAGTCAATGGCATCAGGAATTGCGACAGCAATCGAATCAACGGCAACAATATCGTGCTTTGGAGATAATTGAACCTCACCATTAACACTCACGTGCCCAGCTTTAATGTGTTTCTGCCAAGTACTGCGAGAAGTTTCAGGAAAACGAGCGGCCAGCTCAACATCAAGACGTATTTTTGGCGACTTGGCGACAAATAGATAGACTTCTTTACCTTTGAATGGTAACGCGTAACTCGTCAGGTGGTCATTCGGGTTTTTGAGGACTTCACCCGTGACGTCCTGCTTATCGGTGTGAATTTGGTTCATCACGTATTCAACATCATCCTCAGCGGTGTCATCGAACAAGAGATAAAATTGCTGTTTAGCAAAACGGAACGAAATCAAGGTATTTTTGGGATCGGGATTAGAAAACTGTACCATTCCGACGTGGCGAGGCACATTTTCGTCACCAGCTAGTTCGAACCGTCGCAGGATTGCGATAATGTCACTACTTGATACTTTAACCATTAATTAACCTTTGGTCGCAGTCCGACAGCCTGTTGGACACGAAGCAGTGTCGCGTTAGCCGTGAGTGCAAGGTCACGCTCTGATTGCTCTAACTTGGCAATCACGGTACTATCGTCAACCTCTGAGAGTTGAGTCTGGAAGTTGGTAAGAAACATCTCGACCTCACTGGCGACGATAGACTTAAAATCACCGTAGCTGGTTTGTCCTTCGAACTGCTCCACCACTCGTTGCAAGGTGACACCTTGCAAGAGAGAGAGAATCTCGAGGAGGTTGCTGATACCGGGTTGGTTGTCGCGGTCAAAGTGAATTTCGGCCTTGTCATCGGTCGTTGCACCCATGATTTTTTTGGCAGCCGCTTTTGGATCGTCACCGAGGAAAATAACACCACGCGTCGACTCGTCACTCTTACTCATTTTTTTAGTCGGATCGACCAGGTCTTTGATACGTAAACCTTGGTCGCTACCAAAAAACTCATGTTGCGCTTTGACTGGTTCCGGAACGGTTAAGATATCTCCGAACCGTCGATTTAAGCGCTCAGCGATATCGCGAGTAAATTCGAGATGCTGGGATTGGTCATCCCCTACTGGGACGTATTTGGCGTTGTAAAGCAGAATGTCGGCCGCCATAAGCACTGGGTAGTTGAATAGTCCGACACTCGTCCTGTCGTCACCGATAGAACTAGATTTGTCCTTAAACTGTATCATGCGACTCATTTCACCGAAGCCGGTAAAACAATCGAGAATCCAAGTTAATTCGCTGTGGGCAGGAATATAGCTTTGACGGTACAGATAGATGCTGTCGTTATCGATAGGAAGGCCGGCAGCGACAAATAATCGGGCGTTATGTAAGACTTGGCCGTAGAGCTCATCATGATTAACTGGCGTTGTAAAGCTATGGAGATCAGGAATGAACATGTTGATTTGATAGTTTTCAGATTGTTTTTTGGCCATGTCGATAATTGGCAGAATGCTACCAAAATAGTTGCCAATCGTGAGGTCATTATTAGCGCGGATACCGGTCAAAATTATAGGTTTACTCATAGTTATTTCCCATTATACATCAGTAGTGACGAGAGTACGACGGCATTTACTGAAGACAGCGATTTTCGCCGCTCATATCAAACTGACAATTGCCGTCTTTGGTCAGAATAATCACCGATTTTATAGTCGGGAATTGTAGCAGTGAAGCCATGATTGTTTCTTGGGCTTGACCATCTGACATCACGCCTATGGCGTCAAATGTACGACAGAAGCGTAAGGTTGCAACACCACCTTGAATAATAATAGAAAAATCACGATTATCACAATTACTGGCATCGCTCCGAACACGAACAGTACTGAAATAGCCCTTTGACGACTCCTGTGTTGTTGGCCCAGCTAATAATTGTTTAATGACATAGGTGGCAACGTTCAAATCTGGCGAGGTACGGTCAACCGGAAACGTTTTAGACGGGTCATTATCTGATTCAGGATGCTTTGAGAAGAATACTTTGACCGGGATAGGGGTTGGTTCAGTCGTTTGAGGGTTTGTTTGTGGTAATTGTGTCTGAGGCGACTGGGTTTGGGGGGTTTGAGGTGGTGGATTTTGGGATGGAGCATGTCCAGCTTCGTACAAGAAAAAAGCCGCCAAACTGGCAGCAAGCAATAGAACAATAAAGACCGATAGAATGACCGTACGCGCGCGTATATTCACGATAAATCTCCTTACTCTTTCATTATACTCCTCATTATTATGACTGGTTGATACAAAAAAATACCGCCATTCTGACGGTATTTTTTTGTATCTTGTAGCGTCTTAACGCTTCGAGAATTGTTCGCGCTTACGAGCCGAACGAAGGCCGTATTTCTTGCGTTCTTTTTCGCGTGAGTCACGTTTGAGGAACTCGGCTTTTTTAAGAGTACCGCGAAGGTCGACAAAACCAACGACGAGTGCCTTAGCAATCGCCAGCTTGATTGCATCAACTTGTCCGGCAATACCGCCGCCTTTGACCATAATGGTGATGTCAAAGTCTTTTTGTTTGTTAACGAGGGCAAGCGGATCAGTGATTTCAGCAAGATATGCTGTATTGTCATTGAGGTATTCGCTGGCTGGTTTATCGTTAATAGTCACTTTACCTTTACCGGCAAAAAGTCGGGCACGAGCTGTGGCGCTCTTGCGTCGTCCTAATCCGTAAAAATATTTAGATTCAGCCATGATTATTTAATCTCAACTTTCTCTGGTGTTTGGGCGGTATGAGTATGAGCCTCGCCGGGGAAGACGCGGAGACGCTTGAGGCGCTCTGCGGCCAACTTGTTACGAGGGATCATACCTTTTACAGCTTCCATAATAATACGTTCGGGGTATTTAACACGAAGTTCAGCCAGACTTTCGTCCCTGATGCCACCAGGATAACCTGAGTGGTGGTAGTACTTCTTGTCAGTCTCTTTAGCACCTGTCACGATCAACTTTTCGGCGTTGATAACCACAACGTAGTCACCTGCGTCCATGTGTGGAGTATAGGTAGGCTTGTACTTACCAATCAGGTACTTAGCGATAACAGTCGAGACACGGCCAAGAGGCGCACTTGAAGCATCGATAAGAATCCATTTGTGAGTTATCTCGCTTGGTTTTTGTGAGTACGTTTTAGCATTAACCATTACGCAACCTCCTCTTTAGGTACCGACTTGAGTTCATCGACAAAGCCGATGGTGGCAAGTTGCGCACCGTCACCAACACGAACCCGCGTACGTTCAACCCGTACGTGACCACTCGTGCGGCCTTTTAGCTGTGGGGCAATCTCATCAACCAGTTTGAAGGCCATCGCTTGCGTTGAAAGTGCAGCGATAACTTGTCGGCGGTTGTGAAGGTCGCCTTTTTTAGCTTTTGTAATAACTTTTTCGATATAACGCACTAGTTCCTTGGCTTTTGGCAAAGTCGTCTCGATTTTGCCATGCTCAACGAGGCTTGTTGCCAAACCTTTCAGTAGTGCGCGGCGTTGATCGCGTTCGCGCCCAAATTTACGACCTCTATAACTGTGTCTGTGCATATTAAAGTTCCAGTTCTGCTAGTTTATCTTTTACTTCATCAAGTGCTTTTGATCCGAAACCTTTAAGTTCGCGCAGGTCTTGTTCGCTGAGCGTAACAAGGTCATGAACTGTACGGATATCGTTGTTGATCAATGCATTAGCGGTGCGAGCAGTCAAGTTTAACTCTTCAATAGAGGTGTTAAGCTCGTTTGATTCGTCGTCAATGTCTTGGCCAAGTGCTGGTGCAGCTTCGATTGTTGTCGAACCGGCAAGAGCAGTATATTGATTAACCAAAATTGCAGCCGCTTCTTCAAATACTTCACGTGGAGTCAATGAACCATCGGTTTCGATACTAAGAAGTAGCCGGTCGAGGTTAGTTTCGCGACCAACACGAGTGCTGGCAACTTTGAAACGGACACGAAGAACTGGACTAAAGACAGCATCAAGCGCAATCATGTCGCTGTGGACGCGGCTCGTACTTGATTCTTCGATAGGACGGTAGCCACGGCCTGCTTCAACCACAAGATCCATCACGACTGATTTCTTTGGATCGTCAATAGTGGCAATCACCTGGTCGGGATTAACAATCTCGACGTCAGCAGTTGTTTTGATATCACCAGCCGTAATTGGACCTGCGCCTTTTTTCTCAAGACGCAGTTCGACTGGTTCATCACTATGAACATTGAGACGCACGCTTTTAAGATTAAGCATGATGTCAACAACATCTTCTTTAATACCAGGTACAGTGGTAAATTCGTGACTGGCACCTTCAATACGAAAGGCCACAACTGCGCCGCCTTCGATACTTGAGAGCAGCACGCGTCGTAGGCTGTTGCCGAGCGTGTTACCGTAACCCGCATGAAGGGGTTCAATTGCGAACGTTGCGCTCGATGCGCTGTGCTCATCGATACTTGCAAGTGCTGGATTGTGAATTACTTTTGTCATAGTGTAGGCTCCTTACCCTTAACGTGAGTAGTACTCGACGATTAGCTGTTCGTTAATATCAGTTTCTGCTTCGGTACGCATTGGTAAACCAGTTACGGCAATGGTCAATTTTTTGTGGTCACTCTTTAGCCAGCTAAGCGGACCTTGGACTGAATTCTTTACCACGTCATCAATTTGACTAAAGTAACCTGATTTTGCACTTTTTGGACGAATAACAATTTGATCACCGACTTTGAGGCGGATTGATGGAATGTCGACGCGGCGGCCATTTAGCATAAAGTGTCCATGTCCAACCAGTTGACGAGCGGCGCGGCGGCTAACGGCAAAGCCAGCGCGATAAATCGCGTTGTCCATACGTAGCTCAAGAAGCTGTAGCAAGTTTTCACCCGCTAGTCCTTCACGTCGGCCAGCCTCAACCATAAGGCGGGCAAATTGTTTTTCAAGTAGGCCATAGGTACGACGAACTTTTTGCTTTTCGCGAAGTTGCGTCAAGTAAAGACTTGGCTTACCTTGACGACCATTAGCGTGTTGACCTGGAATTCCAGACTTTTTCGCCATGATTTTGTACGCCTTTGGATGAAGGGCAACGCCCTCACGGCGACTCTGTTTAACAATTGGGGAAGTATCTCGTGCCATAATCTATGCCCTTCTCGCTTTACGTGGACGAACACCACCGTGTGGTACTCCGGTCACGTCTTTGATACTGTCAACGGTAATCTCAAAGCTTCCCATTGCGCGAATCGCGGCATCACGTCCTAGACCAACGCCTTTGACGAATACATCGACTGAATGAACGCCATGGAGGCCTTTAACGGTTTCGGCGGCTTTTTCAGCTGCAACTTGTGCGGCATAGGCCGTCCCTTTTTTGCTACCTCTAAAACCAGTCGCACCAGCGCTTGAAGCGGCCAGTACGTTACCTTTTTTATCAGTAAACGTCACAATAGTATTGTTAAACGTTGCCTGAATGTGAAGCTGACCAGAAGGAACTGATCGGCGCTGCTTCTTACGAGTTGTCGTTTTTGCTTCTGCCATAATCTATATTCCTTTCTACGTCTTAGACGCGGCCTTCTTTTGAGTTCCACCCACGGCGACACCCTTACCCTTACGAGTTCGTGCATTCGTACGAGTACGCTGTCCGCGTACCGGAAGTCCTGCTTTGTGGCGTAAGCCACGGTAAGCATTAACATCCTTAAGGCGTTTAATATTATTTGTTACCTGACGCTGCAAGTCGCCTTCGACGGTATAATCGGTATCGATTAACTCGCGAATACGTTGTTCTTCAGCCTCGGTGAGATCTTTCACCCGAGTGGTCGGCTCAATGTTGGCCGCCGCAAGGATGGTCGATGCGAAGTGTGGACCGATGCCGTACACGTACGTCAAAGCGGTCTGTACTTGCTTGTCAGCTGGGATTACTATCCCTGCAATTCGAGCCATGCTTAACCCTGCCTTTGCTTGTTCTTAGGTTTTTTCTTGTTGATGATACGAAGCACACCCTTGCGGCGTACTAACTGGTCATCTGGACTGATTTTTTTGACACTTGCACGAACTTTCATAAGCGTTCAAAAACTCCTGTTTCCCTTAATTTAATCCTTTAGGCGGAAGGTGATTCTGCCCTTACTAAGATCGTAAGGGGTCAACTCAACTTCTACCTTATCGCCTGGAACAAGACGGATATAATGCTTGCGCATTTTACCTGAAATGTGAGCGATAATACTATGGCCGTTCTCAAGTTCGACTTTAAATTGAGTATTAGGCAGTGATTCCACTACCTTCCCTTGCAATTTAATTACTTCTTTAATACTAGCCATAAGTTACAGTAGTAGATTATACACCAAAGAGAGATAAAGGTAAACAGGCAATCTCAAGAAAATATACGCTCGTGTGTCTAACCCGCGTCATTTGAATAATTCTATTATAGCGCATACGCTAAATGTGTCAATATTTATGGTGGCTAATCGATAATCGTTGCGCGCACCAGAATACGTCGATCGAATGTTCCCAGTCGAGGCACCCATTTGCCGTCGGTGGTTATCAGATTAAGGCCTTCAGCACCGTCTTCGACCGGTTGGCCCATTTTCTTCATGCCGGTCGCATTCACTTCTGCGATTGACATGCTTTGGTTTTCGACGACTTTATACGTCAATACCTTGCCGTCACCTCTTTCAATAACAATCTGAGCACCTGCTTGAAGCGTTTTGAGCCGGCTGAAGGCGCCGTCATGGTTCGTGCCAATACTATGGCCGGAAATGATCATGACGCCGCCACTGCCGGGCGTGGCGCTTTTCTTGTACCAGGCGGTGTCGTTAATGTTGGGAGTAGTTTCGACCTGGTTGCTGGCGTCTAGGTTGACGGGGAAAACCCGAGTATTGCCAACGTCAAGTGACGGAATGCGAATGTAGCGCGGGTTACTTGCTAATGCGCTATACTTGCTGATTTGAGCCGGTGTGACAGCTGATTCACTGACAGCCGTATTAGCGCTGGCGATGGGGAAAGAAAAAGGAATTTCACCCGTCGTGTACCACTTGTAACCGTACCAGCCGGTTGCAGCTAAGAGAGCGATAAGAATAATGGTGAAAATTAAACGTCCGGTGTGGCGTTCTTTTGCGTAGTGAATGTCGAGTGCCATATTTGTTATTCTTTCTCTTTATTGATAGTCGTCGTACGTTACCATCAAGGCACGACTATTAATCTGCCGTAACGCCTCGAGGCCAACCGAAACCACGATCAGGAGTCCTGTTCCACCAACCGATAGGTTGCTATTTGAAATACCGGCAACATTGTACAGCAAGTACTCAGCCGCAAATGGCATAACGGCAATCAGACCCAGGACGAGTGATCCGAATAAGATTAATCGATTAACGGTTTGACTTAAGTAGTCTTCAGTTTGTTGCCCCGGTCGAATGCCTTCTATGAAGCCTCCTTGATTTTGGAGATTTTCGGCAATCTCGTTGGCATTAAAGACGATACCAGTGTAAAAGTAGGTAAACAAAATTACCAATATGAAATAGGCAGATGGGTAAATAAATGCCTGGAAGGTGTTACCTATAAACGCACCTGGCTTAGGCGTTTGGAACCAAAGGATAAGGTTATTTGCCAGATCAAGGAACGACGCGTTGCCGGTTGCCTTCAACACCTGACCGATAAACGCTGGCAGCGACAAAAAGGCGACGGCGAAGATAACGGGAATGACACCGGCTGCGATCAGCTTAACCGGTAAAATACTCTTAATACCACCGTAGCTACTGTTACCCTGGACGCGTTTGGCATAGTTAACGGTAATGACTCGTTGAGCTTCATTGACCTTGACGAGTAAGTAAAGTATCGACAGCGACACCGCCCCTAATACAAGGGTTACCCAGAATGCCAAGGGACTCACCGGAAGAGTGAACCAACCGAACACGTCAAGGCCACCCTTAGAGGTATCNNATACCATTTCCAATTCCCTGCTCTGTCATAAGTTCACCGAGCCACATCAGAAGGATGGCGCCGGCTGTCATGGCCGTCACCGCCACAATCCACTCGATTGGGGTTGAGTTAGCCAACAGCGTCGTATTGCCCGCTAAAACCGTCTGTCGAAGGATATAGATAAAGGCGATTGATTGCACAACGGCTAGTGGCACACTGATCATACGCGTCCATTGGTTAATCTTACGGCGGCCAGACTCACCGTCTTTGTGGAGTTCTTCAAGCTTTGGAATCGCCTTGGTTAAA
The DNA here is from genome assembly GCA_002413425.1 of Candidatus Saccharibacteria bacterium UBA5170. Lineage (GTDB taxonomy): Bacteria > Patescibacteriota > Saccharimonadia > Saccharimonadales > Saccharimonadaceae > UBA1547. The sequence goes on along the minus strand of DHWY01000003.1, from coordinate 371,392 downwards.
AGCTGGGTAATAATCGAGGCGGTAATGAACGGGCTCATTCCCACTAGTACGATAGAGAAACTAGCGAGGGCACCACCGGAGAGAAGATTTAAGAAGCCTCCAAAGTCACTACCTGTGACAACGCTATTGATGACTTCCTTTAACTGCGTAGGGTTGGCAAGTGGGACGGGAATATGCGCCAGCAATCGATACGCAACAATAATACCCAGTACAATAACGATACGCTTTTGCATATCGCGGTTTTTAAATGATTGAAAGATAGTTTTCCAGTTCACAGTTGTTTTTTACCCTCGCTTTGGTGGTTATTACTACTCCGCTGGAGTATCAATTCGATACTCCAGGAAAGTGTAACAATTACTACTTATCAGCTTTTTCGGCTTCTTTTGTACTCTGTCTCAATGGTACCGCAGTTTTTACGAAAGTTCCACCGGCTTTTGTAATAGCCGCTTGGACACTTTTGCTGACACCACTGACATGAAGTGTCACCTTTTCAGTCAGCTCACCACGAAGGATAACCTTGACAGTATGAAATGGCGTCGCAATGTAACCAGCCTCGAACAATGTAAAATTGTCGACAGTTTTGCCTTTGAAGGCGTTCAAGTGATCGAGGTAGACAACCTGAGCTTCAGTGCGAAGACTTTTGAAGCCACGGGCTTTTGGAATAGCCTGAGCGAGTGGTCGCGATCCACCTTGGAACATCGCATTGAGCTTCTTGCCCGTACGAGCGCCTTGACCCTTCGTACCACGTCCGGCAGTTTTTCCCTGTCCAGCAGAGATACCACGCCCGACACGTTTACGATCAGGCGTTGCGCTGACTTGGAGTTCATGATATTTAGTCATTACTTTGTCTCCTCTGGCGTAGCCGTTTTCTTAGCAACGGTTGCCTTTTTGACAGGCGCATTCAGCCATTGATCTTTTGGAACCATCGTTCGCAGAGCGTCAATCGTTGCATAAGCAATATTAACTTTATTGGTTGAACCGAGCGACTTAGACAGCAGGTTGTGAATTCCCGTTACTCCAATAATCGTACGGATGACGCCACCGGCGATAATACCCGTACCAGGAGCGGCAGGTTTTAACAGGACTTGCGCACCAGAGAAACGTACCTCAGCTTCGTGTGGAATCGTGTCATTAGCGACAGGAATGATAATCATGTGCTTCTTGGCAACATCAGTCGCCTTTGAAATAGCAGCTTGAACGTCAGCACCCTTGGCAACCCCGATACCAACTTTAGTTTTGCGGTCACCCACGACAACGAGAGCTTTAAAACGGAATCGTCGTCCACCTTTAACAACACGTGATACACGGTCGATATTGATAACGATTTCCTCAAATTGCTTTGGCTCGGATGGAGTCTGGTCACGACGATTGTCACGACGTCCACCGCCACGTTGCTGTGGTCGAGCTGGAGCGGCGCTTGGTGTTGGCACTGGTGTAGCACCTGTAGTAATTTCAGCCATATTAGAACTCCAAACCTTCCTTGCGGGCTGCATCAGCTAGCGCACTTAGACGTCCAGCATACTGGCGTCCGTTGCGGTCAAATACAACTGCGTTAATTTTTGCTTTCTTAGCCTTCTTGGCAATATCAGCACCAACAAGCGCGGCTTGTTCGGTAACTGTACCAGTTTGCTTGGTACCAACGGTCGTAGCGGCCACTAGAGTGTGCTTTTTGACGTCGTCGATAACCTGCACGCTGATGTGCTTGTTGCTGATAGTAACTGTCAAACGAGGACGTTCAGCAGTACCGGTTACTTTGGCGCGAACGCGGTTTTTGCGTAGGCCTTTGTTTAGGATTTTTTTTGCAAGGTTAGACATATTATTTACCAGCCTTTCCAGCTTTGCGGAGGACAACTTCATCCGAATACTTAATTCCTTTGCCCTTGTAGGGTTCAGGTTTCTTGAGTGCTCTGATTTCGGCCGCAACTTGGCCAACCGCTTGCTTGTCGATACCGGCGACTGTAATAGTCATCTTCTCGACAGTCAGCGTGACGCCTTCTTGGGCTTCGTAGAGAACAGGGTGAGAAAAACCAAGAAGCATCTCGATTTTTTGGCCACCACCGTTAACACGGAAACCAACACCATTAATTTCAAGTTTCTTTGAGAAAGCTTTCGTAACGCCTTCAACTGCATTATTGAGCAGCGCACGCTGCAAGCCGTGTTGGGCTTTAGCGATCCGCTGATCATCTTTACGTGTTACCACTGCAAATCCGTCGGCTTGAGCAACAGTGACGTCTGACAGATGAGGCACTACCAGTTGACCCTTAGGGCCAACAACGGTAATAGAATCATTGTCGATCGTGATTGTCACACCTGACGGAATCTGGATTGGTAGTTTTCCGATTCGACTCATATCTATATTCCTTTTTAAACTTTCTTAATAAATCTTTAGAAGCAATTCGCCACCAAGACCTTGCTTGTAAGCAACGTGGCCTGGGATAACACCCTTGCTCGTACTAATCAGGACCATTCCACGACCACTTTTGATCCAAGGAATATCAGTTGCACTTACGTAGACACGACGTCCAGGTTTAGACAGACGCGTAATCTCGGTAATCGTCGAGTTGGCACCAGGTTCATTGATAGTAACTACCAAAATGTCCCGTGGTTTAGCGCTCTCGATTTTTACACCTGTAAGATACTTAGCTTTTTGAAGCTCTTTTGCGATAGTGACCTTCAATTTACTTGAAGGGACACGGATTTCGTTTTTGCCAACCATAACTGCGTTACGGATACGAGTTAGTAGGTCAGCGACGGGGTCAGTTGTTTGTAATGACATAGCGTATTCCTTTCCTACCAACTACTCTTTGTTATACCAGGGATTTCTCCCTTACTTGCCTTTTCGCGGAAATTGATACGATTGAGGCCGAAGCGTCGCATATATCCTCGTGGGCGGCCGTGAAGCACGTCACGATTCTTCCAGCGAGTCGGTGAACTGTTAAGTGGCAGTTTTGCCAACCCTTCTTGGTCACCAAGCTCTTTGAGTTCGGCCCGCTTAGCGGCAAACTTTAGGATAAGCTTTTTTCGTTTTTCGTCGCGAGCGACAGCAGATTTTTTAGCCATTAGCGTTTGCCTCCTTCTTTCTCAAATGGTATACCAAACTTCTCAAGCAAGGCACGGCTATAGACGCTATTTCCGCCACTAATGACGAAGGTTGCCTGCAAACCGTGAAGAATCTGTGTTTCTTCAAACGTCAGCTCAGGAAAAATTGACTGTTCAACCATACCAAGATTGTAGTTACCGCCTTTATCGAAGGCTTTAGCACTGACGCCGTGAAAGTCACGGACGCGAGGCAAAGCAACGTTTGTCAGGCGATCAAGAAACTCGTACATACGAGAGTCGCGAAGCGTTACGCTGATTCCGACCCGGTTCATACCGGCACGAATCTTAAAACCTGCGATCGATTTTTTAGCCATGCGATCAACGGGGTGTTGACCGGTAATTTTTGTAAGTGTATTACGAACAATTTCGTAAAAACGCTTGTCGTCTTTATTCTTACCGATTCCCACACTGACTACAATCTTTTCGAGCTTTGGAACCTGGTGAACATTCGCCAGTTTCAATTCGGCTTGTAGTTCCTTGACAATAGTGTCTTTGTACAAGGCTTTCAGGCGAGGAGCGGTCGTAGTAGTTTTAACCATTACTTGATCTCCTTATCTTTATTCTGACGAGCAACACGGGTGGTGGTGCCGTCGGCGTTTTTGACTAAACCAACTCGGCTGGTCTTGCCAGTTTTCTCATCAACCACAAGCGCAACTTTGTGAAGCGACGTCGGAACATGAATGTCCTTGTGTCCACCACGTGGGTTAAGCTGACTTGGTTTGACGTTACGATGCTTGGTACCAACACCTTCGACGAGAACGGCGTTCTTTTTGGTCAGAACCTTGAGGACCTTACCGGTCATACCTTTATTGGCGCCGCTAATAAGTTTAACCGTATCACCTTTGATAATTCGTTTGATTGAAGCCATGTTAGAGTACCTCCGGTGCTAAGCTAATAATCTTGGCATAACCAAAGTCACGCAGCTCGCGAGGGACGGGACCAAAAACACGAGTACCTTTAGGGTTTTTGCTATCGTCGATAATAACCGCTGCGTTTTCGTCAAAGGCGATAGTACTACCGTCTTTACGTTGCATTTGGTCACGAGTACGAACAATCACCGCTTTGACGACTGATTTACGTTTGACAACACCTGTTGGGTTAGCGGTTTTGACGGTAGCGACAATAATATCGCCAACGCGTGCATAACGACGCTTTGTACCGCCAAGGACACGAATACAAAGGATTTCCTTTGCACCACTGTTATCACAGACTTTGAGACGAGTTTCTTGTTGAATCATTATACTGTCTCTTCCTTGAGTTCAATTGATCCACGTGATTTCTCGATAATAGTGACAAGCTTGAAAGCTTTTCTCTTCGAGACGGGTCGTGCTTCTGAAATAGTGACTTTGTCACCTTTCTTTGCGTCATTGTTTTCGTCATGGGCGGCGTACTTGCGGCTAACAGTATATTGTTTGCCATAAATAGGATGCGTTTCACGACTAGTAACAGTGACGGTAATCGTTTTATTTGCGACGTCCGACGTCACAATACCGGTCAATGTCTTGGCCATATTACTTAATCTCCTTTTGCGCTGCGATCTCGGCTGCTCGGATAGCAGTGTGAAGGCGCGCGATTTCTTTACGGGTTAGGGTAATAGCACGGGGGTTGGCAAGTTCGCCAGCCGCGTTACTACGCTTCAGAACAAGCCGATCGGCAATCTTTGAGACAAGCTCAACCTGCAACTGGCCAAGTGTCTTGACCTCTGTAGCTTTTTTAGTTACTACAGTCTTTGCTTTGGTGGTTTTTGTATCAGCCATATTAGACCTGCTCTTTCATAATGAACTTGGTTTTGATTGGAAGTTTGTGAGAAGCCAGACGCATCGCTTCTCGAGCGACAGGTTCGTCAACACCCTTCATTTCAAACAACACAGTACCTGGTTTGACTTTAGCGACGAAAAACTCAGGATTACCTTTACCACTACCCATTTTCACGTCCTGAGGCTTGCGCGTTACAGGAGTGTGTGGAAAGATACGGATCCAGATTTTACCACCACGTTTGATGTGACGGGTCATTGCCTGACGAGAAGCCTCGATTTGACGACTCGTAATACGTTCGTTACCTTGTGATTGAAGTGCGTAATCACCAAAAGCGATGTATTGGCCACGTGAGGCGACTCCACCGTTTTTACCTTTACGTACTTTTCGAAACTTGGTTTTCTTAGGCATCAACATAGCAGTTAGACCCTTTCACCTTTGTAGATCCAGACTTTAACACCAATAATGCCGACGCCAGGGGCGTTTGCACGTGCTGTGTGAAAATCAACGTCAGCCCGAAGGGTGTGAAGTGGAACGGATCCTTCGATTACTTTTTCACGGCGAGCCATCTCGGCGTTGTTAAGTCGACCGGCAACTTGGATACGAACACCCTTTGCACCGGCGGCCATGGTGTTTTGCGCAGCCATCTTCATCGCACGACGGAAGTTACCGCGGCGCTCAAGTTGACGGGCAATACCTTCAGCGACAAGTTTTGCAGCCAGTTCAGGACGCTTGACTTCTTCGATGTTCAAACGAACTGGCAGACTGGTAATTTTTTCGATGAGCATTTTCAGTTCGGTCACGCCAACGCCGCCACGTCCGATAACCACACCAGCCTTGGCGGTGTGAATCGTAATCGTGATGAGGTTCGTAGAACGCTCGATCTCGATGCGGTTAATCGTTGGACGGCTTTCGAAGCGCTTCTCTATCAATTCGCGGACGCGAATATCTTCTGCAAGCCACTTAGCAAAGTCTCGCTTTGGTGCAAACCAACGTGAATCCCAGTTTTTGTGGACTTGAAGACGGAAGCTAATTGGGTTTACTTTTTGGCCCATTACTTAGTCTCCTTCTTTTCTGCCACTTCAGCTTTCGCTACAACTGGCTTTTTCTTAGGTTTAACGTCACCAGTGACTTCAACAAGAATATTAGCTGACTTCTTTTGGAAAGGCAGCGCTCGGCCACGGCTAGCAGGTTTGAATCGCTTCAAACGGGCACCAGCAGTAACTGATAGTGTTGAGATGACAAGTGTTTTACCGTCAAGGCCGTGCGTGTTAACCGCGTTGGCTTTGGCGCTCTCGATTGCCTTGATAACAGGCAAAGCAGAACGTTTCGGTGTGTGAGCGAGGATAACAAGCGCATCGGCAACAGTGCGACGACGCACCAGGCTGGCTACGAGAGCGACCTTACGTGGTGCTTGGTCGACGCCTTTAGCGTAGGCGCGAATAGTCAATTGATCAGCCATTACTTCTTATCCTTTCCACCGTGCTTACGGAATTTACGGGTTGGACTAAACTCACCGAGTTTGTGTCCTACCATATTTTCCGAAACAAGTACCGGTATGTGTAGTTTGCCGTTGTGCACAGCGATTGTCCGTCCGACCATCTCAGGGCTAATCGTGCTAGCACGAGCCCAGGTTTTGATAACGGTACGGTCATCCGGCGTCAAGTTCGCCACTTTCTTAGCGAGCTTGAAGTCAACGAATGGTCCTTTTTTAAGTGAACGACTCATAGTTACTTCTTCCTCTTCGCATCATGGCGAGTCTTTATGATCAACTTACTGACATCTTTACGACGACGAGTACGATATCCAAGGGTCAATTGACCCCATGGTGTACGTGGTGGTTTACCTGTACCGTGACGTCCACCGTCACCACCACCGTGTGGGTGATCTGCGGCATTCATCGCGACACCACGAACTCCAGGACGGATACCCTTGCGGCGATTTCGCCCAGCGGAACCAATCTTGACATTTTGGTGCTGAATGTTACCAACGACGCCAATGGCGGCGGTAGCTTCGATTCGGAAGCGACGGACTTCACCTGAGGGCAAACGTACCTGTGCGTAATCGCCTTCTTTGGCCATCAACTGGGCTTTAACTCCAGCTGATCGAACCATTTGGGCACCCTTACCTGGCGTAATCTCGATGGCGTAAATCTGAGTACCGATTGGGATACGTGATAGTGGCATACGGTTACTGGCCTCGATAGGAGCCTCAGGGCCACTGACGACAACTTTACCCTTTTGCATTGAGGTATCAGCCAAAATATAGTGGTGAAGACCGTGTTGATCTTTGATTCGGGCGATACGGGCACTACGGTTAGGGTCGTATTCGATTTCTTCGATTGTGGCAGTCGTACCAGAGGCGAGTTTGTGGTTAAGCAGACGATAATGTCGCTTAACACCACCACCACGGTGACGAACAGTAATACGTCCAGTGTTGTTTCGTCCGGCATTCTGCTTTTTGCTCTTAATCAAGCTTTTGAGCGGTTTGCGGGTCGTAATTTCACTGTAGTCTTCCGTCGTCATGCCACGGCGAGCTGGAGTAGTTGGGTTGTATAGCTTAATGGCCATTACTTCTTCTCCTTCTTCTCGGCTTTGGCCGCTGATTCTTCGACTGGTGCTTCTTCGAACATTTTTATGCTGTCGCCCTTAGCGAGGGTCACGTACGCTTTCTTAGCGTCTTTGCGATGAGCAGTTTTTGGCTGACTTCGCTTGCCGCTCGAATAACGTACTGCTTTACCAGTTTGGACGAGAGTTTTAATGTTGGTCACCTTCACTGCAAATTGCGTTTCAACGGCAGCCACGATTTGCTGTTTATTAGCAGTCAAAGGAGCGTTGAACACGTATATGTTGTTTTGAGATTGCGCGTACGCTTTCTCGGTTGCTCGAGGGATAATACTGATGTTAGTCATGATTATTTCTCCTCCTTGGTAAGCCACTTCTGGATAACTGCAACGGATGCAGCCGACAGAACGATGTGGTCAGCATTAAGAATGTGATAGACACTGAGGTAGTTAGCACGGATCAACAGAGCACTTTGGATGTTGTTGGTGGCGCGGATTATCTCTGGTGTTTTCTCATCTACTACGATTAGTACTTTACGTTCGAGTTTGTTATCAGCCAAGAATTTGACTGTCTCGCTCGTTTTACCAGTTGTCTTGAAATCAAGGACAACGATTTTTCCAGCCGTGTGGGCAAGTGTCAGGGCTTGGCGAAGGGCAACACGCTTAGAAGTTGTTGAGACTCTCTTGGTGTAGTTCTCGTTACCGCGTGGACCGAATACGATACCACCACCGCGCCAGATCGGGTTACGTGACGAACCGAATCGTGCACGTCCTGTACCTTTTTGCGCCCATGGTTTTTTACCACCACCGCTGACTTCACCACGTTGTTTCGTGGTAGCCGAGGCGAGNNTTTTGGTAGTTGTAGCCATTATGCTTTTCCTCCGATAATAATCAGGCCTTTTTTAGGACCTGGTACAGCACCACGAAGACCAATCAGATTGTTTTCTAGGTCAACGTAAGCAACAACGAGGTTTTTAACCGTTACACGGTCGTGACCCATTCGTCCTGCCATTCGCTTTCCCTTGAAGACCTTCTGTGGATACATTGATCCAATCGATCCCGGCTTACGGACGTTACCGTTACCACCGTGAGTTGCTTTGCTAGTATTAAAGTTATGGCGTTTTACCGTTCCGGCAAAACCCTTACCTTTGCTTGTTCCAGTGGCATCGACGATGTCACCAAGGGCAAAAGTTGTTACGTCAAACGTGCTTCCTACCGAGAGGCCCTCTGGTAGTTCTGATACACGAATCTCCCGAATATGCTTCGGTGTCACTTTGGCGGACTTTGTGTGTCCGACCACGGCCTTGCTCAGGTTCTTACCCTCACCATATGCCATCTGTACTGCAGTATAACCGTCGGTGTCGACAGTCTTTACCTGAGTCACAGTCACAGGGCCAGCTTGAATTAACGTTACAGGAATTGCAACGCCACTTTCGCTAATGATTTGGGTCATACCAATTTTGGTACCGAGAAGTGCTTTCATTGCCTTCAACTCCCACTTAAAATTCTTGGTAGAAGGCAGTATCCATATCTGTTGGACTTACCAATTTACCAAGAATTATTTACTATTTCGTAATAAGTTACCGTCTTACATTAGCACACTATCTGTTAGCAGTCAATTGTAAGGTGTTTGCAAATAGCCTATTTTAACTATTTAATGCTTGTGTTTATGTCTCTTTTTCGTCATACTGTTGGCAGACATTATTACCTAGGAGTTATATGGCCATTACAAAAAAGTTGAACACCAAAAAAACCATCAGTAAGGTCAAGTCTTCGGTGAAAAAATCGTTGGTCAAAAAAACCCATCCAAAACAAGCTGAGGCGATGAGGTCATTTAGAATCAGCCCCGATACGCTACCCTTTTTCGGAGTACAAGTTACCAAGCAAACCGTTTATTGGTCAGTCCTGTTAATTTTTATTATGATCATGCAGCTTTGGATTCTTAATATTCAACTTGATGTTATCAAAGTGACGGATAGCATTACCGCTCTACATTAGAGCAATCAAGTTGCGCCGTAACAAATAACCTCGCTATAGTGCGAGGTTATTTGTTACGAGACCATTAATTACATACGGATTTCTGCGTCAACACCAGCTGGAAGGCTAAGGTTTTGCAGGCTGTCAATCGTTTTAGGTGTCGCGTTAGTGATATCGATAAGGCGTTTGTGAATACGCATTTCGAAGGCTTCGCCACCTTTTTTGTAAACGTGTGGTGATTTAACCACTGTAAACATACTACGACGTGTCGGCAGCGGCACAGGACCAGCAATGTTAGCTCCAGTACGAATAGCCGTGTCAATAATTTGTTTTGCCGATTGGTCAATGACTTTGTGGTCATAAGCTTTTAGGCGGATACGGATACGAAGTCCGGTTCCCTTTTCTTCTGCCATGAGTTTTAACTCCCTTTATGTGCAATGTCGTAACCTCTGACGGGGTATATAGTTACCGCCCGAGTTCTCAACATAATTAATAATACAGAGGTTATTATAGCAAATAACTCCATAAGTACAACCCTTTACCTCTAAGCGCATACTACACGAAACAAAAATACCTCCGATTTCTCGGAGGTATTTTGCATAACTAGATTCGCTGTACAGCGAACGAATTATTTAATGATCTTTGTAACGACACCAGCACCAACGGTCTTACCACCTTCGCGGATAGCGAAGTTGAGGCCTTGCTCCATGGCAATAGGTGCCAGAAGTTTGACTTTGAAAGTAAGTGTATCGCCAGGGATAACCAACTCTTTGTCAGCAGGAAGTTCAACTTCACCAGTTACGTCAGTTGTACGGAAGTAAAACTGAGGTTTGTAACCCTTGCTAAATGGAGTATGTCGGCCACCCTCTTCCTTTTTCAGGATATAGACTTCGGCTTCAAATTCGGTGTGTGGAGTAATCGAACCTGGCTTGGCAAGCACTTGTCCGCGTTCAACTTGTTCGCGTTCAATACCACGAAGCAGGATACCAGCGTTGTCGCCGGCTTGACCTTGGTTAAGGTTCTTTTTGAAAGCTTCGATACCGGTTACAACCGAAGTTTGCGAGGCATGAATACCGACAATTTCGACTGGATCGTTTAGCTTAACAATACCCTGTTCGATACGGCCGGTTGCAACAGTGCCACGACCCTTGATTGAGAAAACATCTTCAATAGGCATAAGGAATGGCTTGTCAAGGTTACGAACTGGTTCTGGGACATAACTATCAAGGGCTTCAACGAGTTCCATAATAGCGTCTTCTGAGGCTGGATCACCTTCGAGGGCTTTAGTCGCAGAACCCTTGATGATAGGTGCATCTTCGTCAAAACCATTCTTTGCAAGAAGTTCACGAATGTCCATCTCGACAAGTTCAACGAGTTCTGGGTCAGCTAGGTCCATCTTGTTAAGGAAAACAAGGATTTTTGGCACACCAACCTGCTTGGCAAGCAGAACGTGCTCACGAGTTTGTGGAAGTGGACCATCATTGGCAGCCACAACGAGGATTGCTCCATCGATTTGTGCGGCACCAGTAATCATGTTTTTGACGTAGTCAGCGTGACCTGGCATGTCAACGTGTGCGTAGTGACGATTAGCTGATTCGTACTCTTGGTGTGAAGATGCAATGGTAATACCACGTGCACGCTCTTCTGGGGCGTTGTCGATTTGGTCGTAAGCAACAGCCTTATTAACTGAACTTGGAAGACGCTTCGCAAGAACAGCTGTAATAGCTGCTGTTAACGTGGTCTTACCGTGGTCAACGTGTCCCATAGTACCGACGTTAACGTGAGGCTTGGTTCGATCGAAATCTGCCATTTAATTATTTCTCCTTTAATTATTTTTCGCACAGAACAATAAGGTCCCATGACGTATGCGATAATTATACATGGTTTTATTGCAGCCGTAAAGAGCTGAATGCATAAAAAACACCACAAACCAACGTGGTGTTTTTTATAGTATTTATTATTTACTTGAACGTTTTTCGATGATTTCTTGCGCAACGTTTGGCGGTACTTCTTCGTACTGCGCTAGTTCCATCGAGCTGGCGGCTCGACCTTGGCTCATTGAGCGGAGGTCGCTGGTGTAGCCGAACATCATCGCGAGTGGCACGATGGCTTTAATCAGCTTGGCGCCGGCGCTAAGGTCTTCCATCGATTCGATACGGCCACGGCGAGAGTTAAGGTCGCCGATAACATCACCCATGAACTCTTCTGGAGTGGTGGCTTCAACGCGCATCACTGGTTCTAGCAGGATTGGCTTGGCTTGACGAATACCTTCGCGGGCGGCAATTGCACCAGCCAACTTAAAGGCTAGCTCGCTGGAGTCAACGTCGTGATAGCTACCGTCATGAAGGGTCGCCTTGATATCCACGACTGGGTAACCAGCAATCACACCGCCTTCGAGCGTTTCACGAATACCGGCCTCAACTGGTTTGATGTATTCCTTTGGAACCACCCCACCCTTAATAGCATCGATGAATTCAAAGCCTTTGCCGGTTTCATTTGGCTCGAACTTGACCCATACGTCACCGTATTGACCACGTCCACCAGATTGCTTGGCATGTTTACCTTGAACGTCCGAAGTTCCCTTGATAGATTCACGAAAGGCGACCTGAGGCTCACCAATGTTGGCTTCAACGCTAAACTCGCGACGCATACGGTCAATCAGGATATCAAGGTGAAGCTCACCCATTCCTGACATAATCGTCTGGCCTGTTTCGTCGTCGGTATGAACACGGAAGGTTGGGTCTTCTTCGGCCAGGCGCTGCAAAGCAATGCCCATTTTTTCCTGGTCGGCTTTAGTCTTTGGTTCAACCGCAATTGATACCGGTGGATCTGGAAAAGTAATACTTTCCAGGGTAATAGGATGAGCGAGGTCAGACAGAGTGTGACCGGTAAAGGTCGACTTCAGACCCACAACCGCGGCGATGTCACCAGCACCGATTGAATCGATGTCTTCGCGCTTGTCGGCGTGCATACGAACGATACGTCCGATACGCTCTTTGTTACCAGTAGTAGTGTTAAGAACATATGAGCCAGCCGTTAATTTACCGCTGTAGACGCGAACGAAAATCAGCTTACCGACAAAGGGGTCGGTGGCAATCTTAAAAGCCAGACCAGCTAGTGGTTCGGATTCACTTGGTTTACGTTCAATCTCATCACCAGTCTTAGGATTGACGCCCCAGATAGCATCAACATCGAGTGGGCTTGGAAGGTAATCAACCACGAGGTCAAGCACCTTTTCAACCATCACGCCACGGCCATCGCCACCTGTTACAAGATAAAAATCACCAGCCAACACGCGTTTACGCAGCGCACCCTTCAGCTCATCAACCGTAATTGACTCTTCGCCTTTTTCAAGGAAACGTTCGAATAATACGTCATCGGCTTCAACCGCTGCTTCAACCAACAGGCTGCGTGCATTTTTTGACTTCTCAAGCATGTCAGCTGGAATCTCACCCACTACCAGTTGGTGATCGGCGAATTCAGTGTAGGTGTAGGCTTTCATATCAACAAGGTCAATAACGCCGTTAATTTCTTTTTCAAAACCAATCGGTAGATGAACCGGCAGGGCATGCTTTGACAGACGNNCTTGTTAATAAAACAGATACGTGGCACGCCGTACTTATTAGCCTGACGCCAGACAGTTTCAGTCTGAGCTTCAACACCCATTTTGCCATCAAAGACGACAACTGCACCATCGAGGACACGCAGTGAACGCTCTACTTCGGCCGTAAAGTCGATGTGTCCTGGCGTATCTATAATATTAATTTTGTGTTCTTTCCAAAATGACGTCACGGCAGCCGAGGTAATCGTGATACCACGTTCACGCTCTTGCTCCATCCAGTCAGTCGTCGTCGCACCCTCATGAACAGCACCAATTTTGTGAGACAAACCGGTTCGATACAAAATAGCTTCGGTCGTGGTTGTCTTTCCGGCATCGATGTGCGCGATAATACCAATGTTACGAAAGTCCTTTAGTGGGACATTTTTTGCTGCCATGAGAAACTACATATCCTTTTCGTTAATTATTTTTTGCCATAAAAAATAGCTCTTGCGTACTATTCTACCAGATTGGAGGCCTTTTGACTAGGCACAACCGCCCCAGCTAGGCCGGCGATAACCTATCGACCTTCGGCCAGTTCCCCGCCGCTGCCCAACCACGGCAAAACGAATAAAAAGCCAATCTACATTGAACTCATTCGGCTGGCGGCAGATTCGTAGCGGCCACCAAGCGCTCCAACCCCTGGCTCCAGTCGAAGTCGTGGGCGCCGGCCAGGCTTTTTGTAAATTTTACTTGATCGATAGCCCGGTAGATACCGGCCGCGGCTAAAACGACGGCGCCGCAGCCGGCCCGAAATAAGTAGGATTGGCTAGTATCGGGCGCATCTTCTCGTTCCAGGCTATGAAGTATGTCCCCGGCGATTGGGCCCATCAAGGCCAAGCCTTGGCCGCCACGGTCGACGACTTGGTTAACCAGCTTGTATCTCAGTTCGATGGCGTCGACACCATCTTCACGGTTGTCAAAGGCCGTCATCCGATCGGCGATAGCCCCAACCGTGACCTGGCCCTTATGAACGGTGTTGATAATCATGGCACCGGTGGCGACGCCGTCCATAAAAGCGTTGGCCGCGTTGAGATTCTGGTCTACGAATTCACCAGTCTGACTATCGAAATCCTCCAGCCCCAGTCCGATATTACCAAAACGGTCGAAAAACCGAACCATAGAGATTGATGACTCACGTCGCTGGTTGGCGTAATTGGCGATGACGGCGTGAACATTAGCTTCGTCGCTGTGCAGTTGGTTATTGACGCCAAAAACGGCCGCCAAATAATCGCTTTCTTGGGGCGGCTGGAATTGGTCGGATTGAAATTGAATCATATTATGACATTATAACCGCGTCCGACCACCGGCCGCAAGCCCAACTTACGGATTCGGGCTGGAAAGTCAATACCACCCCAGTTGGGGTGGTATTGACTGACCGGTGGCAGACTAGCCGCGAGCAAAGTGAGCAAACGCTCGGTTTGCTTCGGCCATCTTGTGGGTGTCTTCCTTTTTCTTGTAAGCAGCGCCGGCTTCGTTGTGGGCATCGATAATCTCAAGCGCAAGACGCTGAGCGAACGGAATACCTTTACGAGCACGGGCCGATTGAACGATCCAGCTGAATGCGTAATGCAAACGGCGGTGACCTTCAACTGGGAATGGAATCTGGTAGTTCGCACCACCAACACGACGAGACTTGACTTCAAAGTTCGGAGAAACGTTTTTAAGCGCTTTTTCAAAAACTTCAAGTGGATCCTCGCTACCAAGCTTTTTAGCGGCAGCTTCAAGCGCGCTATAGACAGCCCGTTCAGCGACCAGTTTTTTACCGTCAAGCATACACTTGTTGATGAGACGCTGGACGAGAATACTTTGGTATTTGCGGTCTGGGTTTAGTTGACGCTGCAGACTAGCGGTTACTTTACGAGGCATTACTTATCTTCCTTCTTCGCACCGTACTTAGAACGGCCTTGTTTACGTTTAGCAACACCTTGAAGGTCAAGAGCTCCACGGACGATGTGGTAACGAACACCTGGCAAGTCTGGCACTCGACCACCGCGAACGAGCACAACGGCGTGTTCCTGGAGGTTGTGACCTTCGCCACCAATGTAGGCCCAGACTTCTTGCTGGTTCGTCAAACGAACACGAGCAACTTTACGAAGCGCTGAGTTTGGCTTTTTAGGTGTTTTAGTCGTTACTTTGATACAAACGCCACGCTTAAGCGGACCATTTTGCTCGTAGTAGCGAGTCTTTAGTGCATTGTGGATACGGCCAAGCGCAGGAGATTTACTCTTTTTCAGAGCAGTCTTGCGTGGCTTACGCACTAATTGNNAGAGGAAACTCATCTGCTACTATAACAAAATAAACGCGCCTTGTCGAGTGGTTAAAATGAAAATAGAGCCGGCCCGAAAGGAGCAAGGCTCTACCTTCGGGTCGGCTCGATGGCGGACCTTGGTTGTGTCCTCCGAGGAGGCTACTTCTTGATGCTAAGGCTTGGACTGGTGTCCAAGCCTGTTGTAAAGTGCTTCGACCCATTCCTGGCGAAGCCATGCAAGTTCTGGCCCTATCCCAACCCAGGCCATACGAAGTCGCCAGAACTTCCGGCGTGTATTGGAGTATCTGTCGAGATTTTTTTCGAATTCCTTGTCACTCACCATACTAAATCCTCCGCAGTCGATACTTGACAAGTATCACGATTGACGTGGTTCACCCAGACGAAACTAAAGGTCCTTCCTACTCAACTCGTGTCTCATAGAATGATATCTATATTAACATAATTTATAAACAAAAGCAATACCCTGTTCTTCAATCACTTTCTAAAAAATGAAAATAGAGCCGGCCCGAAAGGAGCAGGCTCTACTCTCGGGTCGACTCTTATGAGTTGACCTTTTTGGACTATTCGCTACGACCGAAATTTTCTCTGGTTGCGTCACGAAGTATCGACATTTGCTGACGTACCTCCGCTTTCATACTTACCCACCACAAGTGGCGAGTACGCCAGATCCGATTTTTTAACTTAATGCTAGACAAAGTTAAGCTCTCCTCAGGGCGTTGATAAAACAAAAAAGATTATAGCCGTCGTCAACTATCAAAGATCTTTTCTATAAGGTAGCTTTCCAGATAAAAGTAGGCTTTTGTCTTACAGAACGATGTTATCTTAATATAAATACTAAGCAAAAGCAATACCCCGCTCGTTAAAGCGGGGTATTGTATTTGGACAGAGAGACAGTCTACGCTAGTAGCTCGACATCTTCGGCGATTTCACTCACCAACTCTTCATCAATCTCCAGTGAACCATCTTCGCGCCTAGCACCAGTACCAACAGGAATCTTGCGACCAATGATCACATTCTCCTTTAGTCCGTGTAGGCGGTCGATACGTCCACTGACCGCTGCGTTAATCAAGACGCGGGTGGTGTCTTGGAACGAGGCAGCCGACAGGAAGCTATCCGACCAGATCGACACCTTGGTGATACCAAGCAGTAACTGTGTGTATCCCACCAGCTCTTTCTTTTTTGCAACCAGTTCGATGTTAGCTTCAACGACCGCAGCCTTTGAAACAATGTCACCCGTTACAAAAGTACTATCACCTGGGTTTTCGATTTGTACCCGGCTAAACATCTGACGCACGATGACCTCAAGGTGCTTATCAGCCACATCCTGACCCTGTGCAGCATAGATACGCAACACTTCGTTGATGATGTAGCGCTGGGTGTTCTCGGTACCCTGGAGGCGCATCAGGTCGTGCAGGTTGAGTGATCCAACCGTGAGGCGGTCACCTACTTCGACCATGTCACCAGCAGCAACGACAAGCCGTGCCGTGCTTGGAACTTCGTATTTAACTGGTGAGCTAGCGTTGGCAGCAATAACAATTGTATCCTCGGCTATTTCAACCAAACCATCAAATGGCGCAACAAGTGGTTTTGATTCACTCTCGCCACTGGCCAAAACATCTCCAACTTTGACATTGCTGCCAGACCTGACAGACACAGTACGGCCTTCAAGCGCCATACGCTCAACGTGACCGGCTGCTGGAGTAACCTGAACGATGTACTTTTTGCCATCTTCCCAAATGTCTACCAGACCAGTAACTTCGGTCATCTGCGCTTGTCCCTTAGGTGAACGAGCTTCGAACAGCTCTTCGACACGAGGCAAACCTTGGGTAATATCGGCACCAGCCACACCACCGGCGTGGAACGTACGAAGCGTTAACTGCGTACCAGGCTCACCGACAGACTGGGCGGCGATAACACCAACCGGTTGGTCCTTCGCCACAAGTAATCCGCGAGCCATGTCGATACCGTAACTCTTACGTGGAATACCGCGAAGATTCTTGGTTGACAGGACACTTTGGATTTTAACCTCGAGGACGTCACTGTCGGCTTCGATACCATCAGCAATTTTGCGAGTAATAAGCTCGTCGGCACCAACGTGACCTTGAACTTCTTCGGCAGTATAGCGTCCAAACAGACGGTTACCAAAGTCGATCATTGTCAATTCGGTTTCACTGCGACGAATCGCGTAGCCATCGTCGTCACCTGGCTTGTCTGCAACCGTAAAGACGTCTTGTGACACATCGACAAGTCGACGAGTCAGGTAGCCCGAGTCAGCAGTTTTTAGCGCGGTGTCAATCAGACCCTTACGAGCACCACGTGTCGCCACGAACTGCTCCAACGAGCTGAGTCCTTGCTTGTAGCTACTACGGATAGGCAACTCAATTTCACGGTTGGTAGCGTCCACCATGATACCGATCATCGAGCTGGCAAGCTTGACGTTCGATATATCACCACGGGCACCAGAGTTCACCATGACACTAATACTTGTGTCCATGTTCTTCAATTGTTTCTGAAGGAACTCGGTAATATTACGGTCAACTTTTCGCCATGAAGCAACGGTCAGGCTATATCGTTCTTCCTCGGTCACGAGACCTTGGTCGAATTGCTCAGAAATAAGTGTCGTTTTGGCGTCACCTTCAGCAATGAATGTCGCTGTTTCGTCAAAGCTAATATAGTCATCTTTACCTGTCGAGATGGCCGCAACGGTTGCAAAACGAAAGGCAAGACCTTTCATACGGTCAGCTGTCTGTGCGGTCACTTCGGCTCCGTACTTATTAAAGATCTGTGCCAAAACTTTTTTAATCTGCTTCTTATTCTGTACTGCGTTATCGTAGGGGAAATCGGCCGGCAGAATCTCGTTAAAGAAGACCCGTCCTATCGTTGTATCGTGCATCGCACCCTTTGTAAAGATACGAATGGGAGCTTGAAGTTGCAGGTGCTTGCCGTCGTAGGCCATTTCGGCTTCATAGACAGAGCTATACGCCTTAACAACACTCGTTTGAGCACTTGGCTTAGCGTAGGTAAGGTAATAGTTACCTAGCACGACGTCCTGTCCGATACTCAAAACTGGTGCACCATCAGCTGGTTTCAGCAGGTTGGCGGTAGCACTCATGAGTTCACGAGCTTCACGTTGCGCTTCTTTTGAAAGCGGCAAGTGAACAGCCATCTGGTCGCCGTCGTAGTCGGCGTTAAATCCGTTAGCAACGAGTGGGTGCAAGTGAATCGCCTTACCTTCTACCAGCTTTGGTTGGAAAGCCTGGATCGAAAGACGGTGAAGTGATGGAGCACGGTTAAGCAGGACATACTTGCCTTCAATAACAGCGTCGAGTGCGTCCCAAACAAGGGCGTCACCAGCTTCGATCAAACGAGTTGCTGAGCGAATGTTGTGGGCGTGTTCGCCACGAATTAACCAACTAATAACAAATGGTTTGAACAATTCAATGGCCATTTGCTTTGGAAGTCCACATTCGTTGATTTTTAACTTTGGACCAACCACGATAACTGAACGACCAGAATAGTCGACACGTTTACCTAGAAGGTTCTGGCGGAAACGACCCTGCTTACCCTTTAGCATATCGCTAATTGATTTCAGGCGACGGCGTCCACCGGTTGCATTGACAGCACGGCCACCGCGGGCGGCGCTGTTGTCGATCAAGGCGTCTACGGCTTCTTGCAGCATACGCATTTCGTTACGGCGAATGACTTCAGGTGCATTCAGGTCAATCAGCTTTTTAAGGCGATTGTTACGGTTAATGACGCGGCGATACAAATCGTTAAGATCTGAGGTCGCGAAACGTCCACCGGTCAGCTGTACCATTGGACGAAGGTCTGGAGGAATAACAGGCAGAACGGTCAGGGTCAGACTACCTGGTTTGATACCAGCCGCAGCCATACCCTCAAGTACCTTGAGGCGCTTCAACAGTTTCTTCTCGCGTTGACCCTTGGCGCTGGCAACTTCTTCGGTCAGCTTAGCGATCAACTCGGGAATCTTGATTTCATCAAGCAGTGCTTTCAGTGCAAGTCCACCCATACCGACTTCAACCAATTCTTCGTAATCTTCGGGAAGATTACGGAAATCAACTTCGTTAATCAGAGCACCCTTGGTAAGACTATCAAGTTGGGCTTTCTTGATGGTGTAGCCTTCGTTCAGTTCTTCAACTTCACGTGACATCTGGGCCGCGAGGGCTTTGACGTCAACGCCTTCACCTTCAGCTTCGCGTTCATAGCGAATTTTAATGGCAGCGCGACCAGCTTCGGTCTCGGCTTCAAGGTCGGACAGGAATTGTTCGCGTTTTTTATCGTCTGATTTCAGGATAACGTAGGTCGCAAAGTACGCAATGCGTTCCAAATTACGGACGGTAATGCCAAGTAGCAAGCTCATGGCACTTGGTGTGCCACGCATGAACCAAATGTGAGCAACAGGGGCAGCCAGCGTAATGTGGGCCATACGCTCACGACGGACGACTGATTTAGTGACCAGGTCACCATTCTTATCAACGGCCGCTTCGCGTGAACGAACACCCTTTAGCTTGTTGTCGTGCGGGTTAATATCTTTGACTGGGCCAAAGATACGTTCGCAGAACAAGCCGTCGCGTTCTGGTTTTTGGGTTCGATAGTTAATCGTCTCTGGCTTAGTGACTTCACCATGACTCCATTTTAGAATATCTTCAGGGCTGGCTACTGCCAAGCGCACTGCGTCAAAGTCAGCAATTCCATTGTTTGCAAGTACTCGTGACATATTACGCCTCCTCCTTAATTTCTTCTATTTCGTCAATATCCTGAATTGTGACGCCATCACCTAGATCGCCAAAGTTGTCAGCCTCATCAAGGATAGTTCCTTCATCGTCACCAGGGATCGGGATTGCCGCGACGGGCTCACCATTAATGACGCTGGCGAGAACCTGTTCGGCATCGATAATCGCGTCCTCAGATTCATCAAGCAGGTCGACTCGAAGGCCAAGTCCTTGAAGTTCTTTAACTAAGACGTTGAATGACTCTGGTAGTTTTGGACCGACAATTGGTTCGTCTTTGATAATTGACTCGTAAGCCTTCGCACGTCCGTAAACATCATCGGATTTGATCGTAATCATTTCCTGAAGTGTTGTGGCTGCACCGTAGGCTTCAAGCGCCCAAACTTCCATCTCTCCGAATCGCTGACCACCATTTTGGGCTTTACCACCAAGTGGCTGCTGCGTGACCATTGTGTATGGTCCGGTTGAACGAGCGTGGATCTTGTCACTTACCATGTGGTGAAGTTTCAAGATGTGCATGACACCAACGGTTGTGCGCTCTTCGAACGCTTCACCGCTACGGCCATCGATCAGTTGACTCTTACCATCGCGGGCAAAGCCGGCTTTTTCAAGTTCGTCGCTGATTATCTTGTCTGATACACCGTTGAATGGAGGCGTCGCAACTTTGTACCCAAGGGCACGAGCGGCCATTCCAAGGTTAGTTTCAAACAATTGACCGATATTCATACGACTTGGCACACCGAGTGGGTTAAGGATTACATCAACTGGCGTTCCGTCTTCCATGAATGGCATGTCCTCGACAGGCAGAATTCGCGCAACAACACCCTTGTTACCGTGACGTCCAGCTAACTTATCGCCAACTGAAATCTTACGTAGTTGAGCAACGAAAATCTGAATCTGCATCAATACACCAGCTTTTAACTCGTGACCGTTTTCACGGCTAAAAATTTTAACGCCGACCACTTTACCACCACCGGCATTGTTCATGCGTTGTGATGTATCGCGAACATCCTTGGCTTTTTCGCCAAAAATTGCTCGAAGGAGACGTTCTTCTGATGAGAGTTCTTGCTCGCCCTTTGGCGTAATCTTACCGACGAGGACGTCGCCAGATTTAACCTCAGAACCAAGTTGGACAATACCACTTTCGTCAAGATGACGAAGTGAATCTTCAGATACATTCGGAATATCTCGTGTCACAATCTCTGGACCGAGCTTTGTTTCACGGACTTCAACCGTGAAGTCTTTGATGTTGATACTGGTCAGAGTGTCGTCTTCAACGAGACGACTCGACAAAACGATAGCATCGTCCATGTTGTAGCCTGCCCATGGCATAAAGGCCACAGTCAGATCACGGCCAAGAGCAATTTCGCCATCAGCAATCGAGGCACCTTCGATTAAAATATCGCCAGCTTTGACCTTGTCGCCACGTGATACTTTAATTTTTTGGTTGATTGAACGATCGTCATTACTCTTCATAAAGTGGATTGGCTCATAGATTTTGACGCCATCGGCATATTTGACATGGACTTGATCGGCATCGGCACGAACAACTTCACCAGCGGCTTCAGCCACCACCAGTTGACTCGTATTACGAGCAATCACGCCTTCAATACCAGTACCAACGATAGGAGCTTTTGGTGTCAGCAGTGGAACTGCCTGTTTTTGCATGCTTGAGGCCATCAGGCTACGGTCAACACGGTTCTTTTCAACGAAAGGCACCAGTGAGGCAGTCGAACCGAGAATCTGCTTGTGAGCAGCGTCCATATAGGTAACCTGGCTGACGTCAACCTGTTCTGGCAATAGTCCGTTTCGAGCACTGACACGTTCGGCGACGAACGAACCATCATCTTTAAGGTCAGCGCCAGCGTCAGCGATAACTTCAGTGACTTCCTGTGAAGCATCAAGATAGACGACTTCGGAGGTGACTTTACCTTTAACAACCTTGCGGTATGGCGTTTCAATAAAGCCATAGTCGTTGACACGAGCGTAGGCGGCCAAGTTGAGCACCAGCCCAATGTTGGCACCTTCTGGAGTCTCGACGGCACAGATACGTCCGTAGTGAGTCGGGTGAGCATCACGAACGTCAAAGCCGGCACGCTCGCGTGAAAGTCCACCTGGGCCCATTGAGCTTAGGCGACGCTTGTGAGCGAGTTCTGAGAGGGCGTTTGTTTCGTCCATCAACTGTGAAAGTTGTGAACTGGCAAAGAACTCACGAACGGCGGCGACAACTGGTCGGGCATTGATCAGCTGGCCAGGAGTAACATTTTCAATGTCAGACATCGACATACGGTCCATAGCGTTTCGTTGCATACGAAGCATACCAACGCGGAATTGACGAGCTACCAGCTCACCAACTAACTTAACGCGACGGTTAGACAAGGCGTCAATATCGTCAGGTAGTTCTTGGCTGTTATTCAAACGAATGATTTCGCGAACAATCGCGACCAGGTCACTCAGTTGGAAAACACGGAACTCGGTCGTGTTTGGCAAGTCGATACCGAGGCGTTGGTTTAATTTGTAACGACCGACACGGCTGTAGTCAAAGCGTTTGAAATCAAAGAACATACGCTCGATCATCGTGCGCGCATTATCAACGGTCGCCAAATCACCTGGACGCAGGCGTCGGTAAACTTCAATCAGAGCTTCGTTAGCTCCACGGGCTGGGTCTTTTTCGAGAGTGGCATCGATATATTTGACCTCACCTGTATCGACATCAGCAAAGAGGCTTTTAATGTCGGAGGTTTTGTTGTGACCAAGAGCACGGAATAGCGTGGTAATTGGAAGTTTTCGACGGCGATCGATCTTCACATAGATAGCACCGTTACTGGCGGTTTCGAATTCAAGCCATGCACCACGGCCTGGAATCAGTTTGGCACCATAGAAATTACGGGTGGCAGCTTTATCGGCGGTAAAGAAGACACCGGCACTACGAATCAGTTGCGAGACAACGACACGCTCGGTACCGTTCACAACGAACGTTCCACGATCGGTCATCCAAGGATAATCACCAAGGTAAATCTGCTGTTCTTTGACTTCACCGGTTACCTTGTTGGTCAGCTCGACGTTGGCGTGCAGTGGGGCGTCAAACGTCAGGTTGTTTTCTTTGGCATCCTGTTCAGATATTTTTGGCTCTTGGAAGGCGTATTCCTTAAAGCGCAAAGCTAATTTCTGACCCGTATAGTCATCGATCGGATTGAGTTCCGAAAAGATCTCACTCAGACCGGTCTCGACGAATTCACGCCAGCTGTCTTTTTGGTGAGCGATTAAGTTTGGTAGTGGCAAGGCTGTGTCTCTTTTGGTAAAATAAACACGCTCTCCGTTAACCGGCTTGGTTTTTGCCATAAGTATGCAATGCTCCTCGCAATAAATTGTATTAGTTAATAGGGCTCTCTTTGGCGCCGAAGATTCCCTTAACAGTGGTCGTCCAGATGCAATGCCACTCGCACGTTTGGACATAGATAACCAAAGCTACACTACTTCTTGATACTCATTGTGAAGACTTTGAACCAAATAGTCAAGACTATTATGATATGTTTTTCTCTTTCGTCCTTTAGGACTCATCAGAATGATTACACAATCATTGAGAGAGACTCCAGGTCCAGGTCAGCAGGTTTTAAACTGCGGACCTGGACATGAATGGGTTCAGTCTTATTCTTCGTCGCAATGGTTCAACGCTCGGCACTTTTTGGGGTGCCAGCCGCCGTAACGTTTGCACTGCGAACAGCGCGAACGGGGCCAACCAGGCGATAAAGAAAATCGAGAGAGGTACCCAGCCGGGCACATCTTTTAGGTGCACGGGGGTTACCCACACGAATAATCCATAACCAGCGTAGGCCGACACAATCGACAGAATGGATGACATGGCATGCCGGAATAGTAACCAGCTTTGCTCAAGCTCCCAAATGAAAATTGCGGCCGCCACGAGGGTTACCGGAACAACTACGATCAAACTCACTACAGTACCAAGTACCCAGTGAATCAGCACGATACATTTCCCCTTCTGTTAAGCGGATGTTTATCTCGATTGAACTTAGCTTTACTATAGCCCGTTAAACGGAGTTTGTCAACGGCGCGTAAGGTGTAAAGGCGGCTATTTAGGCTTTGGCGATGACTTCGTCGATCAGGCCGTAGGCCTTGGCCTCGTCTGGGGTCATCCAATAATCGCGTTCCATGTCGATTTTTATCTTCGATAATTTTTGTCCGGTGTTTTTAGCCAAAAGTGTGGCCAACATTTCTTTGACAGCCAGACCTTCCTTGAGGTCGATTTCCATATCGGTCACCTTCCCTTGCGTGCCGCTGCTTGGCTGGTGGATCATTGCCTTGCTGTGCGGCAGGGCGAATCGCTTGCCTTTGGCGCCACTACTCAGCAAAAAGGCGCCCATGCTGGCTTGCAGGCCAATGCCGATGGTTTGGACGTCGGGCGTGATGTACTGCATGGTGTCATAGATGGCCATGCCGTCATACACGTTGCCGCCGGGGCTGTTGATATACAGCTTGATATCTTTTTTAGGATCATCGTAGGCCAGGTACAGCAGTTGCGCCACCGTAATGTTGGCAGTATGCTCATTGACCTGCTCTCCTAAAAAGATAATTCGTTCGCTTAACAGGCGCGAGTAGATGTCAAAAGCACGTTCGCCATCGCTTGTTTTTTCGATAACCGTTGGAACCAGATAATTCGTAGGTTTAGTCATGTATCTAGTGTATATAAATCTAGCACTCGTTGCAAGTGAGTGCTAGAAAATAATCCAGACCGGCCGCCTAGCCCATTTAGACCAGGCTAGACTCTAACGCCTGCCGAGCTTGGTCGAATGACTTGCCGACGAAGACCGCTAACGGGCCCTCGGCATCCGTACCTGGCAAATAAACCACAAAATCAGGACCGTCGTGGTCGACAAAACCGCGCAGGGCGCCACCTTTGAAAAAATCAAATACCTGGCCGCCTTCGGCTTCAGGATTGCGGATTACCCAGATAGGCTTACCGGCTTCGACTGCTAGGCCCAATTCCTTGTAGTGATCCCACCTCTCCTCATCGCCAAACGGCATCGAGTCGAGCCATGCCAGACTTTCGTCTCCAAAAACGGTCGATTCTAATTTTTCAGCCATAGTGTTAACCAGCCTGGTTCAGTTTGACCAGTAGGTCAACGGTTTTTTCGGTCAGTAATCGATTGGCGATGTCGCGTTGGACTTCAGGATCGTCAAACTGTTTCAAGACTTCGACGTTCTTGGAGTATTGCTCCTTGTACTGATTAATATGCGCCGTCAGCTCTTCGCTGGTGGCGTCGATTTTTTCAACTTTACTCAGTTCGGCCAAAGCTAGGCCGGCCTGGACACGCTTGAGAGCGGTTGGCTGCACTTCTTTGGCCTGCCAATCTGCTTTGTCTTTAAAGTTTTGAGCCACCAAGTATTGGTCGAGTGACAGACCTTGGTAAGTCAGGTTGCGTTCGAAATCTTGTTCGATTGACTTAGCTTGGTCGGTAATCAAAATTTCCGGTGCTGGGACTTTGCTGACCGCGATTAGTTGTTTTACGAGTTCATCTTTTAATTTCTCGCGGGCCTCGCCTTGTTTTTGCTCGGTCAGTTTAGCCTTGATATCAGCTTTTATTTCGTCAGCCGAAGTGAACGGACCAGACTTGGCGGCAAAGACGTCGTCAACCGCTGGTAAGACCGACTCTTTAACCGATTTGAGGGTTGTCGTAAAGGTGACGTCGGCACCCTTCAGGTCAGCGGCGTGATAGTCATCAGGGAACTTCAGCTTCAGGTCGAAGGTCTCACCGACTTTGTGGCCGATAATCCCCTCTTCAAATCCAGGAATAAATGAGTTACTACCCAGTGTCAGGGCGTAATCAGTGCCGGTACCACCGTCAAAAGCAACGTCGCCTTTTTTACCAATAAAATCGATGGTTGTTTCGTCGCCGTCTTTGGCGGCGCGCGTCACTTCTTTTTTCTCGGC
>DHWY01000003.1:306437-345347 GCA_002413425.1 Candidatus Saccharibacteria bacterium UBA5170 | reverse complement strand
TGCTTGCTGGCGACAGCAAGTGGCACTTTGCCTTTACGGAAGCCGGCAACTTTCAGGTTTTTAGCCAGTTTACTTAAGGCGACTTGTGCGGCGGTAGCTAATTCTTTGGTACCAAGAGCGATAGTCAACTCAACTTTGGTGTCAGATAGGTGTTTAATAGTGGTTTTCATACTCTGTTGAGTATACCAGCGACTTTGAACTACGCCAAATCGTCATCAATATCGGTGCGTCGTTTGTCTTTGATAAAACCGACGATACGGGCAAAGCTTAATTTTTGCTCATCAGTGCTAGTCGTGTCTTTGAGGGTATATAGCTCACTTTTAACTTCGTCTTGACCGACAAATAGAATATAAGGGATATTTTTTTTAATGGCGGTTTTAATTTGTTTATCAAGTTTGCGATCAGTAATATCAAGCTCGGTGTTGACGCCTTCGTTCCGCAGGTCGCGGGCCAATTTAGTAGCGGCTCGCATGACGTCGCCCAGGACAACGATATAGATTTCGGTGGTCGATTTAAGTTTTGGAACCAAGTCGTGGACGTCGAGGAAGTTTTCAAGCGTCGTGCTTCCGGGCGCCATGCCGACAGCCGAGATTGGTTCAGCGCCGAAGAGTCCCACCAGGCCATCGTAACGGCCGCCACCAAACAGTGACCTGGTATTGTCAGGGTGCGTGTCGAAGACTTCAAATACCGTTCCGGTATAGTAATCGAGTCCGCGCATTAAGGTAATGTCAAAGATAGCACTTTTAACCCCCGCTCGCTCCAACAGAGTGAATAATTCCTGAACCTCCACCACAACGCTGCTGTTTCGAATCTCGGCTGGCAAATCAGCCATGCTCGACGCATCCAGCAGAGCCGCAATCTTGGGAAGTCCTTCATCTGCTCGATCGGCCAGAATCTCCCTCGCCTGATCACGAAAGGCATCTTCGGCTATTTTATCCTTACGGTCAAACAGTTTCACCATCAGCTGCGCCTGAACGGCGTCAAGCCCCAGGTACTGAGCCATCATAAAGTTAATCAACTTACGATTATTGATTTTTATAACGTAATCTTCCGTGTGGGCGCCGAAGGCTTTCATGATAGCATCTGCCATCGTAATAATCTCTGCTTCAGCCGCAACGTCGTCAACTCCAAAAATATCCGTGTTAAGCTGCCAAAACTCACGCTCTCGTCCACGCTGTGGTCGTTCATAGCGCATAAAGTTGGTGATTGAATACAATCGGGCTGGGTAAGCCAGTGTTTGTCGCTTCGCCGCTACCATGCGACTGACACTCGGCGTCATTTCGGGACGAATTGCCACCGTGCGGCCACCTCGATCAGTGAAGGTATAGGTCTGCTCGTTGGCCAACTCTTGCCCACTTTTAGCGGCGTAGATATCAAGTGGTTCTAAGATTGGTGCACCATATTCTTCATAGCCAAACCGCTCGGACACGTTGCGCCAAGTAGCGAAAATATAGTTTTGGATTCGCTTATCCTCGGGATAGTAGTCGCGCGTTCCTTTATACGGTTGTGATGATAATGCACTCATTAGGGTAATTATCGCATTTTTATCTGGTGGTTACAAGTTAGCGAACGTTTTGTATTTTATTCAGCTTCATCTTCGACGCGCGGTGGTCGTATTCTTGCCATCGTGTCACGAACCACAATCTGGTCTGGTGTTAGATAATAGGAGTTTTTAGTGGCAGGATGTATGGTCATCGTATGAAGGGCATACTTCGCCAGTTCAATCTCATTGGGTGACGCCAAACTCTTTTGAGCAATATCCATATAAAATACCGTACTTTCACCAATATCAACGCGCTCTTCCTCGACAGTAGGTATACTGTTCAGGATATTATAGGCTTCAAGCACCACCTTACTAGGCCGTGATCGAACGATGATTCGACCCGCCTTACTGTCAAAGCCCGTTGCACCGTTCAATAATATGTTATCGTGCGGCAGCGCCCCGAATTGCAGAGCAGCCTCGTGCATCGTTCCATTGCGTTCGCGAAAATAACGCTCCTTATCCATGACTCGCCGACGCCATGACCTGAATAGAAAAGTCGCCCGAAGCGACTCTTTTACTTGATTATCCAGACTAGGATCCAGAAAGTCTACTATCGCGTCTCGAAGTCGTTCACTTGGAGTGAACGTTTCCCTGACCTCTACAACTGGTCTGATAGGAATGACTTCTCTCATTAAAACTTATTATACTATGAATTATAGGTTAAGTACATACTCTTTGACCCCCTGCGTCTATCCGATCAGAGTCTAAATCCATCGACAGACGTACGGTCGTTCGAACCGCCAGAACTATTGGTTTCGATTGACTTGCCGCTGCTATCCACTTTAACCTCGGGTGTTCTTACTTCTGGCGAGCCAGATCCTAAAGCGTCAACTTTTATGTCCTCGATTTTGCCGCTACCACTGTCGTTAACATTTATGGGCGTACCGTCCGACGAACTACCGCTACTGGGGTTCGCATCACTCCCGTTACTGCGCGTATCTTCAATTTTTTGCTGCTCGTCTATTTTCCGTTGTTCGTCCTGGCGTCGATGCTGTAATTCATTTTTAAAACTAGGTTGCAAGATAACACGAACCTCTTCTGTCGCGTGTTTTAGTGCATAAAGTGGTGAGCCAGGCTGCGCAAATTGGGCGGCTATCGATAATATGATTAACGCCACGAAGGCACCGGCCAGTGCAAAACGCGGTTTGGTGTAGATTGGTTTCGGCTTTAGACCAATTTGTTGGGCAATTTGCCGCTTAACCGAAGCGTTAAGGTGCGGCACAGAATCTCGCAAATCATTAATGATAGCAGACAGATCACGCGCTTCTTGACGGGTTGCTCCCGCCGTGCGCAGCTGTTTCTTCAGAATGATATTTTTCATGATAGTACTTCCTTTAATTTTTTGAGGGCTCGGTATTGCATAACCCGTACGTTCCCCTCTGACATGCCCAGGCTTTCACCGGTCTTTTTGGCCGAATAGCCCAACATAAACCGCATCGTCACGACCGAGCGCATATCTTCGGACAAGGTACCCAAAGCCTTCTGGATAGTCTTGGCCTGGGTTTGCTTATCCAGCTGCGTCTCGATGCTTTCAGCCCCCGACACCACCTCTACCTCTACTTCGGTGACCAAAGTCTGCTTCTTGCGCCAATGGTCAGTCATAGTGTTTTTGGCAATTTTATATAGCCAAGGTCGAACTTGTTTGAAATCAAAGCCATCCAAACGCTGCCAAGCCTTCGTAAATGTATCCGCCGTTAAGTCTTCCGCTAATGACCGGTCTCGGACCCGGACTAACAAATATCTAAAAATGTCATCAGCGTAAGTATTGTACATCTTTTCAAATCTCCGCTTCTTGCTTCTCATTCACGCTCGCTTTCACATTACATGTAACGAAATTCCAACTCATTCGTTACATCTATTGTCTAACATAAGGAGAAATAAATGAAGAAGACATTAATCATACCAGCAGTAATCGGCCTTTTGGCCGTACCGAGTTTCGTATTAGCCCATAACGGCAACAGCACCACAGCCAAGACAAACAGTGATACTAATACCAGCCTAAAAAGTGACGCCGACGCCGACGATACAGCCACAATTCCTGCCGTTCCTGCAACTCCTGCGACTCCAGCAACACAATCAACACCAGCAGTCCGAGCAATTCCGGCAACTCCAGCCGTTCCGGCTGTCGACCATGACGGTGACGACGTCGCTGGACAGGTTGAGACTGAGAACGAGAACAACAGTACCGTACCAGATGACTCTGGCCACCACGTCAATATATCGGCCTCCACCGAACATGGACACGACTCAGTCAGTGTTGGTACTAAAATTGACAATTAACAGTGTGTGTAACACAAAACCAGCAGGAGGCCTTCGGGCCTCCTGCTTACATCGTTAAACTTATTACGATCTAAAGACTATGTTGCTGAACCCAGGCATACATAACGATACCCGAGGCGACGCCGACGTTGACGGAGCGCGTCGAGCCGAGCTGCTCGATCATCACCATCCGCTCGGCTGCATTGACCATATCTTGACTAAGCCCCGGACCTTCGCCACCAAATACCAAGACGCAATCTTTGGGTAACGTGGTATCAGACAAATTAATGGCACCGGGCAGATTATCAACCGCGATGACGGTTTTTTTCAGCTGTTTCATGCGCTCGACGAAGTCTTCAACCGTAGCGTGGTGCTCGATGGTCAAATAGCGATCGGTCACCATGGCGCCGCGCCGATTCCAGTGACGTTTGCCAATAATATGAACCGCCGCCACGTTAAAGGCGTTGGCGTTGCGAACAATCGTGCCAATATTCATGTCGTGCTGCCAGTTCTCAATGGCAATGTGCAGGTCGATGCGACTTTTGTCGAGGTCGGCTTTAATTGCTTCGACCGTCCAGTAACGGTATCTGTCGAGGACGTTGCGGCGGTCACCCGCTTCGAGAAGTTCGACGTCGTAGATTAGGTCGGTCGGCCACGGTTTGGCGTGTGGGCCAAGGCCGATTAGTTGTTCTTGCATAGAGTTATTGTACGCCATTTTGGCGCAGCAGTTGCCGGGCTTTTTCAAGGTAGGCTTTTTTATCTCGGACGCCTTCGTCGCGGTACCATTCGTCCAGCTCCCGTAAAACCTGACCGATTACCGGACTCCCCGCAAGGTTAAACTCATCACCGAACTTATCCAGCAACCAGGTACCATCGATGCCTAGGTCGCGTTTGAGGGATGGCTGCCGCAGTTCCAGCGTCTTGGATTGATATTGGTGCCATAGGTGCTCCAGCGTTCGGAACTGTGGCTTCACGCCGTGTGGCCGATTCGGTCGCCAGCTGGCGGCGGCATCAGCTCGGTGGAGCTCGAGCAGATCTTCGAAAGCGGGATGGCCCAGCATCCGCTGTTGATGGGTGGGACGCATGATTGGCAAGTCATCAATCGACATATGGTGATAAATCATCCAACTAATATCCTTGACGTCACGGTTAGAAAATTTCAACCGTTTCAGAATCGTCTTGGCCATTTCTGCCCCGACCGCATGATGCCGGTGAAAGCGAATCCGGTCGTTGGGGTCGTGTGGTTTTATGCTGGTCGGCCCTTTGCCGATATCGTGCAGCAAGGCCGCCCAGGCCAAACGTTTGCTGGGACTCGTGGGCAGACAATCCAGAATCAGTAGTTCATGCTGCCAGACATCACCTTCGGCATGATATTGCGGGGGCTGTTGGATGCCGCTGCCAGCCGCCACTTCGGGCAGTATCCGTTCCAAAATCCCGAACTCATTCAGATCAAACAATGCGCTGCGCCGACTAGGATGCACCAACAAACTCATTAACTCGTCGCGTAACCGGTCGACGGCGATCATTTCGGTATAGCCAGCTTCGACCGCCGCTTTGATGGCCGTAACGGTCTGCGAATGATAGGAAAAATTCAAATGATTTTTAAACCTGATAGCCCGCATGAGCCTCAGCGGGTCCTCGCGGATTCGCTCGTCTGGTTTGCCGATAAATCTGATACATTTGGCGTCTAAATCATCGATGCCTCCAACATAGTCAATCACTTGATTGATCAACGGATCCAGCGCCAGAGCGTTAATCGTAAAGTCCCGCCGCTCGACATCGGCTTCGATATCGGCATAGACGACTTTTGTTTCCTTCCGGCCACGATGCGCCTCGATGTCTTTTCGGAAGGTCGCGACCTCTAGCTCGCTGCTGACGTCCCGGTGTGTCACACTTACTCTCGTGACACCAAAAGCCTGGGCGGCATCGTCGTAGTTCGACCGTTTGAATTCAGGGATAGCCATAATCTGCTCGGGTGTGGCGTTGGTCACCAAATCAAAATCTTTCGGTTCGCGGTTCAGCCACAGGTCGCGCACGGCGCCCCCGATGATATAGGCTTCAAAGCCGTGCTGGTTAAGAGTTTGTGCCGCCAAGACGGCTGATTCGTAATCGTGCGGTAAAGTTGCCGTAAACCACAGCGGCGCAACGCCTCGAACAAAGATGGAGGCCGTTACCGGGCCAATGCCCCTAAAAGCCGTCAGGCGTTCTTCTAACTCGCCGACGTCTTTGGATTGTTTGAGCAACTGTGACACGGTACCGTACTCCGCTTTTAAGGCCTTGGCAATCTGCAACAACTTTGTGGCCGTCGAAAAGTCATACCGAACGTAATGAGCTTCGTCCAACAAGGCCACCAACGTGTCCCAATCGGTTTTCACTAGCTTGTTAATACTCGTGATGCCAGCCTGTGTAATGGTTTCATATGCCCGTTTGGCGATTGCTTGTTGAATTGGTTTGCCGAACAGCAGACATGCCAACAGCCATCGAAAAACCGACGATTCGTTCTTGGAAGCCAGGTCTATACCCAGCGCGGTCGCATCAAGCTGATACGTCGTCTTCATAGAAGCCTACGGACTACGCAAGACTTCGTACTGAGCCTTGCGTAGTCCGTGTATTAATACCAAAGCGAGCACTTTATTGATCCGAGGTAAGGGTTTGTTATATACCATGGTCAACCTCCCGAAGAAGCGCCACAACTTCTTCATCTATTCGATAAAATTGTCGGTAATAAGCTTTACACTCTAATTATACAGCAAGATACAGAGGTTATATATTGCTCGGGTTTTCTCGGTAGCCTCTCGTAGACGATTTTAGAACTTTTGATTTCGCCTGGGGATAATGGGTGTGTTTCAGGACAGTGTGCAACTTCTCTGTATTAGTGTCAGTTTTCAATATTTAGTGTCGTAAAGATTTCCGAGCAGTCTACTTTATTAACCACTTCTAGCCGATTTTTTTTATAATTCGGTCTGTTTCAATCAAAATTTTGATGATTTTTTGGTAGTGAGTGGTTTCTTTGTAGTCAAGTGGGCGACCTTTGCGGTCTTTTAGCCATTTTTGGGCTGGTTGGTACCCGCCGATGTAGAAGTTCCAGGCGGCTTCGGGGACATTGCCAAAATACTGCGTGCCGTTGAGCCATACTTTACCTTTAATGTATTTAATTGATTCGACAAAGTCACTCCCCGTTTCGGGGTATGTTGTGTCGTATTGGTCGAGGGCTGGTGATTTCATCAGGTGGAGTTCGCGCAGTTCGTGGCCAAATGCAACGAGCCGTTCAAACTCGGCGTCATTTACTGGCGCTGGCACGCGTGGAAAATCAACTTTTAGAAATTCACGGTACGCTTCGCGATAACTTGGCGAATGAAGAACCGCGTAGATATAGTCCAGCACATCCTCTGGCGACGGTTCACTATCAATATTGCGTGTTAGCACAGAAAGTTCAGTCGGGTTGAAGTTTGATGTGCGAGTGCCATCATCGTGATAAACATATAGTGGGGCGTTAGACTCAACACCTTGCATTCCTGGCCTCGACCAGGAGCGTGACTCGGAAATATTATTCACAATAAAGACAGGGGCCGCTTTTTGCTCAATTGACCCCCTTTTAAATACTAGTCCGTAATTTTGCATATAAAAATGCTTCATGACATTTTTACGAGCACGCTCCACGATATTTGTGTCATAGTAGACGAATCTTACGTCAAATGGGCGATATGATATTGGTTTAATTAGATTTGGGTCAATATCGTGCTTATGTAAACGAGAAACAATTTTGTTATTAGCGTTTGACTGCTTAGCTTCTCGTACATTTAATAACACCTGTTCAGGTGTTCCCGCGATTAGAATTGCATCAGAGGATGTGACAATACCGACACTGTTCACTATAAATAGTTCATTTAGAGCAACACCTTCATCATATAGTGCTTTGCCTTCATTATTTTTTGGCACAAAGTACATCATTTTGGGATCCAAGTTGATTTGATTGAATCTAAGTTCGTCATCCGCATTCCGGGATGATTCAAGAACGGAATATTTATGTTTGCGTAGCCCGTATATTTCGTTGTGATAGACTTTTGACATCTCGTCTGATCGTTTTTTACCTGTCTTTATGGCAATCATAATTCCGACACCCTGCATGATGTCAAAGACATTTTCGTCCTTACTACCGTCTGGATGGATTTCCTTTTTCTTGGCGTTGCCGTGGAGGTCGAGTACGTAAATCTTGTCGAACGTCTTTGCTAGATGCCAGCGCATACCTCGAAAGGTTGGATTATCGAGATAGCCGTTGTTGGTGATCATTGCGACAACTCCGCTGCCATTTTTCTCTACTAGATCCTCGGCATAGGATATAAATTTTACGTAATCGTCATTGAGCCATTTTGGGTTACGCTCGTTGAGCTTTACTTTTCCGCCCGGTTCATACTTATATTTATTGATCAGCGAATTAGCGAATTTTGTTTTGTTCGAACTCTCTCCGCTATATGGCGGATTGCCCATAACGATCATAATTGGTAAGTCGCGTTTGATCCTGTCAGCATCGATA
Source organism: Candidatus Saccharibacteria bacterium UBA5170 (assembly GCA_002413425.1). GTDB lineage: Bacteria > Patescibacteriota > Saccharimonadia > Saccharimonadales > Saccharimonadaceae > UBA1547. The sequence continues at coordinate 337,011 of DHWY01000003.1, read as the reverse complement.
GCCTCTTCAGTGAGAACTCTGCCCATGCCGAGCAAACCGAGCAGTGGCGGTTCGTCGTATGCAGGCGCCTCAAGAGTATTCGTTAGGTAAATACCCAGACGCGGTGCATGGGCGCTTGGCTTGTAACCTGTCGCGTCAAGAGTTAGACCGAGACGCATGTGCGCCATGCTATACGCGGCCATTAGGATTTCGAATCCGTGCATACGTTGTAATAGGCTCTTTTCGACGTAGTCGCTCCACATACTACCGAGGCGTTCACCTTTGATCTTATAGATGTAATTCAGTATCTCGTTGAGAAAAGTACTGGTGCCAGTTGCAGGATCAAGAATCTGTACGCGCGGGATTTCCCTATCTTTGGTGTAATACGTCTTGGCGTCTTTTGCTTTGCCTATTTTGTACGGGTCGACATTAAACGTATGCGTAATTGTGCTGTCGTTTGCTAGGCCGTCGACTAGACCAAACTCGTCACGGAGCACTTTATCAACCGAGCGGACGATGTATTGAACGACAGGCAGCGGCGTGTAATAGACACCACGCGCTTTGCGGCGTTTATGATCGTATTCACCCAGGAAAGTCTCATAAAAGTGCGTAACAGGGTCGTGACTCATACCTGTTGTCGCTCCGTAGGCGCTCATAATTTTGTGAACGTCAGTATGGCTGAACAGGTCGACGAAGTTGTTTAGAACCCAGTTGATACGAACGTCAGCCTCGTAGGCAACGATTTCGCGGAAAAACTTTTGCAGGAAAGGATTAATTGACGGAATTTTAGTCGCCGCTTCGGCAAGTGAAAAATCTTCTGGCGAGTCATCGTTGTAGCGCGCGGCAAACAGTCCGTACGCAATCGTCTCGGCATAAATATCCGCAAAATTCGCTGGTGTCAAATCGTGAATAAGCGTCTGACGGAACGCTGTGTATTGTGCGACAATGTCGGTGTTTTCGCCAGTATCGATATCTTGCTCGAGCGCGCTTAAAATAGTGCGACGAATCGGACGAGCACGGTCAGCCATAAGCAGCGCAAGGCTTTTCGCGGTGCGGATGGTCTGTCCTGCCTGTTCGACCGTTTGGCGTAAATAAAAATAGAGATCGTCACCATTATCGAGATGGTCGACTATGTGGCCAGAATCATTCACATGGGCAATAGCAACTTCTTTTATCAAGACTTTGTCAAAATAGAACCGAAATGACAGACCGTCAGTGTGGATAACGTTACCAAGTTCCATATAACGCTGGATTTGCTCTTGGTTTTCTGGGCGGTCAAGGATACGGGGCTTAATGTCTTTAGCTTCGACAAATCCTAGCGGTATATCAGGAAACAACTGCGGTTGATTTGAGTTTTCTTGACGCTTAAAGATAACAAGATCAGGTGCGCCCACGCTTTCACGCCGTCGTTCATTTATAGCGATGTAGTCAGGAAGTAAATCATGGATAAGCTGTTGTATGTACGGTCTGTAGCTATGCTCGGTCGCATCATCACGGACATAGAGCTCTTTAATATGGTAGATATATGATTGGATGACAGCCTGACGGTCGAGTTCGTTCATTAACTGAATTATACCTGTACGGCTTCTATTTTGCTAGCACAGTTGAATATATCAACAGATACGATAATTCCACTAGATAGCCCCTAGTGGACGATTTTAGAACTTTTTAGTTTAATAAATACACCCAATGGTTCTTATGTAGTTTGTTTATCCAAGACTCGGTTGAACGTACAGGTATAGACGATTAACTTACAATTGTGGGCAGCAAACGGTTAAGTATATCTACGGCACCATCAAGCTCACTCTTATCAATCAGATAGACTGGTTTGTGGACTACATTGTCAAAGCTATCCTTATTGCCACCACTTAGATATCTTTTTATTAGTTTTGTCTCGGCTTGATTAAATAATGAGCCATGCTTTATAGCTGCATTGATATCTTGCTCAAAACCAATATCATCCTTAGTAGCGAGTACGTGTGAAGGGTCGACTTGCCTAGCTCTTTCGCGAATAATCAACGGAAGAATTGTCCTAAATCCTGAAGCGGCCAGATTGGGTTGATCGATTCTTGTATCGTTAAATTCTTTGAGTAGTGTAGCGAGCTTGTCATCCTTCACTCTTAATATTAGTTGCTCTAAAATTGGCTTAATAACTTGGGTTGAATCAAGTTTGGCTATTGCTACATCAAGTATTTCGACTATCCCATTTCTTATATCCAGACATACTTCTGTGTCTGTTTCATCTTCGAACCCCCTTACGGGTTTGTCTATAAAAACCCATAAGTTTGTATCTGCAATTGAATCTGCTCTTTCGAAAACCGAATTCCATTCCTCGAGCCATTTAATGATTTGCGCTCCACTAAGCTGAGATTTGGGGATGTTAATTAACGACTCCCTACATTTATGAAGTTTGTCTATAGTCTGTTTATTGATGGAATTCATAGTTATTCAGCTTTCTGTTACATTCTAGTGCAATACTTGGCAGCCCCTCGTGGACGTACTTCGCAATTATTGATCTATATCAACGTTGAATTTAATTCTGGATGATACTTCGTGATTCGCTAAGCTAGTCGAATTTTTATTTGCGTCAGCTCCGACAATTTTTATCTTTATGCCACCGGATATACCCATCTCGGAAGATTCGCTGTTTGTTGTTGTAACGGCAAGGTCAAAATCTATACCTTTGCTACGATCGATTGAATAATCTACACCGTCACTATTGTTTTGATTAACAGCTCTCGTTATTTGTCCCAAGACGTTTTTCACAAATTGTTCTATGTCCATGCGTATATCATATCAGAATAATAGATTACATAGCATCGGCAATATTTTACTGGGAGAAGTACAAAGAGACGAAAAGCTGATAGCTTGTTGTAATAATAATTCCACTTGGCAATCCCTAGTGGGCGATCTTAGAACTTATCTAGTCACTGAGATCAAAGATTGAATAGACCGTACTATACAAAGCTTTAAAATCGTCCAAATCTTCAATATCTAAACTCACGATAGATTTCCATACGGATGATTTTTTACGGTCATGGACCTTCAGGTAGCGGGTTGAACCTGTCGTGATTTTTTCAACCGCAAAATAATTGGATGTTAAAAAGTTTTCTGGAAATAAATTCTCAATTTCGACGAAACTTGGATAATTAAGGTCGGCTAAGCTGTCTAGTCTTGCCGGTATCGGTAATAGCATCGTATAGAAGCAGTTGTGGTCAGACCTCTTTTTATATAAGCCTGTTTCTTTGGTTCCTTCGTGAGTATTGTTCCAGTGGATTGTGTCTTTTACATTTTTAAAAGATGTCACTCCCGTTTCATCGAAATCAAAAAGTCCGATTACTTTTTTGCCAGCCCAGTATTCAAGATTGGTGCTTCTCAGGAATCCCACGAGTGGCGCTGCACCCTCTGCTGGAAAAACAACGAAGGGTGAATGCTCGGCAAATAACCTATCGAAATTTTGATCATTATACTCTATTTGATGTAGTTTTAACCATATTACTTTATAGAGTTGCGAGTATTTATCTTCCACAAATAAGATAGGTTTGCCGTGGACTTTTATTGCTTCCCGCAGCCTTGAGTTCTCATTTTCAATGAGTTGTTTATTATTTAAAAACTCATCTTCCTTCTGCTTAATCTCCTTAGAGTACTTAGCGCGCAGATGCGATTGACCGAGGTCTTCGTAAAGAAGTGACTTTTGGTCAGCAAATTCAAATTCATTTTTATCTACATCAAAGAAGAATATCTGAGAATACTCTTCTCCTTCAGCCGTCATCATTTTTTTAACATGATACAAGCTTGACGTTCTCTTGTCTGGATCGACATCTGCACCGTCATACAGCTGTAAAAATTCTTCAGAGTGTGTTGTTAAGAAAATTTGCTTACTTGTAGCAAAACCTTCTTTGATTTCTTTCGCAAGTTGCTGTTGGTTTCTGTATTCTGCAGAATTCTCAGGCTCCTCGATTGCCCAAAGGTAATACTTATTCTGGGAGTCAATTTGAGACAGGAAGTCTAATATCTTCGGTACGAACTTGGCTTGAATACCGTCACCACGTTCATTAAGTGAAATATCCTTTTCACTACCTGTACCTACATCAAAGCCTTCAAAAAATTCTTTTAGGTCTTTCCCTACTTTGAATTCTGCAGGGAGAAATTTAATTGAACTAATAAGGTTAGATGAATACCTATTGATTTCCTCTTCCAATGCAATGATCGACGATGTCAATTTACTCTCGGTTTTTTCTTCACTTGTGATTTCCGAGAGTCTTCGTTCTCTCCATTCACTGTTTTGTAAATTCTCCTTGAATTCACGCTTCTCCGATTTGTTCCGAATCGTCTTTTCCCAGTTGTTAATTTTATTTTTTTCTTTAAGAAGTTTAGCTAATTGCTTATCTTCGTTTTCTTTGATTTGTGTAATCACGCGACCGAACAGCTGAGCAAAGAAGTTTCGATCTCTAATGGCCGGCACGTATTCGAATGTTATAGCTTGATTCAGAAAGCCACCAAATTTTACACGGTATATCCACTCACGCTTTTCAGCCCTTTTTCGCTGTTCATCTGTTGGATCATCGGGCATGAATAGTTTGCTAATATGCTTATTCTGATCGGTACGGGAATCGATCGTAATATCTTGCCCTTTTTCTTTCAGAAAAAACGAATATGTATAGTTTCTAAAACCGTCTCGATCGTAAAATTTTGTTATCTTAAAGGTATCCGGTAAAAATGAGTCCTTCTTGTCATTAGTGAGATCAAATGTAATGCCGATCTCAATAACTCTCTGCACTCTTTCCTTTTTGCCAATAAAAAAATCTCGTTCAAAGTTCAGCATTTCATTATTAGATACTTTGTCGTTAAAAAAAAGATTCAAAGCACGAAGAACATTTGACTTGCCGGAATCATTGGCTCCTGAAAAAATATTGACGTCACTTAGGTTAGTAAGTTCTGTAGCATACGTTTTAGGCGTTCCTAGAAATGATCGAAAATGCTTTATCTCTATTGTTTTTATAATCTTCAAAATTCAAGTCTCTTATCTTATAGATTGCTTTAATCTTACCATATGTTTGATATTAATAACTTATATGGTCTCATGCAAAACACGACCACACTCGAAGCACATTCCTTATTTTATTCATAGGGTCTAGTGGAATCGAACTTCCACGTCCCGAAGGACACTGGCACCTGAAACTAGCGCGTCTACCATTCCTCTAATCTACCTACTGATATTTCGTACTACGACCACCAGATTGACGATTTAATGCCAAGAGTTTAGTTAAGTAAATAGCCTAGAGTGCCTTTTACCTCTACTGCAAGCTAAATGGTATAATTAGGTAATGGCTAGAGACGAATCACTCGAAGAAACATCCGGACATTCAGAGGCGCCAATACAGGCTGAAGTTACATTTGACCCTGATTCTGACCCCGAAGCAGCCAAAGATTTTTTGGAAGTAGTTGACTCGGTTGATAATGAGACCGAACTGAGCGACGATAGTAAAAGGACGATAGGCGAAGCCGTGGTGACCTTTAGCGGCGCCGTCAGACCTAAGCAATAAATACGTAATTGTAATATAATATAGACAGCTAGTGTTCTAGAGATCTTTCCCAATTAGAGAGGTGAGATATGACTGCTGTGCCGCAAACTGAGGCGATTGATACGCTTCAGTCGCTACTCGATAGCCTATCCAAAACTGAGGGTCTGCTCGGACAAGCCGAGCTCGCCAAGAACCGACAAATCAAGGCAGTTCTGGACAAGTACGGACCTAAAGTAGATGCCCTGACGACTATCCGAGAGGAATTGGTCGATCGTATCACCAGTATCTACAGCTTGCACCGCGGTTTCCTTACCGAAGGCAAAGGCAAGATGGTTGTCTTGCGCGGTGGCACGCTCAGCGCCAAGCTTGCGGCCACTTCGTTGGTCGTAGACAACGAAAAGGCTGCAATGAGCTACATCAAGCGCATGGGCAGGCTTCGGATGTTCACCAGGCTCGGCAAGCGTACCCTTAACAAGGATGCGCTGAAAAAAGACCCCGAGTTTGTCGACAGGGCACCTGGTATGCACCTCGACCAGCCGGAGAACTTGACCATCAAGCTACCGAAGCTTGGTATCGAGCGTATCCGTCGCCTGCACCCTCTCCGCACAACCCTAGATCGAACCGACTAGCGCCCCGCCATCATGTTGAGCAACTACAACAGTAAGCTCCGTGAAGGCGGGGCTTACTTTTTTTGGACCACCTGTACTGCGTAGGCCGGACCTCAGCGACTGTTATCAAAGGCGGGCGATTTGTGTATGCAGTTGGTGTAATTAATTTCCCTCAAGATAATTTAAACTAGAGTTATCCCAACCAGAAAAGGCCGCCACGCTCGACCCTTCGAGTCGCGTAGCTATGATGTAGTCGGTTGTCAGACCAGTACTAGAGAAGGTGCGAGTCCCGGTTTTCTTGAAACCCCGGGCGTAGTAGTAGCCGAATTGAGTAGCGGTATTGATGGGGTCGTTTGCCATCGGCGGCGTCATCGGCAATAAATTGATGGGGCTGTAAGCCCCAGTCGAGGTGCAGGCAAAGTTGCCAGCACACAGCGGATAAAAACCATTGTCGACACCGTACAGCTCAATGGCGGTCTTGAGATTAGTCATTGCACTAACGCGCTGGGCATCACGAGCCCGGCCTTGGATGCCGTTATATGCGACAATAGTAATAGCAGCTAGGATGCCAATCACAACAATGACAATCAGGAGTTCGACAATGGTAAAGCCTCGAGAATACGATTCTTTTCTATAACCCATATCGACCTCTAGCGTTATTGAAGCCTTGTAAGATTTCAGTGGAAGTAAGCGCTCGCACATCAAATCTTGTATTGCTTAGTAACCCACTGTACGGCTCACTTACGCTGGTTCCAATACGTACGGAGTTAGAACCAGCTACGTACGTACCGGTTGAACTTCCCGTCTGTAAACCATTTACATAGATGTAAGCCTGTTGGTTGCTGAACGTAACAACTACATTCGCCCATTGGTTAAGGACTAGGCTTTGAGAAGAAATCATATCAAGCGTTCCCCCACTTTGTGTTGTCCAAAACATAGGCTGCCCACCACCCGCAATACCAAACCGATATCCATTGCTTAGATAGCTTTCCTGAACAATGATTCCTCGTCTCCATGTCGAAGAAACTATTGCGGGATTTATCCAAACGGAAATTGTAAAATTTCCATTACTACTAAAATTCAAAGCCGGAGTAGAGTTTACTGTGACATAATCATCTACTCCATCAAAGTTCAAAGCACCTCCATTGATACTGCTGTAACCTACGCCATTCATCAAGGAACCATTATTAGCATTGGCGCTTAGGTCGCTCCAAGTTGTACCTGCGCCTGAGTATGATAAAGAGTTGCTTGCATCTAACCGTAATACTGGGCAAGGACCCGTTGTTGGCTGATTATCTTGACTAATATTGTAACTAGAAGTGCCATTAGTAGCGGTGACACAGAATAGCTGAGGTGTGGTAGTTGCTAAGTATTGGTAGGTTGTACCGTTACTCGATTTGATACATTTGTTAACTGCGCTATCCGCTATAGCGCAGTTGATGGTAGCTGGATACGCACTATTGTCGACTTGGAATAGTTTTAGCAACTTCGAGGCATTATCTAGGTCTAACGTCAGCGAGGCGACTACGGCGCGTTGTTGGATACCCGTGTAGGCCACGATGCTAATAGCGGCCAGAATGCCAATCACCACTATTACAATCAGCAGTTCGACAATCGTGAAACCGTGTTGTTTATGTTTTGCCCACATGGATGTTGTAAGTATAAGCTAAATAGGATACAAGGTCAAAATCGAACAAGTTTGTCAATTTGCCATGTATAGAAAGAGGTCTGTGTGGTTGACAAAATATCTTTTTTGTGCTAGCATATCTCTATGTCCCTTACCCTAAGCGCTACGGCGCAGGCCCTGTCCATTTCGACGGTTGCCCAGGAAAGGGGCAACAGCTATGGTATCTTCGGATACAGCGGAGCTACTCTCGGCGTGTTGGCAGTCATTGTTATCGGCCTTGCCGTGGCCCTGGCAGCCATCAGTACCTTGGCCGAAAAACGACGCCATGTCTCCGGTTTCAGCCAACTCGTTGGCGTGATCGGCACAATTGCGGCCGATGTCCTAGTCAGCATACTGCTGGTGACCTGGTGGACCCAGGCCAACTGGAGCGCTGACCCGAACGGCTACACCGGCTTCGGCATTGTCATCGGCAGTCTGGCCGCGGCATGCGCTGCCGGATTGGGCAGCGGCTTCGTATTCTCAATACTGCTAGAAGACTAGCCCATAGCTAGCCCCGTTCTGAAGTAGAGCCCCGCTCCTTCGGAACGGGGCTCTACTTTTGTCAAAAAAACGACGATGACGACAAGTGGACCGACACCAGTTTTAACGGATTCTTGTTTTTTATACAAGAGAAAACAGCGCTTCGCTTTTCCGCTCAGTCACAGAAAAATGTAAACACTTTTCGGGACGCGTAAGTGCTGAGTCTTACGGGTACCAAAGAAAATAGAGGCCATACGGTCTCTATTTTCTTTGGTACGCGAGAGAGGACTTGAACCTCCACGTCCCGAAGGACACTAGCACCTGAAGCTAGCGCGTCTACCATTCCGCCACTCGCGCATACAGTTAGTAACCTGACTAGTATACACCAACGAGAGTTAGCTATTAGAATTCTAGCTGTAAGGAGAGTACTCGGCAAAGTCAGCTAGGTCATAGGTTGAGCGCAGAGCTTCAACCAATGTTTTGAGTTCAGTGGGCTGTTTGACACCAGGATTCAAGGTACCGAATGGGTCAAAACTCAGGCGGACTTGCTCGTATAGCTGTTTGACATCATCCTCTAGCAGAGCGTAAGCAGCATTTGCCTTGACACGGCCTTCACCCGATTCGGCGACAAAGATACCGTTGTGCTTGTCGACGAGCTGGCTATAGTCGTTGATCAACTTGAGCATTTTTTGTTTGTCGGCCAGTTTATCAAGTTGCAGGGCGGCGCGGGCAAAGACGACGCTATCAAGCACCCGTGTTCGAAGCGGCAATTTAACATGGTGTTTTTTGGCGAGTTCGGCCACGGCGGCAATAAAGTCAGCGTATCGGTCAGATGGAATATGAGCACCATCAATAAGCGGAGGATAAGACTCGGCCTGTGACTCTGATACGAAAGTTGACGACATGACTTCGCGGATAGCCGAAAGCTCGTCGACAGCGTAGTCGGCAGATGTCACAACCGACGCACTGTATTTACCCAGAACCTTTAAAGCCTTTTTTAGTTTATGAGCGCGTGCTCGGTCACCGAAATCGTTAAACTGCAGATAAATAATTGCCCCGACCGTCGCATCGCTCTCCGTGATGTTAAAGAACGGATACTTTTTGCCACGGGCTTTTGCGGTGTTAAATAACTCGCCATCAAACGTCTCGAGTATAGTAGGCTCGAGCGATCGCAAGGTATCGGCCGCATCGTGGGCAGTTTCGTCGTTATCGACAACAGCCACAACGATAGTCTGGTCATTGCTAACGTACTCGGTCTTTAAGACGATTTCCGAAATAATACCAAGCGTTCCCTGGCTGCCGACAAATAGCGGCGTCAGATCAAACGAACCGTCTCGATGTTTGACTTGCGACAGGCGGCCGTATCCCGTATTATCACGTTCGTTACCGGCCAGTTTGTCGTTGATGAGTTTCTGGTTGTCTTCGATCAAACCGTCGAGTTTTCGATAGATTTCACCTTCGAAGGTTTGGAGACCTTTTTTGGTGCTAAAGTCGCGCTTATTCAGACGGGTCGTTTCGATCAGGTCGCCATTCGCCAAAACGACCTCAAGCCGCGTGACGTAGTCACCGATGGGCCCAAAGCGGCCAGACAGCGCTCCACCCGAATTGTTCGCTACGGCCCCGCCCACGGTACTATAAGCGACTGATTCGGGATAAGCTGGAACGTAAAGACCGTGCCAATTCAATATATCGTTGAGAGATTTAAAGTTTACCCCTGGCTGAACATGGACGAAACGATCTTTATCCTTTAGCCCAAGATGAATAACGTTATTCAAATGAGCGGTCGTATTAACGATGATACCTCGTCCGATTGCCGCACCTGTTTGGTCAGAGCCGCCGCCGCGAGTAGTAATTGGCAAGACGTGCCCTTTTTCGGCGAGTTGCCAAGAAAATCGCGCCGCTTTACGAATATCGTTCGTCACGCGAGGAAACATCACAAGTTCAGGAGTAATCGTTAAAATACTGGCGTCACGGGAAAAGCGTTGGCGAACAGCTTTCGAGCTCGTGACCTCACCTAGGATATGTTCGTTTAAATATTGGGCGATTTTACTCATCATTCTCCATCTCTTTGTGACGTTGTATCTAGTTATATTTATGATAGCACAAGCGCCACGGCAGAAGTATAGTACTTGTCCGTGGTGAAGGGTTTATCAGACGTCTATTGTTTGGTATAGTAGTAAGGTACCAAATTTTACGCAAGTAATAGAAAATGTATGCGCGAGTGGTGGAATTGGTAGACACGCTAGCCTTAGGAGCTAGTGCCTTCGGGCGTGAAGGTTCAAGTCCTTTCTCGCGTACCAAAGAAAATAGAGACCGCATGGTCTCTATTTTCTTTGGTATCCGTAGGACTCGACCCTTCACGCAAATTTGCTTTAGCAAATTTTAGGCGTGAATGGTCGCGTAGTGCAGTGCAATAAAAATGTGTTTACATATTTTTATAAGCAAACGGAGGAGGCTTTAGCCGATAGTCCTTTCTTTTGGTCGGTGAATAGGTCTTTAACCTTCGCACCCTGTTGTGTTGGTGCCATTATTGTCGAATCGGCGTATTATAGAATAATGAGTAAAGAGCAGCAACCACCAGACAGAAGCGACGCCCCTCCGCTTTCACCAAAGGAACTGATGCGCCAGACGGTTTTTATGCTTGCTAATCGAGAAGATATTACTCCAGCTGATGTCGGAAATTGGAATATAGACGAGGACGCCACCAAATGGGGCTTTCTTCGCTTCGGCCCACTGGGACCAGCTAAATTTATGGTAGCGCAGATTCGCGACCCAAGGCTGGTAATATCGGAGCCACTCCTATACAGGAGCTCGAACCTGCTAACCCTCACCGTCTATGACAGTAGCGATAAAGGCAGTAGTGAGTCTGTAATGATGAGCGATGATGTCGCAGGCGTGGTTATTGCAGATGTAGGCGACAGAGAGATTAACGATTTGACGCCCACGGCTGAAGATGAATATATCAGAGACTTTTTTGAACGACATCACATAAACGAGCGGCTAAAGCGTCTCGGCCTCACCCCTAGCGATTCCTGAACGTCGACTGACAATACCTGGACGGAGCATCGTTACACGCTCATCTGTCGACCTCAACGACCCTATTCGCCTGAAGCCCAATTCCTCATAGGTTTTAAGGCTATCGGTGTCATCCCTATCGCTTTTAAGCCCTAGATCATCGTCATAAGCTTGCCATATTTCAAAATCGAGCAAGGCGGCTTGTCCGAAACGTAGCGCCAGCGAACGATCACGCGCGAACTCACCCTCCAGGCGCTCATCAAATAAATACCCGCCATACTTCGCATTGTTAACCCGCTCCAAGGGAGTGAACCTGATGACGCCCGCCAGTAGGGCAGCTCGCCCAAGATCGTACACCAGTTCACCTTGGCTTGGACGAGCCACTCCCTGTTGCTCGAGGTCCTTGCTCCACCCGTGATGAACGCTAAAACCACGCTCAACAAGATCATGATAATATCCACTCATTGAAATTTCCTCACGCCGATTCATACCCTTATTATGACAGAAAAAATGACAAACAAAAAGACCGCACAGGGTCTATAGAATTTCGTGGCGGTAGAAAGCGAGGGCCGCGGTTCCGTAACTACGATTGTCCACCACAACAACTCCATTAGCGGTCGGCACCTCACCACTACCTGGATATGATAATATCATAGTCCCGTTTGGTTTCAATAGCTTTATCAGTTCCATCGCTGTCGAAAATTGCGGGTCGTCGTATGGCGGGTCGATTAAAATAATATCAAAACTATCCTGACAACTCTTAACCCATGAGATAACGTCTGCTTGGACGATATCTGTCTGATTGGTGAGATTAAAAAGTGTCACATTGTTTTCGAGCGTCGCGACCGCCCGACTATCGCGTTCGACAAAGGTCGCGTGAGTCGCGCCTCGACTGAGCGCCTCAAGGCCAAGGGCGCCACTGCCCGCAAAGGCATCAAGCACGTGTGCCTGCTTGATTTCATCTCCGACGATATTAAAAAGCGCATTCCGTACCCGTTCGCTCATCGGGTGCGTCGCGACGGTATCAGGGGCTTGAATATTCCGACCACCGTAGAGCCCGGCAATAATACGAAGCTTCACTTGGCATTACCTTGTACGTCGCGAGCGGCCTCATACCAGGCAAGGCACACTAAGGAAATGATTTCTGGAACTAATACTTTTTTTGTCTTATCGGCCAAGCTTCGTGTCCAGCCCTGTTTGCCGAATTCGTCGTACATTTTCATCTTATCAATCTTGTGGACGGCTTCCATAAATACCGACTCAAACCCATCCCGCTCTAAACGGACGATATCCTCGTCACTTGGGCCGCTTGTATCAAATTTCTCTGGTGCAATCACCGAAGCCACGCCCCATTCGAACATAAAGTGCGCCGTAAAAACCCCGCCTGCGCCCCAATACTCCCAGTTTTTAGAAAACGTATCGCGTCGATTATTCCCCTTGATGAAATTCTTGTCTTTGATAGTAGAGCGTTCATGATGAGGTTTGCCCCATAATTCTTCAATTTTATCGTCAAGCGGATAATGGTGAGCTGGCGTCAAACCATCTACTACCGCGTGAGCCAACCATGCGGCTTCAAAGGCAGCTCGCTGAGTATTATCTGTCTTGAGAGCCTGTCTTAAATTAAAAATATGGTCAGCAATCAAACCAAGTAGCGTGCGGTCGTCAGGCTTACTGGGATCAATAAAATGCCGTGGCTCGTCCTTGGCGGGGCTTTTACGCTTTATTCCATCTGGACCATTCTTTCCTTCGAAATGAAGGATTTGGGAAATACTAGGAAAGATAACGGCTTTCGAAATATGCTTCTTTAGATGGCGCCGAGCGACGCGATCAATTTTTTGGTGAACACCGATAATTCTTCCTGAATCGCGGCGAAAGGTTGTTCCTGCATACATATGTATTGGCTTCTAGCTAATAGCTATTAGAATATGACTTAATTTAAGGTGGTGAGTCGCTGATAATGCTGGACACGTGACGCGAGCTCTTTATATTTTAACAGACTATCACCTGATTCGACGAACGCCCTCGCCGTCCGTTGGGCTCTGGCTATCAATTTTGTATCTCCCAGCGAAGCGATTTGTAAATTCAAAGCTCCATGCTGGGCGTGTCCATAAATTTCGCCAGGTCCACGAAGTTTTAAGTCAACTTCGGCCAAATAAAAACCGTCGTTACTTTTTTCGACTTCCCGCAGTCGCTGAGTTGGCTTGGCACTGGTGCTGGTAATGAGATAGCAGTAGCTTTGGTGCACACTTCGACCGACGCGCCCTCGCAACTGGTGAAGTTGTGATAACCCAAATCGATCAGCATCCTCGATCAGCATGACGGTAGCATTCGGGACGTCGACGCCGACTTCAACCACCGTCGTACTGACTAATATGTCTAACAGGCCGCTCGTAAATTGCTGCATGACGCGTTCTTTTTCGTCAGATTTCAGCTTGCCGTGCAGCAGACCGATCCGGCGATGTTTGAAAATGGAGTTTTGTAACTTTATATACTCCGCCTGGACGCTCTTGATTTCATTATCGGGGTTGTCGTCAATCAAGCTACAAATCACGTAAGCCTGCCGGCCTTTAGTAACCTCTTCATCAACCAGTGAGTACAATTGAGCCCGACTATTGGGTGACCAGGTCTTGGTCATAATCGGTTTGCGACCTTTCGGCAGTTCGTTGAGAATCGAAATATCTAATTCGCCGTAAACGGTCAGAGCCAGACTGCGCGGAATCGGCGTGGCTGTCATCGCCAGCAAATGGGGCATATGGTGTGACTTCTTGAGTAATTCTTGGCGCTGTTTGACGCCAAAGCGGTGCTGTTCGTCGATTACCACAAAACCGAGTTTGTGAAACTGGACGGCTTCTTGGATAAGAGCATGCGTCCCCACTACTACCTCAACCTCGCCCTCGGCGATGGCGCGATAGAGTGTCTGCCGCGCCGCACCTTTGACGCTCCCGGTCAGGAGCCCGACCCGCACGCCAAACGGCGACAGCAGGTTCTGGAGTGTTTCGGCGTGCTGGGACGCCAGAATTTCGGTTGGCGCCATAAGGGCAGTTTGAAAACCCTCGTGTGCCGCCTGACGGGCAGCCAGGCCAGCCACCACTGTCTTACCGGACCCGACGTCGCCTTGAAGCAACCGGTTCATCGGCGTCTGTTTCTCGAAATCCTGTAATATATCCCAAGCGGCTAGACGCTGCGCGCCCGTCAGCTCGAATGGCAACTGTTTGACAAACGCTTTAACGACTGGCTGGTTAAAGGGGATATGCCAACCTTCCAGTCTGGCGTTTTCTTGGCGATTAAGTTGGCTAGCAAGGAGTAATTCAAAAAGTTCTTCGAAGGCCAACCGCTCCCTGCCTTTTTCGATATCTTCGATAGTTTTCGGAAAGTGCATCGCCAGGAGGGCATTACTGCGACTCAAGAGTTTTTCGTCTTTTATGATATCGGCCGGTAACGTTTCAGGCAGCATCGTTATAAGTGGGCGGAGTTCAGCTAGGATTTTACGCACCAACGGTGTTTTGAGGCCTTTAATCGACCGGTAAACAGGCAGTACTCGGTCGGTCTGCACCGGCATGTCGCTGACTTGCTCGGCGCTGGGGTTGGTCAGTTGGTAACGGTTATAATTAAACTCGAACTCGCCAGAAAAATAGAATTCATCACCGGATTTTAACTGAGTTTCGCGGTACGGTTGATTAAACCAGACCGCCTGCAGTTTACCGCTGTCATCGGCTAGTGTCGCCGTCGTAATACGTAGCCCACGACGCACTGGACGCGTCACAATCTTTTCGCATTTGGCTTTGATGGTGGCTTTACCCGGTGCTATATCCGCAATGGCCGTAATATGCGAAAAATCTTCATGAGCCCGAGGTAAAAAGTTAATCAGATCACCAACGGTATGGAGGTTGGCCAAAGCAAACTGCTCACCAGTCTTGGCACCGATACCTTTTACTTTCTCCAGAGGCGATACAAGATTCATGTCTCTAGTGTAGCAAGACTGCTTGCTAACGAACAAGAATAAAGCTGTTCTTACCTTTTTTGATAAGCGAGACCGCGCTCACTACTTGATCGTCACCGACCTTTTCGCCGTTTATTGTTACGGCGCCACTTTCAAGGAGTCGCTTTGCTTCGCCATTGCTTGAGGCAAGGCCACTCTCGACAAGGACTTCAATGAGCGATTTGCCCAAAGTCGCAACCGGAATTTCACGAGCCAGGGTTTCGAGATCTGTATCCTGAAGCGTGCGAAAATCGGCTTTACCAAACAAGACACCAGTCACGCGTTCAACACTTTCGGTTCGCTCCTTGCCATGAACGATCGTTGTTACTTCGCGCGCCAGCGCTTTTTGGGCCTCACGAGCAGCTGGATTCTCGGAAATTTGAGCCGACAAACGTTCAATCTCGGTTTTATCAAGTAAAGTATAGACCTTTAACAGATCAGGCACGCTGGCATCATCAAGATTAAGCCAGAACTGATAGAAGGCGTAGACGCTAGTTTTCGTGGAATCCAGCCAGACGACACCACCTTCAGACTTACCGAATTTGACGCCTGTGGTCTTATTGATAATAAGCGGTGTTGAATACACATGCGCCTCTTTGGCATCAAGACGACGTATTAAATCAACGCCAGCGATAGAATTACCCCATTGATCAGCCCCGCATACCTGTAACGTGACGCCAAAAGCGCGAGACAAGTGTAAAAAGTCGTAGCCCTGAATGAGCGAATAGCTGAATTCGGCATAGCTGATACCCGAACCGTCTTCACCGATGCGCGATTGAACAAAATCACGGCCAAGCATCTGACTAATCGGGACATTCTTGCCGACCATACGGAGGAAATCAATATACTTAATGTCTTTGAACCAGTCATAGTTATCAACCAACGTGAAATCTTTGCCGGCAAAAACCTGTGAATACTGAGCGGCAATCGCCTGTTTGTTGTGAGCAATCTCGTCCAATGTCTTCAAATTACGTTCGTCGGCCTTACCGTCGGGGTCGCCAATCATACCGGTGGCGCCACCAACCAACAGATAGGCCTTATGGCCATGATCGATAAAATGGCGCACCATCATGGCAGCGGCCAGGTTACCGATTTGCATACTGTCAGCGCTAGGATCAACCCCCCAATAGAATGAAATTGACTGGCCATCAAGGGCCGAGGTATCTTTAAAGGTCGTTTGGTTTACAAAACCACGCCAGGCTAGTTCTTCGGAAAGTTTCATTCTATCTCCTTGTCTGATATTCATCTGGTAGTATAGCAAAACTTTAGGCTTTACGCATCTGAATTAGTGCTATAATGATAGGTAATACTGCTTATGGGAAATATATAACTGTGGCCAAAAAACCATCACATTCACGCAAGATGAGCGTGTACTCCAACCTGTCACATCGCTTTAAGACTAAGAAAGATAGTGAGTTACGGAAACGTGCTCAGTATTTAGCAACCCTCCCAAAACATCCCGTTAAACGATTGCTCTATCGCATGCACCCCAAGCGTTTCGCAGCCTACTGGTTTAGCAAGCGCGGCGCAATCATGGCGCTTAAAGTTACTGGTATCGCTATCCTTATTATGGCCCTCTTGGTTGGTGGCCTATTTGCCTATTTCCGTAAAGACCTTGATGCGATTCGCCCTGGTGAACTTTCTAAGCGTGTCCAAACGACAGTCAGTAAGTATTATGACCGTAACGGCATACTGTTATGGGAAGACAAAGGCGATGGCAATTATAAACTCGTCGTAAAAAGCGCCGACCTGAGCGATTATCTTAAGAAAGCGACCGTGGCGATTGAGGACAAGGAGTTTTATACCCACAACGGAGTGAGTCCGTCCGGTCTTATACGAGCTGTCGTTAATAACGCTAGCGGAGGTGACATTCAAGGCGGTTCGACTCTGACGCAGCAACTTGTTAAACAAGTCTTTTTTGCTGACGAAGCCCAAAAGAGAGGCCTGAGCGGTATCCCCCGTAAGATTAAAGAGCTCATTTTGGCGGTTGAAGTCGAACGAATGTACGATAAAGATCAAATCCTGACCTTGTACCTTAATGAATCTCCCTATGGCGGTCGGCGTAACGGCGCGGAATCAGGTGCTCAAACCTACTTTGGGAAAACAGCTAAAGACCTGACACTACCGGAAGCCGCCTTGCTAGCCGCCATACCCCAAAACCCTTCAACCTACGATCCGTACAACGTAGCTGGCCATGAGGAACTGATTGCCCGCCAACACACAGTGCTCGATAATATGGCTGATCAACACATGATTACTCAGGCCGAAGCTGATGCAGCCAAAAAATTCCCTATTATTGACAGCCTCAAGCCTGCGTCCGCACAATACGCGGGAATTAAAGCCCCCCATTTCGTGCAAATGGTTCGGAGCCAACTTGAAAACGAGCTCGGCAAAGCGACTGTCGGCAAAGGCGGTTTAACCATTACGACGACGCTTGATTATAGAATCCAACAAAAACTCGAGGAGGCGATGAACAATATGTTTAGTTCATACGTCCCGAACTATGCCGGCTTTACCAATGGCGCCGCCACAGTTGAAGATTCTCAGACGGGGCAAATTGTCGCCCTTATGGGAAGCCGCGACTTCAATTACGAAGGCTTCGGCCAAGATAATGCCGCGATTGCTTCTATCCAGCCAGGCTCAGCAGTTAAACCATTGGTCTACACCCAACTCTTCCAACAGAAGCCGACTGGGCAACAAAATTACGGCAGTGGTACTATCTTGAGAGACGAAAATATTGACGCCATTTACGGCGCGAAGCTGCAGAATGCTGACCAGAGATTCAATGGTAATATAACCATTCGATCAGCCCTGGCAACGTCACGTAATATTCCAGCTGTCAAAGCTATGTATATCTCTGGGATTAATCCAACGCTCACTACTATCCACGATATGGGTGGCACCAGCTACTGTACACAAGGTACAGAGACTCAAGCGGGCCTAGCCTCAGCTATCGGTGGGTGTGGCATCAAACAAGTTGACCTGGTGAATGCCTTTGCGACGCTCGCGAGACAAGGGGTTTACAAACCACAAGCGTCAATCCTTGAAGTGAAGAATAGTTCTGGTGAAGTCATAAAAAAATGGACTGATGAGAGTAAAAAAGTTGTCGATCCACAGTCCGCCTACATTGTCAGCGATATTTTGACCGATGATAATGCCCGCGCACCGCTCGACGGTCACAATGCTATCGGTATGGCTATTCCGGGCGTCAAAACCGCTACCAAAACCGGTACGTCGGACAAGGGTGGTTTTGCGAAAGACATCTGGATGGTAAGCTATAGCCCCGCGCTCACCATGGGAGTCTGGCTGGGTAACTCTGACACGACAATCTTAAAACGGGGTACCTCGTCGATTCCAGGCCCAATCATCGCCAAGGTCATGTCGTACGCCCACAAGGAAGTCTATGCCCCTGAGGGTAAATGGAAACTCGGCGACTGGTTTATCCAACCGGCTGGTATCCAAAAAATCGGCAATGAGCTCTATCCCTCATGGTGGAACAAGACGCAAGGTCAGACTAACGCTAAGATAATTTTCGATAAAGTATCGAAGAAAAAAGCCACGACCTGTACGCCAGACGGTGCAAAAATCGAAATCGGCGTGACGAAGATGGTCGACCCTGTTTCGAAGAAGGACATATTTATCGCACCTAACGGTTACGACAGCACGGCCGATGATAACGTGCATAAATGTGACGATGCCAAGCCGAGAGTCTCGGTCACAGTGACTGGAACGACGACCATCATCGTAACGGCGGACGTCGGACAAGGCACCTTCCCTATCGCAAACGTTGTTATCACCATAGATGGGACAGCGGTCGCTACCATTACAGCCCCCGGTCCCTATACTTACACGGTTCCCGCTGGAGTTAAGGCCACTCAGTCAGTCACCGCAACGGTAACCGACACCGGCTTATATAGCTCCACCTCAGCCTCTGCCACAATCCTTGCGCATGCATGAAGGAGTAGCACCCCAGTGTACAAGAAACGCCCCTAGCGATAGAGGCGTTTCTTTTTGACCGAGACCAAAGAAATCTATTGGTTGTTAAGCATCTCGATTAACGAGGCTTCGTTTTGAGCCGACGTACGAGGCCTTTTGGCGGGAGTCTTGCTACGAGTGTTGGATTGTTGCGGCTGAGCGCTCGAGTCATCTTGACGAGAATAACGGGACTTTCCAGGCGCTTTGCGTGCCGTTTGGCTATTATCAGCCAACCTTTGGTCATTGCGATCGCTATGGTAGGTCGTGGGCGCTGGCTGTGGCAAAACAACTGTAGTCTGATTAGTTTGTTTTTTTGGCGTCGAATTTGATTGCTGCTTTTTTGAAAATAATCGTTCATCATTCTTCTTGGCATCAACCAGTTTAGCGAACATCATTTTTCCGGCTGCAGTTTGTAAACTACGAATAAATTCAATTTCAACTGTTTTGTTAATATATTTGTTGGCGTGTTCAACAACCACCATCGTGCCGTCAGTTAGGTGACCGACTGCTTGGTGTCCATCTTGTCCTTTTTGAGTAAGTTCGAGCAAGATTTTTTCGCCAGGCAAGTAGGCCATACGTAAACTCATCGCCAGGTCATTGACGTTAAGGACGATAATGTTTTCAACTTGGGCAACTTTGTTAAGGTTATAGTCAATGGTGCAGACCGCACCGTTATACTGTTTGGCGAGTTTCAACAGGCGTTCGTCGACGCCCTCTTCAGCTTTGCTACCGTCTTGAAAAATCTCGACCTTGACGTTGGGCATCGCTTGGAGCTCTGTCACAACGTCCAGTCCGTGTCGTGCGCGACTACGTTTTTCAGTATCGGCATTATCGGCCAAATACTGAAGCTCACCAATGACGCTGCGAGGGATAAAGAGTGTATCACTCCCGATAAACCCCGATTGAGCGATGGCGATAATTCGCCCATCGATCAGGACCGACGTATCGACAAATATTGGCCGGCCGGCCTTTTTACTGACTGATTTTTTTGTATTGACGGCGACAAGATAAGTCGCTTCGGCTGCAATAATAAGCAGCAATATAATCATGATTAGTTCCATGTGTTTTGTATCCTTAGTTTTGTAGGTAATCAATCAGCGCGCTGCGCAAATCGGTTACACCTTTAATAAATGAATTCTTGCTGTGAGCCTTTGGTGCAATAGCTTTAGTAAAACCAAGTTTTTTTGCTTCGGCTATTCGTCGGTCGGCCGCCTGTGCCGAACGAACCTCTCCTCCCAGTCCAACCTCACCAAAAACAACGACACCTTCGTCGATTCGTCGTCCGGCGGCAGCACTGGCGATTGCCATACAAATTGCCAAGTCCGCTGCCTGATCGCTGAGTCGGAGTCCACCAACGACGTTGATGTAAATATCTTTATCTGATAAATTCAGTTTTGTCCGTCGCTCTAAGACCGCAATCAAGAGATTAAGACGATTTAAATCAAATCCAGAGGCTGTACGTTTAGGATAGCCGAAACTGGTCGGATTTACAAGGGCCTGGATCTCTACGAGCAGCGGCCTGGTGCCCTCTAACGTTGCAAGCACCACTGAGCCATCGGCGTCCTGACGCTCTGCCAGAAGCGCTGCAGATGGGTTCTCAACAAGGCGAAGGCCTTCCTCGAACATTTCAAAGATAGCTGCTTCNNGCGATGCTTCCTTCTTTTGTGACATGTCCGACCAATACAACCGCGGCGCCGGCTTCTTTTGCTGCTCGAATAATCACATTGCTACTATTGGTAATTTGACTGACTGTTCCTGGAGCTGACGTTATCTCGTCAAGTGCTAACGTTTGGATTGAATCAATGATGACAAATTTATAGGCTCCTGAGCGAATAGTGGCGGCAATATCATCGGCACTTGTGCTGGCCACAAAACTGAGTTGTTCACTTTTTTCAGCCCCCAGGCGTTCGGCGCGAAGCTTGACTTGACTCGATGACTCTTCACCACTGGCATAGAGTACGGGTGCAGCCTTAGCCACATAAGCTGCAACCTGCAGTAATAGCGTGCTTTTCCCAATTCCAGGCTGTCCCGCCACCAAGATGACACCACCGGGCAGTATACCGCCCCCTAGCACATCATTAAGGTCTGAGAAGCCAGTCCCAAGTCGAGAGACACTATCTTCGGCGCTAATCGACTGCATAGTCTGTGGCACGAGAATTCGTCCAGAATGAGCTCCTCTTGCGACAACAGACTTACCCAAGCTGACAGGAGCCTGTTCGAGCAAACTATTCCATTCACCGCAATTTTCACATTTACCAGTCCATTTTCCGTAGGAAGTGCCGCAATTTTGACAGACAAATTGAGATTTTGATTTAGCCATTGTTTTAGTATATCATCTACAAACTTGGTGGTGCCACAAGCGTACCGTCGAGGCTCTGCGTCAGCTCATTAGAACGAACGATAAGCTTATTATACTCAGCAAGCTTGGTATTATACGTATCATACTTCCCATTAATAACCACACGAAAATCTTCAAGTTGGGTGATACGTGCTAAAAGTGATGCCCGTTTTGCGTTAAATGCATTAACCTCCGAAGCACTTGTACGATCAACTGAATTTGCGTTATTTTTTAGAGTGTTGCTTTCATCACTAATTGCTGCGGCCTCGTCGTTATATTGTGCAATATCCGCCTTCAAGTCGATAGCTAATGTATTAAGCTCCGTAATTAATGCGTCTGATTGGGTTTTAATACTATCAAATAACTGCTGATAGCCAGCGTGCAACGAGACAATATTATTCCGATGAGTAAAATACTGCCCATAATGAGCCTCCAGATCGCTACCGACATTCGCAACCTCGGTTCCAATGATTGAATGAAGTTCGTTTAACCGTTCGCCTGGCTCATACTTGTCATAGTATGCTATGCGCTCTTTCAGCGCTGGATTATTGATTTTTTGATATTCAGCATCTAGTAGCATGCCGACCGCCTGTTTATCACTCGCGCTCATCCTCTCCCAAATTACGTGTAACATCTCATGAGCAGCCGTCACTTCCTCGATACCATCCAGTTGGTGATTAGCAATACCGCGTATATAGATCCTCCCAATTGAATAACAGCCGAGAATTGCGCTCTTTTCATCTTTGTTTTGACAATTAGTATTAAAGTCCGTAGCCGAGTCCACAACTGGACGACTTGCGTAAAAGTAAAACCGTCCTTTCTCGGACATCCCTACTTGATTAGAGATTGCGGTAATGTCAGCGGACGGTTGGTACTGCCATACGTTCCATTGATCAAACACATACTGATGATTCAAAATGACCCAACCCGAAAGTACCAAAAGAGAAACGCTCACTACCGAACTAATAATTGAACCGACGCGACTATGATTCTTGTTCAACATTAACCGTAACTTCATCCTTATGCGCGTTAATCGTCAACACCGTTCCTTTTTCGTATTCGCCAGATAAAATTCCATCGGCAATCTTGTGCTCGAGCAGATCTTGAATTGCCCGACGAAGTGGCCGCGCACCAAACTTTTCATCATAACCTTTATCTATCAGTAATCGCTTGGCAGCAGGCTTGATGACCAGATGAATACCTTTTCGCACAAGTCGATCTTGAAGTTCGTTAATAAGATTATCAAAAATCTTGGCAATCTCTCTTCGAGTGAGCGCACGAAATGTCACAATCGAATCAAAACGATTAATAAGCTCAGGGCGCATCATTTTCGTCAGTGCTTCTTTGGTCGCAATTGCATTTTCATCATGAAGAACGTCAAGTTTTTTTGTGTCTGATTTTGACGAGACATGGAACCCTAGGCTCGATTCTTTCATCATTCGATTAGCCCCGAGGTTACTTGTAAGGATGACAATCGTATTGCTGAAATTTACTTTATGGCCTTTTGCGTCAGTCAACGACCCATCTTCGAGGATTTGCAGCAGCAAGTGAAAGACTTCCGGATGAGCTTTTTCAATTTCATCGAATAGCACGACACTATACGGTTGTCGTTTAATCTTATCGGTTAACTGGCCGCCGTCTTCGTAGCCGACATAGCCCGCAGGTGCACCCAGTAAACGGCTCGTGGTGTGTCGTTCTCCAAACTCACTCATGTCTATCTTAATAAGCGCATTTTCACTCCCAAAAACTTCACGAGCCAAGACTTTTGCAAGTTCAGTTTTTCCGACTCCTGTTGGTCCCATGAATACAAATGAGCCGATCGGACGTTGTTTGCTTGCGACACCACTACGACTGCGACGAATTGCACTCGATACTTTTTCGATTGCTTCGCGCTGGCCAATAATGTATTTCCCAAGATGCTTTTCAAGATTACGTAGCATTCGAGCTTCTGATTTTTGAACCCGTTTAACCGGAATACCCGTCATAGTGGAAATGGCGTGGGCGACATCCTCGTCAGTCAGTACGATGGGCGTTTTCTGCTCGAAGGAAGCGCGGGTTTCGTCGAGACGAGAAGATAATTGACTAATGCGTGTCTTATACAGAGCAGCGCGTTCATAATCTTCACTCGCAACCGCCTCTTCCATTTTTTCGTTGAGATTTTTTAATTGTTTAACATAATCGCGTACCTTACTCGGCTTACGTCCAGACTTGACACGCACAAGTGCAGCTGCCTCATCAATCACGTCAATGGCCTTGTCAGGCATAAATCGTTCGCTTACATAACGGTCGGCCATATAGACGGCATCTTCGAGCACATCATCGCTCATACTGACGCCGTGGTGAGTTTCATAGTGGCCACGCAGACCTTTTAAGATGGCAATTGTGTCGTTGAGCTTTGGCTCGGCCACAACAATCGTTTGAAGACGTCGCTCAAGGGCGCTGTCTTTTTCGATATGCTTGCGATATTCATCGAGCGTAGTTGCGCCAATAAGATGAAGTTCTCCGCGGGCAAGAGCTGGCTTGAGAATATTAGCTGCATCAAGTGCCCCCTCGGCCGCACCAGCTCCAACCAGAAGATGTAACTCATCAATGAATATAATGACATTTTTCTGCTCTTGCAGTTCTGTTATAACCTTTTTCAGTCGTTCCTCGAACTCGCCGCGGTACTTAGTGCCAGCAATCATCCCCGCCAAATCAAGCTGCACGACTCGTTTGTCAAGCAAATGATCAGGTACATCCTCGCGGGCAATTCGCTGTGCTAATCCTTCAATAATCGCTGTTTTTCCTACTCCTGGCTCACCAATAAGAACTGGGTTGTTTTTTGTTCGCCGACTGAGAATTGTCACCATGCGCTCTTCCTCTGCGTCTCTTCCGACGACAGGATCAAGCTTACCCGCCTTTGCGCGTGCCGTTAAATCAGTTCCGTACATCTCAAGCGCGCCCTTGCGCTGAGTCTGTTTTTTCGTAGCAGTACCTAGCGCACCACCAGTATCTTGATATAGCTCGTTCTGACGATCAAAAAACTCTTCTAGTTCAGCCGCTAGCTCGCTGGTGTCAATGTTCATATCGCGCAAAAGTACGGTCGCGCGCGCATTTTTTTGACTAAGCATACTATACAGGATATGCTCGGTGCCTAAATAATCTTGATGGAACTCTTGAGCAATTTCCCAACTCATTTTGAGTGTTAGTTTGGCCGTTTCGCTCAGCCCTTTTGCTCCAACAGCAATAACCGTCGTAAGTGGCACAAGGTCAAGCGCTACTTGTGCACGCTCAAGCGTAACGCCAGCATCAGCCAGAAGTTTTGCTCCCACCGACGAACCCTGTGCTAAAACCCCAAGAAGCAAATGCTCTGTACCGATATAAGGACTACTATACCCCTGAGCAATCACATTGGCGTGGTGCAAGCTAGTCCGAGCATTATCGGTAAGATGTGATACAAATTCTGCAAAATCATCAGCCATACTATTATTATCTATCCTCCCGTGGTAAATGTGCAAGCGTATTATATATATAGCATGTACATTACTGTATCTAGTATAGCAAAACTAGCACTCGGGTCAAGAGAGTGCTAGCTTATTATCGTACGTTTATTTACTCTTTGCTAGATTCTTCAACAGCATCGAGAAGACTATCTTCAATATTCTTCTTTGGAGCCTGTGGGGCGGCTTTTGTTGGAAGCGCCTGCTCAATATCAAGCTCATAGCCAGTTAAACGGCTGGCAAGACGAACGTTCTGTCCAGCACGACCAATTGCTATCGATTGCTGGTCTTCGTTGACATAGACAGTGGCTCGTTTATCTTTTTCATTAATAGATACTCGGGCAACTTCCGCAGGACTAAGTGCATTTTTGATGAACTGCTCAGTACTTTCGTCAAACGTAATGATGTCAATTTTTTCTTGATCACCAATTTCATTCATAACTGCCTGGACACGCGTTCCATGTCCGCCAACAAAGGTTCCGACAGGATCAACGCCCGGAACCGTGCTAGCGACAGCCAGTTTCGTGCGGCGACCAGCTTCACGAGCGATAGCCTTAATCTCAACTGCACCAGCTTCAAGCTCTGGGACTTCCTGACGAAAAAGATATTCAACAAATTGTTCGTTGGCACGACTCAGAATAAGTTGCGGACCGCGGTTATCGCGTTCAATGTCTTTAATGAAGACTTTAATGCGACTGCCGACGCTATAAAATTCGCCTTGAATCTGTTCGCTCTGTGGAATGATTCCGCTAGCTTTACCAAGCTCGACACGAATAACCCGAGGTTCGACGCGTTGAACGATTCCGTTCACAACCGTACCGATTTTGTCCTCATATTCTTCGAGTACGACTTCACGCTCTGCTTCGCGAAGACGCTGTAATACGACCTGCTTCGCAGTTTGGGCGGCAACACGACCAAAACTGGTTACTTCGTGTTTTTCCTCAATAATATCACCTAGGACAGCGTCTTTTTTAACCTTTTTTGCGTCTTTTAGGCTAATTTCGAGAGCATCACTACCAACCTCTTCGACAACTTCACGGGCAACGAAAACGCTAGCGGTTCCGTCGTTCACATTCAGCTCACTACGGACTTCCTGATCGCGTTCGCCGTTATCTCGACGCCATGCGGCGGCGATTGCTTGTTCGATAATAGACAAAACAGTCTCTTCGGGTAGGTTCTTCTCTTCGGCAATTGTTCGTACCGCAAGAGTTAGTTGTTTAATATTGATCTCATCCATAGTGGTTTCTCCTTTGATTTCTTATGAAAAAAGCCGACCTGCCGGCCGACGAAATGCAATGTACTATCAGTAGTATACTACGCAACTAGGCTTTAGGCAATGTTTGTTCTGGACAGCTTTGTAGTACAGCTGACATTGCGTCATGCTCTGCTTGAGTCACCCAAAAATTGTATTTTTGCTTGACCGCAATCTGCCGCGTCACATACTGACAACGAAAGGCTTTATTCGGCGGCAACCAGGTTGCGGCGTCTCCGTCAGATTTCTGCTGATTGGCCGGACCATCAACAGCCAGGAGCTCAAGCGGGTCATTGGCCAGTTCAATCCGTTTGTCTTTGGAAAGTTGTTGGGCACCTTTTTGCCAGGCGTCTGAAAGTGCCACGACATGATCAATCTGGACATCGCCACTCGTCGCGCTGCTACGCACAAAAGTTATTATCTTGCCGGTATAGGGGTCGTTGAGCGTGCCCTGAGTGACATTACAGCTCTCGTCAATCTGCACGTTCGTAAGATCGCGGTTTAAGATGATGTTACGCGTATCGCAACCCTGGAGAGTCGTCCATCCAGCACCAAACTGTTCACGCGTATAATTAGTTTTTGGAGCGCGACCCTTTATTTTAAGTGCCTGCAGAGCTTTAATCGCTGGGGACGTCGTCGTACTATCCGAGGCTGATTGTGCTGTCGGCGTTTTGGCTATGGGTTGCGAGGCAGGTTGGTTGATAACAAGTGCCATACCTAAAATAATCAGCGATATTATCGCCGTTACTATACGTCGTCTGCGATAAACATTAGCCATACGTCTATTATGCACGCTCGTCAGCTAAAGAGGGATAGATTGGCACACCGACCCTCTGCTACAATAGAGGGATGCAAACAGTACCTCGCCTAATCACACAATTCGTCCCCGAACATTATCAACTCTCCCTAACACTAAGCCGAACCAAGCGACAATTCGCGGGAATTGTCACACTTTATGGCACACTGTTGGCTGATGCTAGCCATATAGTACTTCATGCCAAAGAACTGACTATTGCGTCCGTCACACTTGATGGCAAAGCGGCTGATTTTGCGGTCAGCGATAACGATGAGTTGCATATTGCCCATCCTGACCTGTCGTCTGGCAAACATGTCACAGTCATCGCTTTTAGCGGAACTATTACCGATGCCATGCACGGACTGTACCCGTGCTACTTTGAGCACGAGGGTATCAAAAAGGAACTGCTGGCCACGCAATTTGAAAGCCATCACGCCCGTGAGGTCTTTCCCTGTATTGACGAACCGGAAGCCAAGGCAACTTTCGGTGTGACACTTACGACCGAACAAAATGTTACCGTGCTAGGCAATATGCCAATCAAAACCCAAATCGTCGAAGACGCCCTGCTAGTGACAGCTTTCGAAACAACTCCTCGTATGAGCACCTACTTGTTGGCCTGGGTGACTGGCGAACTTCACCGAAAAACCGCTCAAACAAACAAAGGCGTCGAGGTCAACGTGTGGGCAACCCCCGCTCAAGCTCCGGCCAGTCTTGATTTCGCACTTGATATTGCCGTTCGATCAATTGAATTTTATGAAGAATATTTTGATACCCCCTACCCACTCCCAAAATCAGACCATATTGCTTTGCCCGACTTCTCGTCTGGAGCTATGGAAAACTGGGGACTGATTACGTACCGCGAGATTGCGCTTTTAGCTGATCCACAGACAACCAGTATTAGCAGCCGGCAATATATTGCCACTGTCATCGCCCACGAACTTGCTCATCAGTGGTTTGGTAATTTAGTAACGATGAAATGGTGGAATAATCTTTGGCTGAACGAAAGTTTTGCGACGCTCATGGAATACGTGGCGGTTGACGCCCTTCATCCCGAATGGAATATCTGGCTGGACTTCGCCACGAATGAAAGTATTATGGCACTCAGACGAGATAGTATTGATGGCGTTCAGTCGGTGCAAATTGACGTGAACCATCCAGACGAAATCAGTAGCTTATTTGACGGTGCAATTGTCTATGCAAAGGGCGCCCGCCTACTACGTATGTTGCAATACTACGTTGGCGACCAATCATTCCAGGCAGGGCTCAAACAGTACTTTCGTGACCATACCTACGGCAACACAGAAGGCGATGATCTGTGGAAAGCCATCGCCAAGGCCAGTGGTAAAGATGTTGCAACGCTCATGAACACCTGGATATCACAACCTGGTTTCCCCGTCGTTCATGTTACTAAGGAGAATGAAGTCGTCACACTGACTCAAGAACAATTCTTTATGGGACCACACATGCCGTCCGATGCCCTGTGGCCGATTCCAATCAATGCAGCTGATGACGAACTGCCAAAGCTTATGACGACCAAAACAATTACCGCGCAGCGCCACTCCACCTCGGCTTTACGCCTGAATGTTGACGACACCGCCCACTTTATCGCACATTACGACGCAGGTTTGCTTCACCAACTCGTCAATGATATTTCAGCTGGCATTATGTCACCGGTTGACCGTGTCCAGCTCCTCGACGAGTCGACCCTTCTGGCCCGCGGCGGTATCTTGCAAAGTGTCCAATTAATCGACCTGATTCGGGCCTACCGCGACGAGACAAGCGAACAGGTGTGGACAATTATTGCAATGGCCCTGGCTGAACTGCGTAAATTTGTCGAAGATGACAAGCAGGCAGAACAAAAGCTACGCGCTTTTTCGGCGGATATTGCCAGCGCTCAATACCGACGCCTCGGGTGGACTGCTCGACCGAATGAAAGCGAAGACGATACCAAACTTCGCGCCACAGTAATCAGCATAGTGCTGTACGGCGAAAACCAAGAAGTAATCGATACCGCCAAAGCAATTTATAGCCAGTCGAAGCTCGAGGATATTGATGCCGAGTTACGACCACTGATTATTAGCGCCGTCGTGCGATACGGTGACGAAACAATTGTCAGTGATTTGT
Source organism: Candidatus Saccharibacteria bacterium UBA5170 (assembly GCA_002413425.1). Taxonomy (GTDB): domain Bacteria; phylum Patescibacteriota; class Saccharimonadia; order Saccharimonadales; family Saccharimonadaceae; genus UBA1547. Next base: position 307,795 of record DHWY01000003.1, on the reverse strand, counting down.
TGGCACGTTACGTATCATCACAATCTGGTGAATTACGACAGGACATTTGTGTCGGTGTCACTAGTACGAGATTGCCGCACAAAATCGCCGAATTGCTCGACAGTATCAAAAATGTCGAAGTTGTCCGTCCCCAAGATGCGGCTCGTTGGTTTGTCTACCTCATTCGTGGTCGCGAAAGCCGCGACCAATCGTGGCAATGGATCCGCGACAACTGGCAATGGGTGATTGACACGTTTGCTGGCGATAAAAGCTACGACGACTATCCTCGCTACAGCGCTGGTGCGTTGACGACTCGCCCGCAACTACAAGAATACATCGACTTCTTTACGCCAATGAAAGACGTCCCAGCGCTAACGCGTGTCATTACTATGGGTATCAGTGAGATTGAGGGTCGAGTTGAACTCATAGAACGTGACGGTCCTGCGGTATGCGCAGTACTACTCGACCTCTAAAAAAGTTTCGACTTCGGGTGGTTCACCGGTTACTGCCGCTGCCGCTAGCCGCATATCAGTACCTGATAATTTATTTGCCAACACATAGAATTCAGCTGCAAATTTCATTTGTCGCAACTTAGAAGGTGTAATTGCCGCCAAGCCACCGCCTTGACCCGGCTGGCGACGATACTTCACTTCTGTAAAATATACCAAGGCGTCTTTTTTTGACACAATATCAATTTCGCAGAACTTTGTTTTCCAGTTACGGTCAATAATATCGTGGCCAGCACGCACAAGATATTGCGCGACTTCATTTTCGGCCACATCACCGATGCCTTTACTTGTCCGTAATACTTTGTTTGCAAAGGACGGTTCTTTGCATTGAGGATTATATGGTATCGTATCTTTTTTTGCGTATTTCTGAAGTGGTGCGAAAGAGAGTCGGTGTTGCGGCGTCACGCCGAATTTATTAATAGCCGCAATATGAGCTGCCGTACCGTAGCCGACGTGACTATGAAAGCCGTAGCCTGGGTAGATCATATCTTGCTCGGTCATGTAAGCGTCCCTGGCTACCTTAGCGACAATCGACGCCGCCGAGACACTCGGTATTAACAAGTCGGCTTTTTTCAGTGTTGCCACATACGAGCCTTTGGTTGTGTCTTTAAGAAAGTTAACAGTACCATCAATAATAATTTCATGATACGGTACCTTCACTTGTTCGACCGCTCGCTTAGTTGCCAGCACTAACGCCGCCGACAATCCAATGCGATCAAGCTCCTCGGCGTGTACCCACCCCAGGCCAATGCCTTTGGCCTGCTGTCGAATGACGACATCTAATTCTTCGCGTCGTTTTTTTGTCAGCTTTTTGCTATCTGTTAGACCGTCAATCACAACACCACCCAAAACCACTGCCCCAATCACGAG
>DHWY01000003.1:187013-306425 GCA_002413425.1 Candidatus Saccharibacteria bacterium UBA5170 | reverse complement strand
AGGAATGAAAGATAGTTGCGACGAACTTTCGCACGACGAACGACTTCAACTTTTTCAACCAATGGACTGTGAAGCAAGAAGCTCTTTTCAACGCCAACGCCACTCGCAATTTTGCGAACCGTAATACGCGAGGTGTGGGAAGCCCGACGGTCGGTACGAATCACGACACCCTCGAAAATCTGGATACGTTCCTTGGCGCCTTCTCTAATCTTCTGGCTTACTCGAACGGTATCACCGCTACGAACGTCAACAACGCTCGCTTTTTTCTGGGCTTCATTCACTTTTTTGATCAGTTCAAAACTCATTTTTTCTCACCTTATCATTTATATATACAATCGATTATTAACTATACCACAGTAGTGGGAGTTTTGAAAGGGTGACTATCCTAAATAACTCGATTCACCTCATCGAGCGTTGTTTCGCCACTCAGTGCAGCCAAAACGCCGCGTTCAAGCAAGGTCACCATGCCACCAGCCCGAGCGGCTTTTTCGATAACTTCAGTATGAATTTCGGCGACATCTCCACGGAGAAACTTTTGAACACTCTCGTCGACAACCATTTGCTCCATAATCACCGTGCGGCCCTTGTAGCCGAATGGAGAAGTTTCGGTTATGACTGGCTTCCACAACATAAACGTGTCCAAGTTCGGCTTTTCGATGTGGGCGGGTAAATCTTTCAATGCATTCTGGACCCACCGCCGCGTCGCCTCATCCGGTTCGTACTCTTCTTTCGTCGCATCATCCAAACGGCGAACAAGACGCTGAGCTATGACGAGACGAATAGCCGAGCTAAAGATAGGATTTACCCCAATCAGGTCGATCATACGGCTAAACGCCGCAGAGGTAGTATTAGCGTGGAAACTCGACAGCACCAGGTGCCCGGTGATAGATGCCTGGATTGCCGTTTTAGCGGTATCGGCATCTCGAATCTCGCCTATCATCACCACATCAGGGTCTAGGCGCAAAACTGCCCGAAGGCCATCTGCAAAACTCTTGCCACCCGTGGTATCAACCGGAATTTGCGAAACACCAGTAATACCATATTCGATTGGGTCTTCGAGGGTAAGAATTTTTCGGTCGCTAGTATTAAGCGCGCTAATAATGCTATACAAAGTGGTCGATTTGCCGCTTCCAGTCGGACCAACCATCAGAACCATGCCGCGAGGATGACTGATAACTTCGTCGATTTCTGCTCGTTCCGCTTTGCCGATACCCAGTAGGTCAAGATTGAGCATTGATTCGTCAAAATTAAACAGACGGAGCACGGCGTCCTGACCGTACATTGTCGGCACGGTCTCGACACGGAGATTAAGTAAGTGCGTGGCTCCGTCGCGGGTAATCTCTTTTTGCATGTGACCAGACTGTGGCTCAGTGGCAGCGGTTGATATATTAGCTCGAGACGCCAGGGCACCTAGAATAATACGGTAGCGATCAGATTCAAGATCAGCAACTGGATGTAAGGCACCGTCGATACGCATGCGTATGCGAATGTAGGTACGCTGGTTTTCGATGTGAATATCACTCGCCCCGAGCTTATCGGCTTGATCGATCAAATAGTCAAAGACTTCATCACTACCGACGGAATTAAGCGTCTGACTGACTTGTGTAATCGTATCACTATCACCTTCTTTTGCGATTTGAATATCGTCATAGACCACCTTAACGGGCGGGTCATAGCGATTCATAAAAGTTTTATAGCAACTGTTGCTAATAAGGAAGAAGTGAATGGTATGGCCCTTGTCGTTGTAGTCTTTTGTCAGTTCGCGAATAAATGATTGCGGCGTTTGTGTGGTGACGCCAAATCGCCACTCTTCAGCTTCACTACCGGCAACCAGCGGCACGATTCGGTTCTGGTGCATAATCGATATATCCAACACATCATTTGCTAGCGGCAGCGTTTGTTCAACCTCCCGTGCATCAAAATAAGAAATACCTAAAATCGCCGCGCGTTCCTGGGTTGCTTTTTCGTCTTGGTCGCGACGATTCTGCTGAATTTTATCTTCGTCCATTACTGCTTATCATAGCAGAAACCATAACCTTTTTATAGAGCTGAAGTTCGTTCATTGAAGCGCTGCTATCACAAGCCTGACTTGTGCCGTGGTAAGATACTAGTAATGCCCGAAATCATCGTTATTGCTCATAACATCCGATCAACGCACAACGTTGGGTCAATTTTCCGAACCTGCGAAGGCTTTGGCGTTGTCCAACTTATCCTGAGTGGTTACACGCCCTACCCAACTATTAAAAACGACACTCGATTACCGCATATTGCCAATAAATTAACCGCCCAAATCCATAAAACCGCGCTCGATGCCGAACAGTTGGTACCATTTGACTACCAAGCCCAGCCCGACTTTGACTCACTGCGCGCCCAAGGGTTCAGGGTTGTGGGCCTCGAGCAAGATAAAGCTTCGATCATGCTCACCGACTACACGGCCCCGGAAAAAATCGTCCTGCTGCTTGGCGAAGAAGTTGAAGGCATTGCGGCGGACCTACGCAATCAATGCGATGACCTGATAGAAATTCCAATGAACGGCCAAAAAGAGTCCTTTAACGTCAGCGTCGCCACTGGCATTGCGCTCTACGCCCTCAATTACAAACCTTAAGCCCAATGAAAGAGCCCGCACTGATGAGCTTCTGTGTGAAGTTAATCACCGCAGGCTCTTTCATTACGGGCGTATCTGTTCGCCGTATCATCGTATCGTCACGAGTATCGTGGCTGGCGACGAAGATGTCCTTATTGCGCATTTCTTCGACCACCTTCGACCCTTGATAAACTCCACCGCCAACAAGCTGGGTAAAAACGTACCATCAGCTTTTTTGTGATGTTGAAGTACCTCCTGGGCGTCTGCATCGGAGGCATCAAGGTTGGTGCGACAATAGTCGAAAATGAAATCGAACTCAGCGCGTTTGGTGAGAATAACGCTAATAAAGTTGACATCAATCGGCTCTACGTTGCTCATACTCAAAACCTCTTTGGTGTAGATGGAGTTGTGCTGAGTTATATATATTTTACTATATCGTAAACAGTTTGTCAATGTTCACATCGTCAACGACTACCAGCAGTGACGTCATTTAAGAACGACGGCGTCTTCACCCAGAATCTTCACTAAGGCGCCGAAAAGCTCATCGTTTGCCTCGACTCTGAAAGGTAGTTTGATAGCCGATTTTTTTGTCGCACCCAAGACCAAGACAATATCAGTCGGGCCGATGAACTGACTGCAGACTTGCTTCAGTGCCAATAAGGCATCGTGATTATCGGGATCTTTAATATGAACATAAAGCTTTTTAAGGGTCGTTTCAGCCATCGGGCGTGGACGGATTGTCGCGACGGATTTAGATGGCGGCGTGCTCGCGGGGACACTGACACTGTTATATTTGGTTGATTTTGCGCTCGCCACTCGCATGGCTTTAACCTTCGCGCTCATTTTTGGCTTTTCCATTTTTCGCCCTGTCGATGCGTAATCGCGCAGCTCTTGATCGGTCACAAATTGAATATCATCGGCAATCATCTTGGCTTCGGTTCCCAGATTACCGTCTCGGTCACGAGCGCTAATCTTGCCAGTCGCGCGAATCACCTCGTCCTGCACCAGCTTGGCACCGATTTGCTCGTACAGATTCGGAAAGACGATGACTTCGCCTTCGCCAGATTTATCCTCGATGCCCACAAAAGCCATTTTTGATCCAGTTTTTGTAATAATTGTGCGAACGGTCGAAATCAGACCGCCGATCGTCGCCTTTTTACCGTCAACCTCTGGTGTCACTTGATTGAGCGAAATAGTCTGTTCTTCAAAATACGCATCGTAGTTATCGAGCGGGTGGGCGCTGATATACAGCCCCAGCAGTTCACGTTCCCACGTCAAACGTTCCTTATCGGTGTGCTTGACGGGCGACGGCTGCATAGCCACCGACGGCTGAATAGCGGCCACATTACTCAGCCCACCGAATAGATCGGTCTGGCCACTGAGGGTTTCTTTTTGGAGCTTGCTGGCGAAAGCTTGGACGGTTTCAAGATTGAATAACAGATCCGATCGATCGCCCAAGGTATCAAATCCACCGGACTTAATCAAAGATTCCCACGCCTTTTTATTAAACTTGGACGTACTGACGCGACGGGCAAAATCTTCAACGCTGACGAATTTACCGCTCTCACGGGCACGTAAAATTTCTTCAACCGCCGCCACGCCAACGCCCTTAACAGCTGACATGCCGAAACGAATCTCCTTTTTGCCGGGTACAACCGCAAACTCAACGAAACCTTCGTTGACGTCCGGTGATAGCACCGTGATACCCAAGTGTTTGCACTCGGCAATTTCAATGGCAAGGCGGTCAATATCATCTCGATCGCTCGTCATAAGGGCGGCCATAAAGGCCTCCGGATAATTGGCCTTCAGATAGGCCGTCCAGTACGAGATAAGTCCGTAACACGCCGCGTGGGATTTATTAAAACAGTAATTAGCGAATTCTTCCAGCTGGTCCCAGAATTTTTCAGCCAGTTTGGGATCGGCACCGCTAAAGCTGATCGCCCCTTGGACAAAATCAACTTTTACTTTACGCATCAAATCGATATTCTTTTTACCGACCGCTTTGCGCAGCGTGTCGGCCTGACCGCCGGTAAAGCCAGCAAAATCCTTTGAAATCTGCATAAACTGCTCTTGGTAGACCAAAATACCATAGGTTTCTTTAAGGGCATTTTCAAACTTTGGATGCAAGTACGATATCACTTCTTGGCCATGCTTACGCTTGATGAAGCTGTCGATGAACTGCATTGGCCCCGGACGATAGAGTGCCACCATGGCAATAATATCCTCAAAGGTAGAGGGTTTTAGCTCGCGCAGATAACGCTTCATACCGGCAGACTCAAGTTGAAACACACCCGTCGTGTCGCCACGTTGAAATAATTCATAGGTTGCTGTGTCATCCAGCGCGAGGGTATCAATGTCGATGTCAACCTTGTTGACTTTTTTAATAATACGAAGCGCGTTATTAATTGTCGTCAAGTTAGACAAACCAAGGAAATCCATCTTGAGCAACCCAAGCTCTTCAATCGGACCCATTGGATACTGGGTTGCGATAACTCCTTTTTGGGCCATCTCCAGGGGAGCGAACTTAACGATATCATCCGGAGCAATCACCACTCCTGCGGCATGAATTCCATGTGAGCGAATTGTGCCCTCAAGCCGCATTGCATAATCGAAGACTATCTTTGCCGTCGGGTTTGTCTCGTACTCGTGCTTCAGGTCGGGATCTTTTTTGACACTCACCCTAAGAGGAATCTGGCGGCCTTGGACGGGCGGCGGAATCATCTTCGAAAAACGATCGGCTTCAGAGTAAGGAACCTGTAGCACTCGGGCGACGTCACGCACGGCCGCCCGCGCGGCCATTTTACCAAAGGTGGCGATATTTGCGACGCGGTTCACGCCGTACTTCTGCGTACAGTAGGCAATGACTTCGTCGCGACGGGTATCCTGAATATCAATGTCGACGTCAGGCATACTAATACGGTCGGGATTCAAGAAACGTTCAAACAGAAGGTCGTATTGAAGCGGATCAAGTTCGGTAATGCGCAAGGCATACGCTAGAATTGATCCAGCGGCACTACCGCGACCAGGTCCGAAAATAATACCTTGATTCTTACCCCATATAATAAAGTCCTGAACAATCAAGAAATAGCCATTAAAACCCATTCCGTCCACGACTGACAGTTCGTAAGCAGCCCGTTCGAGTACCTCTTCTGGAATATGAGTCTTTGCTTCTTCGACCGATAGCTCGGTGGTTTGCGGCTGATCAATGTCGCCATAACGCCAGGCAAGCCCTCGATACACTAATATATGGAGATATGTTTTCTCGCTCTCGCCGACGGGAGTTGGAAAAGTTGGAATTAATATTCCGCCCAAAGCCAGTTCGACGTCACAGCGATCAGCGATACGACGAGTATTAACGAGTGCTTCGGGATTGGTCTTGCCCCAGCGCGCAATCAGTTCTTTTGGGTCGGCGACATGAAGTTCGAAATCTTTCAAACTCATACGTTTCTCATCGCTCAGGAACGCACCCGTACCGACACAGAGCAAAATTTCGTGCGCGTCTTGGTCGTCATGTGACAAATAGTGACCATCGCCTGTTACGACCATTGGTATATCGAGGTCTTTTGATAATAGTTCAAGTTGCGAATTGATTTTTATTTGAACGTCCCATGACGAAGGGTGATCAGGGTGACCATGATCTTGCATTTCAAGATAATAGCGGTCGCCAAAAATTGACTTGTACCACGTCGCGACTCTTTTTGCCTCTTCATAGTTGTCCATCCGTAGACTCTCACCCACTTCACCACCTGCACAGCCCGATAAAATGATTAGTCCCTCGTTGTATTTCTCCAGCAGTTCATGATCGATGCGGGGCTTGTAATACATACCCTCGAGGTTAGCCAGTGAGCTCAACATCATAAGGTTTTGATAGCCGACGTTATTCATGGCCAAAATAATCAAATGATACCGAGCTTTGTCTTTTTGTGGATCGCGATCATGTCGTGACCTCGTCGCAACGTAGGCCTCAATTCCAATAATCGGCTTAACGTCATCACCTTTAGCGGCCTTGTAAAATTCGACGACTCCCGACATAGTCCCGTGGTCAGTAATGGCGACCGCCTCCATGCCCATGTCCTTTACAGCTTGAATAAGGTCGGGGATTTTTGTTAACCCGTCGAGTACACTGTGATGCGTATGATTATGCAAATGGACATAATCAGATGGCTTTAATGGAACCCCCATAACTAGACTCTAGTATACCCAATCAGAGCCTGCTTTGTCTGTAGTAAAATGGACTGACTACCGTGAGCGCTGCATGGCGTCGATAATCTGTTTGATAAAATCACCAATAATCGGAAACCAATCGACGAATTGGCCTAATACCCATATGATAATCGCCACCAGCACCGTTCCACCGAGTACAGTACCGAAGCCAAAGAATATGCCGCGAACAAAGTTCATCGAGTAGACCTGGCGCCGACTACGATGGAAATCCAGGAATAGGTCTTCTAAGATGGCGTGTCGGGCACCGCGTTCGTTGTCGTTTTTTATTTTATTCACTATTTTTTTTATCATACTAATCCCTAATTATTAAAATGACACACTGTCAGAATTAGTGTGTCATTTATTGAGTACTTATTCAAGTTATTTGTTACTCGTAAAGCCTTTTTTGGCACCATCAATCGCCCGTTCAGTCCGTACTTTGATATCTTCGGCTTTGGCCCTCGCCTCTTGGGTGGCGACGGCTGCTTTATCTTTGACGTCGTCGGCAACTTCGTTGGCTTTGGTTTGGACTTTTTCAACTTTTTGAGTTGCTTCACCCTTGAGGACTTCGGCTTTTGCTTTCAGTTCGGCACGCGTTTCCTTGCCGCTTTTTGGAGCAGTCAGAACTCCAGCGAGAAGTCCAATAGCTGCTCCAAATAGTGTTCCTACAGCAAATTTTCCTTTAGACATATTATTTACTCCCTTTTTTACTTTTCTTAATTTTTTTGATATATCGGCCAACCAATTCTGCAATAAACAGTGGTGATGAAAACTTAGCAGCACCCACTATAGCTGCCTCGATTATGTTAACCGTCCGTCCAGCTGAGTTGGTGAGTGCGCGGATATCGTGTGTTAGTTTGATAAGATAAACTGCCAAAATAATGCCAAGCAAAAGGAATAATGCCAAGAAGATTGATAAAATAATGACAAGTATTTCTGCTGCAAGACTCACGGAAGCCCTCCTTTGTGTATTTTTTTAGATGTTCATATCGGTGCTTCCGTTATTATATCACCTAATTGCATCGGTTACAATCTTTAACGTAAGCGTTTTTTAAGGTATTCCTTAAAGTCCTCTCCGTATTCATCACTCTCGAGCCCAATATCAACCACTGCCTGTAGATATTTCAGTTGGTCACCCGTATCATGCCAAACGCCTTCAATAAAACACCCGTATACAAGATCGTTTTTTGCAAGTTCGTTAATACTGTCAGCCAGAGTAATTTCGCCACCTACTCCCACTTTTTCCTGAGCTATAATTGGTATAATATCGGGCGTTAACAAATAGCTTCCAACTGATGCGAAATTTGACGGGGTATTTGCTTCGCCCGGTTTTTCGATAAGACCGTTGAGCTTAAATAATCGGTCAGAGACTTTGTCTCCAATCTCTGCCATACCGTATTTGTCCGCATCTTTTTTATCCACATCAATAAGGGAAATAACTGATTTACCAGTTTTGTTATAAGCATCTTTCAATTGGATTGGCCAGGGTGTATCGGAGCGAAAAAAATCGTCAGCAAAAAATACAAAAAATGGTTCGTCATCGTTAATAAGATGTTGAGCATTGAGTACTGGGCGGGCGTTACCTTTAGGTGTACCTTTTTGGCGAACATAGACAAAATTTGCTAAGTTAGCAATGGCTTCAATCTGGTCTGCTTTGTCATCTTTTCCTCTTTCACGCAAATCTCTTTCAAGTTCATCGCTGCGATCAAAGTGGTCTTCGATTGCTCGCTTTGTACTACCAGTCACAATGATAATATCCGTCACACCCGCCGCGACCGCCTGTTCGACAATCAATTGAATAACCGGCTTATCAATGATTGGCAACATTTCTTTTGGCATTGCTTTTGTCTGAGGCAAAAACCGCGTGCCGAGTCCGGCCGCACAAATAATAGCTTTAGTTGGCTGTTTAATTTTGGACAATCCTTTCGCGGATTAATTTCTTAGCCAATTCAGGATTAGCTTTACCGAAAGATTTCTTCATGACCTGACCAACCAAAAAGCCGATAACTTTATCGTTGCCATTTTTTAGATCTTCAACAGCTTTAGCGGACCCCGCATCAGCCAATACTTCATCAACTATTTGTAATATTGCATCATCATCACTCACCTGTAATAGGTTCTTTTCTTCTGCTACTTGACGAGGAGATTTAGCTCCAGTTAAAAGTTCAGAAAAGATTGTTTTTGCGGCGGTACTTGATAACTCATTAGCGTCCACCATTTGTGCAAGTTCTACAAAACGCTCAGGAAGAAACTGGATGGCCGCCACTGCTAATCCACTATCATCGGGCCCAACGGAACTGACGAACCATTGAGCGTTCCGTCGTGCAGCATTTTCCCCGCCCTTTTCGAAAATATATTGTATACCTTTAGCAATGTCTTGCGATGCCAATAAAGCATTTACAACGGTACTATCAAGTTTAAGTGGTTGCCATTTTTGACGATAAAAGGAGGGTAATACAGGAACAGTTGCTTGAATCTCGCGTATTTCGTCATCATTTAACACGATCGGTGGAATATCAGCATCGGGCATATAGCGATAATCCTGGGCATCTTCTTTGCTGCGCTGGCTATTCGTCTTTTGCTTGGCCTCATCCCAACCACGAGTTTCCTGAACGATTCGTTCGCCTTTTTCGAGACGTTCAATTTGACGCCTCAACTCAAAATCAGCTGCTCGCTCAACACTTCGGAATGAATTAAGATTTTTTACTTCCGCCCGAATACCGAGCTCCGAGGCTCCTTTGAGCGCGACCGACACATTGACGTCAAACCGCATATTACCATGATAAAGATCGCCATTCGTTACTCCGGCATACGTCATCAGACGGTATAGTTCAGTTGCAAACGCCTTGGCATCCGCAGCCGAATGAATATCAGGTTCAGACACAATCTCAATCAGCGGCGTTCCTGCTCGGTTGAGATCAACCAAACTGTAGTCGCCGTAATGCGTCAGCTTACCGGCATCCTCTTCCATGTGGGCGTGGTGAATTCGAACGTCAAACGAACTGTCGTCTTCCCGAGGCACATTGACCAAACCGGCTCCAATGATTGGCTGATACATTTGGGTTGTTTGATAGCCCTTAGGCAGATCAGGATAAAAATAGTGTTTACGATCGAACCGACTGATGTGAGCAATCTCGCTACCGAGAGCCAAACCCGCTTTAATAGCAAGCTTAACCGCATCATGGTTAAGTACAGGTAACATGCCGGGCAGACCAAAATCAATTGGGCTGACCACGCTATTTGGTGACTTGTCACGTGCATCATTGTCCGCGCCACTGAATAGTTTTGTCGTCGTCGAAAGCTGAACATGACATTCAATACCAATCGTCATGTCGTATTTATCAAGAATTTCGTCAGTAATCATTAAATTGCCCCTATGTCTTTTAGTGCCTGTTTGAATCCAGCCAATGCCTGGCGCGCCGCATCATAACTGACATGCACGTCGGTCTCGTGAGCAATCTGGTTACGAAGTTTGTGTGCCGACCAGATATTATTTCGATTACTGAATAACCCGGCCGTATTCTTCATGCGTTCGCCCATCGTCTCGCCCTTTGTGCCCCGCTCCTTCAGCGCTTGATCGAGTAGCTTATCGGCATTTAAGACCACTAAATGATAACTAGAAGGCACGTCTTTTCTGAGTTGTTGCTCAATCGCGAGCCACTTTTTCCGGTAGCGATCAACGTCAAGGTGTTTGGTGCTTTTTTTAGTCAGCTCTATAGCGGCGTATAATAATCCACCGACAATAATAATTGCGGCAAAAAAGAAAATGATTGTTTGGTCCATTATTTCTCCTCCACTGATCTGGCAAGTGCTAACAAATCGGCATCACTCCGCCGTTGACCTATCAACTGCACACCAATAGGCAATCCCGAGCCGTTCACTCCTGCCGGCACACTAATAGCAGGTAAGCCTGCCAACGAGGCCGGTACAGTCATGATATCCGCTAAGTACATCTTGATCGGATCACTGGTATTCTCGCCCAATTTGAAAGCTGGCGTCGGGCTGACAGGCCCAAGTAGGATATCGTATTGTTCAAATAGTGCGTTAAACTCAGCGATTAAGAGTGTACGGGCTTTTTGGGCTTGCAAATAGTATGCGTCAAAATAGCCACTTGAAAGAACATAGCTCCCTATCATAATGCGACGCTTATTCTCTGTCTCAAAGCCTTCATCGCGAGTACGACCATAGAGTTCAGCCAGTGTCTTAGCTCCTTGGGCGCGATGGCCGTAACGAATACCGTCATAACGCGCCAAATTACTGCTCACCTCAGCGGGAACAATAATATAGTACATCGCCAGGGTATGAGCAACAATCGGAAGAGACACGTCTTCGACAGTGTGACCATCGTTACGTAAACGTTGGACGTATTCGAGGGTACGTTGTCGAACCTCTGGATCAACGTCGTCGGTCATAAATTCTTTGATAAGCCCAATTTTCCTTTTAGGCTCAATCGTCTGTTTAGGTATAAAGAAATCAGCTAATGTCGTCATATCTTTCGGGTCGTTACCAGACATAATATCCATCACCAACTCGGCATCAGCGACATTCGTCGTAAAGACGCCAATCGTATCAGTGCTACTCGCCATCGCCACCACTCCGTAACGACTCACGGTGCCGTAAGTTGGCTTGACACCGACAACACCGTTAAAGCTAGCTGGCAACCGAATTGATCCGCCGGTGTCGCTGCCAAGCGCAAAGGGCACGATGTCGAGAGCCGTCGCAACGGCCGGTCCACCGCTACTACCACCGGCGACACGAGTCTGGTCAAAAGCGTTTTTTGTCGGTCCATATGCCGAATTTTCGGTACTTCCACCGTGCGCAAACGCATCAAGGTTGGCTTTGCCAATACAAATCGCCCCCTCAGCTTCAAGTTTTTCAACAGCCGTTGACTGTAAAGGTGCATTGAAGTGTTCCAGCATCTTACTTGCAGCGGTCGTTGGCGCACCAAAAGCAAGAAAATTGTCTTTGACGACGAAGGGAACGCCGGCAAGCTTGCCAGTTATGTCACCACGATCAACCGCGCCAGCCCGCTCCAAAGCTCGCTCCTGGGTTAAGCTCAAGAGAGCGTGATACTGTTCGTTATCTTTTGCCTTAGCAATCGCTGACAAAACGTTGTCGCGCGCGCTACGGCCAATATAATCAGCTATGAATGTCATTTATAATACCTTTGGAACTTTTATTTGGTTATTGTCTGATGCGGGCGCGAGCGCCAATAGGACTTCGCGTCCGATACCATAGTCGTCAACGACGTCATCGCGCCAGATATTCTCGAGGTCGGTAACTTGATAAGTTGGCTCAATGCCAGTCGTGTCGAGTCGAGAGAGCTGTTCAACATACCCTAAGATATTACCAATATCCACCTGGAGATCGTCTATTTCTTTATTACTAAGTTGCAAACTACTTAACTGTGCAAGATGTTGCACGTCATCACGAGATATCTGTGTCATTACCCCATTATACCCTACTACCTAAACGAAAACATAGCCCTACGTTAGGGCTATGTTTATTTTTTGCAGACAACGACTAGCGTTGGATGTCGATAAAGGTCTGAGCTTTACCGCTTGCACCAGCACGGCCAGTACGGCCAATACGGTGAATGTAGTCTTCGTAGTTCTGAGGTGTATCAAAGTTGATAACGTGTGATACATTCGGAATATCAAGACCGCGGGCAGCAACATCAGTTGCAACCATGACACGAACGCGGTTATCCTTGAACTGCTTCAAAGCACGTTGGCGTTGAGATTGATTCTTGTTGCCATGAATCGCAACAGACGGAATACCACTATTGTCTAGGTGGTCACTCAGACGTTGGACGCCGAACTTGGTTTCGCCAAAGACAAGTACTTTCTCGTAGTCATCACCACGAAGCATATCAGTCAAGAGTTCAACCTTGTGCATTTTGTCGCGGGCTTCGATAACGGACTGTTCGATGTGCTCGTTCGTCTCGCTCGTGCGAACCGAAATCGTGACAGGGTCCTTCAGGAAGCTGCTGACGAGCGCTTGGATTTCAGGTGTAATTGTGGCACTGAAAAAGAGCGTCTGGCGGTCAACGGGCATTTCACCTACGATGGCACGAATATCAGGCAAAAAGCCCATGTCGAGCATACGGTCAGCTTCATCGAGTACTAATGTCGTCATATTTTCCAAACGAATCAAACGACGGTTCATCAGGTCTTTCAGGCGACCAGGCGTACCAATAATAAAGTGAGGGCGACGCTTCAGGTCACGAATCTGACGATCAACGCTGACGCCACCGACGATAAGGGCAGAGTACAGGTTGAGGCCTTGGCTGAAAGCGCGAAACTCTTCGTCAATTTGCTGAGCCAGCTCACGGGTTGGCGCAATAATCAGCACGCTCGGCGTCAGAGAGATGCCAGTTTGGCGTTCGATAATAGGCAGCAAGAAAGCGGCCGTCTTACCGGTGCCGGTATTGGCCAGGCCGATGACGTCCTTACCTTCAATTACGTAAGGAATCGCTTGGTCTTGGACAATACTAGGATTCTCGTAGCCTTTTTTAGCGATGTTATGCTGTAGCTGGTTGCCGAAGGGGAAGTCGGTGAATTTGTGCGTTGGCACATAGACAACTTCTTCGGCCTTGGCGATTGCCTTGTTGATAAATTTACTTGGGTGAATGTACTTCTTTGCAGGACCCTTACTACCACCACGGCGTCCGCCGCCAAAAGATCCGCCTCGAGAACGAGAGTTAGAGTTATTAGAACCGCCGAAGCGTCGTTGTTGGAATGCCATATGAAATAGCCTTTCGTTAGTTGATTGCTGTTTTGCAGTCTTATAGCTCGCGTCAGCGAGCGTGAAAGAACAGCGAGAGGATATTTCTGTGGCCGCGCTTTTTATTTTACTATGCGCAAGTCTTTGAAAGAGGCTCGACATTCATCGAATGCAATATTCCAACAATAGCACGTGTTGTTAGTTTTTGCAAGCTATAGTGGTGTCGATGGAGGAATTTGGGCGTTGGCTATCGCTTCCTCACGGTGATGCTTTCGGGTAAAGTGAACAATCAAGCCAATAATTGTCGCGACGAAAATAAGCAGGATTCCGCCAGCAATCATAAAGATTGTCGTCGTGACCGTGCGCGCTTGAAACGACGAAGAAATGTCGGTGCTACTACCTGTTTGTTCACGAGCGAGCCGAGCAAGCGGTGACACAAGATAGTTTGCTGGGTATTCGTCTTGTACCTTTTTGAAAGCTGTTAAAGCTTCAACATAATTACCGCTCGTATAGGCATCGAGGCCGCTATTCCAGTCATTTGTCACACCGCCGGTTGCGAGAGCAATGTTATTTTTTTTCAAAAGTACCTTAAGATCAGCGATATCGCGCACTAACCCATTGCCGAAACATTTCAAGTCTTTACATTCTAGGGCGGAATACGTATTCAGGCCAATCTGCTCTCCAGCGTCGTTGAACGATGGGCCACCACTCTCACCTTGTGCAATCGGCACAGACGTATCGATGATTTTCCGACCATTATACGTAGCATCCGACACGATATCGGTCACTTTGCCCTGAGTAATACTCGGCACAGTTTGCCACTGATCGGTGCTGACGCTATTGTCGATAAACGCAGGAAATCCAATTGCCGTTAGTTGGTCACCAACCTTCACCGAGCTACTACTGCCGAGAAGTACGTAAGGAAAATTCCCCCTCATCTTTAATAATGCCACATCAGAACTCGTAAATTGTCCCGTTTGCAAACTCTGGTCGGCGGCCTCTTGGTCAAAATCCTTATCAACCAAACTGGCTCTTACTATCGTGTCGGTATAATTTATTTTCATCCGGTTGCCTGCGCTGTCTATACGGACTGGCTCATTGCCTAACTGAATCGCATGTTGCAAATCGGCGTTAGTGACCGTGACGGTCGTCGACGGAATAAGCGCAATCGTTGCATCAAGCGCATCATTCGCGCCACTAATATCTTTTGCAGCGCTCGTCCGTATGGCAGCAGCCTTTGATGGAGTTAATAATCCAACAGCCACTGAATAATCGAGATATCGTTGAATTTCTTCGTCAGACGTCAATGAGTCGAGCAATGCCTGCTTGGGACTGATTACCGCGACATGGCCATTTGTGGCGATGTAGCCGTCGCTTGAAATAATCGAGCCGCTACCGACACCTGCGCTACAGCTATCTTTCTCTTTGAGTGAGGCGGTCCCAGAGGTAACTGTTATATCAGCACAGTACACCGTCAGGATGCGAACTACGGCCGGTTGGTTTTTCGCGATAACATTAACCAAGGTGGCTTTGTCGAGTTGTTGGAGGACGTTCGAAGTGTTACTTGGTAAGACAAAACCTGCTTGAGTATGCAGTACCGTACTGACACCTGACAGGGCCGTTTGTTCTGTTTTTGCTGTATCACTTGAAATTTTATTGGTGACCACAATGATGATTACTGCCAGCAGCGTTAAAGCAATGAGTCCACCGCCAATAGTGACGAGTAATGTCTTTTTTAGTCTCTTTGCTATGTGGTGTGGCGAGCGGTTCGACATAAGTATAATGTTAGTCTAGCATAAACTCTATTGTTGTCACATTTTTTGCTGAATGTCCGAAATCATGTCCCGCAGCTCGGCCGCCTTTTCGAATTCCAAGTTGGCGCTGGCAAAATCCATCTGACCAGAAAGTTCCTTGATAAGCCCGGCGTATTCATCGCGCGGGATCTTCTTGAGGTTAAGCTTTCGAGACGTATCTTCCTTTTTTGGAATAATCGAGCGCAGTCCTTCGTCGATTTCTTTGGCGATACTTTCGGGGGTGATGTTGTGCTCGATATTGTACGCTGTTTGAATACTGCGCCGTCGATTCGTTTCATCGATGGCTTTTTGCATTGAATCGGTAATCCGATCGGCGTACATATAGACGCGACCCTCCAGGTGCCGCGCCGCCCGACCAATGGTCTGGATCAGGGCATTGGCGCTGCGCAAGAAGCCTTCTTTGTCGGCATCCATAATAGCAACCATACTGACCTCGGGTAAATCTAACCCTTCACGAAGTAAGTTAATACCGACCAGGACATCGTAAACGCCCATACGAAGATCCTTTAGGATGTCACCCCGTTCGAGCGTATCCACCTCGCTATGAATATAGGCCGTCTTGACATCGATTTCCTGCAAATAAGCCGACAGGTCCTCAGCCATCCTCTTGGTTAGAGTCGTAACGAGCACGCGCTGATTTTTGGTAGTCCGTTCACGGATCTCGGCAACCAAATCATCAATTTGTCCGTTGGTTGGTCGAATGATAATCTCTGGGTCAATCAACCCGGTCGGACGAATCACCTGCTCGACGGGCGACGGGCTATGAGCTAATTCGTATTCGCCCGGAGTGGCCGACATATAAATGGCCTGATTAATATGTCGGTCAAATTCGGAAAACGTCAACGGGCGGTTATCGAGCGCCGACGGCATACGAAAACCATATTCAACAAGTACTTCCTTGCGTGCTCGGTCACCGTTATACATACCGCGAACTTGCGGCAATGTCATATGACTCTCATCAATTAACAATAAGAAATCGTCGGCGAAATAATCCATCAAAGTCGCCGGTTGTTCGCCAGGTTCGCGATTGGTGAGGTACCGGCTGTAGTTTTCAATGCCTTTGACAAAACCAGTCTCTTCTAGCATCTCAATGTCATACTTTGTGCGCTGAGCCAGACGTTGAGCTTCCAGTAACTTATCGTGGCTTTCAAACCACTCGAGGCGTTCAGCAAATTCTTTTTTGATATTCTCAACCGCAGCAGCTATTTTTTCTTTCGGCGTCACGTAGTGGCTACTTGGAAAAATGCTGACTTCACTCGGTTCCGCCAGGATTTCGCCAGTTAGTGGATCAATCCGCGTCAAACGGTCAACTTGATCGCCAAAAAACTCAGTCCGGTAGGCAACGTCACTCCCGGCTGGAAAGACGTCGACGATATCGCCCCGGACCCGAAAGGTGCCTCGGTGAAAATCAATGTCATTGCGTTGATACTGAATATCGGTCAGTTGACGGACAAACTTATCTTGCTGTCGTCGCTCGCCTGTTTTGAGTGTAATCGCCATCGCCGAGTAATCATCCGGCGAGCCAATACCATAAATACAACTGACGCTGGCAACGATAATCGTGTCCCGCCGAGTCAACAGTGCCGTCGTGGCGGCGTGGCGCAAGCGGTCAATCTCATCATTGATCTTACTGTCTTTTTCGATATAGGTGTCGCTGCTAGCCATGTAGGCTTCTGGCTGATAATAATCAAAATAACTGACAAAATAGTGGACTTCGCTATCCGGGAAAAAGGCCTTAAACTCGCTATACAGCTGCGCCGCCAACGTCTTATTGTGCGCCATGACGAGCGTCGGAACTTGGCGGTCCTGAATAATGTTGGCCATCGTAAAAGTCTTACCACTCCCAGTCACTCCCATCAAAGTTTGCTCGCGGACACCATTATTGAGACCCTCAAGTAATTGCTTGATAGCTGTCGGTTGATCGCCGGTTGGCTGAAAGGGCGATTGAAGATGAAACTTTTGGTCCATTACTTCTTATTATACCCCAGTTACATCACGTCACACTACCCTCCGGTGTGCCAGCGCTAGCCCCTACCAGCCCGATTTCCGGAAATATGACGGTCGTCGCCATTATGCACAAAATCAATATATTTTTTATCAAGGGCCGCTATAACCTTGTTCAGCAATCGCTCCGGATCAGTGTCGTAAATAATATCTTTGCTACCTGGAGCATCAATGTGTTCGAGCAATGTCGGAATATAATCTGCCAGTCCACCACTTCCCAAAAGAACTCCGCACACTTTTCGACTTTCAAGTGCCGTCGAAAGCTCATGCAGGCTACCCATACGACCACCGACTGTAATGACGGCATCACTACTGCGGACCAGGTGAACATCACGGCCAACGTACGCCATGCCGGTAAAGTTGATATAGTCAAACTCGACCGTCGGTAATTTATAGACAGTCACATGTTCGCGGAATGAACTAGCCGGAGAAAATCCGATTGAGACACCACGTTTACCCTGCACACTAAACGCTCCTTGAGCGGCGTACCAAGGTAAGCCGACGGTCGCACCCGTGATAAGAGTTTTACCTTGTTGGGCAATTAATTTACCAAGGTCAAAAGCAAGTTGATGGGCTGCCTGTACGGTATCACCAGCTGCTGCACCCGACACACATATTTGATACTTCATCCTTTGAACTCCTTTGCAATATAATCTTCTGGAGCGACGTCGAGAAGTTTTTGTAATTCATCGGGCCTCAATAACCCTGCTTGCGCACCAAGTTTTTGGACAACACTCATAGAATTAATCGGCGCCCACGACAGAGCCGTCTCGAGTGTTTCGCCTAATGCTAATGCGGCCACGACAGTTGAAGCAAAAGCATCCCCCGCCCCCGTTCGGTCATACGGCGGTGCGGGGTCAGGGTAATTCGGCATAACCAGTAATCTCTCACCATCGGAAGCATAAGCCCCATTCGGACCATCGGTAATAACGACAATCTTAGGACCAAGCCCATGAAGACCGTCGGCTAACGCTTGAACTGATTCAAGCCCTTTCCCAGTGACAAGCGCTGCCTCCTCGCGGTTCATAAAGACAATATGTGATCGCTCATAAATAGCGGCCAGTTTTTCGATACCCCATTCAAAATGGAATGTACCTGGTTGAAATACTAATTTAATATCTGGATGTTCAATTAAGTAACCAAGGAGGTCTTCGTGTAATTGCCAGGCTGATTTGCTAATCATACTCAGATATATCCAGTCAGGCGTTTCAATTGGAGTTTGCCACGCGTAATTATAGTCTTCGTATTTAATTAGAATCGTGCGATCGGCACCGTAGCGAAGCGCAAAATGATAATTTGATTTTAGCCCCGACTGGACAGACACCGTCGTCGTATCGACCTTTTCGCTTGCCAAGTAATCAAGCGAGTCTTTGCCTGCCTGGTCGCTTCCGAGATACGCCATGAGGCCGGCTCGAAGCCCCAAGCGCGTAAATGATACGGCGGCGTTGGCACTGTTGCCTACTGCCTGGACGATATCGACATGATCATACGGCGGTTTTGAACCAAACTCCATACTCAGTCGATGAATGCCATGCTCGTCAGTCGTTACTTCAGCCTGATCCTCACGCAAGGCAATAAAAGCGTCAGTCACAATATCACCGATACTCAAAATAAGTGGCACGGTATGGTTAGCCTGTTCCTTCGGCTGCGCATGACTATCATTGATCTCGTTATACCATTTATCCGCTTCGGGCAGTAGACCGATCCCAGTCGCCTGGTCTCGTATCACGCCATCGTCAGTTCTGGAGTGTTCGAGATAGCGCTGTACGATTTCACCACGCAAACTGCGTCTTCCGTGACTCATAATGCGCTGTTCGTACGCTAACTCGTGATGACTATTTTCGATAACATCAATTAAGTTGAAAGAGACAACGTTACCCTCAAAAGAGAGTAAAACATAGTCTGTATCAAGCAGTAGCGCCTCGGATGTACCACGTTTAACCGTACTTATGAGCGCCTGGTAGAGTTCTCTGCCAGTACTGTCGGCAGGATCAAGCCCCAGCCTTCTCATAATGGCGTGGGCACTGTGGGTAATGTCGGCAATTAAACGCGTATCGACGCCACTATAACCAGTCGCCTTTTCAAGCTGATTCATGCCAACACTAAAAAGTGGCTCGTCAATTTCCAGTAAGCGTTGTAAAAATTTTGCCATAATGTTTTCCTAGAAAGGTTTCTCCTTTAGGGGCATGTCGTGCAACGTGACACCTAAATGTAAAATTCCCGCTTTGGCTCCAATTTGCCCAACCACTGATGTTGAATTGGCACTGGCAAATACAATCGAATCCTTTAGCGATTTTTCTTGTGCAAACTGACTCAAAAATCCAGAACCAAAAGCGTCACCGGCACCAGTTCGATCAATAACCGGAACTTCTTCGTACATTCCCGACATCACAACACTTTTACCATCAGTCGTGGCTGCACCATGAGGACCATCGGACACAATCGCAACCGGACAATAGTGCGTCACATGTCGGGCAAGTTCTTCAATCGATTGACCTTCGACAATTTGTTGAGCTTCCTCTTTATTCACCGCTAGAACTGTGACGTCTTCAAGCAACGCCTTAAGTTTTGATATTTCTTTTAACTCCGAGCCGGCAGGATTAAGCATTACTTTTACGCCATATTCAGCACATTTTGTGATAATTACTTCTAATAAGTCTATATTGCCAAGGGCCGACAAGTACACCCAATCGGCTGATGCGAGAATGTTTAAATCAAGTAACTTTCCGTCATCGGCCAGATCCGTGCCATGATAGTTTAAAATAGTTCGTTCTCCGCTACTAGATAGAAGAATGGTTGAATAACTGGCACGATAGCTTTCGTGTTGAACGACGCCACCGGTGTCTATGCCATCGCTATCAAGTGCCTGTAATATAGCTCGACTTGAAACGTCCGAACCAAGCGCCCAGATATATTTACTGTGAAGGCCTTGTCGGGCAAAAGTCACCGCTGCGTTTGTCACGTTCCCACCGGTCGTAAAAATAACCTCGTCGAGATCGAGTTTTTGGCCAAGAGGTAACTCTTCATAGAGCATGCCCTTGTGCTTGTGTGGCTCGAAGGCCTTCGAGCTCTTCAAAAATACATCTTGAGTGGCTTTACCGATGGTCACAATAGTCACAATAGACATAGTTACGAGACTGCCTTACCGGCACTGCCAAAAGCGTTAATTTTTTCCTCTACAACAGCCTCGACAGCGCTGTAAACATGTGGCATTAATTTAACAACGGCATATTCATCTGGGTTTTCGGCAAGAACTTTCTCAAGCTCCTTGCGAAATGCGTAGCGCATATCACTATTAATATTGATTTTACTCACCCCAATTTTTGCAGCTTCTTCAAAATAATGCAGAGGCGTACCGCTTCCGCCATGGAGGCTTATCTGGCACGTGACCGAATCGCGAATTTGCTGCAATAAATCCAGATCAAGTTCTTTTGGGACCGGATATTTACCGTGTAAATTCCCAACCGCCGCCGCATAGGTATCGATACCCGTTGCCTCGACAAAAGACTTGGTAGCCTCAGGCGTACTAAAGGTTTTTTTGATCTCTTCATAATCAATCGTTTCGGTATGAACGTTCGATGAACCACCAAAATAATGTGGCTCACTTTCAACAAGCGCACCGGTAAATTTGGCGTACTCAACCACTTCTTTTGTTCTGTCGATAATCTCTTCAGTTGAGGCCTCATGGTTGGCTTGTGAAATATCGATATGAATAAACTCAAAACCAACATCTATGGCGCGTTTGCAATCTTCGACCGTTGGGCTATGGTCAAGATTAATATAGATCTCGACGCCATATTGAAGTTTGTAGTTGTCAACCAGGTCGCGAATATTTTCAAGCCCGAGCGCCTTTACTTCCCCGTCGCTTACTTCCACCAGAACCGGAGCGTTCAGTTTTTGTGCGGCTTGAACAACCGCGATTAATGTTTCTTGGTTATCGATATTAAAAGCTCCGACTGCGAAATGCTGCGCTCGACTTCGCTGCATAAGGTGACGAGCCCTGGTAGTATTTTCACGAATTTGGTTGATAGTTAAGCCCATAAATTTGTCTCCTTTAGTATTCTCGGTGATATTGTGCGGTATTGTTAACAAATTCTTTAGTAATTTCCGCAATACGGCCACCCGTTAATCCGAAATATTCCAATAGTTCGTCCGGAGCGCCACTTTCGCCAAAGCGATCTTGCATACCGACACGTTTCAGGGGTGTTGGTAAATTTTCGGATAGCAGCTCGGCAACCGCGCCACCAAAACCTCCGTTAATCTGAGCCTCTTCGGCCGTCAGGACGCGTCCGGTCCTTCGAACACTGGCCAAGATTGTTTCCGCATCGAGCGGTTTAATGGTTGGAACGTGGACAACTTCGGCGTCAATGCCTTGATCGGCCAAAATCTTGGCAGCTACGAGCAGTTGGTAGGTCATCAAACCCGTACCAAGCAGGCTAATGTCGCGCCCCTCACGCAGTACATATGCTTTACCGACTTCAAACGGTGAATCGAGTGTACTAAAGATCGGGCTCTTTTCGCGAGCGAGACGGAGATAACTTGGTTTGCCGTTCTCGGCGATTGCCCGCGTAGCCTTCTCGGCCTCTAGACTATCACCAGGCACAATCACGATCATATTAGGTATCACCCGCATCAACGCAATATCTTCAAGCATCTGATGGGTAGCACCGTCAGGACCAACACTCACTCCAGCATGGGATCCGACAATTTTTACCGGCTGATTATTGAGGGCGATTGTCGTGCGAATCTGCTCCCAGTTTCGCCCCGGACTAAAGGCTGCATAGCTGCTTGTAAACGGAATTTTACCAGCCCGTGCCAGACCCGATGCGACAGTGACGAGGTTTTGTTCGGCGATACCAATTTCAATGAATCGCTTTGGAAAGGCTTCCCTGAAAAGGTGCATCTGGGTACTTTCTGTTAGGTCGGCGCAAAGCGCAACAATGGCATCATTGGCCTCACCGGCAGCTCGCAGACCTCTTCCGAAACCGGCTCGAATCGGCTCGCGTTTCACGTCGTCACTAAATAGATCGTCACTCAGGCTGTACTGATTCATATACCAGCTCCTTCATGGGTAATCTGGCCGTCAAGTGTGCGTAACTTATGCAAAGCTGCTTTAGCTTCATCGCTATTTGGCGGTATGCCATGCCATTTAAAGTCAAATTCCATAAAATCGACACCTTTACCTGGGATGGTGTGAGCAATGATTACCGTTGGCCTATTAGAAATAGCTCGACCCATGCTGGCCGCATCGATAATACTTTCAATATTATGTCCATCAATTTCTAACACATGCCAACCAAATGATTCCCATTTACCACGAAGATCCTCAAGTGGCATAACGTCCTCGGTATTGCCATCAATCTGTATATTGTTACGATCAACAAAAGCAATCAATTGCGACAGTTTGTATTTGCCGGCAAACATGGCCGCTTCCCAAATATTGCCTTCGTCCAGTTCGCCGTCACCCATAACAGTATAGACAAAACGGTGCTTGCTATTATCAAGATACTCGAGCGCATAAGCGTAGCCGGCAGCCTGGGACAAGCCGCTACCCAAAGGCCCGCTGGTGTTCTCGAGACCCGGCAAGCGTTCTCGTTCTGGGTGACCCTGCAAGCGACTACCGAGTTTTCGAAGTGTTAATAGCTCTTCTTTGTCGAAATAACCTGCCTCGGCCATCGCCGCATATTGAACTGGGATTGTGTGGCCATTACTCAAAAAGAAAACGTCCCGATCTTTCCATTCAGGATTTTTCGGATCGAAATTCAAGATATTAAAATAAAGCGCCGCAAAAATGTCAGCCAGCCCGAGTGGACCAGCGCTGTGCCCGCTACCGGCAGCTAGTAACATACGAATAATATCCTCTCGAATATCGTTCGCCTTGTGCTCCAGTTGTGTAATCGTTAGTTGCCCACTCACCACTAAATTACTCCGTGTTTGTTGATTTCTCTTACAAGTGTAGCATAAGCGTCAGCAGGATCATCGGCTTTGGCGATTGCGCCGCCCGTGTTAAGCACGTCGACACCGCCTTGGGTAAGTGTATAAGCATTATCAGTGCTCACACCACCGTCCCAGCCAATTTCAACGTTCGGATTAATCGCCTTTATAAGGCGGACTTTTTCTAGCTGCATCAAGCTGGCGCTGCCGCCGTAATGTCCCAAATCGCCACTAAATATCAAGACGTGATCAGCGGCTTGAATCATCGCATTGACGGTTGATGGCACGGTTGGCCTGAGAAGTGCGATACCAACTTTAATACCGGCTTTCTTAACCTGCTCCATAATTGGCAAGAGATTAACTCCCGTCTCGACGTGGAACGTAATCAGGTTCGGTTTTAGGGCAATCAGCGCCAAAAGGTGTTCGGCTGGACGGGCCACCATAGCGTGAATATCAACTATCCACTCTTTTGGCCACCATATCTGAGCTTCACCGAGTAGGAAGGCTGGCGCGAACTCACCATCGCTAATGTCAATGTGAACCCGCTGGGCGAAAGGATGCAAGCGCTCAACCGTCGCCTTATACTCCTCGGCAGTTTCAACCGTAATGCACGGTGCAATCACACTCATAATCTAAAGTTCATCGATCTGCGCGTTGCGTCTTTTGTAACGCACGGCTGTCGCAAACGGCGTACTTAACCACGTTTCAAGAATGCCTTGCCATGCCTTATCGTCATCCTCAAGCACACGGGCGGGCAAACACAGGACATTACTGTCGTTATCGTTACGAGTCATCTTGGCCTCATAGGCATCCCAAATCACACTGGCGCGAATGCCACGGAAACGATTGGCGGCCATCGCCATACCTTGACCTCCCCCACATAGTAAAATCGCTCGCGGGTCTTTGTCGAGACTGCCAATAACCTGTAGCGCCGCCGCCTGGGCAAACTCTGGAAAGTCATCGTTGGGATCCAGTATTTCATCGCCGACATCTTGGACATCGTAGTCATGTTTTGCAAGGTACGCAAAAACTTTTTCTTTTAAGTGGAAACCCATGTGATCGCTGCCTAGATATATCTTCATAATTAAAGTATAAGCGCTATAACGTTACTTGTGCAAGGTTCGTCCAATATCTGCGACCAATTCGACGAGGCGGTTGCTGTAGCCCCATTCATTGTCGTACCAGACCATGATTTTGGCGAGGTTGCCGCCCACTACTTTTGTCAACAAGAGATCAACGACACCTGAGTGGCTATCGCCGATATAGTCTCGACTGACAAGTGGTTCGTCACTAACCCCTAGGATACCTTGGTAAAATGGCTCTTTGGCAGCTTTTTTAAAGACAGTGTTAATTTCTTCAACCGTCGTGGCACGACCCAGAAGGACTGTAATGTCGCTAATCGAAACTACTGCCGTTGGAACACGAATACTAAGACCATCAAACTTGCCCACAAGTTGTGGCAAAACTTTTGTAACAGCGATTGCCGCACCAGTTGTGGTGGGGACCATATTTTCAGCCGCGTTACGGCCTTCACGAAGATCCTTACTGGGTGCGTCTTGCAGAGCTTGACTGGCGGTATAACTATGAACGGTCGTGAGGAGTGATTTCTCAACACCAAACTCCGCGTCCAATATTGCCATCATGACCCCAAGAGAGTTTGACGTACAACTAGCATTGCTAATGACTTCGCTTGAGCTTTCGATCAAATCTTCGTTGGCACCAAGGATAATCGTATCGACACCATCGCTTTTGCTGGGACCACTGATAACAACGCGCCTTGCGCCAGCTTTAATATGTAGTTCGGCATCTTCTTTAGCAGTGAAACGACCAGTCGATTCAATCACCAGCTCGACACCAAGCTCACCCCAAGGTAAAGCAGCGGGATCTTTCTCGGCAAGTACTTTAACATGCGTACCGTTGACGACAATTCCCGTCTCGTCAAATCCAACCTCATGATGATAGGTGCCGTAATTACTGTCGTGTTTCAATAAATAGGCCAGCGTTTTTGTATCTGTTAAATCATTAATCGCGATAATTTCTACATCGTCTCGCTCAAAAGCAATCTTAAAGGCGTTTCGGCCAATACGACCAAACCCATTAATTCCAATCTTTGTTTGGCTCATGAAATTCCCACTCCTTCTATAAGCATTAGCATATCTAGTGACTAGTATATACTGCCGACATCTGAAAGTACAAAAAAATATAGCCGGATGATACATAAACGACAGTGTCCTTGGCCTGGATCGTTAATTTGTCGTATACTAAAGAGTACGATGGAAAAGAAAATGCTATTAAAAGTAGCCTCTCCTCATTACGACGAGGATCAAATTCTCGAACTAGAGCATGCTGTTGATTTCGCCACAAAAGCCCATTTGGGTCAAAAGCGCAAAAGCGGCGAACCCTATATTACTCATCCGCTGGCTGTTGCAAGCATTCTGATTGAATGGGGCATGGATATTGATAGCGTCCTGGCTGGCGTACTCCACGATGCAGTCGAAGATACTGAAGCAACTGTTGAACAAATCGAGGCACTATTCGGTGGCGACGTTGCCTTTTTAGTCGGTGGCGTCACAAAAGTATCTCAGGCCCGTTCGGGCATGCAAGACCTTGCCAACTATCTCCCTCAAACCAAAGACAATCTTTCTAAACTTCTTATTGCAGTTAGCCAAGACGTTCGTGTGATCATCATCAAGCTCGCCGACCGCCTTCACAATCTTTTAACACTACAGTATATGTCAGCCGACAAACAGGTCAAGATTGCTCGTGAATCACTTGAAGTCTTCGCACCTATGGCTGACCGATTGGGTATGGGCCGTGTTCGCATGCAAATCGAAGAACTCGCTTTTAGCTACCTTAAACCAATTGAATTTAAACAACTCCAAGCCAAAATGAAAAAACGCCTCAGTAAAAGTACGCGCAAACTTGGGGCTGTAAAAATCGACGTTGAAGCCGAACTAAAGAAACACCACATCGAGTCCGAGATTAATGGACGTGTCAAAAGCCTCTATAGCTTGTATAAAAAGTTGAAAAAAGTTGACGGAAATATTGATGATATCTATGACTTAATGGCACTGCGTATTGTGGTCGAGAATAAAGAGGATTGCTACCGAGTACTTGGCCTACTCCATTCCATGTACCAACCGATGATTAGTCGTATCAAAGATTACATCGCCACCCCAAAGCCCAACGGCTATCAAAGCCTTCATACGGTTGTCATTACGCCTACTGAGCAGATTGTCGAATTTCAAATTCGCACGTATGAAATGCATGAATACGCCGAACGTGGGCTGGCGGCTAGTTTTCACTACCACGACCAAAAAAATTCAAAAGACTATATAAAAAATAAAATTAGTTCTACTTTACCCGCCCATCTCCAATGGATTACCCAACTACAAGACATTGCGACTCGGCTTGGCAATAACGAGGATATTTCCAAGGACCAGTTAAATATCGACTTATTTGGTAACCGAATTTTCGTCTATTCACCTAAAGGCGATATCTATAATCTTCCTGAAGGAGCCCTGCCACTTGATTTTGCCTACTTAGTGCACAGCGACATTGCGAAACACGCCTATAGTTTTCGCGTCAATGGTAAAATGCACCCTTTCGATAAACAGCTGCAAAATGGTGATGTCGTTGAAGTGGTATCGCGCAAGCTCTCGCTCCCAAGACCAGCCTGGCAAGATTTGGTTACCACTACTCATGCTCGGAACAAGCTTCGCTCCCAATTGAAGCAACTTGGGGTTATCAAAAGTATTACAGGTGCGGCAAATATTATTCGTCAAAAAACAAAACGCAAAAAAAGTGAAAAAACCAGATAATGAATGAGTTGATTGCGCTATCGACAATTGCCGATGGTACTATGCTGATAGCTAATGATCAGACTAACGAAGCAGTTATACAAAATAGAGTTAGGTTTCTTGCGTCTCAAAACATTACGATGCATGGTACCACTCGAGTCAGAGTCGTCTACGAAGGCGATGATTATTGTCGCTACAAAGAAATTACAACTTCACAAAAAGGCGATGGTATGTTTGACAGCCACGTTATTACCGCCGATGCTCTCGTAACCCGTAACTATAATCATGCGCTTTTTTTACCTTTAGCTGATTGTGTCGGTGCAGTCATATACGATCAGACCCATCATATTCTGATGCTTTCACACTTAGGCCGTCATAGCCTTGAGCAAAACGGCGCCTATAAATCCGTCATGTTTCTTGCTCATCATTATGATTGTGATCCGGCTGAGCTCTTAATATGGCTCACGCCAGCGCCAGGCCAAGAAAAATATCCACTTTTCGCATTTAATAATCGAGCTTTCAAGGATGTTGTTTTTGAGCAGCTACACTCGGCAGGTATAGACGACAAACATATCACCGATGATCCGACCGACACGACTAAAGACGTCCGTTACTTCTCACACAGTGAATTTCTACGAGGCAAGCGCGCAGAAGATGGTCGCTATGCCGTCATGGCCATTATGAAAAGTTAACGACCTATCAGTGCGCGGAACTCTTCTTGGTGTTCTTTGATAAGCCCTGTCACTGCTGGCGTACCCGCCACAAATTCATAGACATGGATGTCGTCCTTACCGTCAAAAGACACAATCTCGCCACCCGCTTCTGACACTAACAGTAGGCCGGGTGCGTTATCGTAGGCATTTGTTTTCGTATTAAGCACGGCGACGCCATCAATTTCACCTTTGGCAAGCATCACGTACGCATGTCCAGCTGCTCCAACAGGATAAAAACATTTCATACCCACCTCAGACAGTGTCACACGCAAATCATCGAGCCTATAACCACTCAGACTATAGACGAAGAGGTTACCTGGTGAGCGACTGGTGTTAACGTGAATTAACTGTTCGTTTTGAAAAGCTCCTTCACCTTTAACTGCCGTATAGAGTACGTCACCGACAAAATCGTAAATCACCGCAGCAATCGGCTGATCGTTCTCCACAAGCGCAGCCATATTAGTGCAAAACGGCAGTCCGCGAATAAAACTCGAGGTGCTGTCAATCGGATCAACTAGCCAAAACCGCTGTTCGTTGCCAGATTTGCCAGTTTCCTCACCTTGAAAACCAAACTCAGGATAAAGTTCGGACAATCGGTCTTTTAGTACTTGTTCGACGCGAATGTCGAGCTGTGTAACTTGTGACGTGTCAGCCTTACGGCTATGTTCAATGATACCGTAGGCATCCATCAACTCAGCCCGAAAGCCTTTAAACACGCCAACAACAAGCTGCTGTGACCCAGCAATCACCTTGCGGTCAATCGTCACCTAGCGATTACTCCAACGTCCAATGGCTTCGTGGATAATTGTCTTCGCCTCTTCGACGTCACCCCAGCCCTTCACAATAGTACTATCCGGCTTTTTAAGGTCTTTGTAATGAGTAAAGTGGTGCACAATTTGATCAAGTTTTTGCTTTGGAATATCTCCAAGAGTGTTAATCGCGTCGCCCGTAGCACGATCATCGGCCGGTACGACAACAATCTTATCATCAATCTCACCGTCATCTTCGAATTTTAGTACACCAATGACCCTGGCTTCAAGAAAAATACCGGTTGACAGAGGTTCATCGGTTATCACGAGCGCGTCGAGTTCATCGCCGTCTTCATCAAGTGTTTGCGGAATGAAACCATAGTTTGTTGGTTTGGCAAAAATAGCCGGCTCAACTCGATCAAGTTGAAAAACTGCCTTTTCACGGTTCCATTCAATCTTATTACTGCTGCCTGTTGGGATCTCGATAACAACATTGACGATGCCGCTGTCGACGTCGCCTGGTGTTAAAATCTGATTAAAATCTGCCATGGTGGGTCTCCTCTTGTTATATACGTTACTGTTTATAATATCAGTTTTTCGACATACAGGATATAATCGTAAGGATATGACGTCCTTTCCAAAATTATTACTCCCCGCTGCCTACGTCACGGATGCCGCCCGACACATTAGGCTAGCCAAGACACGCGTGTCTTTATTATCTATGGTGGTTGCCGATGATGCTTCGACAGACGAGTTAATTGACGCTCTCTCTGAAGCCGCCGAGCGCGGCGTTGATGTTGAAGTTTCGGCCGATATATTTACCTATGGAGAGCTCGGAGGATTTTTCTTTCCGACTCGTTATCGGACAGTACAATCCCGTAAAACCACCCACATGAGCAAGCGTTTTATCAAGAGTGGAGTCAAGTTCACCTGGCTCGGAAGATCACGCGCGACTCTTTTTAGCGGTCGCACCCATATTAAATGGTGTATGATCGATGATACGGTGTATTCATTCGGTGGTGTTAATTTATATCAAAAAGGCATCGAGTGTAATGACTATATGTTCAAAATTGACGATAAAACACTCGCTGATAAGTTGATTGATGAGTATCACCGTCTCGCTCGAGCCGATGCCGGCGACTACTCTTATCGCAGTCACAGCTTTAAACACGGTGATGATACCGTTCTGATTGATGGTGGGTTTGTTGGTGATTCAATTATTTATCGTCATGCTTGCAAGCTGGCCGCAGAGGCAACCCACGTTATCTTGGCATCGCAATATTGCCCAACCGGTAAGCTCAGCGGACTTTTGAAAAAAACCAACTCTCAACTCTATTTCAATCAACCCTCAAATGCCTTCAACCTTAGCAGGGCCGTTATCCGCATTGGAATGTTTTTTAGCGGACACACTACACTGTATACCAAATCACGTTATTTACATGCCAAATTCATGCTCTTTGATATGCCCGATGGGCGCCGAGTTGCGCTGACCGGTTCTCATAATTTTGTTAATGCCGGAGTACTACTTGGCACGCGCGAGATTGCGCTTCAAACTGAAAATCCTCACACCATTAACCAGTTAAAGGATTTCCTGCGCAACGTTGTTATCTAAAGTTAAGCGTGAGAATGCTTGTGTTCGTCAATATATTCACGAATTGAGAGCGCGGCCGAGGCACCTTCACCCACAGCACTTGCAATCTGCATAGTCGCACCGCTTCGGACATCGCCGCTAGCAAAAATTCCGGAGATATTTGTCTGTAACTTGTTATCGGTTTTAATTAGACCTTGTTCGTCGAGCTCAATACCGCTGCCAGCCAAAAACTGGGTGTTTGGCTTGAGGCCGACAAAGATAAATACTCCATCGGTTTCAACGATTGTCAGTTCGCCGTCTTTAGTTGCCTGAACCGAGGTTATTTTGCCATCGACAGCGACAATCTCTTTGATCGGTGTGTTAAGGTGAACGGTAATCTTACCGCTGTCTACAAATGTCTGCAAATCACGCTGCAATATCTCACTGGCCTTGATCGTACTCCGGACGAGCAGATCGATATGAGACGCGAAACGTGTCAAGAAAATTGCTTCTTGCACGGCTGAATTACCGCCACCAACGATAACCAGTCGCTTGTCGCGATAAAAGGCACCATCACACGTCGCGCAATAATGGACGCCACGACCATAATATTCAGCTTCACCAGGGACACCAACCTTATTGTAGTCGCTGCCGGTGGCAATCAGCACTGTTTTTGCCCGGACTTCACTCCCGTCAACCGTTACAACCTTTACGTCGCCCTCGTCACGAATAGCCGACACATCACCAAATTCAATCTGAGCACCAAAGCGCTTGGCTTGTTTCTCGAGATCACCAGCCAACGTCAGGCCCTCAACCCCATCAGGAAAGCCAGGATAATTATCAACGATGTCAGTAATAGCGGCGAGGCCTCCAACAGCGCCTTTTTCATATAGCACCGTACCGATATTTTCACGAGTAGTATAGATAGCGGCGGCCAGAGAACTTGGGCCAGCACCGATCATAACAACGTCTTTAATTTCTTCATTCATAATGTACTTTTACTTTCTTTTTATAATAGCTTTCTACAGTATATATAGCGTAAGCAGCATTTAGCAAGACGCTATTGTTGTATTATTTTGTACTTGGAACCGAATTATCAATTTTATTAATAATCACAATAAATTCAAGCGGGGCATTGGCCGGAATCGGTCCCTGACCAGTCGCACCGTAGGCTTTGTCTGAGGGAATTGTCAGACGGACGACGCTGCCGACCTTAACGCCAGTCAAGCCCTCACCCCATCCCTTAATCACGCCACTCAGAGGAAAAGTAATAGGTGTATCGCTTTTATCTTTCTTCTTACTGCTATCAAAAATAGCGCCGTCTGATGTCCAGCCGAAATAGCTTGAATTGATAGAATCGGTTATCTTAACTGCTTCACCCGTCCCCTCTTGGAGGACTTCTGTTTTGAGCGTAGTAACCGCCGCTGAGTCGAACGCGCGAGAGCTATATCCTACGAGAGGTTCAAGGCTCTTGGCTTGCTCTTTAGCGGCAGCCGTTGCAGCTTTTTGCTGCTCTGCAGCCGTAGCTTGTGCCGCAGCTTGATCAATTTTTTGATTATCGTTTGACAGAATAATCACCACAAATGACCCAATCGTTCCCACGGTCATAACAATCGCAATAATCCAAATTCCAATTCGTTGTGCTCTATCATTTGACGCCATTAACAGTACATCTCCCTCTATCTCTCAAAATTACTCTCTCTATTATAGCAAACCTTGTACGTTAAACGATTGTTGCCCCAAGTTTAGCCACGACGTTCTGACTCGTACCTTCAACTACCAGATTCACTTCATCTGCCGTCAATGTTTTTGAATGTGAGGTTAAACGCAGCCGAATTGTGACATTCTTCATCGTCCCGTCGTCAGGCTGATAAATATCAACCGGCGTAAGGTTCGTCTCTAGTTCGATATCTTTCAGAACAGCTGTTGCAGCCTCAATAATTTGGCCATATGTAACCTCGCTTTTTACCTGGAAACAGATATCACGTTCCGTACTTGGATACCGACTCAGTGGCGTGTAGCCATTGCCGAGACGTTGCACCGCTTCATATAATTTGACTGATTCGATTTCGAACCCAGCACTATATATGGGAAGCTTAAATACTTTGCTCACGCTCTTTTTGTACTCACCGACGATACCGATGCTCGTGCCAGCAGCGTCGAGTACCAGTGCGCTTCGACGATACTCAAATGGCGCGCTCAAGGCAGAATTTTGGTCGTGTTCGATAGGCGTGTACGTCAAGGTTAACCCAAGCGAGCTGACCATGTAATCGAGCAGTTTCTTGGCCTGATAGTACGGTGCGCCAAATTGAGCTTTCTTGGCCGTTACTGTCAGCGCAATCATATCCGCCTCAATAGGGACGTTTTCATCAGTTAATCCAAGCGATTTTGGGTGTGATTTATTAACTTCAAAAAGAGCGAAGGTATCATAGCCTTGCTTCACATTAGGATGGAGCAAGCCAAGCAAGCTTGGGGTCAATGTTTGGCGATAATACTGCAAATCCGGACTAATCGAGTTGGTTATCTGGTACGAATCCTCGAGTTTTTGACCAATTTTTTTCAGAACATCGCCGTGCACAAAACTATAGGTTAATACCTCATTCGCACCGGCTCGTGCAAGCACTTTACGCACATGTGTGCGCAGTTCATCAAATCCAGTAGGAGTAACTGCACTAAAATCTCGTGTTGGAAGTGTCGGCATAATTGCGTCAAAGCCGTGCAAGCGACCAATCTCCTCAATAATGTCTTCGTTAATATGAATGTCACCGCGCCAAAACGGTGGTTCAACAACCAATGTCGAATCATCAACTCTTACGGCAAATTCAACGCCGCGCAAAGTCTGCTCGACAGTATCGGTCGTAAATGTCGTTCCAAGGATAGCATTAACGCGCTCAGTGGTAAGGGTAATCGACGGAGTTTCGATCGTCATACCCGTCGCCTCACAGACGCCAGTGGCGACTTTTGCTCCAGCCCACTCACCAAGTAAACGGATAGCATCTGCCAGCACAGGAGCCGTTAATTCAGCCGGTTGACCTTTGGTGAAACGGGTAATTGCTTCACTAAATATGCCGTGGCGCATTTGCGTAGCCCGCAGTTTGTACAGATTAAACGTAGCACTTTCAATAATGATGTTTTTCGTACTGGCATCAATCACTGTATTGGCACCGCCCATTGCACCAGCCAAACCAACCGCAATGTCGCCAGCTGCAATCACAATGTCCTCGGGACTAAGCGTCACTATTCTACCATCAAGTAATTCCAGCGTTTCGTCCTGTTTGGCGGCGCGGACATGAATCGTCGGCTTACCACCCGAAACAGCCACGAGTTTGTCATAATCAAAGGCATGAAGCGGTTGGCCTGTCAGCATCATCAGATAGTTAGTCACATCGACTACCGCACTAATCGGACGCACACCAACCCGAGCCAAGTAGGTTTTAATTTCAAGCGGTGATTGTCGCGTATTGTCTGCGCCGCCCAGTACAATCGCCTGGTACCTAGCAGACAAGCTAGGATCATCGATAGTAACCGTTGGCGATTGAACAGCGCCGTCCTTGGCAGCAAAGATGGGGTGGGTATTAGCCAACCACTCAGGAGTCGTAAACGCTTTACCGATAATAGCAGCGACTTCTCGGGCAAAACCTATCACGCCAAAAGCGTCGGGGCGGTGGGTTAGTGATTTATTTTCAATATCAAGCAGATAGTCATTCAATTCGTAAGCAGCCGCAAAACTCGCGCCGGCTTCAAGTTCTTTGTCGATCTCGAGAATACCAGTATGATCATCAAATAAATCGAGCTCTTTGGCACTGGCCAACATTCCATTACTCATCACACCCCGCAAATCCCGCACACTAAGCACAAACGGCTCAAGCCCACCAAACGTCTCTGGGACCGTCGATCCCGCTGGCAACCAGGCAACGAGCATTCCCGAGCGGACATTCGGCGCACCACACACTACCTGTATCAGTCCGTTTTCGTCACGTTTGACGTCTTTCCGGACACCGCCGTCATCAATCTTGGTAGAGTTTAAATGGTCAGTTCCTTCAATCGGCGCGCACTCAACAACTCTAGCCACAATGACCTCTTTGTATTTTGCTCCAAGGTCGATAACTTTTTCTATTTCCACCAAACGAGCACCGATTAAGGTCGTCAGTTCGTCAATCGATAAATCGATGTCTGTGAATTTTTTTAACCAGTTGACAGAGATAATCATGAGACAAATTTCCTCAAAAATGCTAATTTACCAGACTCAAAATAACGCAGGTCCTCGATACCGTATTTCAACATGACCAGACGCTCAATGCCACCGCCCCAGGCAAAGCCCTGGTATTTTGCTGGGTCAATCTCGGCAGCCCGAAGGACATTCGGATGAATCATACCGCAGCCCAACATCTCAAGCCATTCACCCGTCTTACCACCCAAAGCGGCGGGTTTTTCAATGACAAATTCCAAACCCGGTTCGACGAAAGGGAAGTAGGCCGGCTGGGTTTTGATTTTGAGTGTTTGTCCATAATAGGCCTCAAAAAACGCCTGTAAAGTTCCGAGCATGTCCGCCAGTGTCGCGGTTTCACTCACGAAGACACCCTCGCACTGATAAAACGTGTGTTCGTGCGTCGCGTCAACGTCCTCGTTGCGAAAAACGCGGCCATAGCTCACGCTGGCAATCTGACCACCCGCTTCAAGCTTGGCTTTACCGTCTTTTAGAATACGGTGTTGCATTGTACTGGTGTGAGCTGGTGGAATAAAGTCCTCTTCGGTCCGGAAAGTATCATACCCATCGCGCGCCGGGTGATCTTTTGGAAAGTTTAACGTTTCGAACATATGAAAATCATCGTCAATTTGACGCGATTCAATCGCCGCAAAACCCATGCGCGTAAAAATATCGATTACGACTTCGAGTTCTTTGGTTAAAGGGTGTTGTGTGCCCTGCTCGGTTGGCAGTAGCCCGACTGGACCAGTATTGACATCCCAAGGTGCCGTCACGTCCAAGGATTGAACTGTCTCGTCATCCAGAGCGGCTTCGCGAGCGACAATAGCCGCTTCAAGCGCAACTTTTAAGTCATTAACAGCTTTGCCGTAGGCTCCTCGTTCGCTTGGATCAAGCGTGACCAGTTTGCTATACAGCGCCTTTATTTCAGCAGCCTTCAAGATATCGCGCGGGTTGTCGCTGGTAACTACCTTAGCCAAGAGAGCATGGCGTACATCATCTATACTTTGCATAACTGTTTATTATTATACGTTACTTAATTGTATTCCTGTAGGCTTGAAGTTCTTTTGCGCTGTCGTGGGTTTTGCTCGATAACGCATCGAAGTATTCGGTAACTGGACGCTGCACGTCACTTAACTCGCTATTTGACTTTTTGTAGTTGGCATACGCAGCATCGTATGCGGCGCTGTTGCCACTATTAAAGGCGCTCACCATCGCGCTCCAGTTGGTGTGCATCTCGCCAAACACACGGCCAAGGTCTGCAACGCTGGCGCGTAGTTCGCTCGGTACAGTCACCTTAGTAGATAAGTTTTTTACTTCATCCAATTTGTCACGAAAATTATTCAAATATACCAAGACAAGCGACTTGCTACCGGCTGCTATAGCGGCGGCACCTGACGTATCGAGTGTCCGCAGGTCGGTATACAAACCTAGGTAGTCCGTGTAAAATGCATGAACCTGAGCGTACCCCTTAATTTTTGTTACTAAGGCATCGACTTTTCCGGTAACTTCAGTTTGGAGCTTGCCAGCTGCCGTATAATCACCACTCACGCTCCCCAACGGAGTTGACGCCAGGACAGGAGCTTTAATCGTCTCAATGGCTTTTTGGACATCACTCGGATTGGTCGCCGCACTTGTCGCAGCGTCGTAGACATTATCGAGATAGCTCGTGACGCTACTCGTGTACGCATGGGCAGCCGTATCAGCCGCACTCTTGGTAACAAAGAAACCCGCCAACAGGCCAGCAACAATCAGTAAACTAGCACCAAGCGTCAGCCACAACCAAAGCAGACTCTTCTTCTTTGAAGGCTGCACTACGGTCTCGGGCGTTATGACATCAACGGGTGTTGTTGAAATAACAGCAGTCTGTTCGGAAGATAGGGGAGTGGTGGGGGTATTTTCTGGTGAGGTATCACGGGACAACGGACTAAATGCATTAGCGGTCACAACTGGCTCAGCTAATTCTGGCGTTTGTTCGGGTTGTGTGAATGTTTCTTCGTTAAAATAAGGGTGCTTGGTAACCTGTTCTGGTTCGGCTACTGGTTCACTGTCTTCAGGTTGAGCTTGAGGTGTCGGTGGTTGCAGATTTGGTTCCATGATAAGTAACGCTTCTCCATTATGTATACGCTTATACTAGCGTGTTGTATTCAATACTGTCAACCATACGAAAGCCACGGCTGCAAACATAATAATCAGTATCCATACCCACGCCAAACGAGATGTTAGTTTCGTGCCCTTCATGTACTGCGAATCATCCACACCGTCAGGACGGTCATTCAGAGCGGCACGCTGTTTGGCGCGTTCTTGCAGTTCCGCCGCCAAGCGTTCTTGTAATTTTGATCTGTCGTCGCTCTGTCGAATAAATAATGCCATACATTATAGTATAACATTTGTATTTACGTTTTAGTGGTTATGGTATACTATAGCCATGTTTCATATAAGGAGGAAAACACATGGTTACTAAAAAAGCTGTTTCATCAGTACATAAATCGACAGTCAAAACAGCAAGCGTCCAAGCTGTTAGTTCTAACAAACCAACCTGGCTCTCACGCTCACCGCTGAGCCGTGCGCCTTTTGTTGGTGCGCTCGTGGCTGAGTTAATCGGAACGTTCTTGTTGGCCAGCGCGGTCATCGCGGGTCAAGGACAACCAATTATCGTATTGTTTGCCATTGCAGGTATCGTACTACTTGTTGGCGCCCTGTCAGGTGCCCACCTTAACCCAGCGGTCACTATCGGTGCATGGGCAACACGTAAAGTCACTGGTCTTCGAGCACTCGGCTACATCGTCGCTCAATTCTTGGGTGCGGGACTCGCCTTTGCCGTATTAAGTGCCTTCGTCCACGGTGCAGCCCCTGTTACTGCTCAGGCACAAGCTTACGGACAAGCTGCCGCTGCGCTATTCCAGGCAAACGCACTTCCAGCAGGTAAAGAGTGGTACATCTTCTTTGCTGAACTATTGGGTACTACAATCCTTGGATTTGCGTACGCTAATGCACTTCACGAAAAGAAAGACCGGATTGCCACAGCCTTTACCGTTGGACTCGGTGTCTTTGTTGCCCTGCTACTTGCTGCCTCAGCCTCAGCATACGTCGGCGGAAGCGCAATCATCAACCCTGCAGTCGCACTATCACTTGGTGCACTTAAATGGGAACTTTGGCCACTTGCCGTTTACATTCTCGCCCCAGTCATTGGTGGCGTAATCGGTTTCATCTTGCATGATACTTTGCGAGTTGAAAGTGATGGCGGTCGAGACTAATACTCTCTATCGTTAGACATAAAAATACCTCGCATCATGCGAGGTATTTTTAATGCGCAGCTATCTCTACCTGCTAGTCGTCGGTGTGGGGCCTATCAATGAGAAGTGGCTCGACACTCGAGTCATTACCGGCAATCTTGACAACATCTTTATCAATCTTACCGAGCTCTTTATGGGCACCGTTGTAATGATTGACTGTGGTGCCTAACGCGCTCCCGAGCTTTTGCATGTATTCTTCAAACTTGCCGATATGCTGTCCTAGCTTACCGACCCGAATTTGAATATCTTTCGCTTGTTCTTCTATTTGAAGGCTCCGCAGACCCTGTAAAACCGTCTGAAGATAGGCCATAAAGCTTGTCGGACTGACGATGATAACCTTTTTATCACGAAAGGCATACTCAATCAAATCACGAGCACTCGATCCCGTCCCGACATCACCAATTAGCAGATCATAATAAAGCGACTCGCTTGGTATAAACATAAAAGCGAAGTCCATCGTATTCTCGCTCGGTCGAATATACTTGCTTGTCTCGTCAATACGGCTTTTGAGGTCCATTCGAACCTTTGCCAGCAACTTCTCGCGCTCGGGCTTACTGTTTTCACCGACCATACGATTATAGTTTTCCAAGCTAAATTTGCTATCAATAGACAAAATCTGACCCTTATCAAGGAACACAACCGCGTCAACGGTCTCCCCGTCCTTAAACTTATATTGCATCTGAAAGTTTTTGGAAGGCAAAATATTGTCAAGGACTGACTCGAGGTAGTATTCGCCGAATACCCCTCTTTGTTTTGGATTTTGCAATACGTTTTGGAGTGTTTTTAATTCGTCAGCGACGTCGATGACTCGGCGATTGGTTTCGTCCAGCTTGGCGAGACGCTGCGTGACGTCAGAGACCAACTTGGCACTCTCGCTAAGTTGCTT
The DNA here is from genome assembly GCA_002413425.1 of Candidatus Saccharibacteria bacterium UBA5170. GTDB lineage: Bacteria > Patescibacteriota > Saccharimonadia > Saccharimonadales > Saccharimonadaceae > UBA1547. The sequence goes on along the minus strand of DHWY01000003.1, from coordinate 267,942 downwards.
TTGCATCGACGTTTGCATCGTCATATTGTTACGCTCTAGCTTGTCCCCCATCGCTGTCTGTAAACTGCTGATGCCACGTGACAGTTCGGTCACGTCAGACTTTAAAAACTCAACTGCACTACTGCTCTTTAATTCACGTAACCGCTGGTTAACACTGTAAAGAACCACCCCGAACCCGACGATAACAACACCTAAAATAACTAAAAGTATAACTTCATTCATAGCATCAGTATATCACCATACTGCGAGCACGATGCGGGCGATAAGGACCACAAGTGCGGCCGAGATCAAAACAGGTATCGTCCTACTGTAGCGACTTATCCACGAGAACAAAACGTACGAAAGGCTATACAGAAACGCGCTCCAAAAAGCAATTTCGCCCCAAGCGAGCCCATTTGTCCAACCAGCCAAGCCCCACAGTACTATAGCTGCAGCCACAGCAACGATCAACGGTCGCATCACTCGCAGTCTTACCAATATAGCCAACCCAGCGGTCGCGACCAGAATAGTGGCAATATTGCCCGATAATCCAATCGAATTCGAACACGCAAGCGCGTTCACGGTAGAACGGCAAAATAATTGATCAACAATAAAGTGAGAAACAAGGAACGTGAGCGTCCAAAAGGCTATTCCGATGGCCGCGCCAATCAGCGCAACACGCCACCATGAATATGACATACTAACAACCTGTGGGTGCATCTCGTCTACTATCACCTTTGCCATATCGTCTCCCTCTATAGCTTACGTAATTTATTATAGTATACACGATTTTTGTCAATGAGGCAAAAGTGGTGTCAACTGCTTAACGGGGCGACGAACGTCAAGATACCATAGCGCGCCAATCAGCCCGATAAGAACTCCAAAGATAACATCCACGGGCGTGTGAACAAGCGCTAGGACGCGCCCAACGCATACCGTTAGGACCAGGCCAGCCAAAATCAGACTCACCACCTTATGCCGCGTCTCAAACCAGACAGCACAGGTAATCGCAGTGACAAAAAGAGTATGATCTGAGGGAAATCCTGGATTATTCAAAAACGCGGCCCCCGCCTGGACACCAAGTAGTTCGAATGGTCGTTCGAGGGATGGCTGATATATCGAGCCAGCTATTTTTGCAATCAAATACGCTGTCAACCCCGCCATCAGGATTCGACAGTAGGCCTCGAATCGATGCCCGCGAGGAATCTTGAAAACTAACATATAGACGCCAATTAAGATAACTGGGAAGACTGCACCGTCAGCTATAATGCGTATGATTGTATCGAAATGCATACGTCTAGATTAGCATAAAAATGTAAGTTATATTATGGCGTCAGATAACCAATAGAGTACAGTAATGGGTGGAGGTGATACAATGAACAAAATCGACGAGGCATTCAAAGCTATCCCAAGAATTAATTTTTTACGTTTCGATAACAGAGCTCAATATGAAGTCGACACACCTCTATCTATTGGACATGGGCAAACAAATAGCCAACCAAGTACTGTCCGGCAGATGCTGCTGTGGCTTGACCCTCAAGTAGGAGACAAGGTTTTAGATGTCGGTGCGGGATCAGGCTGGACTACTGCCCTTTTAGCGCACCTCGTCGGCCCGACTGGCACAATATACGCGGTCGAGAAAATTCTTGAGCTTGTGAAATTTGGCGAAGAAAATTGCAAACAAATGGGCATCCCCGATGTTCGCTTTTTCGAAGCGGGTAATGCCTATGGACTGCCAGATTTTGCGCCCTATGACCGAATTCTCGTTAGCGCTGCGGCCACAAAACTACCCACGGCACTACTCGAACAACTAAAAATAGGCGGCAGGATTGTAATTCCAATCAAAAACAGTATTCTCGTTATCGATAAGATAAACGAAGATAGCTACGAGACAAGGGAATATCCTGGGTTTGTATTTGTACCGCTGGTCTAGATCATAAACGTCAATGGCAAAAAGACGAATAGTTACAGCAACGATTTGATCAATTTTAAGACTTCGTCAACACTGTTTAACTGGAACCGGGCGTTTGTGGCCTGTATGCCTACGTTGATGCTATACGCATCACTAGGAAGAACTACGAACATATCCTCGTCTGTATAGTCATCCCCTATGGCCAATATAAAATCCCAGTTGTTCTTTGCGACCAGCTCGGTAACGATAATTCCTTTATTCATCAGTTTTGGTTTGATCTCGACAATTTTCTGACCATCAAACACTCCAATGTCGTCGGTTTCTAAGGCCGCTCGAAGCTTCCTCTTTAGCTCTTCTTTGCGAACGTAGGCCAGGTCAGGTGAAACGCGACGATAGTGCCAGACAAATGAAAACTCCTTTTCTTCTAGCTCAGAGCCAGCCGTCCTTACGACAAATTGTTCCAAAATGGGTTTGATGTTTTTCTTCCACTTCTTTGAGGTCAGGCTCGATTTAATCCAACCACCAGCATCAAATACCCAGCCACCGTGTTCAGCTATCAGGCCTAATTCATGATTTTCGAAGTATTTTTCTAGGGTGTTTCTGGGGCGACCACTTATTATAATTACCTTGTTTTTTTTATCTTTGGTGAGCGATTTCAAAAGTTTTTTTACTTTGGCGGTTGGTCGAGACTGCCTTTCATGAAGTGAGTTTACAAACCCCTTCAAAGTTCCATCGTAATCAAGCAGTATCAACCGGCTATTGGCTCGGCCATAGTCAGCCAGTAAAGTCTTGTGCTGTTTAAGGCTCAGCTGCTTAGGGCTTTCTTTTTGTTTTTGCACCGACTCTGAAAGCTCGGTGATAAAATCACCTGCCCACTTCTCGATGGTGTATTCGGATATTCGAGCCTGCATTTTTTTCATTCTTTGTTTCTGCTCAGAATTTGACATTGTAAGCCCAAGGTCTATCGCACAAGCAACTTGCTGAGCGTTGTTTGGGTTAACCAGTATAGCATCAGGTAATTCAGTTGCCGCTCCCGCCATATCACTCAAGATCAACACACCGTTACTTTTGTGTTTAGAGGCTATAAACTCCTTTGCCACCAGGTTCATGCCATCACGCAGTGGCGTCACTAACATGACGTCGGCCAGAGCATACAGCGCACAGAGTTCGTCAAAAGGCAACGATTGGTAGCGATAAGCAATGGGTGTCCAATCAGTCGTCGAGAACCTACCGTTTATGCGGCTCACTTTTTGTTCGATTGTTACCCGTAACTCTTTGTAGGCATCAACATCACCGCGCGAAGGCACCGCAACAAGTACCAAGACGGCCCTTTTCAAATGCTGCGGATATTTTTCTAAGAATAATTCGAAGGCGTCAAGTCTGGCTGGAATACCTTTCGAATAATCAGCTCTGTCAACGGCTAAAATAACTTTAGTTTTTACATTAAATAGATCGAACGATTTCAAGATAGTATTAACTTTTCGGTTTTTGGCCCCCTTAGCAAACTTCTTATAATCAATACCAATTGGAATGGCGTCAGTTTGTATTAATCTATCACCAATTTTGATTGTTCCCAGCGAATTTTCGTACCCCAGAATTTTTGATACACTACTTAAAAAGTGGCGCACATAATCGTAGGTATGAAAACTAACCAAGTTGGCGCCGAGCAAGCCTTCCAGTAGCGCCTCACGCTCTGGAATCAACCGAAATATTTCGAAAGACGGAAAAGGTGTATGTAAAAAGAATCCAATAGTGGCATCTTTATCCATTTTTCGAAGCATTTGCGGCACCAACATCAGTTGATAGTCGTGAACCCACAGTTTTGCGTTATTCGAAGCGAACGTATGGGCAACCTTGGCGAAGGCTTTGTTGACCGCCTGATACGTCTTCCAATAAGAGTCGTCGTACTTGGCTTCGTTAGGGAAATAATGGAATAGTGGCCATAACGTCGAATTACTATAGCCGCCGTAAAATTTATCTATCTCGTTGTTCGACAAAAAAACAGGATAGCATCCGCGCTTCTGCAGCTCGCTGATAACCAACTTCTTTTCGGTGCGCGTCAGGTCATCCGACGCAATACCCGGCCAACCAACCCACACGCTATCTTTTGATTTCTTCAATGAGTCAATGCCAGTGGCAAGCCCACCAGAACTTGAGTCAAATTGCAATTTGCCGTCAACCCTACTTACACTAACAGGTAGCCGAGCTGATATAATAACTAGCTTTTCGTTCACGCTACACCCAAATCTATCGTATTACTTACTATACTAGTCTACTACATTGTAGGTTTAATAAGATTGTTGAGTACATTTAGGGTTCGGATCCCGACAGCTTCACTCACCCGTCTTCAAACCTCAACTCTTGTGACGTGTTATGATTAGAGAGATATAAAACGATTGGATTACAGATTATGGCTAAACACAAGAACTGGCACGGCGCGACCCGTAAGCGTCTTTTGAAGAAAAAACTCAAAGCCCAGAAATAAGACGAGCCCAAAAGGCCTAAATGTACACAATGAAATAGCCAGACCAAAAGGTCTGACTTTTTTCATGGCTGGGGTTAATGGACGTGTTTCAGGAAGATATCAATTTACATTTTGACAATATTGTTATACAGTATTGAGTATTCATGGAACTACATCACTCGCTTAACGGTGCTCCTCGTCTGATACTCACAACTGCCGAAGAAGTTGAGGTCGTATCGCTCGTCGCTAATAACAATTGGGCAAAGTATCCTAATATTTTCCATCCATTTAAAAGAAGCGTGCACCGTAATTTAGCACGCCGAGCCTTCGACGCAGCCCACCAGACAAGCAACATCGTGCAGCCATTTCCGCTGACAAGCCGCGAGACGGCTATTGTCGCTAAAGGTATCCTTGACCTTGAAGGCGCACTTCTGCAATTTGACGAAACGTCCCACTACACGACTAATACCTTATCAAGAGACGCTACAGCTCTACGTCTTGCAGAAGCGCTAAGAAAGTCAAGTACAACAGAGTAGTATAAACAAAAAAACTCCACGAATGAAGCCTTTTAAACATAAGTATCTTGGCTGGGAGTAATGGACGCGTTTCAGGAAGATATCAGTTGCTCGGTAATATCTTCAACGTTATCATACCGAATAACCGAAGTTGCGATACCGTCGTAAAAGTCTTTGTACGATGTGCCGTTTTTTACAATAATGTATATTGGCTTATCTAAGGCGTAGGCAATTCCGGCTTCGACTAGACGACCACCACTTGGCGAATCACTGACATCAATTAACATAGCATCACATTCAACTATATAGCGGCGGGCGGCATCCCAAAGTTCTTTCTGGGTGCTAAAAAAATTAGATTCGTAATGCTCGACATCACGAATGAAGTGAAAGTCTTCCATACCAGCAGCTCTGACGGCTGAACATAGTTTTTCAATGTCTTTTTTATTCTCAGATGCACCTTTAAATCGAGCAGCGATGTAAATTCTCATGTAAGTAGTGTAGCAAAATAATTACTATTCGTTTCGTCCTTATAGGACTCATCAGCAACGGACTTTATAACGTTGGACGAATAGATGAAATAGTAGTGATGCTTGGCAAAAAGCCGAAGCTGCATTGACGGCTTGCAAAGCCCTTCGGAGCTTCCCCGAAGAATTACGTAGCGTTGTTTCCGACGCTAATACGGGTCTGCTACCTTACGGTCTACGGGCGACCGATGAGGACAGGGGTGTCCGGGTTGACGTGTAAGCGCTTCCTGACGATGCTCTCGTCCGGGATGCGCATCCACACCCAGTACTCCTGGCAGTTCTCGCCGATGAGCACGAGCCATTCGAAGGACTCGGCGCAAGGCGGGGTGTTGCGGCGGGTGAAGCGGGCCATGATGGCCTTTCCACCAGCGTGCTCCCGAGAACGATTCCCGGGTAAGCACATGGAGCGCCGAAGCGCTACATGCTATCCACTGGAATGCAAGTCAAACGCTTCATATAATACCCCTCTCGTAGGGTTGACGCTGACTCGATTTGAGACCAGCTCTTTAGACATATATTCTATCCAAAGAGCCGGTCTCAACTAATCACTACTATTTCAACGTGCACTCGGATTACTCACGAGAACTAACATAGGATAACACGTTGATGTGTTTAAGTCAATAGTAGGGTTTGGCTATAGTTTCATGGCTGGGATGGAGGGATAGCGCTCCGTTTTACTCCGCTCCTCCGCTTTTTTGCAAAATGAGCAAGCTAATTTTGCTGCTCGGCGCTACGCCGAACCTCCCGAACTTTTGTTTCACAAAAGTATTCGCGGGTTCGGATCCCGACCAAGCCCGTGACAAGAAAAAAGACGAGCAGATGCTCGTCGTTTTTCTTGGCTGGGATGGAGGGATTCGAACCCCCGAATGTCGGCACCAAAAGCCGATGCCTTACCACTTGGCCACATCCCATTATGTTTATGGAGGTACAAATACTTTTACGCTAGTTAAGCGGTGGTTTTTTGGTGCCGTGGCACTTATACTATTTTTTTGTCTGACGACAAAAGGCCGATACCTTACCACTTAGCGGTCGTCCCATTAGCACTACGAATTGTACACTAATTGAGGTGTTGGCTCAAGTCAGGAAGTTATTTTACGGCAGATGGCGTAAATGGACGGGTCTCTTTTGTCGTTTTAACGAAGTATGAACGAATTTGAAACAAGAAGTAGGCCCCGATGGCAAGCCCGATGCCACCAAAGATGATACCACCTATAAACCTACCCAAATCGAGGCTCACTACCGCACCGACCAATATAGAGGCAGCGCTGACAAGCATCGTCAGAAATAGCAAATCCCAACCCTTCTTTTGTGACTTTTTTAAAGGATTGATCGCAAGAGCTGTCAAAATTGTGGTTACAATACTAAACACCAACGACAGCAACGTCGCGACAATCCACCCGCTGGCGTAGGTTTGTGCGGAATAAATCCCAATAGCAGCCCCAAGGAAGGCGAGATACGCCATAATTGCGCTAAACAATATAAACATCCCAATAACAGAGACGACGACACTGATGATAGCCAGCCACCAGACATTCTCGGCCAGCCATTTTTGAGCGTTTGTTGGAAGGGGTGGTACAGGTTTTAACCATCCTGCTACCTTAGTTTCAAGTTGACGTACTACCGACATAACCATACTCCTTATTTATAATTCCATGATACTCTGCCAATAGGAATTCGACAACTATTTTCGTCGAGCTATGGGCCACATACCCCGACTGACACAGACTGCCATACCTCCCAATACCAACCCTACCGCAACCGACAGCCATCCTGGGGTATAGACTATAACATCACCGAAAAACCCGATATTCGTGACCGTACTGCCCGTTAGCGTCAGCCACAACGCAATGCCCACCCACAAAAGTGGCACTAACCACCCCATTACCATACTCAGCAGCCTCATGGTCAAACTGAGTTGCATGCGGAGTAAATAAGGAAGCGCAAAAACCTCTAAGATAACGATAAATGCCGCCAAAAAATAAGCTACCGGTCGTCCACCAGGCAGCGCGAAGTCCCTCACGAGCGGTAAAAACTTTTCAAAACTAAACAGCTGCGCGACAGCAAATACGACAAGGACACTAGCGTACAGTAACGCAACCCGGACGGCTCGTGAACTTTTTGGCAATGGAGGTTTAGTGGCTTGTGAGAATCTAATCATACTCTCGAGTATAGTCGCCCGCCAGCCAATAACGCAACCGTTGTTATTTTTGTAATTCCACTTGCGCTTTTAACAGCGGGCGAGTAAAGTATGTATCAAGCGAAAGTTACAAAAACAAACATAACTTAAAAAACATATGTTGTGACTGATCGCACTACGATATCCACCACAACAAAAAAAGCGTCTCTTTTGAGGCGCTTTACTCTTTGTTGGCTTTCAACGAATTCTTGTCGCGCCACTTGGCGATCTCGGCGTGATGGCCGCTCAACAGAACGTCCGGTACTTTCATGTCATTGAAAACCTCCGGACGAGTATATTGTGGAAACTCGAGCGTCTCGCCATCGCTAAAGCTTTCAATAGCTGCGCTGTTTTCCCCACCCAGGACGCCGGGGATAAGCCGGACGATGCTGTCGATAATCGTCATAGCGGGCAATTCGCCCCCAGTCAGTACGTAGTCGCCGACACTGACCTGCTCGTCCACGACCGTCATAATTCGCTCGTCTACGCCTTCGTAACGCCCGCAAATAAAAATATAGTCATCATTACTATCAGACCAGGCCTGCGCCGTAGCCTGCTTCCAGCGTTGTCCACGGGGTGTCATAAGCAACACCTTGGCTTCTGGAGTATAGGCTTTGGCATCCGCCACGGCGGCGAACAACGGCTCGGGCTTGAGCAACATGCCGTCACCACCCCCGTAGGGCGTGTCGTCAACCTGCTTGCGTGGGCCCAGCCCAAAATCACGCAGATTCACCATCCGGAATTCAACCGCTTTTTGTTCTTGCGCTTTCCACATCATCGAGTTGTGCAGGACGCCCTCGAACATTTCGGGAAACAGGGTGATAACTTGTATTTTTCTCATCTGTTACTATCTTACAGCAGATTGACTAGTTTCACTACAGGTGTTATATTGCGGCTTATAGTCGCGATCGTCGCAGCTGTTGTTCTTACGAAGGGGTTGTTATGGTATACGGGTTTCTCATTGTCCTGAGCATATTCATACCTGCAGCGGCAATCGGCGTCGGTTTCATGTTCGCTGTCCTCTATGCGGAACGGTTCTTGCTTTCGGCGATAATCGGCTCCTACGTTGCCGGGACGGTGGCCATGTTCGTCTTTGGATTCACGGCGTCGGCTGCGGCCCGTCATCCGGAATGGATGGGCGGCATCCTACCTGATTCGGCGGGGTGGGCAGCAAAATTGCAGATTTACGCCGCCGTGGTTTGGATACTGCCGCTTATGCTTGCCATGGGCCTAGCTGTGATACACGGTGGAGAAGAACGGATTTAGGGACATAGCCCACGTGAAGAAAGTTCGCCGAAGGTGTTTAATCATCTTTAGCTTGAGCTCCTTCGGTGGGCTTTTTTCATGCAAAAAATTGTGTCACTAAAAAACCACCCGAAGACAGGTGGTTTTTTATACATATAAGGCTCTCAACAATATATTTGTTGCTCGCATGAGCTTGGTCTCGCAGTTCAAAGATTGTTTGCTTTGTAACTGTTTATGATTATATATCCAGGTCGTCTAGTTCTGCAAGCTCTTCCCTGGTCTTTTTTGAGTAGTCAGAAGGGTTATCCACAGGCTCATCTGTTGAGTTCTTCACAGGCTCGTCACTAGGGCTATCTGATGATGTAGTATAGTTTTCACTCTGATCGTCATTATTCACGATCTTAAGGTTGTAACGGGCATCATTTTTAGTCCCCAAAGCCCGAAGCAGCGTCCGTAAGCTTTGCGCAGTCACACCGCGCTTACCAATCACTCGCCCCAAGTCATCGGGGTTGACTGTCAGTGTCAACAACACACCTTTTTCGTCAATCAGTCGCTCGACGGCAACGTCATCTGGATATCCTACTAAAGATTTTACGATAAATTCTACAAATTGCTGGTCTATTGATGACATGCGTGTGGTCTCCCCTACTACCTAATCGGCCATAACTAACTAATCTCGTACATCCATTGTAACATGATTACGTTTACAGTAATGGCACTGGGTGATAAAAAACACACCCCCTAACAGAGGTGTGAAGATAGTCAAATATGGAATCTATTCAGCTGTGTCAGTGACAGTCGCGTCTTCGACGGCTACTTCCGCAACTTCTGCAACAACAGGAACTTCTTCCTTTGGTTGGTTTTTGCGAAGTTTATCAGCGTGTCGGATGACACCGGTTTTAGCCTCGGGCAATTTCACCCAGCTTGGTAGTTTAACACCAGCAGCTTTCATAAGCTTGATCACACGAGGGGTTGGCTGTGCGCCGCTGTCCAGGTATTTCTGAGCCAACTCAACCTGAACGGTAGCTTCTTTAGTGTGGGGATTGTAGCTACCAATATAGGCAACAACCCGACCGCTTGAGGGGTGGCGTTGTGCTTCTTGGACAGCAAGGCGATAAGTTGCGTGACCTTGACGGCCAACGCGCTGCAGGCGGATTGCGAGCATAAAATGTAATTCCTTTGATTTATCTCTTAAATAATGTTTACGACTTGTTCAAGTCTACACTGTTTTTACTGTTACGTCAATCTGTTTTGGCACGTTTTGCATAGGTTTCAAGCGCGGCCTGAGCAGCTTGTTGCTGAGCAATCTGCTTACTCGGTCCGCTACCTGTACCAAGTAGCGTGTCATTGACGTATACACCAAGCGTAAAGACCTTATCGTGGTCAGGACCAACCTCGTCCATTACGCGATATTGTGGCGTTTTGCCGTCGAGACGTTGTGAGACTTCTTGGAGGTGTGATTTGGCATCGCGCCAGCTACCGACATCGAGGATGCCCTCGAGTTTACTGGTGATGTGTTCATGAATAAAGGTAGCGGCATCATCGTAACCGCGTTCCAGGTAGATTGCCCCGATAACCGCCTCGAACGCGTTAGCCAAGATCTGCTGCCTAGCCCGATCACCGCCGAGTTTTTCGCCGCGGCTCATCCGGACCAATGGCTTATAGCCAAGCTTGGTACCAGCCGCCCCGATACTTTCTGTTCGCACTAACGCAGCTCTCCAGCTCGTTAGAATGCCTTCCTGTTCAGTAAAGTTCCTAAACAAATAATCAGTCACCACCAGCTCGAGGACGGCATCACCCAAAAACTCCAGTCGTTCATTGTGCTCGCTGACGCTTTTTTTATGCTCATTCACATAACTGCGGTGTGTCAAAGCCGTAATGAGCAGTTGAATGTCGGTAAATTCAAAGCCCAAATGCTCACGGGCAAAATCTTGATAAGGCGCAACTAACATTCCGGTCATAAGTTCTCCTGACGAATACGTTTCATAGCCAGTAACATTAATTTACCGATATCTTCATATTCAATCGCCTCGAGTGCATCATGAAATTTAAACCATTTTATACCGTTCATCCATTCTTCTTTCTGAATTGCGTTTGTATCGCCCATAGCGCGCACTAAATAAATCTGGGTTGTCATAAGCACTAACTTATCAACCCGACGATAGCGGAAATGAATTTTTCCAAGCCATCCCAATACTTCGGTATCGGTCAAGCCAGCTTCTTCACCAATTTCGCGCTTAGCAGTCTGTTGAGCAGTCTCACCCTCTTCGATGTGCCCCTTTGGAATTGTCCAGCGATCCTTGGCATCTTGAATAAGTAAAATTTCGACAGCTCCATCACTGTCACGGCGAAAGACGACCCCGCCAGCGGTTGGCTCGCGGACTATTTCCTGAATTGAAGGCTTTTTATGACTAAAGTACTTCTTGAATTTATCAAATTTATCAAACTGCGGTGATGTTACCATTAGAAGTATCCTCTACAAGTGTCCGATAGACGGTACCGAGTACGCCATTAACGAACTTGCTTGAGTTATCAGAACCAAATGCTTTGGCAAGCTCGACGGCTTCGTTGATGGCAACTTTTGGTGGTACGACATCTGCTTGATGGAGTAGTTCGTAGATGCCCATGCGCAAGATATTCCGATCGACTCGGGCAATCTGATCGATAGGCCAGTCAGGCGCAATCGGTTGAATCTTGGTATCAATGTCATCCCGGACTCCCAAGACTCCCTTTACCAAGGCTTCGACAAAAGCTTTGTCATCAATCGCTGCGCTGTACCTTTCTAGGTTGCGCGTCAGAATCTCGTCAATATCCACCGATGTATCCTCTGATTGAACACGAAATTCGTATTCATACAGAGTCTGCAATGCAACGATGCGGCCAAGGTGACGGTTGGATGCCATAGCGTTTTAATTCTTTCTTTGATTTATTGTTTTAAGGTAAGTGCAAATATATTATTTTGCGAGTGCTTTGCCGGTCTCTTTGCGAGTCGTGCGGGCTTTGACAGGTGATTTCGCGTTGACACGACGTGCCAACTCAAGACGCAAGTGACTACGGCGTAGGCCGGTTTTCCGGGGGCTACTTTGTTTTTTCGGTTGTCCCATAGAAAGAACTCCTTTATAGGTGAATTATTAAAACTTATCTGTAATTATAGCGGATATCCTTTTTTTACTCAAGTGTCTATAACTAAACTATTGACAATAGTTAGCATTAGTGTTATCATTACTTACATGAGCAGATTAGTAGAAAAACTTGCAGATCAAGGCGACGCAGCAATTGCACGCTTTTCAAAAGAACACTTCCCCCAATCGGATGAAGCAATCGACAAACGTGCACGTATGCGTAAGGCTATTGGTGGTGCTATGTTAGCCAGTGTGGTAGTAGGCGGAGGCCTTGGCCTTACCAACGAATTTCTTGGAGCGGCTGATCATCAGGCGCAACACGTACAAGAAGTTAATGATAACAGTCACTATAAGCAACTTATAGATCACTCGGTTGAATTACCTAACATACCCAGTCCCGAAAAATAGCTCAATTATAGTACGATATTCACCAGCCGACCAGGAACATATATGATCTTGGTCGGCTGTTTGTTTCCCACAAAAGCAATCACGTGTTCGTGAGCCAGCGCGAGATCCGTGATAGTAGCTTCGTCGGCATCTTTCGCAACTTCTAGTTTGGCCCGTAATTTGCCGTTCACCTGGACAATCACTGTGATTGTCTCGCTCGTTATCAGGCTATCGTCCCACGTTGGCCACTGCGTATGTTGGATGAGTTCTGTCGCGCCCAATTGATGACTTAGTTCTTCAGCAATATGTGGCGCGAACGGTGCAATTAATTGTGCGAGGGTCAAAAGCGCTTCGTGCCACGTCTCGTCCGAGAAACCATCAACCTTGAGCTTGTAGAGTTCGTTGGTGTATTCCATCAGAGCTGAAATGGCCGTGTTAAAACTCAACCGATGAAAATCTTCGGTGACTTTGCGGGTTGTTTTGTGTTGAGCGCGGCGCACAGCCGTGTCATTGCCGGTGAACGATTTATCGGCCTCGAGATATTGTTGGGTTAACACCCACACACGGTTCAAGAAACGATAGATGCCAGCGATGCCCCGAGAATCCCAGGCAGCATCCAGTTCGACTGGACCCATAAAGAGCACGTAAGTGCGGAGGGCGTCGGCGCCGTAGCCTTGATCGATAATATCAAGCGGATCAATAACATTACCCTTGCTTTTGCTCATTTTATTGCCATCTTCGGCGTTAATATAGCCGTGATAGACCAGTTTTTTAACTGGTTCTTTGAAATTAGTCAGACCCATGTCATGAAAGACGTGTGTCCAAAAACGAACGTACAACAGATGAGCGACGGCGTGGTCGCCACCGATATAATAATCGACGGGTGCCCAATAATTAATAGTTTCTGGATTCCAGGCCTGTTCATTATTGTGCGGGTCGGCGTAGCGCAGTAAATACCAGCTGCTGCAGGCGTAGCCGTCCATCGTGTCGGTCTCGCGGAGCGCTGGGCCGCCGCAGGTCGGGCAGGTCGTATTGACCCACGCTTCAACTCCAGCCAAGGCCGATTTCCCATCCCCTTTTGGTGCATAGTCTTTAACGTCAGGCAGTACGACGGGCAGTTGATCTTCGGGAATGGCGACGGCGCCGTGTTCTTGACAATGAATAATTGGAATCGGGGCGCCCCAATAGCGTTGACGGCTGATTAACCAGTCACGCATCTTGTAGGTTGTCTTGGTGTGCCCCGTACCCTGCTGTTCCAACCAGTCAACGATTTCCTCACGGGCGTCGCTCGTCGCCATACCGTCAAACGATCCTGAATTAATTAAGACGCCTTCGCCGTTATAGCATTTGCCTTCGATCAACGTCTCGTAGAAATATCTGTGGATGCCATCATCTAGCTGCGCCGCTACCTCTTTCGCAGGTTGCCAAGTAACGGCGAACTTATTTTTTTCACCCTCGTCTAGATTAGTAGCCTGGCGCTTATCGCTGACCAGTTCAAAATGGAGGCCGTAAGCATCGATGGAATAGTTCTTGTCTTTGACGTTTGAATAAAAGTAACCATGTCCGACCATATCGGACTGAGCGATTAGCTTGACGTCGGTATAGCCAGTTTCCTCGGCAATTTCGCGTTTGGCGCATTCCACGACGTCCTCGTCATTATCAACTCCCCCACCAATCAACATCTTGCCACCGGAGCGGCTTTTTCGAGGCCCCCAGTCGAGCACTATAACTTCATCGGTCTTAGGGTTATGGACGATTACATTAACGCCTACTTTGTGTGTCTCATCTCCCTGCAGTTCGCCAAAGGTCGGTTCGATTACTGCAACGATGGGCAGTTTGAATTTAGTGGCAAACTCAAAGTCACGCATGTCATGTGCCGGCACGGCCATCACCGCTCCGGTGCCGTAGCCAATCAGGACATAGTCGGCCACCCAGATGGGAACTTTTTCGCCGTTGGCTGGATTAATAGCATAGCTGCCCGTGAAAACACCCGTTTTTTCGCGCGTGTCGTTCATACGCTCGATTTCTGATTTCTTGACCGCCGATTGGATATATTCGTCAATCCGGTCTTTGTGTTCGCTGGTGGCGAGCTGACTGGCAAGCTGGTGTTCAGGAGCAAGTACGACAAATGTTGCCCCAAATAGCGTATCGGGGCGCGTCGAAAAGACCGCGATAATCTCATCGTGATTATCAATCTTAAATTCGATTTCTGCGCCTTGTGACTTGCCGATCCAATTAGTCTGGGCTGTTTTGATTTTTTGTGGCCAATCGAGACTTGGTATTTCGTCAAGAAGGGCGTCGGCATAATCGGTAATTTTGAAAAACCATTGCTTCATCGACTTCTTTTCGACAATACTGCCGCAGCGCCAGCAACGACCACCCTCAACTTGTTCATTAGCCAGCACAGTCTTGTCAACTGGGCACCACCATTGCAAGCTCTCTTTTTGATAGGCGAGGTCACGTTCAAAAAATTTCGTAAAAACCCACTGCGTCCACTTGTAGTACTGTGGATCACTGGTACTCAGCTCACGCGACCAATCGAAACTCACCCCCATGCGCTTGAATTGTTTTTTGAAGTTAGCAATATTCTCAGCTGTCACGACGGCTGGAGCGGTACCTGTTTTGATTGCGTAATTTTCAGCCGGAAGGCCAAAGGTATCCCAACCCATAGGATTGAGGACATTTTTGCCATGTTGGCGGTGAAAACGCGCAATCGCATCGACAATCGTGTAGCTAAAGGCATGCCCAGTATGCATACCAGCTCCACTCGGATAAGGAAACATCCCAGCGACGTAGAGTTTTTGTTTGTTGGAATCGACGACCACGTCATTAACATGCTGGTCTTCCCAGACGGATTGCCATTTGGTTTCAATTTCGGATGGATTGTAGCGCTTCATAACCTACCAAGTATAGCAAAGACCACCGCTAGATTACAGAAACGGCCATATCATTCAGTCGTCGGCCTACACAAATTTGGAAAAGAAAACGTTTTTTTGTTTCATCCACACAGCTGATTGACGCACAAGTTGCTGCTCGTCATCAGTCGAATGAAGGACAACTTTGACGGCTTCTTCGAGAAATACTCCACCTTGGGAACCTTTAAAGAGGACTGCTGCACCAGATTCAAGAACACTGTGAACGAATCCGCCAGCCTCAAGCGCATTTTTACATATTTTTACCTGACAGCCTTGCGCCCGAGCTGATGGAGCGAGATATTTTTCCGCGTCATCACCTACTGTCACTACCCACGCCAGTTGGCTGGGGTCACACAACATGCCCAAGGCCTGGTGTTCGGCCGCCGAACTATCGCCCAACTCGTTCATGCTGCCGAGTACCGCAATTCGCTGCGGAACGGATAATTTGTAGAGAGCTCGAAGCGCACAGGCACCGGCCAGTGGGCTTGAATTGTAAGTATCATCAATAATAATCGTATCCAGAGTACCGCGAAGAATGTTCATTCGACCTGGAACCGCGCGTATCTTGGAAAGNNAAACTGTGCTCGCCGAGCACTTTAATGTGGGCAGTGACTGGATCTTGCCATTCGCGTACAACCATCTTCCCCTTGTAACCCGTTTCGATTGCAAAGTCTTCATCGATAAAGTGATATTCGGCACTGGCGCTGGTTCCATAGGTATTGACGTTGGCATTTGTCAGAAACTTTGCATAGACACCGTCGATATCATCACGATTAATGAACGCATGGGCGCTAAAATTCGCAGCCGCAAGTTCTTCCTGCGCAACCGTTTCGATAGTATGAAAAAATTCCATATGTTCGGCTGATACGGCGGTGACAACGCCAATGTCAGGTCGCAAGTACGTCCCGAAATGAGCAATTTCGCCGATTCTATCAGTCCCTAATTCTTGAATAATCACATCGACGTCGGTTGGCTGGGTTATTCGGGCTTTAGCTGCCCGGAAGACCGACAACCATGCCCCTAAGCTTCTGATATTACCTGGGTAATCAATTCCAAGGATTGCAAGCGGTGCGCTCAGGTGGGCATTGTAATTGCCTTCGTGCATACGAACCCGAAGCCGCTGCGAGAGTACTGTCGCTATCGCCAGTTTGGTACTGGTTTTACCCACACTCCCCGTCACGACAATGAGCTTCACCTCGGAGTGAGCCTTAAAATAGCGCACGACGTAGCCTTCCATCTTTTTTTGAATATAGGTTTTAAACTTTTTGGATAATTTATTAGTCATACGCTTATGTTACTTAGTATATCAGATAAAAACATTACTATTTTTGTGGAGCTAGAGGGACTCAGTCACGTTCCGCGACCCCGAAACTTTCATACTATTAACGTAGTTAATAATCTGAAAGATTTCCTTGCAAACTGCCGCTGGCAGTTCTCACCCTCGACTGCTTCCATGTCATGGAAGCAGTCTAATCAACTGAGCTATAGCCCCATATGCCCAGAAATTATAGCAAAAGTTCGCTCCTATGACTAGGAACGAACTTTTTTAGCTGTTGCGCGCCCACCCGGGGCACGTTTTTGTGTGAACTTGTTTGTTTTGCCAGCGCAAAGGTTACCCCTTTACGCACCAGCTCTGATAGTATTATCACGCATTTTCTGCTATAACACAAGCATTTTTAAACATATCATGTTGCTTGTGCTGGTATTTACACTAAAAGTATGCTTAAATAATAGCGTTCAGAAGCACACGCGTATTAAGGCAAAAGGCGGGCGCTTACCTCTATCAGGTAAACTCTCTTCTTCGCACACAATCGCTAGAGCGGTCGGTCTGACGATAATTAGCATCAGATTAAGAAGAAAAGAGAACCTACATATTATGGCACAGCAAAATTTATTCATCGGTAGCTTAGCCTACGCTACTACTGATGACACACTCAAAGCTCACTTTGAGCAAATTGGTGAAGTTGAAAGCGCACGAGTAATCACTGACCGCGACAGCGGCCGTTCAAAGGGCTTCGGCTTTGTTGAATTCAAAAATGAAGCAGACAACCAAAAAGCTGTTGATCAGCTTGATGGCAAAGACCTTGATGGTCGCGCAATCAGCGTTGGTCTAGCACGTCCAAAAGAAGACCGACCTCGTCGTGACTTCGGTGGAAGCAACGGCGGCGGCAACGACCGCGGTGGCTCAAGCAACGGTGGCGGTGCATTCCGTCAGCGTAGCTGGTAGTTTACTACCCTACCTACAAAAAGACCTCGTCCTTAAAACGGCGAGGTCTTTTTTTGTGCCTAGCTTTATCTGGCAAACGAGACGGCGAGATAAATCACCGCCATCCCAATGATTGTCGAAACTGACGTCCAAATAGCAGGATGTCGATGGTGACTCTCGGGCACCAGGTCGCTGGCGCTGATATATAAAAAGAAACCGACAAAAACGGATAGAATCAAACCAAGGACTGGTCCTGAAACAGTCAAATAGAACGCCGCCACAACTCCAAGCGCTGGAGCCAGCGCATCGGCTGACAGCCATTTTAAGGCAGCATTTCGTCCACCCTTATTCTTGATAATCATGTTGACGGTGTTGATGCCGTCAGAAAAGTCGTGGGACAAGACAGCTAGGGCAACGACCCAGCCAATCGCTGGCGATATCTTAAAAGCTAGCCCAATGGCAAAACCATCCAAAAAACTATGGAAGACTAGGGCCGAGGCGCCCAGCTTGCCCTTATTGGAATGATCCTCACTGCCGTCAACGTGATGATGTCCGTGCACCGAAAAAAGCCGATCGAGCAGCATATAGACCGAAAAGCCGACGGCAATTAATATCGTTACTGTCTGCACGCTATAGATGTCTTTGGTTAATTCGATTGATTCAGGCAGTAGATCGAACAAGGCAACCCCAAGTACCGCCCCGGCACTAAGGCCTAAAATTAAATGAAGTTGATCTTTAAACTTAATCGCAAACAGTCCGCCAAGAACGGTGCTAACTGTGGTAGCTAAAATTATAAGTAAAACAATCATAATTTTATTTTTTTAGTATCCGTAAATTCGATTTATTTAATTTCATGGGTATATGAGCCTAACTTTTCCGTCTCAGCGTTAACGCACCCAGTAGTATTGCTACGATAACACAACCAACTACCACCAGTAAATCTCGCCAGGCATTAGCTGTTAAGTCACTGTTTGTCACAACAATATTAAGAGCGTCAATCGCGTAGGTCATCGGCATCCAATAGGCAATCGTCTCCAGTAGCGACGGCATTTGCGAAAGTGGCAATAATAGGCCACCGATTAGTAGCTGTGGAATGATAAAAGCGGGCATAAATTGGACCGCTTGGAACTCAGTTCGGGCAAACGCGCTAACAAACAACCCCAGCGCTGTTCCAAGCAAAGCGTCGGCTAGGGCCATGATGATCAAAAACCAATGCGGACCAGCAACGTCCAGATTAAATCCATACAAAATCAAACTACTTGCCAGTAACGCTTGAATGATCGCTAATAACCCGAATGCTATCATATATCCCAGGATTAAATCAAGCTTGCTAATCGGTAAGGCCATCAACCGTTCCATCGTGCCACCCGTCCGTTCGCGCAGCGTCGTTATTGATGTAATGATAAACATGATAATAAAAGGGAAAACTCCCAACAGCGCCGGAGCGATGTGGTTAAATACTGCGATGTTATCGTCATACAACCACCGCAGCAGCGACATCAAGACACACGGCACCACAAAAATCAAAACCAGAGTACGCGGGTCATGTGACAGCTGACGTAATATCCGTCCAGTTGTGGCAAAGGTGACTTTGACGTGATACATTATATCGCCTCTTTCGATGTAATTACTCGCATAAAGGCGTCTTGGACCGAGCGAGTATTGGTCCGGCTAAGCAACCTCTGACGTGAATCGTTCCATAATAATTGCCCGTCGCGCAGCAGTAACAACTCGTCACATTTATCGGCCTCGTCCATAACATGACTGGAGACAAGCAGTGTTTTTCCTTGCGAGGCGAGCTCGCCAAACAAATCCCACAGCTCTTGACGCAACACGGGGTCCAACCCTACTGTCGGCTCGTCTAATACCAGTAGTTCAGGATTACCAATCAACGCTGCGGCCAATGAAACCCGCGCTTTTTGACCACCCGATAAACTACCGATTATTTGGTTACGCTGTTTGTCTAATCGAACTGTCGCAATAATATCATCGACTTGTTGGCGGGTAGCCCGCGCGACCGTTGCAAAATATCTCAAATTTTGCACCACCGTCAAATCAGTGTAGACAGCCATGTCTTGTGACACATAGCCGATCTTGTACCTCAATGTCTTATCACCAGCCGATTTACCAAGAACGTTAAGGCTACCGTCGCTAATAGATTGAACACCCACGATTGCTCGCATGAGAGTAGTTTTTCCTGAACCACTCGGCCCGATGAGACCATTTATCGAGCCAGGTCGAATTGCGAATGACAGTCCGTCAAGAATAAGCGTGTGGTCTCTTTTTACCACTAAACTTTTGGCTAAAATACTAGGATTTTGCGTCATATAGTCTATAGTATGCTGCTTCAAGTCTGGCATTACAAACCCTCGATTAGTTTTATAAATTGTTGCTCATTAATTATCTTCGTTCCATAACTTTCAGCCTTTTGTAGTTTGCTGGCGCCGACTTTGCCACCCGCAACCAAATAAGTCGTATCTTTGGCGACGGCAGTTTGAAAGGTACCACCCAGGCTGCGGATTCGGTCAGCAGCTTCATCACGAGATAACGTCTCTAACGAGCCAGTAATTACAAAGTTTTGACCGACTAACTTACCTGTTTTTTTCTGATAAAATGGTTTCACGCCAAGCCTCGCGAACTTTTCAATCAGTCCTTCGTTATCTGGATCAGCAAACCAGGCAATGATAGATTCGGCAATGACTTTGCCAATACCATCGACTGCTTCAAGCTGATCGATCGAGGCCTGTTGTAATCTATCGACAGTCATAAACATATTAGCCAAATCGATTGCCGTTTGGGTTCCGACGTGGCGAATACCAAGTCCCAGAATAAACTTTTCAAGCGGTGGTGTTTTCTTATCGGCAATAGCCCCAATCAACTTATTAGCAGAAACGCCGGCGAATCGATCGAGTTTCAGTAGGTCATCAACAGTCAGCGTATATATGTCTGCTAAATCTTTCACGAGGCCGGCATCAACCAGCATCACCACGTTCTTTTCGCCAAGTGTATCAATATCAAGGGCGCCCTTGGACGCATAGTACTGCACACCGCGTTTCAGCATCAAGTCACTGTCAGCACCCTTTACTCGGTAGACAACATCACCTTCTGGACGATAAAACTCAAGCTCTGGGTATTGTTCGGCTAACAGCTGCCTATAATCAACGGTCTTTGTATTAGTTGGACGAAGCTCAAACACGACACTTTCAACTTGAGGAATAATATCACCCGCTTTGAAAATCACAACCGTATCGCCCAAACGAACATCGAGTCGGGCAATCTCATCGGCATTATGAAGGCTGGCATGTCGGACGGTCGTTCCGGCCACCACGACAGGATCAAACACGGCGACAGGTGTAGCCGCACCAGTCCGGCCAATACTAATAACAATATCTTTAACGACCGTCGTCGCTTTCTCAGCGGCGTATTTATAGGCAACGGCCGCCCGTGGTTGCTTGCCAACAATGCCAAGTTCAACGTACTGAGCGCGATTATTCACCTTAATGACGAGACCATCAGTATTGAACGGCAATACGTTCCGTTTCGTGTCCCACTCATGTACGAATTGCATGACGCTGCTAAGTGACGTAAAAGTTGAGGCCTGCGGATTGGCGACAATACCGAGTGCACGAATTGCTTCATAGGCAAAACTGTTCGTCGGTATGTCACGAGGATTATCCCGCAATAGATCGTAAGCTCTAAAAGACAACGGACGCTCGGCGACAAGCCTCGGATCGAGTTGTCTAATCGTACCAGCTGCTAAATTGCGCGGATTAGCAAATAATGGCAACCCAGCTTTTTTGCGTTGGTCGTTCAATGCTGCAAAATCCTTCTTTAACATCACAATTTCACCACGAATCTCGGTCCGACCAACTAGAAACTTGCTCATATCATTTTGCAAGGTGTCACCTTGCAATCGTTGGATTGGTTTATGTGCTGCAACGAGCCGCAATGGAACGTTTTTAATCGTCCGCACATTGGCCGTCACGTCCTCGCCGATAAAGCTATCACCTCTCGTAATTGCCTGTTTCAAGACACCATCCTCGTATATAAGTGCGCAGGCTAGCCCGTCCATCTTGATATCTGCAAAAAACTCGTGCGTACGACCGGGTAACAGCTTATCGATTCGCTTGACCCAAGCTTCAACCTCGGCTTGGTCAAACACGTCGTTCAGACTCAACATCCGCGTGCTATGAGTAACTTTCTTAAATCCGCCCAACAGTTCGCTCCCCACGCGTTGCGTTGGGCTATCGGACGTCACCAGCTCTGGATACTTCGCCTCAAGTTTTTTTAATTCACCATAGAGACTATCGTAGACCGAGTTATCAACCGTCGGGCTATCGAGGACGTGATAGTGATAACTATACGTCGCCAGGAGGTGTCGAAGCTCAGTAATGCGCTCGCTAGGCTGGTTCTGCGTCATCGGCCACCACCTTTCGATATAACAGATAGACGTAGCTTGCCGACCACACTATCGTGAGCGAGCCTAGGCCAAGTAAAACAAACGGAATAATTGGAAGCCCCTGAATCGCCGGCCACAAACCTTTGAGCCAGGTATCAAATAGAATAACCGGAATCATCACCAGAACCCACGCCACAATAACTGTAATCGCCATCCATATAATGCGTAGTAAAATCCGGAACCGACGACCAATTACAAGATCACCGGCCGTTTTAATCGCTTGGAAGGGATACATACCGGGTAATGTCACCACAATCAAAGCAATAAACGTACTCATCATCCAGTAGAGCGACAGCAGGCCGAGCATACCGGCGACAATCCAGAACAGCATTGCCTCAACCCCGCCGGACAGCAAACCAGAGGACAGCGCCGCGGAGTACCCAATTAATGCCAGCGCCAGCGGTAACAGCTGTACCACAAGCAGCAGCGCAACCACGAGGGTCGAAAGCAGTGGAGCTGCGGCATTATACAGTCCGTCACGTAACTTTACTTCGTGTCCGGCCAGTAGATTACGGAGTAGCCATACGGTCGTCAGCCACGTCAGCAAGGCAATTAAGCCCGCGTAGACTTGCTGGACTTCGGTAAGCGTCTGAGATAGCCCGCCTGTGGCAGCTGTAACAAATAATAACCCCGCCTTGCCTAATTCCCCAAGGTTACCTTGAAAAACGTCCGTCCCCGTCTGGCGGAGCGTATTGGTAAGCGTTGTATAGATGTCCTGCGAGGCAGTACCTACCATAATCGCTGTGAAGATTGCATAGACCAGTGCCAACAATAAGAACGTCTTGCGGTTTTGTCGCAAGTTTCGATACACATGCGACGTAAAAGCCCAATGACCAGGTAACGTTAGTGAGCGTGAATAATCACGACGACGCGTCAGCCTGAAACTGCGGTGCGGACGACGACTCAAATACTTGTGCTCCGCAGTGCGTACTTTAATAAACATTTTTTTTATACTCGAAAGGATGTGGTCGATACGAGTTGGTTTTTTTGAAAGTTTCTTTTTTATGGTCATAGGATACGAGCCTTACGGTAGTTAGAATTTGTTTGCATTCGCACGCAAACGCGCAATACGATCTGCCAGCGGAGGATGACTGCTGAATAATTTGCTGAAAAAACCTGGTTTTAATGGATTCGAAAAAAACAAATGAGCAGTCGTAGTACTTTGACGCTTCATGGGACGGCCATTTTGCTGCAGCTTTTCAAGCGCAGTTGCCAGTGCCTCCGGATGACGGGTCGTCATGGCACCTGAGGCGTCAGCCAAATATTCCCGTTGGCGACTGACAGCCATTTGAATAATCACCGCAACAATTGGGGCAAGAATCACGACAACCAAACCGATAATAAGAACGATTGGTTGGGTATTGTTCTCTCGGCGATTATCACCAAAAAACATCATCCGTAGGACAATGTCGGACAAAAGCCCGATGGCGCTGACCAGGCCAAAGACTATCATGCTAACGCGAATGTCATAGTTCTGAACGTGGCCCATCTCGTGGGCCATCACGGCTTCAAGTTCGTTATCATCCATCACTTCAATCAGGCCGGTCGTAGCGGCGACAATTGCGTGCTGGGGGTCACGCCCAGTGGCGAATGCGTTAAAGGCAGGGTCATCGATAATGTACACTTTCGGCGTCGGGACGCCAAGGGTAATCGCGAGGTTTTCGACAATTCGATACAGCCGCGGATTGTCTCGTTTTTCAATCTGTACCGCACCTGTCATCGCCACCGCCAACTTGCTTGCCAAAAAATACTGAAGGACGACGTACAATGCCGCCCCGGCAATAACTATGTACGTAATGCTTGTGTTGCCAAAATAATAACTGACTGCCCAACCAATCGCGCTAATGACGGCCACGAAGACTGCCATAATAAAAAGTGTGTTGCGTTTGTTAGCGGCAATTGCTTTATACATCTTAGCTACCAGTCTATTAGAATTTTACGTTGACTGGTTTTTCGGCTTGGGCTTGTTCAGCTTCACCAAGTTCGAAGAAGTCACGGTTCTTAAAGCCAAACATACCCGCAATGACATTGCTTGGAAAGGTTTGGATTTTAGTGTTAAGATCACGAACACCGCCGTTATAAAAACGACGAGATGCTTGAATTTTATCTTCGGTGTCAACAAGTTCAGCTTGGAGTTCCGAGAAATTCTGACTCGCCTTTAGGTCTGGGTAGGCTTCAGCAACAGCAAACAGGCTTTTAAGGGCGCCTTCAAATTGATTTTCAGCGGCTGCGGTCTGTTTAACACCTTGAGCGTTAAGCGCGTTGGCGCGAGCTTCGGTGACTGCTTGAAAGACACCTCTTTCGTGTGCGGCATACCCCTTAACTGTTTCAATAAGATTTGGGATCAAGTCTAAACGTCGCTTCAACTGAACGGTAATATCGCTCCAAGCTTCGTCTACACGTATCTTAAGTGTGACCAACGCGTTATACATGACCCACAAAGATAATATTACGACTACGATAATTGCCAGGATAATCCAGAATGCTGTCATTATTTCCCCTTATACATTAAGTTCTTACGATTTAATTATAGCAAATCCTCCAACTAAAAACAGCCCTGTATCCGGAGACAAGGACTGTTTTTAGTTGGTGCGCAGAGCGGGACTTGAACCCGCACGACCGTGAGGCCAAGAGATTTTAAGTCTCTCGTGTCTACCAAATTCCACCATCCGCGCATTTTCTTGGAGGCACGTATGGGAGTCGAACCCATTTATAAGCTTTTGCAGAGCTCCACGTAACCGTTCCGTCAACGCGCCATCTCGGCATTATTATAGCAGAGAATAGAAACTGAGCGGTTAGTTACTAAGCAGCTTGTGACATTAGGCTAACGAGATTGGCTTTCGAGGTTGCCCCCACTTTCGAACCTGTTATCTTACCGTCCTTGAAAACCAAGTAAGTTGGAAGACCACTGACCCCTAATTCTTGGACGAGGTCCATCTCTACAGAGGCATCAAGCTTGATAATTTCAGCCCAATTCTCTGTTTCCTCTTTGACGATGTTTAAAACAGGCTCCATTCCACGGCACGGCGCACACCATGGTGCCCAAACGTCGAGTAAAACAATTTTTTTTGATCCCAAAACGTCCTGTGCATACGTACTCTTAGTTGTTGATTTCATATTTCCCCTTTTCTACTAATTAGCATAACAATTAATGTTGACATACACAACATGTAGCGTCTATACTACAAACCACACACAACATATGGGGAATAAGAGGGAGAAGAGATGAAAGAAACAGTACAACAAATAGTAGTCCTCAACGAGGCTGATAAACTTGCTAAAATATACAAGATCGGACGTGAAGTTCCGGCAGTACCGACTACGTTGGCTGAGCCAAAATTAAGTAAAAATGCCTGGTATATCGGCAGTACGCGTTACGCCCGACGTGACGCATCCGGTAATCCAATCGAAACTCCTAAAGAAATGTTTTGGCGCGTTGCCTACAATATTGCGACCGCTGATCGTTTGTACGGTGGTAATGACAGAACTCACTTGGCAACCGCCACTAAATTCTACAAAATGATGTCGACGCGTAAGTTTTTACCAAACACACCAACGCTCCTTAACACCGCCAAACCTGGCCAACAACTATCGGCATGTTTTGTCTTGCCCGTGCCCGACAGCCTGATTGGAATTTTAGAATCAGCCACCGATATGGCGATGATTCACAAATCTGGTGGCGGAACTGGTTTCTCGTTCTCACGATTACGTCCAAAAAATGACAGGCTATCAACGTCTGGCGGTACAACGACTGGACCAATCTCATTCATGCAGATGTACAACGACATTACCTCGTCGGTTCGCCAAGGTGGCGTCAGGCGTGGTGCAAATATGGGAATCTTGCATTACAATCATCCCGATATTCTACTGTTCTCTATCTATAAGCTTGATGAATTTTCACTCACAAACTTCAATATTTCAGTAACGACAACCAAAGAGTTTTTCGACCAAGTCGCTATCGACAAACAGCTCCTGTCCGACGATTACGAAAATGGGTTTGATTTTGACACACTCGTAACCGAAGTTCGCGAAGCCCACCAAACTCGCGACATGGATTTAAAGCAAGTTCGACTCGACGCCGCTGTCGCCAAACTCCAGGAATGGTGCCAAGAAGACACACCTGGCTACGGTTACGATCTTATCAATCCCCGTAACCAGGAAGCAATGGGTCGGCTAAATGCCAAGAAAGTCTTTGACTTAATTACGCGCCTGGCTTGGCAGTATGGCGATCCCGGTATGATTTTTATCGATCGGATAAATAGCTCTCGCGCCAACCCAACGCCACAACTTGGACAAATCGAGGCAACTAACCCTTGTGGTGAACAACCACTACTACCTTACGACGCTTGTACGCTCGGCAGTATCAATTTAGCTCTTTTCATCGATGGTGACGACTTTAACTGGGACGGCTTGCGCCAGACGACCCATCTGTCGGTCCACTTTCTAGATAATGTGCTCGACATGAACGAATACCCAATCGATAAAGTTCGGATTATGACGCGTCAAATACGTCGAATTGGGCTCGGCATCATGGGCTTCGCTGATGCGCTACTGGCTATGAACATCGGCTATAACACCGATGAAGGTGTCGAGATGGCCAGACGTGTTATGAAGTTCATTCAGCAAGAAGCTGACGTGGCCTCAGTCGACCTGGCTTCAAAACGCGGTGTTTTCCCGGCCTACGAAGGCTCAATCTATGACCACCCAGACCAAATAAGTCCCCGAAATGGCGCCCGGACTACTATCGCTCCGACCGGTACTATTGCTATGTTAGCAGACGCTTCGAGTGGTTGTGAACCACTATTCGCGCTCACCTACGCTAAAAATACCATCGAGGGTAAGCGGATGTTCCAGACGAGTCCTTACTTTGTCGCCGTACTGAAAGAACGCGGCCTCTACTCCGAGGAACTACTCGAGCAAATCCAAGCCAACGGTGGATCAATCCAAAATATAGATTCAATGCCTGATGATCTAAAAAAGACTTTCGTCATTGCGGGTGACATTAGTCCTCAATGGCACTTGAAAATTCAGGCGGCGTTCCAGGAATACGTCGACAATGCTATCTCGAAAACAATTAACTTTTCAAACCAGGCAACCGTTGAGGATGTCCGGGATGCTTACTTAATGGCACACGAAACTGGCTGCCGAGGTATCACAATTTACCGAGATGGAAGTCGTGAAAAACAAGTACTTGAGGTGAAGAAGGAGTCTTCATACTACGACAAATTGGCTGGCGTTAAAACAGAGCAAATCGAGCTACCTCCAAGTGTACCGATTAATCTCAAACCACGACCAAACGTTCTAAGCGGCCGGACCCACAAGGTCACCACACCACTCGGTACGGCCTTCATTTCAGTCAATGAAGATGGAGAGGGAAATATCTTTGAGGTCTTCATTAATGTTGGTCGAGCTGGCTCGGATATCACCGCCGATGCCGAGGCGATTGGACGATTAATCTCGCTTACCTTCCGTATTCCGTCCGACTATTCGTCCGACCAAGTCGCTCAAAAAGTCATATCACAACTACGCGGTATTGGCGGATCAAGNNCACCAAGCCACAAAAGTCAAACTGGTACCTGTTGAAGACGGCTCCGTTCAAAGCGAAACAATTCCGCTATGGGAAGCTCCCAAAACTAACAAACTGACTGACATATGTCCAGAATGTGGCTCGGCCAGCCTGCGTTTTATCGAAGGCTGCCAAAAATGCGAACTGTGTGGCTTTAGTAAGTGCTAAAAATTTAGTAGTCGATACCCTTGTTGGCAATGAACTTGTCATCGAAATGATGCTTTAGCTTCGTCATCTCGGTGGCAATATCAACCTTTGCTATGAGGGACGTCGGAAAATTACGGCCAGTTAGGCAGAGGCTCGTATTTGGATGTTTTTTATCGATAAGTGTTTCAAGATCAGCCACGGTCAACAACCCGTCGTGAACAGCGTTGTTGATTTCGTCGCAAATGACTAACTGGTAGTCGCCAGTCTTGGCCACTTTAAGGGCAAATTCATATGTTCGCTTCGCTTCGGCAATATGTTCTGCTTTGGTGGCTTTGGCGCTCAGCTCGCCGGCATCGAAAAAACCAAGACCACCTTTATAAAAATCGAGTTTGTCTTGATAGATGGGCATAATATCGCGAATAAACTGGTGCTCACCAACGTCCCATAGTTTTATAAACTGCACGAAAGCAACTTTCCAGCCTGTACCAAGCGCCCGCGACATGAGTCCGAGACCCGCACTGGTCTTGCCTTTACCGTCGCCGGTATAGACAATAATAACGCTATCTTTCTGTTGAAAATCTTCGAATGCCATGTCTATAGTATAAGACATAAATAATTAATACTAAATGCCGGTTGTTCGTTCAATCGACAGTTTTGTAATGTCCAGATTGCAACTTTTGTGCTTTTTACACCAACTGGCACATCGTAGCGCCGTTGCCTCATCTTGAAAATGCAACCCGCATTCTGCGCATTGATAATTATTTGTACTGCTCGGCTGTTCTGTCATAACTATATTATAGCAGCTACATAGTGCGGGTGAAGAGACTCAAGAACTCCCGCAGCCTGGAGGCTGGGGAGTTGGGCTCTCGACTATTTTTTATTTCGAAGAGGTCGAGATTTTGAGTTATTTTCAATACCAAATGCAAAAAAGTTTACACGAAATCAGTGGTGAGATAAGTCGCTGGCGGAAGATTTTAGAGGAGCCTTATCGAGAGTTCTTGTTAAGTAAGTGAGACTAGTGACTTACACTATACTTCATTAGCAGCAAACCATAATTTGGACAATGATATAATACTATTACGATGATCGGTTTAAAAGTTAGTAAATTTGATGAGGCTACGATTAAGCTTATTTCCAACCTACCAGCGAGCTTGCGGCCTTTTTTCGAGCTCATTAGCTACATTGGTCACCCAATTACCACCTCATCTATTGGATTCATGATTGTTGTCTATGGGCTTCTCAAACATAAGCCGACCGTAGTCCTTAGCGGTACATTTGTTTGGCTAGTATTGATTGTAAGTACGATCCTTAAGAATATTACAGAACGAACGCGTCCTCTCACTGAATACGTTGCCGGAATGTATGTTCACAGTTATAGCTTCCCAAGCGGGCATGCTGCAGGATCGACCATTGCGTTCGGATTACTTGCATACTATGGTTACCGCCTTCTTCCTTCGCCATTTAACTACATTACCCTAGCAATCTTTACTTCACTTGTTATCCTCGTCGGCATTTCAAGAATTTACTTGGGTGCGCACTTTCCAAGTGACGTAATTGGTGGATGGGTCCTGGGCGGAATTATTCTATGCATAGTAATTTTCATAATTAAGCCGCTACAATGAAAGTGGTACTAGTCTACAACACAGAATCTGGTAGCAATTCTTCAATCAAAGAATTGCGAAAAATATTTACCGATTCATCAATTGATATTATCGATTCAATAAAGATCAGACCAGGCTTTGAACCCTCTCTCAAACCTCATATTAAAGGAGGAAGAATCATAGCCGTAGTAGGTGGTGATGGCTCCATAAGTGCGGTTGCCAACCTAATGAAAGATACCGAAGCCGTATTAATGCCTCTCCCAGGCGGCACGCTGAACCACTTCACCAAGGACCTTGGTGTTCCACAGTCTCTCCCAGATGCCATGGAGTACTTTAAAGCGGCCAAAAAGGTAAAGATCGACACCGGGCAAGTATGCAATAAAACTTTCATAAATAACTCAAGTATTGGTATCTACCCCGATTCTTTAATGGACAGAAATGAGCATAAAAAGAAATACGGCAAATGGCCAGCAATAGTGACCTCAATTTTCACAACATTTTTCCGTTTCCGAACTTACAGGGTTGAGCTTAATGGCAAACAATATTCTACTCCTCTGGTTTTCGTCGGCAATAATACATATGAGCTAAACGGCCTAACTTTTCAGCGCGCACAGCTTCAAGAGGGGGTATTGTCAGTCTATATCGTTATCGGTAAATCACGATTAAATTTATTCTGGGCCGTTGTGGGTTTAATACTAGGAAGAAAGAATGTTGCAAAAAAGCTAAAGTCATTTCGTGCAAAAGATATTGTAATAGCCACCAATAAGTCGATCAGAGTGTCAAGAGATGGTGAGCACGAAAAAATGACATCACCTTTGAGATATAGCATAAAAGAATCATCAATGTATGTCCTGAAAAGACCGACTGAATAACTCTACGCCCTCGCTGCAAAGAAAAAGACACCGTAGTGTCTGAGGATTCCCTTTGGTGCGGGTGAAGAGACTCAAACTCTCGACCTCTTCCTTGGCAAGGAAGCGCTCTATCAACTGAGCTACACCCGCATGCTTTACAGATTATAGAGGACTTATGGGGCGAATACAAGTCTGTGACCAAAGAAATAACCCCATATAAATGAGGTTATTTCTTTGGTGGCTCCTCCCAGACTTGAACTGGGGACACAAGGCTCTTCAAGCCTCTGCTCTACCAACTGAGCTAAAGAGCCGCACTTGGTGCTTTTGTGCTATACGACAAGCTTACATCATTTTGACGTATCGGCGCCTCTGCTCTACGATTTTCATTCGCGACCCTTCGGGTACGACGAGCTAAAGAGCCACACTTGCCTTTGATAGCTCTATTATTTTACTAGAGTTAGCGCGATTCAACAAGGTTTACTTATTGACCAACTTGCTGAACGTCTCTGTTAATTCTGCCGGCAGGACGAACAGCGTTTTTTGGCTTGGCTCGACCGCGATCTTTTCCAGAGTCTGCAAGGTACGAATACTGATACCGCCAGGGACCTTCGACAGTGTGGCCGCAGCGGCTGCGACGGCGGCAGCAGCGGCTTTCTCGCCTTCGGCTGTAATAATGACTGCTCGACGTTCACGCTCGGCCTCAGCCTGCTTAGCCATAGCCCGCTTCATGTCTTGCGGTAGCTCGATGTTCTGAATCTTGACGCTTTCGACATCGATACCCCATTTTTCGGTTTGAACATCAACAATTTCTTTGATTTGAGCACTCACTTCATCACGTTTGCCAAGTAATGAATCAAGTTCTACGTTGCCTGTCACGTCACGCAAAGCCGCTTGGGCAAACTGGCTACTGGCATAGATATAATTAGCTACCTCAAGAACGGCCTTTTCAGCGTCGGATACACGAAAATAGACAACCGCGTCAACATTAACCGTCACGTTATCCTTAGTTATAACCTCTTGCTTAGGAATATCAATAGTATTGGTACGAATATCGACACGAAGCATGCGCTGAAAAATCGGAACAATAATTTGAAGACCCGGCTGACGTAAACCTGTATATTTACCGAGTGTCAGAACGACACCTCGCTCGTATTGGTTAACAACCTTCAATCCGCTGAGGATAAAGATTACGATAATACCAATTACATAATAAATCATAGACTACCTCCTTTATTTCTAAGGTTTATTATAACTTAGAGATAGATTAATTAAAACTGGCCTAGGAAATTGGACGAAAAAGTAGTTTCAATTTTTTTATTACGAGCAAATCGTTCTTCGGCAAGCTCGACCAGACGACTGACCAGTTCAATAGACGAAACACCACTCGCTCGCCAGTTATGAGCATACAAACTACCAGGCAAAGGATTAATCTCGTTAAAATACACAGTCTCAGATTTAGTATCAATCAACAGATCAACTCGCGATATACCTTCGCACCCAACCACACGATATACTTTCTGAGCGATATCTAGTGAAGCCTGGTATAAGCTATCCGGGAGTTTGGCAGGAAGTTCGCTATAACCCTGAGCACCAGTTTGTTTTGAGCCGCCAGATTTTTTTCCACCATTCATATATTTGGTGTCGAAGTCAAAGAAGTCATCGCCATGTGCGAGCGGCCTCTCAACTAGTGATGGCCGAAGACTGTCGTTGCCCATAATAGGCACGGTAACTTCAACCAGATTTTCGACAGCCTCTTCAACGATAATTTTGTCGTCATAATAGGTAGCTACTTCGATGGCGTTCGATAGTTCATCGGTATTATTTACTTTGGTAATGCCTATACTTGAACCGAGATGAGCTGGCTTGACGAACTGCGGGAATGTCAAATTACTGATCACCTTCTTTATAATCACATCTCTACTACCATCAAACTCGGCTTTAGAAAAGAAAACGAACTTTGAGGTCGGAATGTCGTTTGCCTGCGCAACCTGTTTTGCCAGAACCTTATCCATCGCAATAACACTCGCTGGCATATCCGAACCAACAAATGGAATTCCCGCCATCCGTAAAAGCCCCATCAGGCTTCCATCCTCACCATACGGACCGTGCATCGCGGGAAAGGCAATATCAACACGAATATCTTTGTTTCTCAGTCCGCTTTTCCTGAGGATCATACCGCCATCGAACACCACGGCTACTGGTTTGGCTTTGGCGCAAAAATCGTCAATTGCCTGGCCACGAAACAATCTGATATCTTTTAGCTTTTCATCACTAAACCATTGACCGTCTTTTGTAATATAAACAGGGACAACAATATATTTCTTGGTGAGTTCAAGTGGTTTTATGACCGAGCTAAGCGCAGTAATAATCGAGATATCATGTTCGGTAGATCGGCCACCAAAAAAGACAGCTATGGTTTTCTTCATGCTCTCAATTATATCAGCTTAGGCGTAGTTATCGGTCCAGTCGTTTTGCATCAACACGACATCGCCAGCAGCTACAAAATGGCCGAGGTTGGAATAAAATTCTAACGGATCATCAATAATCAACAGCCGGCCACCGAATCCAGCTTCCCGCAGCCCATTAGTAATATAATCGGTGACTGAGTTTTGCATCAACACGACAACATCGGCAACTACGGCGATTTGCCGACCAATCTTTTCGTGAACTTGGCGAGTCTTATCACCCTGTTCGACTAACCCAGGCGTGACATAAATTCGGCGTTTGGCTTCTAAGTCTTTGAGTAACAACAGACCGGCTTGAACGCCCTCGCTGTTACCGTTGTAGGTATCGTCGATTACCCAAGCTCCGTGCAGGCGCCGTGGTTGCATACGGTGCTCGAACGGTACAGTTTTGTTGATAGCGACGGCAATCTGCTCAGTAGTTAATCCAACAGAATCGGCAATCGCTACTGACGCAACAATCACGCCGATATTATGTTTGCCCAGTAACCCCGTGTGAGCTGACATAGTTTTGCCATTTTTTGTAATATCAAAAGTCATACCATGAATGCTGGTTTTAGTATTACTAACCCGCCAGCCGTCGGTACCGGTGCGATCAAAGGTCAATTTATCATCGGCTTTAAGCTTTGACACGACCAATGGACTCTCTTTGTTTTTATAGACTGGTTTGGTACCCAAATAATCCTCTAGTTCAAAGATTGTGGCAACCGTCCGTTCTAGCGTGCCAAAACTCGACAAATGGGCTTCATTTATACCGGTAATGATACCTACGTCCGGTTGAATCAGATTGCACAGCTCTCGGACATCACCAACTTGTTCTTCGCCAAGCTCGAAAACAAGTATCTCTTCATCACCTTTCAACGTTTGAGCAAAGCTACTAATACCAATAGACGTATTCATATTGCCCGGCGTGAAGGCAATTTGCTTGTCTTCGCCCAGTATCGTGGCTAAAATTTCTTTGGCGGTTGTTTTGCCGTAACTGCCTGCAATTGCAATTTTTAGGGCTGGGTGCTCGGCTAGAATCTGACGGGCCGATGCTACCATTTGGCGTTGTCGAGGTGCTTGGATGATGACATAGCCTATATACAAAGGTACTATAACAATATAAGCGGTTAGTAGCGGCGAACCAGCGAATAATAACACCGCCAAGCCGGCAACCATGACGTTGCCCATGATAATCGATTCCACGAATAGGGCAACGCCGGCTAGGTAAATCGTCACCAACATTAACCATACCACCGTCAATAAGAGTTTAGCCTTGTGTGTAAAATCGAGTTGGCGGCGCTTGGTAATCGATCGAAAGTCATTAGACCTATTGAGCCAAGCCACGTACTGCTTCGGTTTATAGTCCGATTCTTGTAACATGTAGATAATCGTTTGCGCGTAGCTAGGCAGGAAACGCGTCCAATAGTATTTCATAACAAGAATCCGTCTAGCTCTTTGGCGACTTCGTCGAAAGCTTCGGTATAAACAAAATGTCCGGCGTCGGGAATAATCACCAGTCGCCCATTTTCTAGTGATTTAAGCATTAAATTGGCATCGGTCAAAGGAGTTTCGGTATCGTCTTTTCCCCATACCAGTAGCGTCGGCTGGGTTAGACGTGAGACCTCTGGTAGTAGATCTTCGTTAATGACCTTGAGAAATATATTTTGCATCTGTGCGGACTGTAGATAATCTGTACTGCCGGCCGCGGCATGCAGACGCTTGCGTAGCGCTGGTTGAGCCAGGCTGATAAGTGGCAAAGAAGTGACGATTTTACCTACCTTAGCCACGCTTTTATACAAACTTGTTCTGATTGAGCTATTTGGTTTAACACCAGCGGCACCAATCAATACGATTCGGGTGGGTTCAAGGTAGCCCTGGCTAACGCCCTTGATCGCTACCCTGCCGCCAAATGAATGAGCGATAACGGCATGTAGACCAGATACCTTGAGCTTTTCTAAAATATCACAAGTCAAGCGAGCATAGTCGCTCACCGACCAATCGTCGGTTGGCTTAGGACTTTGGCCAAAACCTGGAAAATCGAACCGGATCACTCTAAAATACTGCGCCAGATGGCCAGCCAGCTGGTCGAAGGTACCGAGGTTTGTTCCCCAGCCATGCAGTAAGAGCACTACTCTGCCCGAGCCTTCATCTTTGTACTCGATTAACTGATTATTTACGAGAACCTTCATTGACTACAATTATATCCTATAAAGCCCCTGTAGTTAGGTATAATAGAACTATGCAACGAGTACCCTTGGCGGAGCGCATGCGCCCAACGACCTTAGATGAAGTGATTGGACAGACCCATCTGCTGGGTGAGGGTGAAATTTTACGCCAAATCGTCAAAATGAAAGACCCGGTCAGCCTCATCCTCTGGGGGCCGCCCGGTAGCGGTAAGACGACGCTAGCACGGATTATCGCCCGTGAGGTGGCGGCAGAGTTTATCGAGCTGTCAGCCGTGACCAGCGGTAAAAAAGATGTCGAAAAAGTCATCGAGCATGCCCGTCAAAACTGGAACCTTCAACTACGCACAATCTTATTCGTTGATGAAATCCACCGGTTTAACAAGGCACAACAAGATGCTTTTTTGCCCCACGTCGAATCGGGCCTGATCACCTTGATTGGTGCCACGACCGAGAACCCTAGTTTTGAAGTCATCAATCCCCTGTTGTCACGTAGTCGCGTGCTGGTCTTACAACCGCTGAACAAAGCTGAAATTATCACTATTTTGAAACACGCTCTCAAACTCGAAAAGAAAACCAAAAATGTTTCCGCTGCTGCACTCGACTACTTGGCAGAGCTGTCTGGCGGTGATGCCAGAGTTGCCCTGGGTAATTTAGAGCTGGCCTTGAGCATGGGAGAAAAGGTAACGCCGGAAATCATCAAAGTCGCCGCCCAAAAAAGAGTTCCCGGCTACGACAAAAAAGGTGACATGCACTACAACGTCATCAGTGCCTTTATCAAAAGCATGCGCGGTAGCAATGTCGACGCAACTCTGTACTACCTGGCTCGTATGATTGACGCCGGTGAAGACGCCAAGTTTATTGCCCGCCGGATGGTGATATTCGCCAGCGAAGATATCGGCCTGGCTGGTAACGGCGCCCTGGGGCTGGCTTTAAATGCCTTTCAAGCCGTCGAGCGCGTAGGTATGCCCGAAAGTAGCTATATTCTCTTTCATGTAGCCACGGCGCTTGCTAAGAGTGAAAAATCGCGCCGAACAACTGATGCCATGCACCAGGCGCAAGCTCTTGCCAAGCAATATCCTGACGCCCAAGTTCCACTTCACCTTCGTAACGCCCCGAC
Organism: Candidatus Saccharibacteria bacterium UBA5170; assembly: GCA_002413425.1. Classification (GTDB taxonomy): domain Bacteria; phylum Patescibacteriota; class Saccharimonadia; order Saccharimonadales; family Saccharimonadaceae; genus UBA1547. The sequence continues at coordinate 232,123 of DHWY01000003.1, read as the reverse complement.
AAAACTCATGAAAGATATCGGCTATGGCAAAGATTACAAATGGGAAGCNNTGATATGGTCGAAGACTCACTGTGTTCTCGTCAATCAAACTCACGGGTTGACTCGTTGCGGCTATAATGTCAGGGTTAGGCTCGCCAACCTGGCATTCGGTTGTTTGATCCGAAAAATTAAGCACAATAGTAAAGACATGTTCTTTATCAGACAGTCTATACGAAAAAACATACTCGTTATTTGTCCCGCACGTTTCATACGCGCCTCGTCGCAGCGTACTACTTTTGCTTCGTAACGACAGCATATTTTGATAAAGTGCCAAAAATGAAGTCCGATCAGCTTGTTGGTCGGCCACTGTCACACCCCGAAGTTCAATAGGCACAGGCAACCAGGGAGCGCCTTTACTAAAACCTGCCGATACGTCATGGGACCATTGCATCGGGGTTCTTTCAGGGTCGCGTCCGATACCTATTCCTGGATTGTTTTTTTCAAATGAATCTTGAATGAATTCTTCTGTAATATGTCCGTCGCTCATACCTAATTCGTCACCGTAATACATTACTGGAAGTCCCGGTAATGTGAGCTGCAGCATAGCAATCAGCCGGGCTTGTTCCTGCCCAAAACGACTGACTAACCGCGACTGATCGTGATTACCAAGACAATAAACTGGTATGCGACTATCTTGCAGGTATGAATGAACTGTTTCAATAAAATCACGGAAACTGGTTGCTTGAAAGGGCATAAACATTCCGCCAAAGTTAAACGGCATTGCAACCCGAGGATTTATGTCATAAAGCTCTAAATATGGACGATAGCGCTCTTGAGGTGTAACGACAGAAAAATCTGGATAATCTTCAAAAATCATTATGCGATCATCATAGTTCTCAACTGTGGCCGCGATGCCACCAAGATAGGTGCGCAACTGATCAGTTGACCCATGATGATGATGAATTTGACTGTGGTATGGGTCTTCCTGGCCATCACGGTAGTTGAGATTTGACAACTTATCAGTGAACGACCTGTCTTTAGCCATCCAGCGTATCGCATCCGCCCGAAGGCCATCAACGCCCATCGACAACCAAAAATCAACGACTGCCTTCATCGCTTCTCTCACCTCAGGGTTATCCCAATTGAGATCGGGCTGCTCTTTCAAGAAACTATGGAGATAATATTGATCACTTTTTTCGTCATACTGCCACGCTGAACCGCCAGCCACACTTAGCCAGTTATTTGGGGCCGACCCATCCGTTTTGCCATCACGCCAAATATACCAGTCTCTCTGGCTATTATCCCGTGAGCTGGCCGACGCTTCAAACCAAGAATGCATATCGGAGGTATGGTTTGGTACAAAATCAATCATGACGCGTATCCGACGACGGTGTGCCTCGTCGAGCAAATGCTTAAAATCATCTAAGGTCCCGAAGAGCGGATCAACCCCGCAGTAGTCGCTGATATCATAGCCGTTGTCGACCATCGGTGAAGTGTAAAACGGTGACAACCATATCGCATCAATCCCGAGTGAGCCCTCGCCGCCTTTAATATAATCGAGTTTATCAATGATACCAGAAATATCGCCACTACCATTGCCGTCCGTATCCATAAAACTACGGGGATAGATCTGATATATTCCATTTACGTCTGTCCATCGATTCATAATGCTTATCATACCATTAATTGATTCTCAGCCCTGTCTAAACTGTTAGACCTGGTCCGCATGGTATAATAGTAGGTAAAGGGGTTCAAACAAAGTATATGAAAATAGCTACAATGGTGCGAGGATTTCTCCCGGCACCGGCACCTAGTGACGTCGCATATTCACCAATTAGTATCGCAATATCCGTTGCCGAAGGACTCGCCGCCAAAGGCCACTCAGTCACCTTTTTTGGTCCTGAAGGTACTGATTTGGAGACTGAAGTTGAAACGCTCGGCGTTCGCCCGTTAGTTAAAAATGACCAAGATTTAAACGAAATGCTGTCTACTATGGACTTATTTCAACAATACTTACCTAGTCTTTATGACCAATATATGGTCAAGGCAATGTTTGAAAGAGCAGCCAACGGTGAATTTGACTTGCTTCTCTTTAATCACCCAGAATCTTCCATGGGGTACGCATCGCTGTATCCAACGGTTTCCGTCGTCTATATTTTGCACGATTACCTTGATGAGAAACGGAAAGAAGTTATCGAGATGCACCAATCTCCCAATCAGCACTACGTCTCAATCTCAAACAGTCAGCGTCGAGATGCACCGGACCTGCCTTATATTGCAACCATCTACAATGGTATCGACACCGAACTATTTAGTTACTGCGATAAAGCCGAAGATTATCTTGTATACGCTGGAAGAATTGCTCCACAAAAGGGAGTCCGTGAAGCCGTCCAGGTTGCCATTCGGACCGATAAACGCCTACTTATCATAGGCCACCTGCTTCGAACGGACCAATGGTACTTTGACGAACATATCAAACCATATCTCAGCGATAGAATTCTCTATCTTGGTATGATCGATAAAGTTCAGCTCGCAAAGTACTATCAAAAGGCTCAGGCTCTACTTATGCCAATCCAATGGGAAGAGCCTTTTGGTCTGACAATGGCCGAGGCGATGTCATGCGGTACGCCAGTTGTTGCTTTTGGTCGCGGGTCTGTCCCCGAAGTCATCAAAGACGGTAAAACTGGATTTATCGTCGACAGTACAGCAACAATGGTTGAGGCGATTGAAAAAATCGCAACAATTGATCGTAAGGATTGCCGGACCCATGTCGAGCGAAATTTCACAGTCGCTCGCATGGTATCAGACTACGAAAAGGTGCTCGAAAGTCTTATTATGAAGCCTGTTAAATTAACACCCGAACAAAGTAAATTTATCAAAAAGATGAAGATTCTTTCAGAAAAACTAACTGAAAAATTACGATAAATTCTAGACCTATTCAGGATTATCCTCATTCAAAAGTGCCGCCAGCACCCCATTCGTCCAGCCAAAACCGTCTTGTAGTGGATACTCACCACCCCCGCCCAGCCCATTACCGGTGACTACGTTGTATTTTTCAACTAACTTATGTCGAGACTGATAGACTTTTATGTTTGTCGCTATCCAGCGATGTTTAATATCATCTGCAAGGCCATGGTAGCCATAATTACGTAGCCCCTCAATTATGACCCAGTGAAGTGGCGCCCAGCCGTTGGGGGCATCCCACTGCTGAGAGTTATCGACTAGCGTCGTCACCAGTCCTCCGTCCTTCAAAAAATCCTTCTGGATTACACTCGCCACAGCCGCGGCCTGTTTGGCGGAAGCAATTTTTGCGTAGAGCGGAAATACTCCGGCCAGACTGAGACGACCCGTCCTATTCTCGTTATGAAAGTTGTAATCCATGAAAAATCCCGATTCCTTGTCCCAACAATAGCTATTGATAGCCGCTGCTCGACGATCGGCCAATTTTTGAAATTTACGAAACAAAAATGGTTGCTTGAGTAGCTGATACGCCTCGGCAATCGTCGTTTCAAGTTGATACAACAAACAATTAAGATCAATTGGTATGATATCCGCTGTATGAATTGTCCGAATATCATTGGCGTCCGCAAACCAGCGTGAGCTAAAGTCCCAGCCCGACTCTGCACCAGCTCGAAGGTGTAAATACAGTCGGTCAGCGTCACGCTCAATCGCATGTCCGGCCGTTTCCGTGTCTTCATGGAGTGATTCGGGACGTGGGGTCATTTTGTTGTCATAATAGCGATTTAAAAGCACGCTATTTTTCATTTCTACCACTCGCGCGAAGGCTCGATGCTCTTGTTTTGCGAGTTTAGATTTACCCTTCATCCAAAAACGATATTCCAGCACTAAATATGGTAAATATTCAACCATTACCATTGAACCCTTGTGCCGTGCGAGTAATTTAACCATACGAGAGAAGAACGGTGGCTGAGAGCGGCTTAAAAGATAGGTACGATTTGCTGTCGGTATAAAACCAAACTTACGAATCATATAGGCAGCATTCTTAACCATACCTTCGACTATATCCCAACGCCCGTCAGCTGCAAGCCCTAACATGATGAAATAACTATCCCAATAATATTGTTCTGAAAAACGTCCACCAGGAACAATATAAGCATACGGCAAAGCGATAAGTGAGCCCTTATCGCGACGATGTTTATGCTCAAGTTCGCTCCAAAGTTCGCGGATATGCTCTCTTGGCGTCATTTTTTGGTTTGTTATATAGGGTGGTTTTTGTGGACTTAGGGTGTAGAAATGTCGACTAATAAAATCGCGGAGATCGAAATGCGGGTCATCCTTTAGTATTAAATACTCTTGTCGAATTTGCTTGATCTTGTGTTTAGGAATAAGGTCAGCAAATGATTTGCCGTCGCTATATATACGGTTTTGTTGCACATCAGAGAATAAGACGCCGAATGCTTCATCGGGGCTTTTCGATACACGTATAAGTTGTCCTGCAGCTGAGACAAGCGACGATTTTATTTTATCGGTGTTTATTATTTTCTCTATCATGTTTACGCCTATTATAGGCCGCCCGACGGCTGATTTCAATCTTACAAGACTTTGCTTTTTCAAGAGAGGTCTTTTAATCTAATTTTTTGCAGCGCGCTTGCGTTTATTTGGATCCAGGAAACGCTTGCGAAGTCGAAGACTTTTTGGCGTTACCTCAAGTAATTCATCGTCTTCAATAAAGTCGATACTCTGTTCAAGCGAAAGTTGTGTGTGGGGTGTTAGCTGTACCGTGCCATCGCTTGATGAGGTACGCATATTCGTCAGTTGCTTGCCACGGCAAACGTTGACGTCAAGATCACCTTGACGGTTATATTGACCGACAATCATACCCAAATAAACCGTGACGCCTGGGCCAATAAACAGAGTGCCGCGTGATTCGGCGTTATCAAGTGCATACGCAGTCGTTGAGCCAGCTTCGGTGGCGACAAGTGCACCGTTTCGAACCCGTTGGAGCTTTGGTCCAAGCGGCTGATAGCCATGCGGCAAACCGTGCATAATAATTGTACCTTTCGTAGCCGTCAGAAGAAGATTACGAAGACCGATGAGCACACGAGTTGGTAAGATATAGGTACCACGAGTGGCGCCACTACTGGTTTGTTCTTGCTTAATAAGGACTGCCCGACGGGCGCCAAGCTCTTGGCTGACTGCACCGAGATATTCTGGACCGACTTCAATTAATAATTCTTCAACGGGCTCCATGGTTTGGCCATCCTGTTCGATAGTGACAACCTGTGGCCGACCGACTTCAAATTCATAGCCCTCTCGTCGGAGCGTCTCGATAAGAACTGAAAGATGTAACTCGCCACGACCAGACACAACAAAGCCGATACCGTCATCACGGACACGAAGTGACACGTTGGTTTCAAGCTCTTTTTGTAAACGGTCACCAATTTGGCGGCTGGTATTAAACTCGGCTTCCTTACCTTTGAGGGGGCTGGTGTTCGGACCAAGATACATGCTGAGTGTTGGGGCTTCAATTTCAATCACAGGCAGAGCTTCTGGCTGATCTTTGTCGGCAATCGTTTCGCCAATATGGACATTACTAATACCGGTCAGAGCCACAATGTCGCCGGCCACTGCTTCGTCAATTTCTTCACGATTAAGGCCACGGTAGGCAAATACTTTATCAATCTTGCCCGGAAGATGTGTGCCGTCACGCTTAATCAGAACCACTTGCTGGCCCTTTTTGATAGCACCACGAGATAGACGACCGATGGCGTACTTGCCAAGGAAATTGTCGTATTGTAAAGCTGTCACAAGCAGCTGAAGAGGTTTGTCGACATCAACTGTTGGTGCGGGTATTTCGTTGATAATCGCTTCAAAAATTGGTGTCAAGTCAGCGTCAGGGTCAGGGTTATCGGGGAATTCTTTCCAAGCTTTGCCGTCACGTCCAATCGAAAAGTAAGTCGGATAATGCAATTGACCATCGTCAACCGCCAGTTCCAAGAACAAATCAGCAATTTCGTCCTCAACTTCATCGATGCGTCGTGATGGTTTGTCTATTTTGTTAATCAAAACAATTGGTTTCAGACCAAGCTCAAGTGCTTTTGAAAGTACAAATTTTGTCTGAGGCATTGGGCCCTCTTGGGCATCAACGACCAAGATGACTCCGTCGGCCATGTTTAGTGTACGCTCTACTTCACCACTAAAGTCGGCGTGTCCAGGGGTGTCAATGATGTTAATTTTATAATCACCATAATAGACGGCTGTTTGTTTGGCAGTAATAGTAATGCCACGTTCGTGTTCTTGATCACCGCTATCCATAATAAGGTCTTGCCCCATCTCGGCTTGGTTTGAGCGAAACGTGTTACTCTGTTTCAATAAACCATCCACCACGGTAGTCTTTCCGTGGTCAACGTGCGCGATAATAGCAATGTTGCGAATGTGTTTTGGGTCTTGCATAAAAATATACCCGTTATTCGGGCTTCCTCTTATCTGTAATTATAGCAGAATTTTACAATCATTCAAGTACCGGACGGCCGAACACTACCAGTGTTGCCCCCTAAGGGCTCTTACTGTATACTATGAAACGGTAAGGGCGCTTAGCTCAGTTGGCTAGAGCACCTCGTTTACACCGAGGGGGTCGGGGGTTCGAGCCCCTCAGCGCCCACCATACAAACAGTCCGTCGTCGACGGGCTTTTTGTATGGCAAATGTGCAAATACTCGTGACCAAATAGAAAAGACGGCCAGCCGACCGTCTTTTCTATTTGGTGCGCGAAAGAGGACTTGAACCTCCACGTCCCGAAGGACACCAGCCCCTCAAGCTGACGCGTCTACCAATTCCGCCATTCGCGCACAAGAGTGATACTACGTTAGTATAGCCGATTCTACGGCGTTTTGTAAACAGAACGCGCGCCAACCGACCAGTAAAGTATGTCACTATAGCGATCGATTGGCGACACCAAAATATTTGAGCTCTTAGACGCGCTGGCGGTCTTACTGTGCACATACTGTGTCGTGGATTGATATAATCCTATAGCAGGTACGTCAGCGACCCACTCCTTAGCAAATGTAAGATACTTGATATTTCGAAGACTTGGCTCAAGGCGCGACCGAGCACTCACAAGCGCATCATCACTGATTGGATTCGAATAGTTTGAAAAGTTCAGCCCTCGTGGACTTGCTTGCGACGAGTGCCAGTAAGCATAGACGTCTGGGTCAGCGCCGATAGTCAGTTGGTATAATAGGACATCGAAGTTACGTGGTTGCAGGATATCCTGGAAGACCCTTTGAGCTGGGTCACTCGGATCGACAATTTGGGTGTCAACGACGATACCGAGATCACGCCACTGCCCGACAAGCGTTTCTAATACGCGCTCATTATCACTGTCTTTTGTGGCCACGATTGTCAGTTTTAACTCAACACCGGCTTTCTTTCGAGTTGTACCAGTCCGTACCCAGCCTGCGTCATCAAGCATCTTTTGCGCCTCTTTAAGATTATAGGCAGCGACCTTCGGGACATCACCACTCAGCTGATTGGCTATAAAAGGCAGGTCGAGTGCTGGAGCTCCAGCAGGCAATTGATCACGAATTGCTTTTGTATTAGTCCCCCTCTGCAAAGCCTGACGGACTACTTTGTCCTTCAGAATCTCCCTTGTGGTGTTGAGCAGAGCATACACGCCACTTTTAATCGGGACCGTTTCGACATCGTAGCGACTCCGGTTAATTTGACTCAGATTGGTTGCAGACAAGCCACTGGCGGCGTTTACTTCGTCTATCGCAAGCGCGCGCACGATTGCATCCTGCGTGTCATACACGTGCAGTTGAAAAAATTCGAGTTTGCTAGCGCCGCGGTAGTAATCGCTGTTACGGGCGAGGTGGATAATCTTACGTCCTGCATTGACATCAATATCTTGTACAAAGCGGAGTTTAAAGGGACCACTGCCGATTGGCGAACGGCCAAAATCGTTTTCACGAATGGCGTTCGGCTCAACTTTTCCAAGAATATGCTCCGGAAGAATCGGAAATGTCAGAGCATGAGGGAAACTTGCAATAATTACGGGGAGTGTAAAACTAAGCGTCGTATCGTTAATAACGGCAACCGATATACTTCTCCAATCCTCTGGGTTTGTCGTGTGTACAGAAGGATTCTTGAGCAGATTAATAGTAAAGGCAACATCCTTAGCGGTGACCCTTATGCCGTCGTGCCAGCGCGCATCTGGGCGAATAGTAACCGTATAGACCGTTCCCGTATTGTTAACTGCAAGATTAGTCGCAAGGTCGCCGCTCAAATGACCAGTTGTATCGTACGCGAATAATCTCGAAAATAGTAAGTGGCTGGCGGCTTCCTCGGCTCGGGTAGTCGCAAAAAGTGGATTAAGCGTATCGACGGGGCCCAAAACAGCCTCGGCATACGTCCCGCCACTTGCGACGGTACTTGTTCGATAACTTTGCTGATTCCACATTAGTTGTAGGCCTATCGCGGATATAAGCAATCCTGTTGCGACCACCCATGTGATGATATGGCGACGGACTTCACGAGCATTGCTCCAGCGTTTTACGACAAACTTACGAGCGTGCCGTACGGTTACACCTTCAACTCGACGCATGCGCCGAGACAGGTCTTTCTTATTAAAACTTGTTTTTTTAAGGCGTTGCCACCCCCTCGGTCTATCGTCTTGCATGAACCCTGTTTCCCTTATTTAAAAGCGGGCAGTAAAAGCCCTGCTAATATCGAAAGTAAGAAAATAACAGCCAGTACGATTGATACTTCAAATAAGTTCTTGTCGAGGCCTCGACGCGTCGTATAAAGCTCGCCCGAACTACCGAACCCGGCACCCAAAGACGCGCCACGTTGCTGAAGCAAAATTGCCAAAATCATCAAGACTGATGATCCGATGGTAATAACTTGTAGGACAGTATCAAAATTCATTATATCTCCCGTGCGCCGCTCGTCTGGCGGAGCTCTAACGCAGCACTTACTATATAGTTTACCAGACTCAGCAGCATTCCAGTTAGAATTGAGTTGATAAACGACATTGACAAGCCCGGTGATAGCTTAAGAGAAATATATACCATGAGACCGTTCACGACTAACATAAATAATCCGAGAGTCAGAAGAATTGCCGGTAGCGATAAGATAACAGCAATTGGTTTCAATATAGTATTAATAACCGAGAATATAAGCCCGGCCATCAAAAATACCCATGCCCCTGCCGTTACAAGGCCATCGCCATAGCCTGTCCCAAACAAACCAACAGCTACCCAGAGGCCAAGCGAGTTCAGTACCCAACGAATTAAAAATACAAGGAATTGCCTCTTCATAATATGTTCTGATTATATCATAGCGACGTCGGCAACGCCTTACTTAGATTGATGTGTCCCTGCTGCGTCACGAGGATATTATCTTCAATCCGCACCCCAATTCCTTCCTCTGGAATATAGATACCCGGCTCAACCGTCAGCACCATGCCGGGCAAAAATTCAAGCGATTGGCCCAAACTATCATGGACATCAACGCCAAGACCATGTCCAATGGCATGAGAAAAATAACGCCGGTATGTTGCTTCGTCTTCTACTGACTGGAGAAGACCGAGGCTCATCAGGGCAGCCTTCATAATGGCGTCGACTGACGCATGGTAGTCGGCCACCAAGAGCCCCGGCTTTATAAGATGAATAATTTCTTTTTGGGCCGCTTGAACTGCCCCGTGGACCTGCCGTTGTCGCTGGGTTGGTTCGCCCAAGCCGTAAGACCTCGATATATCAGCCGCGTACCCACCCAGCCGTACGCCGATGTCCATGAGGACTATGCTATTTTTTTTAAGCCTATCTTTATTGACGTCGTAATGTAGCGTGCAAGCGTTTTTGCCGCTGGCAACAATTGGATCATAGGCGTGTCCCGAAGCACCATACTTTTTAAAGAAATAACTAAATTCCGCTTCAACCTCATATTCGAAGCGTAACTCTGGTAACTTTTCTTTTATAGACTTAAACCCTTCGACAGTCAACTTGATTGCTTTTTTTATCGCAACAATCTCTTCAGGCTGTTTGATGGCTCGAAGTTTCGCCAGTTCTAAACGACAATCTTGCACATCAGTAAAAGTCCGCTCTAATACATTCCAAAGTTTCTTTGGTGCTGGGTTGAGAATAAAATCAAAATGCTCTGCGTAGGCAGGATCACCCAGCGTATGAACAACGCTATGTTTTTTAGCTAAGTCCCGCAACATAGACATCGCCTCATCTTGCGATAGCACATTATCAACGCCACTTATACGTTTAGCGGCTTCAATCGATAAACTTCCGTCAAATATCTGATGTGCGTTAGAGACAACCGGAGCAACCAGCCAGCTTTTAGCGCGCTGTCCATCGATAATCACCCACCAATCGGGCGAGTCGATGCCCGTCAGCCACCAAAAGTTGGCTTCCTGTTCAAAATAAAAGGCGGCATCGTTACTCCGCTGTAACTGAGTATAGGCAGATACCACGACCAATCCGCCGCTAATACTTTCTGCCAGCCTCCGACGATTTGATACAAAGAATTCTTTAATGCTAGCCATCAACTATCATTGTAGCATCGACTGATTACTTAACCCATGTCGTAATCTGAATCTGGCCAGGGCCACGAGAACCTGAGCATTACAAAGTTAACTGTATATCTCCATTAGCAGCTTTTATTACTTCTGGCTTCCAGAAGTATTTTCGAACCAGTCATATCATAAACTGCAGTATTTTAATTCGCAAAGACTCCGTCACTCCACGCACACATAGCGTTACTAATCCAAACGAATCCAATCCAATGCCGCTTAGACTCAGTCATCCCCACAAAGTCAGCACATGCATCATAAAAGGAGGTTATCCGTGTCAGGTTTATGTTAACGTTCGTATAGCTGACGGAAATACTATTTATGGAAAAATCACAGCCAGACAAGTTTTAATTAAAGCTAGCCACCACACAGGACTGTTCCAGGTGAAAAATATCTCGGCCAACTCTTATTAGCCATGCTTTAAATAAGATTAGCATTAAAAAGTTCTAAAATCGGTCACTATTTACCACCATAAAACCTATGTTATCAGACTATAACGAGGCTTTTGAATACAGTATAACCACTTACTGCTAGAATGTATTGTTTAGTAATTCATCAATCGTCGGTTCCGTTCCATTTACGACATCTACGCGCGGCTGGTACCATTGTTGGTTCGTCGTGACATCAGTCGAATAATATAGGTATGAGCGATGATCCGACGAGGTCGTAGTCGATTGCCACACATAGTCTAGGTTGGATGCAACCTTTGTGCCATCCAACGCGTAAACGCCCGAATCGGTCATTGCAGCCCCAGTGCCGCTACCGGCCGGCCAGACGTACCCAGTAACAAGATACCATTGATTTGCGTTGCCCCACCATAACCTGGCACAAAAGTACGGGTTACCGTTTGACACACCGTCGCTTCGATTTAGAACTGCGCTGGGATATCCGTGCGTTCCAAGGTAAGTATAGCCGTTGCCAAAAGTTTTTCTCCTGATAAACGTAGAGAACCTATACATCTTGGAATTGTCTATAGAAAAACTACTACCATTCCAGCCGCCATCGGCATCACTAGCTGCGTCTTGGTTGCTGACATCCCAGATAGTATCCGACACGCCCCAGGGGTTGGTATCGGTAATCCTAGAATTTCCGTCACCATTTAAAGCGTACCCGGTAACGCCACCGGTACCTAAAGTCCAAGAATTCCACTTAATTATCGACACTTCGTCTCGCGCTGGACCCGAACAAGAGCCCGGCTTTGGAGCACTATAATTAGTTACTCTATAGTTGGATGAATTTTGCGTAGCCGTAATACAAAAGTTTTTTCCACCAGACGTCCCACCACCACTAAGAACTACGCCGCTACTTGGCGTAAACGTCGAAGGAACCGTTGCGGGATACGTATTACCAAATGTCCGGGCACTCTCCATGGCCGACGCAACCCCATTGAGGTCGCTCTTTAGCTGGTTTTGGGTAGTCGTCGTACGCCACAATCCATAGCTCACAACCGTGATTGTTGCCAAGATACCGATAATTGCGATTACCACCACTAGCTCGACGATGGTGAAACCATTTTTTGATGTGTTTTTGTTTGATTCGTTCATTATATGAAGAAAAATTCCTTATTTGGCGCAGTCTAGTTTGGTATCACTATAGCATAAGCTTTATGGCGTGTGCAAATAAGGTGCAAGCGCCGCCGCTTTCGACTGACCAATGGCAGCAGTTATTTCTTCTTGGCTTGCTAATTTAACCGCACGGAGGCTGCCAAAAGTTTTAATAAGCCTGCGGCGCGTCGCCGGACCAATGCCAGGAATGCCCTCAAGCGAGCTGGCGGTTTGCTTGGCGCGTTTCAGCACTGTGTGATAACTGACCGCAAAGCGGTGGGATTCATCCCGAATGCGTTGCAGTAATTTAATAATATGGGTCGAATGGGGCAAATTGATCAATGTAAAATCATCGGTAATCATTGTGTAGCCGTCCAGTTCGCGTAACTTGTCTTTGTTGATAGTTATATGTGATTTTGAATGATGGACAACAATCTGCTCCTCGCGTTTCGCCAGGCCGATAAACGGCATCGTCTGGCCGCGTTCATCGCGGGCTTGCAGGGCGGCGTCAAGTTGCCCCTTGCCACCGTCAATTAAGACTAGGTCTGGCTTGCCCCAGGCTTTGAGGTTAGTCTCGCTCAACCGTCGCAACAATGTTTCATTCATATTGTAAAAATCGTTATTGTGCTCGATGCGAGTTTTGAATTTACGATAGCCCGAACGATCGCTGGCACCGTTACTAAATACCACCATACTGGCGACGACATTTGTACCGCTCATATGACTGATGTCATAGCCTTCGATGCGGGCTGGGATTTTTGTCAGACCCAAGAGGTCAACCAAATCGCTGAGCGCTTTATCTTTACTAATATCGATAAACTCTTTATCACCAAACATAATACGGCTTTGCAGCTCACGTAAATCACGGAGCTTGTTACGAAGCGCCGCCGCGTTTTCAAAGTTGTGCTCTTTGGCTGCCAGCTTCATATCTTTTTCTATTTCGCGTGTCAACGCTTTACGACCACCCTCTATATAACGGACCAGTTTGCGTAGCGATACTTTGTAATCTTCACTTGAAATGCCCGGCTGTGGACTCAAACCAATATGGACGTCCAAATCAGGCCGATCGGTCTGCCTCGGAGGCTTCGTATAATACGGAAAGACTTTACGAAGATAACGAAGCGCTTTTTTGACGGCAAACCCATTGTAGTATGGGCCGTAATAATCTGCCCCGTCGTCAGCCGGATTATGTGTAAAACTGAGATGTGGCCATTCGTTTTTCATGTCAATTCGGACAAATAACTCTGATTTATCATCGCGCAGCAAAATATTGTAACGTGGCATGTAACGCTTGATCATTTCGCTTTCTAAAAAGAGCGCGTCAATTTCGCTTTCAGTTTCAATCCAGTCGGTATCAACTATTTCAGCCACTAAAGCGCTGGTCTTCGCATCCATCGCCCGTTGGCCTTGGAAGTACTGACGAACGCGGTTTTTAAGCACCGCGGCCTTGCCAACATAAATAATTTCACCACCGTTGGCTTTGTGAAAATAAATTCCCGGTGATCGTGGCAAGGTTTTTAATTTAGCCTCAAGCTCTGCGTTCATCTATCTATTATAGCGTTATCCGCGCAGAGCTTTTAGTTGTCGAGTAATATCGTCGAGCTTTTGCTTCGTCTCTCGAGTAATATGCGAAATATGATGATAATTTTCTTCACGTAAAGCCATTTCTTGTTGCTGCAGTTTTGCGATGTGTTTTTCGGCGGTCATAATCTGTTGTTCCGTTTCAATCACCTTCAAATCCATTGCCTCAATTTCGCGCGTGCACCTTAGCGCCAAGGTTGCTTCATCTGTCGCACGGTCATATTCTTCTGCCAGACTATGGTTTAATGAATTTTGGGTCGCGAGGTCTGCCTCGTAACGCCTTTTATCAATATCTCTGTGTAAATCAGTGACTCGTATGTAAAGCGATCGTATGCTATCCATGTCAATAAACCCCGTCAGCCTTCTGGAAACTATTGTTTGTTGGCTGAGAGATACCGTCCGAAGGCAGACGTTGTTTGGTTGAGTCTTGCATCATGTGTCGATCTTTGTCGCTCATAGATACCTCCTTGGCGTTTGGATCCAACGTTGCTTTGTGGCTCCATCGTCGATAGTTATATTATACCTCGCGAGTAGCTATATAGTAAAATAATTGCTAACTATTGACTCGGTGTATCTACGTCCGTCCTACACGCCTGATTGATGGCTTTGACTACTGCGGGTACAAACAACCCCTTTACTTCATGAGCAGCCGCTACCTGTATTAGTCTCACATCTGTACCTTCTCGGACAAGTCCTTTTAGATTCCTTACCACTACTATTGGATCGAGTGTACCGTGTAAAATAGTTATAGGTAGCCGTAGTTTTTTGGCATCCTCTAACGAGGTTTGATTAATAATTGCCACCTCAAGTGCTCCCATATATGAATCAATATTTTCTTTAGTAACATTAAATATAGCGTTAATTAATTTATAACGCATAGCAATCGCCGCTACCTGCAAAAATTGTTCTGGGTACGTTGTTACCGTTTGGTAGATTGTTTTTAATACCTCGTCGCTTCGTGGCAGGAATTTCTTTTCTTCTTCGTATAGCTGATAAAATGGCGGGCTGCATAGAATAAGTGAACGAATCAGTACCGGGTAGCGTTTAGCTACCTCAACCGCCACAAGCGAGCCGAGCGAATGCCCCACTATAATCACTGGGCCCCGCAGTCGCAGTTTTAGTAAGGTCGCTAATACTGAGCGGGCCTGTGTTTTGGCATTATAAACTGCCCAAGCAGGACGAGGCGACTGACCAAACCCAAGTAAATCTATCGTCACCACTCGAATATCATTCGGTAACTTTTCTATCACCTTGTTCCAGGCGTGGCCCGAGTTGCCTATGCCATGGATAAAGAGCACTGTCGCAATCGGCTTGACCTCAGCATTAATCACCCGATTATGGAGTGCGTACGGTATATGAAGCCAGTAATGAATAAACCTGTCTAGCATCTACTCCCTATAGTAGTACATAAGAAGTGAACGCGAAACAAAACAAATTGACAGTGATTAGATTACTTCAGCCATCGAGCGTTTTGCGCGTTGTCGACAATCGTCGGTATGAAATAGCAAGTCTGGGGTTTGCTTGCAATTCAAACAAATTAGCACCAAGTCGTTACAATTTGATAAAGCACAATTTTCGAAGTTATTAGTTGCGGCCTTGCAATGCGTACACACGCCAATCGTCTTTGTATGGTCGCTAAAGTCAATCGTCATGCGGTCATCAAAAACACGAAGACTGCCTTCCCATAAACCATCATCACCATACGCTTCGCCGTATTTAACGATACCACCGTCAATTTGATAGACTTCTTTAAAACCACGGTTCTTCATCAGGCTGGAAAGAACTTCGCAGCGAATTCCGCCCGTACAATATGTGACGACTGGTTTATTTTTTAGATCATTATATTTGCCGCTGTCGAGCTCTTTGATGAAGTCACGACTGGTGTGTACATCGGGTACCACCGCGTTCTTAAACCGACCAATCGCTGCCTCGTGGGCGTTGCGGCCGTCGAAAAATACGACTTCATCGCCTTTTTCTTTTACTAACTCGTGGAGTTGGTGGGGTTTAAGGTGAACGCCACCACCAATCACTCCCTGCTCGTTGACGCGGAGTTCATTAGCGGCGTCAAAAGCCACAATCTCATTACGTACCTTCACACTCATACGCGGAAAATCCTCACGGCCGCCATCACTCCATTTGAAAATAATATCCTTAAAGCCAGAATATTCTTTTGTCGTTTTTATATATTTTTTTAGATCAGCCATGTCGCCACCAACTGTCCCGTTAATGCCGTGGGGAGACACAAGAATACGACCCGTCAAATTGAGGCTATCGCAGAGAGTCTTTTGCCATAATTTAACCGTGGTCGGATCGACGATTGGTGTAAATTTGTAGTACAGAAGAATCTTTTGCATCTGTAAACAGTATACTATATAATTTAACTATTATGATTCGCTGCCTAGTGAATCCTCTGCAGGCACATCGTTTTAGACGGGGTGAAACTAAGTAGCAATTACGTTATACCTCCTTCTATCAACTTTCACGAAAGGAATTCTCGTTTTGGGCACAAACAGACAAACACTAAAATTCTATTGGCAACAGATCAAAAAATATAGAACTAGTTTTTTTATTGCTCTGATTAGTATTCCGCTGGCAGCTCTGCTTATCGATACGCTTTTGCCTTACTTTTTTAGCTTAACAATCGGGGGATTGGCCAGTAATAACGAGCCCGCAATCTGGCACAACCTGCTGCTGGCAGCAGGCGTTGGTTTGAGCGGTGCAGCTATAAACCTGATTGGTTTTCAGGCCCTGACAAGGCACGAGGCATATGTTCGAGTCAGTCTCAGTGATACTACCTTTGAGAGTCTTATGCGCAAAGACATGCGTTTCTTTGTTAACGAAAAAGTTGGCGCGCTAACAAGTCGCTTTATTGATTTCATACGCAGTCAGGTTAACCTCCAGGACCTGCTTATTATTCGAACTCTCGGATTTGTACTATCGGTTAGTACAGGTCTCATTATTGTTGCCGTGCAGTCATGGCTACTCGCGATTGTGATTTGTTTTCTCATCGTCGGGTTGGTCATTCAAGTAAAATGGAGTCTCAAAAAACGGGCGCCGTGGCGTCACGAACGTAAAACACTCACTGGCGAAATTCATGGCAGTATCGCCGATGCCTTCACCAATAACCTTGTTGTCAAAACATTCGCCGGTGAAAATCAAGAAATTTCAACTGTCTCACACAAGAACAAACTTTTTAGGGAACTGTTTTTAAAAGATATCGGCTTTATCTCCAAAGAAGGATCGGCTCGCGTGGCCCTGATGGTAGTTGTACAGATTATCGCAATTGGTCTCTGCGCCTATCTTGTCTTGCACGGTCAAATGAAAATCGCCCTCGCAATCTTTACACTCACCTATCTGCAACGAATTGCCTCACAAATATTTTCACTCGGCGACATCCTCAACGGCTATGATCAAGCTTTGCTCGAAGCGGCGCCGATGAGCGACATTCTGGCTCGGCCAAGCATCGTCAACGACAAGCCTGATGCTTTTTCGCTGCACCACATCACTCCGACTATTGAGCTGGTTGATATTAGCTACCGCTACGCTGATGCCGGAGAGGATGTTCTGCAAAACATTACACTGTCTATTCCAGCTGGCCAAAAAGTCGGTCTGGTAGGTCAATCAGGCGCCGGTAAGACGACTATCACCCATCTGCTCCTTCGCTTTAGTGACATAAGTGACGGTGTCATAACGATTGATGGTCACGACATTCGTGATGTCACCCAGGAGTCACTCCGCAAAAACATTGCCTATGTCCCTCAAGAGCCGATGTTGTTTCACCGCAGCTTGCGTGAAAATATAACTTACGGCAAAACCGATGCCACAGACGAGGAAGTACACAAAGCCGTCAGACAAGCTAATGCCTTTGAATTTATAAAAAAACTACCAAAAGGACTCGATACGATTGTGGGCGAACGCGGTATTAAATTATCCGGTGGCCAACGTCAGCGTATCGCGATTGCCCGTGCCATCCTCAAAGATGCGCCCATCCTGGTCCTCGACGAAGCGACGTCGGCGCTTGACAGCGAAACCGAGAAACTCATCCAAGACGCGCTGGCCAAGCTAATGAAGGGCCGAACCAGCATTGTTATTGCCCATCGCCTGTCGACCATCGCCAAGCTAGACCGAATTGTCGTTCTTGATAATGGACGGATTATCGAACAAGGATCACACGCTGAGCTTCTCAGCCAAAAAGGTATCTATGCCAAACTCTGGTCGCATCAATCTGGCGGCTTCATCGAAGAATAAAAAAAGACTGCTCATATGAGCAGTCTTTTTTACTAATAAGCCTTATTCGGCTTTTGGCTCTTCCACGGGAGCTTCACCGTTTTCAGCTTCTACTTCTGCAGCTTCTTCTGGTTCAGCGTCGCCACCGGTGGCTTCATTGGCAGCTTGGAGTGCCGATGGTTCGTAGACATTTGCGACCACCAAATCAAGGTTCTGCTCGTGGTCGGCAAACTCGACACCTTCGGGTAGCACAATATCACCAACCGTCAATTTGTCTTCGTCGGTTACAAGGTCGATAATCGACATTTCAAGAGCTTCGGGCAAGTTGGCAGGCAGAGCACGGATTTCAAGGTGCTCGATTGCCTGCAAGACGATAAGTCCGGCACGCTCAGCGGCGCTTTCACCAACGCCAACCAGAACAATTGGCACTTCGGTCACAATCTTGTCATTGCGGCTAATGGTATGAAAAGCAATATGTCGTAACACATGCTTGACGGGGTCAATGTCGATAGATTTTATAATTGCGAGGTGCTTTTTTCCGTTGATTACAAGATCAACAGGAGAGTGTTTACCGGCTACGTGAGCAACCTTAGTTGTTTCAATAGCAGACGACTGCGTTGAAATTGGCTCCATCTCACCACCGTATACGACACTCGGAACTATGCCCTGTTTACGTAAAGTGGCTACTTTTTTCCCTGTTACTGTTCGCTCATCAAGCGTGAGTGAAATGTTACTCATATTTTCTCCTTATGGGTCGTTTTTTGGACTATATCGCCTATTATAGCATTTTTAACAGATTAATGTTGGTCCGTGTTAAGATTAGATAGATGAATTTAGTAGATTATATTACCGGTCTCGGGTTTATAGCAATTTTGTTTGTTATTTTTGCCGAATCGGGCCTCCTGGTCGGTTTCTTTTTCCCAGGCGACAGCCTGCTGTTTACAGCCGGCGTCCTCGTCAACGCTGGAGTGCTACATGTCAATATTCATTTGCTCGTCGTTTTGCTTTTCTTGGCTGCAATAGCTGGCAACAGCACAGGTTACCTATTTGGTCGGCGAGTTGGGCCAAAGATTTTTAACCGTCCCGACTCACTCCTTTTTAAAAAAGAAAATATCACTCGTACCCAAAAATTCTACGACAAACATGGCGGTCAAACTATTATTATCGCCCAGTTTATCCCTTTAGTTCGCACCTTTGCACCGATAGTAGCTGGTGTCGGCGAAATGACCTACAAGAAGTTTGTATCTTTTAGCCTTATCGGCGCCGCCCTTTGGACGGCTGGCGTGACCTATCTTGGATATTCTTTGGGATACTTTTTTAAATCGATTGGCATCGACATCGACACAATTTTGCTACCGATTATCGGCCTGATAGTTTTGGGTTCAATCTCCCCCGCGATTTATCAAATCCTCAAAGACAAGTCACGACGCACCGCCATTGTCGCCGGCGTCAAAAAACAAATTCAAATTATTCTCAAACATAATAAATCAGCTTCTAATCTAAAGTGATAAAAGTGGTTTTAAGTAAACGCCGGTAAACGAACTGGCTACTTTGGCAACCTCTTCTGGAGTGCCCATAGCTACAATATTGCCGCCTCCTTGTCCGCCTTCTGGGCCCATATCGATAATATAATCAGCGGTTTTGATAACGTCGAGATTATGCTCAATAATTACCATGCTATTACCACCCTCAACTAGCTTTTGAAGAATACCGATTAATCGCTTCACATCCGCACTGTGCAGCCCAGTAGTCGGCTCATCAAGGATATAAAGGGTCTTGCCAGTCGCTCGGCGTGCCAATTCACTAGCCAATTTAATACGCTGGGCTTCACCACCGCTAAAGGTCGTAGCTGGTTGGCCCAAATGAATGTAGCCAAGGCCAACGTCAACTATCGTATCCAGTTTGCGGGCAATCGCGGGAATATTTTCAAAGAATTTGGCGGCCTCTTCAACGGTCATTCCAAGAATGTCGCTAATCGTCGCGCCTTTGTATTTAATCTCGAGCGCTTCGCGGTTATAGCGCTTGCCCTTACAGACGTCACAAGTTACATAAACGTCTGGCAAGAAGTGCATTTCAATCTTGATAACACCGTCGCCCTGACAGTTTTCACAGCGACCACCTTTGACGTTGAAGCTAAAACGACCGGCTTTATAGCCACGAATATTGGCTTCGGGTGTGCCAGCAAAAAGTTCTCTGATCGGTGTAAACACACCAGTGTAAGTCGCTGGGTTGGAACGAGGCGTCCGACCAATGGCCGATTGATCAATAATAATGGCTTTATCAAGATGGTTAATACCTTCAATATTTTCGTGAGCGCCGGGAATGTTATGCGAGCGATGTAAGCGCGCCGACAGTTCTTTAGCAAGGATATCGTTGACAAGCGTCGACTTGCCCGACCCACTAACACCACTGACAACAGTAATCACACCAAGTGGAAAAGCCACGTCAATATTTTTTAAGTTATTTTCGCGCGCACCCCGAACAATCAATTGGCGATCCTTAAGGATTGGTCGTCGCTTTTTAGGGACATCGATTTTTTCAGTTCCGCTGAGATAACGACCAGTCACACTATCTTTATTTTTAGCCACTTCGGCCGGCGTCCCAGCCGCGACCACATGACCACCGGCAATACCAGCACCCGGTCCGATATCGAGCAGATAATCAGCCTGACGGATGGTGTCTTCGTCGTGTTCAACCACTAAAACGGTGTTGCCGAGGTCACGCAAATGTTTCAGTGTGTCGATTAAACGATCGTTGTCACGATGATGAAGACCGATTGATGGCTCATCGAGCACGTAAAGCACGCCCTGCAGGCCAGATCCAATCTGGGTCGCCAGCCGGATACGTTGGGCTTCGCCGCCGCTGAGTGTATTGGCAGCCCGACCTAGCTCTAGGTAGTTAAGGCCGACATTACTCATAAAGCCGAGACGCGCTTTGATTTCTTTCATAATTTGGGTTGCGATGAATTGCTCTTGGTCGGTTAGTTTAAGTTTGTGCTCGAACAAATCGAGGGCGTTATCGACGTCAAGGTTACAAATATCCATAATACTCAGGCCATGAATTGTTACAGCCAGAACGACTGGTTTGAGGCGCGCACCTTTACAGGTATAGCATTGACGTTCGCGCATGAAACGCTCGATGTCTTTGCGCATAAATTCACTGTCAGTTTCTTTATGTCGACGTTCCAGATTTGGAATGACGCCTTCGTAAATTGAATCGTAGGTTCGATCACCCCCTAGCTGAACGGTGTATTTCTCGGCGCCAGTGCCATACAAAACTTTTTCAAGTTCGGCCTCGGACAGTTCTTTGACGGGCACCTGTAGACTAAAGCCGTGGGCCGAAGCTACTTCGCCCAGACGTTTCATATACCAAGCGTCACTGTTAACACGATTATAGGGGCGGATTGCGCCTTCGGCAATCGTTAGGTTTGGGTTGAACACCAGGTTGGGATCAACCTCTAGCCGACTCCCTAGACCAGTACAAACAGGACAAGCACCTTGCGGTGCATTAAAACTAAATAATCGCGGCTCTAACTCGGGAATATCCTCGTTGGGATGATCAAGACAGGCGTAGCGTTGGCTAAAGGTAATCGTTTGGCTGGAGTCAACGTCTAAGATTTGGATGATACCGTCGGCTATCTCGAGCGTCTGCTCGACTGATTGCGTGACGCGACTGATCATATCGCTACCCATAGCAATACGATCAACAACAATTTCGATATCGTGTTTGTACTTTTTATCCAATTCAGGGAACTCGTCTAGAGCGTACACAATGCCATCAACTCGGGCCCGGGCAAAACCAAGTCGGCGATATTGTTCGGGGATATGAGCAAACTCGCCTTTTTTACTCTGGATAACTGGCGCTAATAACATCAATCGAGCGCCTTCTGGTAGTTTCATAATTTCATCAATAATTGTCTCTGACGTCCGACGAGAGACTGGCTTGGCGCAAACTGGACAGTGTGGAATACCAATCCGAGCGTAAAACAATCGAAGATAATCGTAAATCTCGGTAACGGTTGCGACCGTACTCCGTGGATTTCGACTGGTTGATTTCTGATCGATGCTGATTGCCGGGCTAAGACCATCAATTTGATCGACATCGGGCTTTTCCATTAATCCCAAGAATTGCCTAGCATAGCTGGACAGACTTTCAACATAACGACGCTGTCCCTCGGCGTAGATCGTATCAAAGGCCAGACTTGATTTACCGGACCCCGAAAGACCGGTGATAACGACCAATTTGTCACGTGGAATCTCCACGCTAACATTTTTTAGATTGTGCTCACGCGCACCGATAACTCGTATAACCTCTGACATAGCTTGTTGATTATACTCTGTTTTGGTACTTTATTCCACCCCTATACGCTACCCATAGTGCTTATCGTTGCAACTTGACGAGACTAGTGGTATATTGTTTAGACAATAAATTTCAAGTTATAAAGGTGTTCTTGGATGAAAAAAGCAATCACTATCATTTGTCTCATCGGTGCCCTTCTTCTCATTTTAGATAGTGTTCACGCTAGTCATTGGCTGGTTCTGTTCTTCTTAGCCGGCGTGATTCCAGGTACAAATATCCTCATTTCAGCGACCGATACGCTGGCTGCCAACGCAACGGCAATCACTATCGTTATCTTACGAATAACTGTTTGGCCAACGATTCGAACCTTCTTTTTTCCTCAGGCCACAACTGCTGACACGACAAAAAAACATACTCCCCATCGAGTCATCTAAAACACGCTAGTTATCGAGGTCACTTGGCAGAATACTCTCAGCCCACAGCTGTAATTCCTGTAAGACGAACTGTTTTTCCTGGTCCTTGATTGAGGCTGATAAGCCCTGCAATGATTTCATAAAAGTTGGCAAACTGGCGGTAATGCGAGCAGCGCGCCATTTCTCCCAGGCAATCGACTCATCTTCGGCCATACTTCCCGGAAAATTCCGGGCTTTGTAGTGCAGAAGTAACGGTTCGAGTCGCTCGTCATTAAAACTTGGGTGAAAATCAGCCAGTTCACGTTCGCCAGCTTGACGAACCGTCTCGATTCTGATTTTATCAACGTCAGGCACGAAACTATCATACAGTTGCGCCTCGGGGTCGAGCGATTTCTTGTAGTCTGGTTTGTTTTCGAAGACTGTCCGAATATTTTCGGCAAACCCGGGCGCCGATAGTAAAATATTACGGTGTTTTGCAATTATAGCTTCACTTAATTTGAGGTTATTCCATCCATCACCCTGGGCCAGCACGCCAAGTGGCGCCACGGCTGGAGCTCGGTTATATTGCAGTTCTTTGACAGGAAGTTTCTGAAAACCTTTGCTGGAACGCTCTTCCCAAGTAGCATACAATTTCTTTGTTAGATCCTGCTGGTTCATCTGTAAAAACGGTGTTGGGTCAAAGCGAAGGTCATAGACTACGACGTTGCCATTTTTGCCAGCCGTCAACGGAAAGGCGACCGTCGCTTTGTTAAACTCGCTATCGAGTCGTCCACTGACATAGACGAACGGCTGTTTATTATCGAGGTTAACTAATTGCTTGACAGCTTTTTTATCACGTAGTTGGAGCAAATAGTCGTACAGTTGAGGTTGTTTCTGTCGGATTAATTTCGTGACGCCAATCAAAGCTTCAACATCACTCAGAGCATCGTGAGCTTTGAAGTGGTCGAGTCCATTAACACTACTGAGCAGCTCGAGGCGGTTGGTAGCAACGCCCTTGGCGTCGACAGGCCACTTGATGCCATCGGGGCGCAGAGCGCGGGTCATGCGAACAACATCCAGCAAATCCCAACGCGAACGACCATCTTTCCAACTCCACTCATATGGATCGTAAAAATTTCGCCAAAATAAATGACGAATAAATTCATCGTCAAATCGAATATTGTTAAAGCCGACAGCAATCGTATCAGGGATAAAAACTTCCTCGGACAACATCCGCGCAAATTCCGACTCTTTATAGCCATCAGCTTGTGTCTGCTGCGGAGTAATATTCGTTACCATCAACGCTTCGGGACTTGGTAAGACATCATCATTAAGCTTCACGAGCACGTTTATAGGCTCACCAATAGGCTGCAGGTCCATATCAGTGCGGATACCAGCAAACTGCATCACTCGCGCCTCTTGCGGGCTCAGGCCACTTGTTTCGAGGTCGTAGAAGAAAAAGGTTTTAGCCATTAGGACTATTATAGTTTTCTTTTGTAAAGAAACAAAGTATTCGTGTGCTTTTTAGTTAAAAGTAGGAAGTAAATTATTGTTCGAAATAAGTAAACTCGTCGTCACCAATACGAATAATGCTGTTGCTTTCGGCACCTTTACGGCGAAGCTCGTGAGTAATGCCAAGTTTTTTCATAATATCACGGAGTCGATTGACGCCCTCAAAGTTAGTGTAGTCAGTCCGCCTCGCAAACTTTTCAATCTTGTCACCAACGACTAGGAAATATGGTTGACCCTCGTCGCTCACCTGCTGCTCGACAGTCCAGCCTTCGGCGATTTGATTCTCGCCAAGAGTAATAGATTCGTAGCCATCCTCGAGTGTATCAATGTCATCCTCGGCTGCAATTTTACGAGACTCAATAACTATTTGACGAAGCGCACGCAAAACTTCTTTCAGACCCTTATGGGCACTAGACGAGATAGCGAAGACCGGCACGTCACCAGCCACTGCTTTAACGGCGTCGATTTGCATTTGAATAATATCGTCATCGAGACCATCGATTTTTGTCAACGCAACCACTTCGGGTCGATTGTTTAACTCGAGGTTGTAATTTGTCAGCTCTGCGCGGATTGTTTTATAGGCACCGGCAATGTCGTCGGTGTACACATCAATCAAGTGCAGTAGCACCGCGGTGCGTTCGATATGGCGCAAAAAGGCGTCACCCAGGCCTTTACCTTCGCTGGCGCCCTCAATGAGTCCCGGTAAGTCAGCAATCAGCAAGCTACCATCATCAATATCAGCCACGCCAAGGTTAGGAGTTAAAGTCGTAAAGGCATAATCAGCAATCTCGGGACGGGCGTTACTGACAACACTCAACAAAGTCGATTTGCCGGCATTTGGAAAGCCGACGAGACCGACGTCAGCCAAGAGCCTCAGCTCTAGCTCGGCATCAAAGGTTTCGCCGAATTCACCCTTTTCTGCTATGCGGGGAGTTTGACGGACCGAGCTTTTAAAGTGAGCGTTTCCAAAACCGCCATCGCCACCTTTAGCGATAATTACTTCTTGTCCATCCTCGGTTAAATCAGCAATAACCTTACCCGCTCGACGAACTATCGTTCCCATTGGGACTTTGACGTACAGCGGTTCGCCCGAACGACCGTGGCGATCGCGCTTGGCACCGTTTTGGCCAGGCGTCGCCTTGAGCTCGGGCTTGAAACGAAAATCGATCAATGTATTGAGGTTTTCGGAGGCAACAAAGATGACATCACCGCCTTTACCACCGGCACCACCGTCAGGACCACCCATATCAACATAAATTTCATGACGAAAACTGACGGCTCCGTTGCCGCCTTTACCTGCTTGAATGAATACTTTGGCGGTGTCGACAAACATACTTAAAGGCTATTATAGCAAAATCACCCCAGTATTAACAGGGGCGATTCAATAAGCTACTTCGTTCTAGTGAATATAGTTGTAGACGGCGGCCTGACCAGCGCTCATCGTACGATGGCTTATAATATTCCATCCGCCGTAGGCTGCGTTGTTCATCTCGCTAATTGATACATCGCCATTTGGAGCCACGCTTTCAATGATGGCCACGTGTCCATAGCCACCGCCATTTTGCATAACCGCCCCGGCCGACGGGGTATGGTCGACAAGATAGCCGGAGCCTCTGGCAGAACTCACCCAGCTCGAGGCGTTGCCCCAGAAACTACCAACAGGCATGCCAAGCTGCAAGCGACGCTCATAGACATACCACGTACATTGACCGAACGCGTAGCGATTACCGGCCGACCCTCGGTCGGTGTTATAGCCTGAACTATAGCCAGAACCACCACCACCGTCACCATAAGTTAACGCCCGGGGTACAACGTAGCCCGGACGCTCTGTTGAAGGCAGGGTACCACCAGGTAAGATGATTTTAATACCGGCGGTGATACCGGATTGATCAAGGTCATTATAAAGAACGGTGCGAGATTGATCGACGTTGTATTTCTGGGAGATTGATTGGAGCGTGTCCCCGGCCTTGACAGTATACTGGACACCGTCAGTAGGCAGGATCTGCAACACTGTGCCTGGTATCAAAGTATCCGATGTAAGATTGTTCGCCCATTTAATTGTGTCTTTAGACACACCATGCAGAGTAGCAAGCGAATCGACAGTATCACCTGCCTTGACGGTGTAGGTCACAATAAGACGGCTTTCGGCAGTCGGCTGAAGGATTTGGGGCTTCGCAATAACCGTGTCGTTAGTTTGTGTCAGCTCATTCTTAGCCGTTAACGAAACGGCCAGGTTGGCAATATTAGTAGCGACCGATAAATTAGTAGTCTCAGCAAGACTTGCCGCAAGATTAGTGGCAACAAGCTCGTTGACCGAGGTTTTTTGGGTCTGAGTATCAGACACAATGGTTGTCGCATTGGCGATACCACCCGATTGTTGAGGTGCGTGGTAGCCAACCGCGACCACGGCGGCAATAAGTGCAAAAATGCTGGCGTAGATTGCAATTGTGGAGGTTTTAGGAGCACCCTTCGCTCTTTTGCGATTGCGGGCCAATACCTGCTGTCTTAGTGCGACAGTTGATCCCTGAGCAAGGCTCGTTGCGATCTGATTACGAATTATCGTTCTCCTGCCGCCTGTATTACTACAAGGGCGTCTACCTTACTTTGTCTTGCTTCTTCCGCTGTACAGCGGATAAGAACGGGGTACGTGTCGACCGACTTCATTAATTAATATCATTTGTCTGAAAGTGTTCTGTTTCGGTACCCGTGCGACATTTATTGGTAGGCCCATTTATGCTTCGGGCTTCCCGCTCGCTGATAGAGTTTTTTAAGCCGTACCAGTAGTCGAAGTCACAAATGTGCTTTCATTAGTTTAGCAAGTATTGCATAATATGTCAATTTGTTTTATTAGTATGTATTTGCCCAATTAAGGCTGGTTACAGGCTACTTTGCAATATTTAGCGACATTCGCCTGATGCTCCTCGAGTGTCCGACCAAAGTAGGTTTTGCCGTCATCACCGGCTACAAAGTAGACAAAATCGCCTGCGGCTGGTGCTGCGGTCGCTTTAAGGGCGCTAAGTCCCGGGGTAGCAATTGGGCCTGGTGGCAACCCTGTGATGATACGGGTGTTGTACGGTGAATCAAGCGTAGAGATCGGCTTTACACCTAGTTTATTAGCGGCATAGATAAAAGTGACATCTGATCCAAGTGGCATACCTACTTTTAGACGCGTGTAAAAAACTTGCGCTATTTGTTTTTGATCAGTCGTCGGTTCATTGTTATCGGATACAGTCGCCTCTCGCTGAATAATCGAAGCCAACGTTATGCCCTGATAGAGCGTCATACCTTGTTGTTTAAAACCAGCAACAAGATTATTGTCCTTAATAATTTGCGCATACTCACTAAAAGTTCGTTGCAATATGTCTTCGACGGTTGCGTCACTACCGATATTGTAGGTATCGCCGTATATATAACCCTCAAGATCGCTACCAGCAGGTTTGCTACTATCAAATAACGTCGAGCTGTATGTCTTCTTCAATGCTGCGCTTATTTCCGACTTGGAATAACCAGCCTTCATTAACACCGTAGTTACATCTAATCTTTTAGATTCGAGTTGAGTGGTCGTGTCAACCAGAGTCGCCCCTGGGAAAAAAGTAATATTGAACTGGTCGAATTTACCACTGACTAAATGTTCCACGATCTGAGGCGTAGATTGAGCTGACGAGAGACGATATGTCCCGGCTTGCAGTTTCCCGCGTGTACCAGATAAACGGGTATTAATATCAAAAGCCACACTACTGCGGATAACCGACTTATCTTGCAGCAATTGACCTATTTGGGAGGGAGTGAATCCGGATTCGACAGTTACTTTAATGTATTTTTGATTATCGGACGTAAGGGGTCTTAGCTGCAAGCCGTACCATAAACAGGCAGCTACCGCGCTTCCAATTAGCACAGCAGCCACTATCGCACCAACCCGCAAGATAGTTGTCTTAAAGTATCTGCCAGGAATGCTCAAGCCGCTTTTTTGGCCGTTGATTGGTTGAGGTACAATCGGTGGTACTACAACAGGCGGTTGCTGGTCGGTTGCGATTGGTTTATCGGGCATAATGTATCTCCAAATAATCTTGCAGAATGATTGCGGCTGCCTGAGCATCAATATCACCCTTACTGTAGGGCCGTTTGTGAGCCAATAATTGCCGTTCGGCTAGCACGCTGGTGAGAGATTCGTCTTGAAAAACTATAGTCGACACAATATCTTTTAGAGTAGCGGCGAACTCTTCGACGTAACGGGTCTGCGCTGTCGCCTCGCCTGATTGATTGCGCGGATAGCCGATAACGAGCGTATCAGCGTCTTCGGTCACTACAATTTTAGCGATAGCCTCGAGCTCACTACCGTTAACTTCAATTGTTTCATAGGGAACCGCGATACGGACGGCCGTGTCAGCCACAGCAACGCCAATACGTTTTTCGCCTACATCAAGGCACACTAGCGTAACGCTACTACCCATTCTGGAGCTTAAACTCAACCGTAATCTTATCGACATTATTTGGAACTGTTCGTACCCAGAAGAATGAGAATTGGATATCGACGCTACTTACTCCGTCGATTGCCTGAAGAGTTGACTGTGCTTCACCGTATATCTTGCCCTTTACCTGCTCTTTAATAGCAGCTTCGTCTATTTTTGGACCAATCTGTCCGGTACTGACAATATTGACGGTACTCGTATCACCAGCTTTAGCAAAACCTGAAAGTTTCACCTTGCTAATTCCGTCGTCATAAATACGTTGAGTGTCTTTACCAACTAGTTGCTTCTCTATATTTGCCTTAAGGTAAATTTCGAGATCGCTTTTAGCAATCGCCGTAATCGTATAGGTCGTTGAGCTGGTCAGTTTGGCAGGACCGGTCGCTTCGGCGCCAATCGCCGGTACAGAGGTCGCGGCAGCGCGATCGATAGTAAAGCTGTCGTCAATCACCACTTCGCCGTTGGTAAATTGTTTTATGAGCTGTGCTTTAATCTGATCACTTGGCTGTTCAACTAACGCTGTGCTGGCTTTTTGAACGTCGTCAGCGGTAACAATGGCAACAGTTTTATCGGTTCCTCCAGCCGATGAGCCAGAGAAGCTTGCCGAGATACCATCTGGTTCACCAGTAAGGTTACCTGTTGCGCCATTGTAATTTGATCCGGGCGCGCTTGCCGTTACGGCACCTGACGCAGAGCCCGGTGTAGCACATGTGATATTACCACACGGAAAGCTCGCACCTGGTACAGATACGGTAGTAGGTGTAACAAAAACTAGGCCACTCGTTGTCTGCAGTTTCGTACCTGCTGGAACAGATTGGCTAGTTAATGAAGTATTTGAGAAGTTTACCGTACCTGTCGCCTTCTCTCCAACGTTCTTTGTCCCTGTCGCCGTAAAATCAACACTGACATCTTTCTTTGTTTGCTGGAATGTCGACTGGATAAGACCCTTCGCGACGTCTGTAGCAGCATTACCGCCCAGTGTCGCGGTGGTATTCACCGAAGCTGGCGTGGTACGAGCCGTAATGATAACTTTTGCCGACGGCGCAAACCAGACTGCCCAGACCAAAAAACCGATGAGCAACACGCCAGCGGCGATACCGATAAAGAGTTTCTTACGAAATGAATTGAAATTAGGTACTTTAACGCCAGTCTTTGCCTTGTTGAATTTCTTGGCGACTGTCGCGCCAAGTGCGGCAACCGAAACTGATTTATCATCAATAGCTATGCTATTGATTGCTTTATTCATTGATGCGTCGCCGTCACTCGCAATATCAGCCGTTTTTTGAAGTTCACCAATAGGAAGCTGTGCACCATCAATAATATCATCGCCATCATCAACGCTTAGCGCTGGGATTTCAGCAATTTCAGGCTTTGTCTGAAGGTTCTTTGCAACTGGAATTCCCGCCACCGCTGATAGTCCAATTAACGCCTGATTGTTTGTAATCAAGACCATGTGTTTATTGGCATTTTTAGCCATACGTTCAAGCAAACGTAGATTTACTGCACTCTGAAGAACGCCAACACGCTTTGGGGGCACAAGTGCAACGATTTTTTCGCTACTGGCTTTAATCTTGCCAATAATCGCCGTGATATCGTCTTCGACATCGATGTAAATAACGTCTTTATTCATAGCTATATTCTGAGGATTCGATTAAGTTTTTCTTTCATCGTATCCCCGTCTCCACTGCCTATCATTGTATCATAGCCAACCCGTAGTAATCCCATGGCTGTGATGAAGGTATGGTCGTTGACATCACCTGTCGTGTCAGTAATTCCAATGACTTCAGACGGCTGAATATAATGAACGCTCGGCTTTTTTGTAAATGGTAAATCTTTGTACCAATCCTCTGTTTGGAGGGCTGTAACAAGCTTGGCAAGACTGGCACCACCACCACAAAGCAAGATACGGTTTGGCAAATGATCGACGGAATCAAACTCACTGAGCGCCAATTCAACACCAGCGACCCACACTTCCAGCGTTTTATCGATGGCCGCATTCACTTCTTTGGCAACGCTTGGTTTAATCTGACTGTTGCTAATATTAACCTTCAGTTTCTCGGCATCCGTATACGATAAATTCATTTCTGTGGCGATCGTGCGAGTAAAACTTCGTCCGCCGATACCAAACATCTTGGTCCCTTCGACGCCACCATCGTTGACGACGGCAATATCGGTCGTACCACCACCAACATCAGCCAGGATTGCCGTAAAATTACTGCTGGCATCTGTCCCCAAAACGCTCCGGCTAACCGCGAACGGCTCAGCGGCAACCGCCAGTAGTTCTAGCGATAGTTCGTCAGCGACACGCTCGAGGGCACCAATATGGACCATCGGCGCAAAAGCGGTATAAATTTGAACAGCCACATCACGTCCTTGAAAACCAATCGGATTACTGACCTTGTAGCCATCAATATGAATACTGACCAAGGCACTGTTGACAAGCTTGACTTCAACTTCTTCGTTACCCGTTTCAAGGGCAATCTGTTTTTGGGCTTTTCCCTGGGCTCGTTCTTGAACTTTTTCGATGATAAATTCCATTTCAGCTGTATCGAGTGGGCGATCTGGTTGTGGCCTACGATAGCGAATAGTATTTGTCACACCTTTGACGAGTTCGCCGGCGATACCAATCACGACACTCTTTGCCTGAAGTCCAGCTTTATTTTCAGCCTCACTCAGCGCGTCTTCGCAATTACGAACAACTCCCGCAATATCAGCAATTGCTCCGGAGTGCATATCGCTCAACTCCTGACGAGCACGACCAACGCCAACAATGCTCAAAACGTCACCGTCAACTTTGGCAATTAAAGCTTTGACAAACTCTGTACCGATATCGAGGGCGACAATATAGTCATTGGCTGCGTTAGTTTTTCGACTTGCTCGTAATTTTTCAAATACCATAGATGGTCTTTATTATATACCATTGGCGCTTATGGTCACAGAGAGTTGTATATTATATTACTTTATGGCATAATAAGGCTCATGACATCCAAAACAAACTTTTCTCCAATCGGAGAACTTGTTTCCAGCTCTAAAATCCTAGAGCTTGATTATAGTGAGCAACAACACTTGCTTCTTCAGATACGTCGCGCGGCAGGTGATATTGGCATGGTACCTGGTTTAGAGCCCGATCAAACCGACGTCAGCCTCAGGGGTATCCGTGTAAAACCAAGCGTCGCGACTTCTTTAGGGGCGAAGGCGACAATGGGAATAGACTATTCAGAGACAATCAGAGGTTTAAAAAGTGCCGCGGTCAGCGTGCGCTCAAGTCATGGTCCAAACTCAAAAGAGTTCCATCTTGCCCCCGCAATGGACATCTGGGAAGAATGGCATCCGGGCCATGACGAGGCAGCTCAATATCTGACTCACAGCCAATTGATAACAACCTTAAGTCCGCTCATACCTAACGAGCGTATCTTCGAATCGATTTTAGACCGAGTCGACATTACCGGCATGGAAATCGCGCATTTATTAGCTACTTTTTTAAAAAAGTCGGCCACTACCCGAACACGAAACATACACCTCGGTTCGGACTCATTGGTAGCTGGTGATGATTATTTAAGCAGAACCGAAACATCATTATCCATCAAAGAAGTCAATAACCGACGTGTCCATAGCCTAGCTGTCGGTGCCATGTATGATATCGAATTAGCCCATGTCAAAAAAAGATACAGTTATATAATTCATTCAACGGAACAGGCGCAATCAATTAATTCCGCCGTCGGTGCAGTTACTTTTTCCAGCTCCGACGGTGTACCGCGGAGTCGGCTCGAATACTTTGCTAAAATTGACCAAGATAGAAATGATCCCTTGGCGGTATTCCACCGTGGTCTCAAAGACCTCCGAGAACACTACGGCGTGAGCGAACGCTAAGTCTTTAGACTAAGACGGCTTTAATGCGACGAATCCCAGAACCGCTTGATTCTTCTTTGAGAATCTTGAACTTCTTGCCATCATCAATTAGCTCTTGAGTGTGGTCAATGTGAGGGCCACCGCAAATCTCAAAGCTAAACGGATGGCTGTCCTCACCTATTTGGTAAACCTTTACGGTGTCACCGTAGGTATCGCCGAAGGCACCTATTGCGCCCATTTCAAACGCTTCGGCAGTTGGATACTCTTTGTAGCTAACGGGTAAATTGAGTGCGATTTGTTCATTGACGATACGCTCAACTTCATCAAGTTGTTCTGGCGTCACTTTTTCGGGATGGTTAAAATCAAACCGCAGACGTTCTTCGGTAATATTGCTGCCGTGTTGCGTGACATGATCACCAAGTACCTGCTTGAGGGCGGCGTACATAAGATGAGTGGCGGTATGGTATTTTTTGTGTTGCAGAGTTTGTCCGCCAAGTCCGCCCTTGAAGGCGCCTTTGGCAGCGGTCTGTGATCGCTCACGCTGCTCAGCCATCTTGGCATCAAATTCTGCACGCCAATTTTCACTCAGTTGAACCTCTTGTTTAAAAGCTTCTTCGGTAGAAAGTTCGACAGGAAAACCGTAAGTATCATACAGCTTAAAGAGCTCTTCACCTGTTAATCCATTGCTGCTAAACTTTTTTAGTTCATTCAAGCCTTTTCGAAGTGTTTGACGAAAGACTTTTTCTTCTTTGACCAAAACCGCGATAACTTCTTCGCGTTGGGCAGCGACTTCTGGATAGTCGTCATGATATAAATCGGCAATTACAGGAACAATTTCTTCCAGAAAATTCTGTTCGATACCCAAGTCAAATGCGAAGCGAACGGCACGACGAAGCAAGCGGCGCATGACATAGCCCTGTTCTTTATTGGCCGGTTTGACACCGTCAACAGCCAAGAAGGTTGCAGCACGCAAGTGATCGGCAATAACACGCATGCTTTCAGTATGAGATTCATATTTTTTGCCACTCAATGACTGAAGCTTTTCAATAATAGGCCACAGCAAGCTAATTCTAAATACGTCAGGACTGTCAATCCTGGCAGCAGCGATTCGCTCGAGACCGCCACCAAAATCAACATTCTTTTTTTCGAGTGGCTCAAAACTACCGTCCGCCAAACGTCGATATTGCATAAAGACTTGATTACCAAGTTCCATGAACTGGCCGCTGTCGCTGGCTGGATGAGCCAAGCCGAATCCTTCTGTGTGATTCTGCGGTCCAAAGTCATAAAAAACTTCACTATCAGGTCCGCACGGGTCGCCAATTGGTGTTTTTTCGAGGCCGCCACCACGACTCCACCAATTTTCGCTATCATCATAAAAGAAAATACGTTCGCCAGGATTAATGCCACGCTCGTTACCCTCTGACTGGCTACCAACTTCGACAATTTTGGCTTCAATTCCCTTTTCTTCAAACACTTTTTGCCAAATATTTGCCGCTTCATCGTCGCGTGGAATACCGCGTACTTTGTCACCAATAAACGCTGTGACATAAATCTTACTTGGATCTAAACCAACCTTATCGGTCAAGAATTCAAAGAACCAACGAATTTGCTGTTCTTTGAAATAATCGCCCAGACTCCAGTTGCCAAGCATTTCGAAAAATGTCGTATGACGATTATCGCCAATGTCCTCTATATCTTGAGCGCGCAAGCACGTCTGACTATCAACCAGGCGTACTCCGTCGCTATGCGGCTCACCTAGCAGGTACGGTAATAGTGGTTGCATCCCGCTACCCGTAAATAATGTCGTTGGATCGTTAAACGGAATTAACTTGGCGCGAGAAATAATCGTGTGGTTACGCTCTTGAAAAAAGCGTAAGTATTCGTTGCGGATTTGTTGAGCGTTCATATCTGTTAATTCTACCAGTCAGGCACCAGAATTACAATTTGTATGACGATACCACCGCCGAGGCAGACATCTCCGTCATAAATAACAACAGACTGCCCGGCGGCAACTGCGCGCTCTGGATTCACAAGTCTTAATGTTACGTTACCGTTTTCGTAGCGCAAGTGTGCTTTGATAAGCGGCGCGCGATGACGCACACGAATACTATATTCACCTTCAACGGGCACATTATTAATCCAGTGAATATTCGTCAATTCAACGGTATTTTTCCATAGTGACCCATCGTTCAAATCGGTTGTCACATAGACTTCATTTTTACCCATGTCTTTGCCAACAACGTAATATGGTAAGCCACCACCCAGCTCGAGGCCGTGGCGCTGACCAAGTGTGTAAAAAATCGCGCCGTCGTGATGACCCAAAACCTTATTGGATTTTTTATCAATAATCTCACCCGGCTTCTGCTCGACGTAGAGACTCAAAAAATCGCGGATACCGACTTTGCCGACAAAACAAATGCCCTGACTGTCTTTTTTACCAGCCGTATAAAGGCCGCGCTCTTTAGCCATCTCACGCACCATTGGTTTGGTGAATTCTCCAAGCGGAAACAACGTTTTGCCAAGCGCCTCACCCGTCACTCTATATAAAAAATAAGTTTGATCTTTGTTGGTATCAACTGCCTGTTTGAGTATATTATGTTCAACACGCGCATAATGACCGGTCGCAATCATATCCGCACCATCTTCTAAGGACGCGTCTAAGAATAATTTAAATTTTACTTCTTGATTGCACATAATATCTGGGTTCGGTGTCCGACCGTTCTTATATTCCTCAATCATGTAATCGACGACTTTATGTTTGTATTCATTCTCAAAATCAAATACTTTAAAGTCGATACCCAGCTGCACGGCCACGCGCTTGGCATCGGCCAAATCGTCGGCCCACGGACATTTCATGCCAGGCAGATCCTGTGTCCAGTTTTTCATATAGACGCCCGTCACCTCGTAGCCCTGTTCGAGGAGCAAAGCGGCTGTCAGCGAAGAATCAACTCCGCCGCTCATGCCAACATAGACACGGGTCATCAACTAACTCCAAAACCGAAGGCGATAATTTTAACGAGCTCGCTCACTGCCAAATACCAACCACGCGGATTGGTCCACCACCACATTGACCAATCTTTATCCTGAGAGACCGGGTGATTAATGACCGTCACACTACTGGCACGTTTAGCAAATTCAAGACTAGCCCGTCGTTGATGATAACCCGAGGTGACCAAAACGATACTGCGTATATTGCGGCTGGCAAAAATCGTTTGGACATTCTCGGCGTTCTGTTTGGTTGTTGCGGAATATTCATCAAGTAAAATGGAGGATTCAGGTACACCGGCAGAGATAGCGCGAGCTTGCATAGCCGCTGCGTTACTCATACCCGACTTATCCTGGGCGGCACCTGAAAAAACAAGCGTGTCTGACCAACCATTTTTATAGAGTCTTATCGCTTCGTCAGTCCGAGCATTCGTGTCGCCGCCACTTACCGCAACCACGGCATCGACCACCGTGCATGGACTCGACAAACTTAGTTTGTCGTTACAGGTTCGCAGATCGTCAGGTTGCAAATAGATACTGAGGCCAACGATGATCGCGACAAGCAAGATAGGAAAGATAATTAAATAGCGAATCATCGCTTAACCCTGGCGTACTCGCGGGTTATTTCCTCGATCATTATGTCTCCCGCCTTTGCAATATTTTCTTCAGTCGACAAATGACCGAGCGTTAAGCGAAGGCTTCCATCGGCTACCTCTGGGGCTAAGCCGATAGCCGTCAAAACATGAGACCGCGTTCCTTTATTAGCCGCACAAGCGCTACCGGTTGCAACCAGCACTTGACGATTTTCAAGCGCAAATACCATCCGTTCGGCGTCGAGATTCGGAAACGAGATATGCAAATGGCCTGCCAGCCGATGTTTGGGGTGTCCCGACACGATCGCCTCTGTAAATGCTGTCGTAAGTTTTTGCTGGAGCTTGTCACGCAAGATTACCAGTCGCTCCGACTCATACTTGCGATGTTCGATAACAAGACNNAGATAGAGCGGTGTCATATCACCGCGCATCAAACGGGCTTCGCGTTCGGATTTTATCACCTGAGCAATGTCACGCAGTGGCTGAATCGTGCCGAGTTCGTTGTTGGCAATCGCCACGCTGACGAGTTGCGTAGTTGATCGAAGCGCCGTTTTAATACTGTCGGCTGACACAAAACCCCGAGCATCAGCCTCAATCAGGGTGCAATCGTGCGTTCGGGCGGCAGCCAGGACGGCGTGATGTTCGACGTTCGGTACGATTACGTGTCCATCAATGCCGCTAAACGCCAAATTGATCGATTCGGTCGCCCCAGCCGTCATAACGAGTTCGTCGGGCTTGGCTCCGATGTGCCGGGCAAGCACATGCTTGGCCTCTTCGTAGGCACGACGAACCGCAATAGCGGGTGCGTACGGGCTGGAGGGATTATAAAACTGCTCGCTGAAATACGGTCGCATGGCAACAAGCACCCGACGATCCAAAGGTGTCGCCGCAGCATGGTCAAGATAAATAAACTCTTCGTTCACTTAGTTATTATATCAGTTAGGCGGCCAGTGTATAGTCAATCTGGTCACTCTGTTTGTAGATACGACTCATAACGTGATTGTGGTAGACTTCCGTGGCCCGTACAAAGTTTTTCAGTTCTTTGCCTTCAATATATTCATACTGAGGGGCGCCGTCTTGAATCTTCAAAACGCCTTGTGCCTGCACGATATAGCGCGTTGTCATGGACTCTTGTGGAGAGGCTTGAGAAGTTTGTTGGTGCCACACCCACTCTTCGGGGACATCAGAAAGGAAAAACGTGTGTTGTCCGCCGTCAGGGGGAGTTTCGAATATTTCAGACCCGATAAGACTTTCTTGCTGGATTAATTCTCTATGGGTGAGGTCTTTTGGCGGCGCAAGTGATGAGAGTATGTCGAAATTACCACCGACTAATGTCTTAAGGATTCTACCGACTGGAGTCGAGCGGAGGCTCCGTTGTTCATAGACAAAAAGAGTGCTGTCGACGGCATATTGTCGGGCGGCCTCGATGGCGATTGCCCGCTCGTTGACTTGCTTACGATCGATGAGATTTATCTCAGCTGTAAGCGCCCGTTTGGCGCGCTCTTGGTAATAAAATGGCGAGTCAGGACTAGCGGATGATAATTTTCCATACACAACGTTCAGCTCATTGTAGATGGGCATGTTTGGCAGTGGATTGTCTTCGCCTGGTATATGTGACATGCTTTCGAACCTCAGCTTATTGTTGATGCGTATTTGACATGTTTATTTTAGAGTGCGAATACCGCACGAGCGTTTGTGGTTGTAGCCGTTGCAACTTCTTCGAGTGAAATTCCTCTCATTAGTGCGTGATATTCGGCTATATTCTTCACAAATGCTGGTTCATTTACCCTACCACGAAAAGGGGTAGGTGTCAAGAAAGGGGCGTCCGTTTCAAATAACAAGCGATTAAGTGGAATCGATGCAAATACCGCCTGTTGCGTTTTATCGCGCGTGAACGTACTTATGCCGTTAACGCCAATATATAAATCTCGTTCTAGCGCTGCGTCGAGATTCACTTGATTGTCAGTGAAGCTATGAAGCACGCCACGTATACCGGTAAAATTATCAAATATCGGCCAAAAATCGTCAAATGCCTCGCGGATATGAAAAATAACTGGAAGGTTATTTTTAAGGGCCAGATCAATCTGCCACTCCAGTGCTTGAATCTGCACTTCGCGGGGACTGTGGGTATAGAAATAGTCGAGTCCAATCTCACCCACCGCCACGACCTTTGGTGCCCTCACCAGTGACTCGATGACGCCATATCCGTCTTTACTATCATGTGGATGCACGCCGACAGAGGCGTATGCTTCGTCATGCTCGGCGGCAAAAGCGATGGCCTGCCGTGAACTTTCTTCGCTCGTACCAACACAGATTAATCGTCCAACCCCTTGGTCATGAGCATGTTTCAAGGTTTCAGCAATATTAAGCGAGTAGTCGGCTTCATGAATATGACAATGTGTATCAATTAGCATCGAATTACACCGTTTTCGCGTGAGGGTCCGGGGTATGAATATAGATTCTTGGGAAGAACACGCCTTCAGTCGGTACAACGACACCCGTTTCGAATGTCTGGTGAATCTTGGCGGCAGTACCAGGCAAGAACGGCACCAGCAGGTCACCGATTTGCAGGAGTGCGCCAACTGCGTAGGCGAGTACTTCTGTCAGATGCGCCTCAGACTCAGCGTCCTTACCAACGGTCTTTGCAATTTCCCACGGTTTCACATTTTCAATGTACTGATTAAGGCTCCGTACCATCAGCCATACTTCATCAATTGCCTTGTTAAATTCGAGTGCCTCCATGGCCTCGTGGTAGGCGCCCATATCGTGCTCACCTTGCGGCGCATCACCGATGACACCGGATTGATAACGCGTTAACATACCCGCCACGCGTTGAATCGCGTTGCCAAGGTCGTTGGCAAGTTCGGTATTATAGGAAGTTTCAAACTTTTCCCAAGTAAAATCACCGTCATCAAGCGTTGGGATGTGACGTGAAAAGAAATAACGGAAGGCGTCGACGCCATAGTGATCAATAACCTCGTTTGGATCGACACCGTTACCAAGCGTCTTGCTTTGCTTGACGCCACCAACGTTCACAAAACCATGAACAAGCAATTTTCTTGGTAATGCAAGTTCAAGACCAAGCAGCATAGCTGGCCAAATACCGGCGTGAAATCGCAGAATATCTTTGCCAATTACTTGTACATCAGCTGGCCAGTATTCTTCCCATCCGGCTTTGTCGGGGTAACCAAGGACGGTAATGTAATTTGCCAGCGCATCAACCCACACGTACATAATCTGCTCGGGGTCGCCAGGAACGGGCACTCCCCAACTTAAATTCTTTTTAGGTCGCGAGATACTAACGTCTTGCAAACCGTCTTTAATAAGCTCAAGGAATTCTTTTTTACGAAATTCTGGAACAATTTCCATGGTACCATTCGCAATCGCCTCTTTGATACGGTCAGTAAATTCGCTTGTCTTGAAATAATAATTCTCTTCACTGAGGTGTTGGTATGGTTGATTATGATCAGGGCAAATACCGTTGTTGTCCGTCGCCTCTTTGTCGGTCACAAACGCCTCACAGCCCACGCAGTACCAACCTTCATACGTGCCTTTATAAATATATGGTTGCAGTTTCTGCCAAATATACTGTACGGCGCCTATGTGATGTTCGTCAGTTGTTCGAATAAAATCAGTGTAACTAGCGTCGACTTTCTTCATTAAGGCTTCGAAATTAACGTACATTTTATCGGCGTATGCTTTTGGATCAAGGCCGGCTTCAGCGGCGTTGGCGGCAATTTTGTTACCATGCTCGTCAGTACCTACCTGAAAACGGACATCGTGACCATTTTGTTTTTGATAACGAGCCCAAATATCGGCCAATAAATAATCGAGGGCGTGTCCAATGTGTGGCGCCCCATTAACGTAGGGTATGGCAGTCGTGATGTATAATTTCTTGTCCATAATTATCTACTATTGTAGCAGAGAACCAAGCCCGTCACTATTGGTGGCGCGCCGACTAAAGGCTGCTCGTCAGGGTGCCGGTGTCCATGCGGAGTTTGTAGTAGTGCCAAGTGAAACTTTCACATTTTTCACAGAAAGGATATTACCAGTACTGTACGTACCGTAAAACGCCAAATAGGCTTGGGTTAAGGTAGAGTTTGAAATCGACGGCGTCGCTGTTAATGTCTGTCGTACATACGAGGTCGTCACCGGTACATATGCATAAACAAAGTTATATTCTGTACCGCTACCATTCTGCATATAGGCTAGCGCTGTATTCTTGTTCGTTATATTTGCCGATTTAATGTCAAAACTAACCGTATAGGGTACTAGTCCGTATTGAACAAAAATCGGCGCCAGATCGGCATACCTTAAAAATTCATTTGTCCCTGTTAGCTCGGCTGAGCTATTCTGTAACAAATTACAACTACCCGCTACTGATGGACCGTCCTGGCTAATTGTGTATGTCTGATTACTATTTGTTGCCGTCAGACAATACGTCGGCGACGACATGTTCGTACCAACAATATACTGCGTATAGGTTGTCCCATTGCTAGCCGGGAGTGGATTGCCGTTATCCGCCACCGCAACTGTCGCAGGATAGCTACCATTCCGCTTGAGGTCGAGTGCTAACACGGACACCGAATTATCTAAATCGGACATCAACGTTGCCTTCCGTGCATTATCCTGGACCCCGCCATAAACGACAAGGGTAATCGTCGCCAAGATACCAATTATAGCAATGACAACAACTAGTTCAATAATAGTAAAGCCGCGTGTCAGATGTCGTTTAGTGTTCATGCGCGAAGTGTCCTTTGCTACGTATAATACCATGAGCACTACGAGGCGACAATGCGCGTCAGTCGTGACCAATCATCGAGCCCAAGTGCCTCCGCTCTGGAGTCGGGACTAATGTTCGCGCTTTCCAAGACAGCTTCGGCTTCGGGCTTAGAAATCTTCAGTCCACCCGAAAGACTACTGCGTAGTTTTTTACGTTTTGATGAAAAGCCGGCTTTGACGACTCGAAAGAACTCTTTTTCGTCAATGTCAGTCAAAAATGGTGTCGGGCGAGTGCGCAAGATTACTACTTGGCTATCAACTTTTGGTGGTGGCGTAAAGAATACCGCTGGTACAATATCGCCTAGCTTTACGTCGGCAAATAACTGGGCGCTAACCGCTAGGATACTCATATTGCCGGGTTGGGCCGCCAAACGCTGGGCAACCTCTTTTTGCACGAGTAGTATTGCCACCCGGGGCTTATTATCAGCCGTCATCAGTAATTTGATAATTTTACTTGTAATATAGTACGGGACATTAGCCACCACGCTATAACCCACCGGCAAACTTGAGAGGTCAAACGATAAAATATCACTGGTTATCACCTCGAGATTTTTACCAGGAAACTGTGCTGGCAATTTACGAGCGAGCTCGCTGTCGAACTCCACCGCGACTACTTTTTTGCTTCGCCGCAACAGTTCGCTGGTCAGCGTGCCGAGGCCGGGGCCAATCTCGAGAACGGTATCATCTGGCGACAGTTCAGCGCAATCGGCAATGTGCGCCAGGACCTCACGGTCTTTGAGCCAATGTTGGCCCAGCGATTTATTCGGACCAGCCACTAATACCAGCCGTTTGCGTAGGAGTGGCTTAACGCAGCCGACCAACTACCATAACGGCCAA
The DNA here is from genome assembly GCA_002413425.1 of Candidatus Saccharibacteria bacterium UBA5170. Classification (GTDB taxonomy): domain Bacteria; phylum Patescibacteriota; class Saccharimonadia; order Saccharimonadales; family Saccharimonadaceae; genus UBA1547. Next base: position 190,541 of record DHWY01000003.1, on the reverse strand, counting down.
GTACATATTGATTCATCCACAAGGTCTGGCAAGCTCCATCACCCATTAGGCATCCGGTCTTACCGCATGGCAGGGCTTGGCCAACGCCACAGGCTCCACTTGATGCATTAACCGAGTATGGGTTACAGCCACTTTCTCGTCGAATTAACTCGCTCGCACTCCCCGCATCTGAAATACCAGCGGCGCTGATCCACTCCGAGCATGTGCCACCAAATGTTTTTAATTTTGCACCAATAATCTCAACTTGTTTTTTTGGTTCTTTGGTAGTGAGGCTGGCGATTTCAGTTCGCCCTACTTCTTGTCCGTCTTGAATAACGACCTCGTACGTAACATTGCGAGTTCCCTTTTCTCCAGCTGTTTTTATTGCATGATAGCCTATTTCCTGGTCACCGTCTTGTACTTTCTCAACTGGAAAATCGACGCTCTCTTCAGCCGTAATCGTCTGTTTACCCTCACGCCAGACCCGGACAGACATACCTTCGGTAATTTTGGTTGATTGATCAAGCGAGACACGATCATCCCGGCTAAGTTTGATACCTTTTTCCTTCAGCATCGCACCCACCGTCTCGCCCTGCGTACGTACCGTCGTTGTTTGGCCATAAAGAACCAATGTAAATGGCGTCGCACGATCAATCGTCAGTTGTAATCCTGCGCCTTCGGAGACAATGTTATCCGTACGTGCGAGAGTTGTCCTATCTTCGTCATATAGCGCTATGCCGGCGCTGGCGGCGATTTGGCTGGCTGTTTGGAACGGAGTGATAATCTTTTGTTTGGTTGCCCCGTCGACTATGATCACTGGACGGGCACGATAGATGTTGACTTGATACTCACTGGCAACAATCTTTTCTGATACAGCTGGCTCGACGCTATCACTTTTATCTACGACAACGTCGGCCTCTTTCAAAGCATCTCCAACCGTTGCAGCTCGGGTCGAAATGACAATTTGCTTGCTTCCGTCATGAATTGTAATAAGATGTCCACCACTGGATCGAACGTCATTTGTAGCCCCCGCGTGACTGGCGAGAGCGAGAATAATCACCGCAACAAATACAGTAAAGGCTGCAATAATTGCGCTTAATGGCATAGATGATCTACAGATAAGACTCTTCATAAAATAAGGGACACACCTCAAGCGCGTTCCTACTAGTATAACAAAGAATACCTAAATAACCCAAATACATAACCGTTATATTTTTTCGAGGCGGGCGTATTCGGTGTTAAGTTTTTTAGTTTGGCCATTATCAAAATTAATTGTTAACGCCAGGCCATCGACGTCGGTTACCTCACCATTGCCAAAAGCGGCAGAGCGAACGATGTCTCCAACCGAAAATAATTCATCGCTATAAAAGTCCTGTTCGGTGATGACATGTGGTTCGGCTGAGACCGCCGCTACCTTGTCGCCCATATCGGTAATAAACCTCGAAACTGGATTATAACCCCGTTGTCCAAACTGCAATCGACTTTGCGCATAGGTCAGATGAAGTTCCTCGCGGGCCCGTGTCATACCAACGTACGCCAGACGGCGTTCTTCTTCTAGCTCGGCCTGCCCCGCTTCGTATACTCTGGCATGAGGGATGAGCCCCTCTTCCATGCCGACCATAAAGACGACGGGGAATTCAAGACCTTTTGCGGCATGGAGTGTCATGAGTGTTACCTTTGCGCCATCGCTACCGGTATCGGCGCTTGACATGAGGGCTACTTCTTCGAGAAAATCGGGTAAGCTGGCAAAACTCTGGGCATCCGAGAGTAAAGCGCCGATATTGGCTTCTCTTTCTTCGGCCTGCGGTGAGCCGTCTTGGATATAGTCTCGATATCCGGTCAGGACAAGTAGTTTTTCAATCACTTCTCCGGGGCTGGCGGTTTCAAGTAGCATCTGCGCGATACGCAGCTTCTCCCCAAGCGCGACGAGCGCCTGCTTGGCACGCGACGTGACGGTGCTCGTTTGCTCGACATTTATCAGTGCCGATAAGATGTCCATTCCGCTGGCCGCTTGCCACATCATGAACCGTTCCAGACTCGTCGCACCGATACCACGAGTCGGTACATTGACGATACGGCTAAAGCTCATCCGATCATTTGGCTGATAGATAAGACGCAGATAGGCAACAATGTCTTTGATTTCTTTACGGTCATAGAATCGGACGCCACCAACAATTTGATAAGGCACTCTCAGGCGCAAAAAGGCTCGCTCCAGAGTATAGCTTTGGGCATTGGTACGGTAAAGCACGGCAAAATCGCTAAACCCACGAGCGCCCATCGTGACATGGGTTGAAATGCGTTCAGCCACAAGTTGAGCTTCTTCGGCTTCATCATAGACACCGTGAACCTGCACGGGAGCGCCTGGCCCTTCGGCTGTCCAAAGTCTTTTCTCGGTTCTATGCACATTTTTTGTGATAACGTTGCTGGCGGCATCGAGAATATTACCCGTGCTGCGATAGTTTTGTTCAAGTTTTATCACCTTGGTACCTTTGAAATCTCTTTCAAAATTAAGAATGTTCGTAAAGTCTGCACCGCGCCAACTATAGATCGACTGCCAGTCATCACCCACCACGCAAATATTACGGCTGTCATTGACCAGAAATTTCACAATAGCGTACTGAGCGGCGTTCGTATCCTGGTATTCGTCAATCAGAATGTGTTTGAACGAGGTTCGCCATTTGGTACGAACTGCTGGCACGTCACGAAGTAACCGAACCACTTCAAGTAATAAATCATCAAAATCCAAGGCGCCAGCGGTTTTTCGTAAGTCTTCATATCTTTGATAAATCTTAGCTATATTTTTTTGATACGGAAACTGCGCCGCACTCGCAAAGGCGGCCGGGTCAACCATTTCATTTTTAGCACTAGATATTACGCTACTAACCGACTGCGCTTTAATTTCTTTGTCGCTTATCGATAGCTGTTTCATGGCCTGTTTGACCAAGCCTCGCCTATCATCTTCGTCATAAATGACAAAATTACGGGCAATTCCTATCACCTCGCCCTCGATGCGCAGCATGCGGACACAAATACCATGGAAGGTTCCCATCCAAGGCATGAACCCACGGTTCCCGCTATTTTGACCGAGCAGCAGGCCCAAACGTTCGCGCATCTCTCGAGCAGCCTTATTGGTAAAGGTCACCGCCAGGATCTCATTAGGCCAAATAGACTCATGCGCAATTAAATACGCAATTCGGTGTGTCAATGTTTTTGTCTTACCACTGCCAGCACCCGCTAGAATAAGCAAAGGCCCAGACGTTGTTTGCACTGCTTCAGTTTGAGCAGCATTTAAGCCATTAAGTAAATCCATTACTTCTAGTATAGTCCAAAAGGCTACTACTTAGGAAGTACGAAGAAATAAACAGCCGCACCGGCACCAGCACCAGCCACGAGCAATAACACTATCCATAGCACTAATAGCCAGCCGGGTTTCTTTTTTGCTGGGTGAGCCAGTGGCTTCTGGTACGCTCCCGTATCAAAAATAGCGCCAGTTGGTTGATCACCAGTACTTGGCTGTTCGGTGTATTGTTGCGTAATAGAGGTTGGACC
>DHWY01000003.1:161833-186996 GCA_002413425.1 Candidatus Saccharibacteria bacterium UBA5170 | reverse complement strand
GTTCCTCTTTTTTAACATCATCCTCACCTGTTTGGTTAAGAGTTTCGGTTTCGATTGACAGAGAGGGTGTCGCCTCTTTGACTGGATCAGTTGATGGTATAGCTACTTCGGTTGAAAATGCGCCCAACGGCCGTTTCTCGACTTTTGCATCCATCAAAAATGGTGACTCAAGTGGGGCTTGAGAATCTTGATCTTGATCTTGACCAAGTGTTTTGTTAATAGCTTCTGCAATCTGATTAATATCTTTGTCGTCATCAACCAAAGATTGCTCTTGACTGGACTGCGGTGATTCGTCTGCCTCTAGTTCTGTTGATGTTTTCGGAGTCTCGCTTGGCATAGGACCAGTGAAATCAATTGGGTCTGGCCAGTCACCTGCCGCTGGCTGTGGTGCTTCGGTAACTACTGGTGGAGTATTAGTCGGCGACCATGGAGTATCTTGGCTGGGCGAAAGGGGTTCGTCGATGGGCCCACGGAGGGCAGATGGCGCGATCACGGCTCCTTCGCGCGAAACAGGCCGCGGAGGTAGAGTCGTCGTTCTCATATCCGAGGAAGGATGGACGACATCCATGAACCGTCCCGTGCTTCGCCGAGCAGCGAGAGGTTGCGAGACGGGTTGGACGGGAACGTTGACGGTTGGAGTGATGATGTTATCGGCAGGTAGCGCAACGGGTTGCTCTTCTGCTGGCACATTATTATTTGGAAGAAGTGAGTTCACCGCTCGGTCTAGTTCGTCAAAATCAAGATCTTTCATATACCACCTTCTGTATTTTTGGCTAGCGACGAGCCTTTATGTGCTTTTTTAACTATTTCGTTGAATCCATACGCGTCGAGACTTACCCCACCAACGAGCAGGCCGTCAATACCTTCAATCGCAAGATAGGCCGCGGCATCATCAGCCCTCACGCTTGCGCCATATAAAACACGAATATTATTTGCCGCAACCGAACCATATAAATGCTTAATTTGATTACGAATAATCGCTACGACCTTTTTTACATCACTAGGCAGGGCATTATGGCCATTACCGTCACCGCTACTGATTGCCCAGACTGGCTCATAGGCGATTACAATCTGCTCTACCTCCTCGCTAGTAACGTTTGCCAACCCGCCAATTAACTGGTCGTGAATAACGTCGAGCGTCTCTCCGTCAGCCCGCTCGCTCGCCGTTTCGCCAACACATAGAATCGGACAAATCTGGTTACGAATGGCGGCTTGGACTTTAGCACGAATGTCCTTATCGGACTCATGAAAAACATGACGACGCTCCGAATGACCGACAAGAGCATATTGAACGACGCCACGCAACTGCGACGCTGAAATCTCACCCGTATACGCACCCTGATCACGCCAGTAAAAATTTTGAGCAGCCAATTTGAACTGCCGGTAATTCACTTGAAGGCTCAAAGATTGTAACGTCAAAGCCGTTGGCGCCAGGACCACTTCAACGTCGCGGCGATTCTTGACAAGTTTGGCTAATTGATGAACATACAAACTCGCCTCATGCATATTGAGGTTCATTTTCCAGTTGCCAACGATGAGTGTCTTATCTCTTGCCATCTTATATATATTGCTTATGGTTATTACTGTTAGTGTACTCTATTTGACGAGGGGCGTCTAGCAAACTTTCGACCCCTGGTAATTTGTCCCCCGCCATAAGTTCTAGGCTGGCCCCACCGCCCGTCGAAACATGAGTAAAACTACGGCCGCCCTTACTGTCCCATTTCAGTACGAAGTCAGCCGTATCACCGCCACCAATAATCGACGTCGTTTTAGGCTGGGTCGCCAACACCAGTGCCAGCCGCGCAGAACTATGGGCAAAGGCCGGAATTTCGCTGTAGCCAAGCGGTCCATTCCATACGACGGATAGGGCTTTGTTAACTTCTTTGGCGACTCGCTCAATAGATATATCGCCAATATCAAGGGCGATATCGTCGGATTCAAGGTTTCCAACCTTGACGACTCGTCGCTGGCTATCAATACTCAAAGAAGGTGCAACAGCCAAATCAACCGGTAAGATAATGAGGTTATCGACTTTATCACCAACTTTGTCACGAGCCGCGGCATAAATACTGTCGAGAACGTCTCGTTGACCTTCCTCGACTTTGCTCGCACCAACCGATATCCCTTTGTAGGCCAGAAAGGTATTGGCCATCGCCCCGCCAATAATTATTTTATCGGCCACCTTCACAAAGCGCTGAATAACAGCAATTTTGTCACTGACCTTGGCTCCGCCCATCACTGCAACCAAAGGTCGCTTTGGTGACTCCATAACTCCCGTAATTATCGTGTACTCATGTTCAAGCAAAAAACCCGCCACACTAGGGATACATAGCGTGATGGCATGAGTGCTAGCGTGCGCGCGATGGACAACCCCAAAACCATCTTGGACAAAATAGCGGGCGGCTGTTGCCTTGGCAATCTTTTTCGCGAACTCATGACTATCCGCCTCTTCATCGACATAATAGCGGAGGTTCTGTAGGACCGTAATACTAACTTTTGGAGCACGTTTAATCGCCTGATATACCCTATCGCCAATCGTATCATCGACAAAGCGGACGTCGCGTCTAAGTAACTGCGCCAAACGGAGGGCTACTGGCTCGAGGCTAAGGGCAGAGTCGCGTCCATCTGGGCGTCCAAGGTGACTAATAATAACAATCTTACAGCCACGGTCAAGTAAATAGTGCAGCGTCGGCAGGCTGGCCCGAATGCGAAAATCATCACTAATGGTGCCGTCGGTTGCGAGGGGAACGTTATAGTCGGTCCGCACTAACACCGTTTGGTGATCAAGCGGCACATCACGAATTGTTAGTTTAAAAAAGCTCATCCCCACCCCTCTTCTTGTCTGCTCATTATTTTATCACGACACCAGTCAAAATGAATGATTTACTCTAGTATGCGAACTTTAATGGTGTCGGTTGTGCCGATAATACCAGGCTGTTGACCGCTGACGATAATAACGGGGGCTGGACCATCACCAAAGTAACCTTGGGCTTTTAATTCCGAGGCTAGGTCAAAGCCAGCTTCCGCCGAGTCGGGCCGGACGTAACTTCGATTGGCATAGCCGAGGGCCAGCTGCTGAGCAGCCCGAGGTTCGCTGGTGACACTGATAATTGGTAAGTTTGGACGGAATGACGCAATATTTGCTGCCGTGGCACCGGATTTTGTCTCAGCAATAATCGCCGGTACCTTCAGCTGTCCAGCCAAGGACACCGCCGCCGCACTAATCGCATCACGTTGTTTTTTAAGACTCGCCACTCTGTCCTGAATCGGCGAAACCGGTGCATTGTCCTGCGTGTACAAAATCACCTTTTTCATGGCAGCGACCGTTTCCAGCGGATAGCGTCCGTTGGCAGTTTCATCGCTCAACATCACGGTGTCGGCACCCTGAATTACTGCACTGGCGACATCACTCACCTCAGCTCGAGTCGGTTCCGGGGCATCAACCATACTGGCCATCATCTGGGTCGCAACGATACTAAGCTTGCCATGCTTGCGGCACAGGGCAATAATCCGACGTTGAACGATAGGGACAACTTCAGCACCAGCCTCAACCGCCAAGTCGCCGCGCGCCACCATCACGCCATCACTGACCTTCACGATCTCCTCTAACATATCGTCTTTAATAGCAGCTTTGGTTTCGATTTTGCTAATAATATGGGCTTTCGAACCACCAGCCACCAAGATTTGACGTAAGTTATTGATATCATCAGCACTCTGGATAAAGCTAATCGCCACATAATCAATGTCCTTGGTCAGGCCGTATTCGATGTCGCGCAGGTCTTTTGGTGTCAAAATGTCACCACCAAAGTCAGTATCAGGCAGATTAATGCCCTTTTTGCTCATTAAGGTTCCATCGTTTTCAACCCGAAGTTTAATGGCCGTACCAGAGACAATTTCTAAAACAGTGGTTCGAATTTTACCATCAAAGATATAGAGAGGCTCGCCTGGTTTTACTTTTTCAGCCAAATTATACTGCACCGGAAAAGTGAGACCGTTGTGTTTAGCCCCGTAGTCGAGGATTATCTCGTCACCAGTCTTGACGCTGGTGTTCTCGCTTAACATCCCTAAACGGATTTTTGGACCTTGTAAGTCTTGTAAAATGGCGACCGGCTTACCGATTTTTTCACTGGCTTCGCGAATCCATCTGATTTGGTCATCACGCTCCGAATAGTCGCCGTGACTAAAATTCAAGCGAAAACCATTCACACCTGTATGGATTAGTTGTTCGATTATTTCGGGGTTGCTTGTTGGTGGACCCAGCGTCGCCAGGATTTTAGTTCGTTTGAAAATAATACTCATATCCGTTCATTATACCACCGTTTATCTGTTGCGACCCCGTAAACACCTATTGCAAGGTGACACCTTGCAAAGATATATGGTTAAGAATACACTACAAGTTATGCCAAAGCGAAATAGCGTCAAAGTATACGGAGCTGAGCACTATTACCACCTTTATAATCGTGGCGGGAATCGGCAAAATATCTTTCGAGAACCAGAGGACTATTTCTACCTGCTGAGCCTCTTCAAGCGCCATCTGTCCGATGACGCCATGTCCGATTCTTCCGGCCGACCATTCACAAAATTCAATGATGAAGTCGAGCTGGTAGCGTTTTGCCTGATGCCTAACCATTTTCACCTCCTGTGCTACCTTAAAGATTCGCAAGGCATCGTCCATCTGATGCGAAGTGTTATGACCGCCTACACAATGTATTTCAATAAAAAATACGAACGAACGGGTAAATTATATGAGGGCGCTTTCCTGGCCGCACGAATTGATACCACCACGTATCTTTGGCACGTTAGCCGCTATATCCATCTCAATCCACTTGATATTAACCAGGACTTTCAGTCTTATCCTTACTCAAGCCTTGCTTACTTTACAGGCTCCAAGCACGCCAGTTGGCTTCACGAGGATAGACTCATTGAAACGGCCCGTGACAGAACGGAATATCTTGAGTTCGCCGCTGACTATATAACGATGCACCAAGATATGAAATACCTAAAAAATATACTAGCAGCATAATTGTCAGTCTATGAATAAATTCACCTTTTGCAAGGTGACACCTTGCAAAAGTTGAATAAACAGGGGATTAATAAAAAACAAAGAAAAAAGTCCACCCGATGGATGAACTGTTTTCTTTGGTGACCCACACCAGTGAAAGTTTACACCTGATAAAGCAAGAAGGTAAACGTTGGCGAGAGATATTAGACCCAATGTACAGAGAGTATAAATTACAGATACAGCGGCATGATTAGTATATTCCCAGCCTGAATGTACACCTATTAGCAGAAGTATAAGTAAGTATCTAATTTTTTAGATGTTTATTTGTGTTTCTCTTTTTCATGGCATACGTGGGGTACGGGAGGGTGAACCGGACATACTCGCCTGTACTTAGTCAGGTAAGTTACTACTGTAGGTCATAAATAGAAAAGTAAGTATAATTCAAAAAATCCATACCTTTAGCTCATCTTATTGAAACGCCAGATGTCTTCGTATTCATGTCGTTCTAACTGAATAACTAAACCACGTGCATCAAGCTCGCTTAAGAAGCTGACGTGAGCCACGCTTAATGACGGTAAGCCATAAATTACCATATAGGTATCGGTAAACTGTTTAGGCAGCTTACTTATCTCGTCATAGATTTCTTTACGGTCAACATTAACTTTGTCGCCGAAGACATTAACAATCAAAATGCAATTCTCGTGATACTTGTCTCGTTCTGCACACTTCTTTTTTACCGCCTCAATAACATCTTGGCTAGTTATCCATTTGTCAGGATAATAGCCTTGCGTCATTACTTGCTGAGCCAAAATCTTCTGATTGGTTTGGTCGTGGTATATCGCTCCATCAGAAAGCTGACTCTCGATTTGGTTTTTACCAGCGTCCTCAATACCAACTACTGCTTGATACGTATTGCCCGTTCCAGCCTCTTCACTCATCCAGTTGTAATATGCTGCAACACTACCTATACCAAGTAATTCACCAGCATTAATATCAATCGTTTTACCACTCGCAAAATCTTTAGGTGTATCAACCGACTTTAGATTGCTGACAGAGCGATTGTTCAAGAGCAGCTTAATTTTTTCCTTAGTAGTTTGCTTATTGTCGAAGAGCTTTAAAGCTATCTTAAGTGCATTAGTCGGATGTAGTCCAATATTTTTATGAGGCTTCATTTTCTCAATACTTATACTGAAATTACTTGCTGGTTTTTTGCTATGTCACCCTCTGCCTCTATGCCTGCAAATTTAAATGCTGGCAGTAAGTTGTCGTTGGAGTAACTCCAGCTAGCAAGGTCAGCAGATGCTTGTTTCCATATGTTAGTACGAAATTCTTCAATTGTTTTTTCACCCGTGACTTTCATCATTGCATTAACGAATGAGACCTTCTTAAACTCGGCTAAGAATTCGGGGATATGCTTTGTCCAAGAGCTCCCCAGTAACAAGCCTACAGTCCATGGGAAGCTGTTCACAAGGAAATAACGCAACATACTACCATCTAGGTAGGCTTGAAGAGTATCTTTACTGTCAGCGAAGCGTTCTTCTATAAGAGGGCTTGTAGGAACGGTGTAGTTTACACTTTTTAGCTCCTTGTAGTAGTTGAGCAAGTTTTGAGGGTATCCATAAAGCCTGCCTAACGTCCTAGTTTCTTGGTACATATCTGCACGGTTCAACTTTGTTGAGCTTATCTCTTGCATAAGTCCCCAAAGTTTTTCATGCGTAATGCTGCCTAGAAGCAGTGAGGCTATCTCATTAACAACAAGGATGTAATAGTCCTTCGATACTTCGCTTAAGCTTCCACCGTCTTCGGGCATAATGTCATAGTACTGTGAAACAATTTGAATAGATTTGTATGCCTGCAGCAGTACGTCTTCTTTTTTGTGTTCTGCTGCTACTTCAAATACTTCATGTAGCTCTAGTGCGATATGTTTCGTCTTCTCGTATGCTTCGTAAACCTCAGAGGCGTAATGTTGAAGATTGCCATCTTTATATCTACCTGGGGATAGCCCTAGATACTGACTATATGCATCATCAAAATATTTCTTTGCAAGAGTTCTAGTTGGCTTGTCATTATCAATGGCTGTTAATAATTTTTCTTTCTCTGAAGCTACCGAAGACTCTTTATTTTGTACAGCCAGTGCTTGAAGGTGAATATTAAGAGCAGACTCTAATGAAGCCTGAAGCTTCGTGGCTTTTGGGTCACTACTAGGAGAAAACTGTATGACTCTGTGATGGGAGATATCAAAAGGCAGGTTTTTAATGTCACCTAAGTCGGTATTAGCAACCATAATAACCCTGCTTTCGGTGTGTTTGCCTACCGCATAACCGAGCTCAAACATTACATTTTGATTCACGATAGCTCGTCCAGAAGCTGCATTGTCAACGAGTGATACATCAGCGAGAAAAATACCACATTCATCAATCTTCTTTTTGATAGTGTCAACAATATGAACAGCCCCCGCAACGTTTTGTGTGTCTTTGTCGATACGTGGTGCAGCTTCAATGCTAGGGTTATCTGCTAGACTCTTGACTACCTTCTTGAGGGCATTCTCAATATAGCTTCGAGTCTTAGAATTATCAGATTGCCATGAATAAAATACTGTTTCTTCTCTCATTATAATTAACATAATTATAACATTTTTACAGACGTATAACTACGGCTAGTGGGGTGGCATAGGCACGCCAAACGTACCAGTGCAAGCCTTGTTTATGAGCACTACTTTATAACCATAAGCATAACATAAGCAAAAAAAGAAAAATCCATACTCCTCATATCTGTAAATCGGCGGATTCCTAGCAGTTTTTGGTTATGTCTATTTATACGTATATACGCTTATTTACCAATAAAATTACAGGCGGTAAATTGCTTCGTAGATGTTTCACAAATACCTTTACCAATACTCTGTGCTGACTCTTTCTGAGCCTTTGCGTTAGTGTTCGCTATGTCCTTTTGTGTTTGGCTGTATTGAGTGCTGATGTATATAGCTGAACCGCTTAGTATTACCGCTACGGCTACTGCTGTTATGAATGTCCAAATTCCGTTTTTCATAATGTATCTCCTTTAGTGGTACTGGGTTATAAATTATTCGGGATAATGTCTTGAGTGACACTATATATAGATGCCAGTCTTTTGCGTGAAGCCCTTGTGTTACCGGATGTCTCTATAACGCACATAGCCATGACGATCCACATAAAGTTAATATCCCAAGATTCCGCCATACCATCTCGTTGCTCCTTGAGCTGACTTGCAAGGCCATAAACAACTTCAACCTTATCCGCAAAACCTGCTCGAGACTTTATAACTTGTTTGTATAAATCATCGGTCTTAGCGTTTGGATTAGCAGCCTTGGTTGTCTGATATGTTCCGAGTAGGGCTTTAGCTGTGCTTCTGACTTTGGCTTTAAATGAATAAAAGTATCTCGCCACCAACGCGATTACGATTGCTATGACTATGTACCAGACCATGTTTCAAACCTCCCTTAAATAAAACGACAACCCCAAGCTAGGGTTGTCTACACTCAACAATAAGGTTTGAACCAAACTGCTTTCGCAAGGAGTTGCCGTTTAAACGGTTCAAACATAAAGGCTCTTAGACCTTTAATTCCTATTATTGAATGTAGACTTTTTCATTATATCTCAGTAGCTCTCAGATTTAACTTTTTTGGTCAAAAGTTAACTAATTTGGTCAAATATTTTGCGTTACAAATTAAAAGATGAGTGTAGGTACGTATTGAAGATAGAAACGTATATTTTTTGCGCAAACTAGAGTAGTATCGAATACTACCAGCCTGTTTTACGTTCTATCAATCCTTCAGACAATCTTTTTAGTGAAAATATACCTTTACTCACTTCGTTGTATACATCAGGGTTATCGGGGTCTTCTACTGTAGGATTACCGTCAAGCATAAAGTGCGCACCCTTGTGTCGTATGCTTCGTAATTTACGGGATGCTGTGCCCGTGAAGTCGCCTATGTCATGGAATATGTCTGGTCTTGATGAATAGAAATCATTGATGTATGAGTTCATATCTGTATTTACGTTATCAAAATACAACTCAAGTATCTTCCAGTACGACAAGACCTGATAGTACGGCGTTTCTGCTAATCTTGCTTGTCTATAATGTGCAATTGCTGTCCATTTTTTGTCTGAAAAAGTATCAGGCTTTAGTCTATTAATCGCATTGTCTATTTGTTCGTGCCCGAAGTGCATATGGATATACTTTTCTGCGGGTTGATTTGTCGCTGGTGCAGGGTGTGCTATTCCAACCCACAGCCTTGGATTAATGTACGTATTCTGAGTTGCATAGCAGAGTAAACTAGAGAATCTGTGAGCAACTATGTGACCGTCAAAATCATCATTACTGCATCGGAAGATTGTTCTAGGCATAACTGTTCTTAACTCACCCATTGATTCTTGTTGCGCTTGATTAATCCAAAGAATTTTTCTTCCAAACAACTCAAAATGATGAAACAGGTCATAACCATCATCACCACTTATAAATAAGTGTGTGTCGTAGGCTGTGGTCTGATAGTAGGAGCCACGATCTAAATATGGAAATGCTTCATCTGCAATCTGCTGTATGGTGATAATTGGCAAACCTTGTTGCATATCTAAGTGTAACTTTCGACCTGCCTAGAGGCTCTTCTTCTCGTAATCCACTGACGGTTCTGGCGCACTTTGCGGCTTAGGGTCGCCACTCAGTTTGGTCATCTCCACGGCTGCATGGGGAGGATTAGCATCTGCTTTTACCGATTCAACAGAAGGCTTAAGTACGTAACTCGTTAATGGTTCAACATAGGGTTCATCAGTATCAGACATAAGTGCTTACTCCTTTAAGTATTATTACTATCCCAAACGAAACAACAAGTAGAAGTGCGGCTGCAATTTGCTGACTGTACTTGCGGCTATAAACTTTATTAAACTCTTTATTTGCTTGTGCGTAACTCTTGGCAAGCCAATTAGCAAACACTTCACGGGTCATCTGGGGCTGCTCTGTTAATTTCAGTATCATATCGTCAGGATTAAGGGGTGTCGGACTTTTATCTATATGCATCGATATAATGGATACAATTATCGAAGCAAACGCTAGCATTGTTGCGAGCACGTAGGCTGCAATAGTTAGTGGGTTATCGAACTTAGGTAAGCCTGTAATTATCTGTAGCAATACTACTGCAGCAGCAATTAAAAAGCCTGCCTTTGTTTGCAAGAAAGTTACTTCAGATGTACGTTTATGCACCTTGTCCTTGAAGTGGTTTGCAAGGTCTGCCCAGTTCTGTTCTCTATTATTCGAGTTCCTGTCTTCGGCCATATCACTTACCCTCTACTATCGCTACTTCCTCTTTTGTGAGGTCATATAGCTCATATACTAGTTGGTCAATTTCTTTCTCGGTCTCTTGAATCTCATTATCGAGGGCAATAAGCTCAGTACTATATTTATCAAACACACTTAACAGCTCATCCTTTTGGGCAAGCGTTAACTTAACCTTGAGCGCACCTATGAAACTGGAATAGTCGAGCGTCCACCACTTGTTTAATTTTGCCGCCCACTGTTCAATTTCAAACTCGCTTGCAAGCAGACTCTTAAACCGTTCATCGCCGATGTGCTTTGTTTTGGTATTGAGCTGGATACTTTCAACCTTAAGACGTATTTCTTCACTCCAGCTCTCTGTCTTCTGGGGTATTGGTATTTTTTCAAAATACTGTGGTTTCACTTCTAGGTAGCCGCCACTGCGTTGAACACAGATACCTTTTAGAAAGAACCATACTAGTTTTGAATTTAAGATACCTAGTAATGATTTATCTGTAGTCGGTAATATGACAGCAGGAGCATTTATGTATTTGCCCGAAGTATCAATACAGAATTTTCCTCTGTTCTGCAAATTAGTCCACGTGATTTTCGAATCTAGAAACAGCTCTTCGTATGCACAAGATCGCATTTCCCACCAGTAATCACCCTTGTCCCAGCGAGATTCTGCCTTAAGAGCGAAAGGCATAAGATATTTCATAACCGCTGAGTATTTTTGACTAATGCTGGCTAATGCGTCCTCTTCGCTCGATGAACTGAACATGCGTTTCGTCATACCTTGAGATATGTAGATTACATACTTACTTTCAACAAACGAGCTCCAACGAGAAATATCTTTACCTTCCCAGAATGGCTTAATAACATCCAAACTTGAGGAGTCTTCATCAATCAATTTTTTACGAGTTGCGGCATCTATGATAAATGCCTCATTAAGTCCTGTTAAAATGCCACGGTAGCTCTTCCCGTACTGTTCTCTTACGGTCTTAAACTGATTAATTTTTTTACGCAGTTCGGCGGATGACTTACTCTCAAAATTCCAGCTGCTGTCATTTAGTGCTTTTTGTTCCACGCCAAAAGAATTATTTTGAAGTGCTGAGCTTAAAGAATCTAGGTCTTGCTTTTCTACATTAAGATACCTAAACGAACCAATAGGTTTAGTCTTTCTAAAAACAAGGATTATTGGGTAAGTGGTTGCCCCCTGAAAGATTGTCAGTGTGTTGAAATCAATAAGTTGTTCTATTTTGGCATTTTCTTTCAGGTATTTGCGAAGTACTACACCTGCACCTGTAGTCTTAGCAAACGTATTAGAGATATAAGAGAATAAGCCATCTGCTTTTAATATTTCCAGTGCTTTTTCGTAGAAATAGGCAAAGAGGTCGGTAGTACCAGCGTAAACCTGATAGTGTCTTTCAAAATGAGGCTTTTGCTCTCCTAATAATTCCTGCCGTACGTATGGAGGATTTCCTACGACTACGTCAAAGCCTCCGTCTTTAAAAACATCAGCAAATTGTTCCTGCCAATTAAATGCTTTAGTGCCTGCTATGTTAGCGTCATCTACGAGGCTGTTGCCGCACTTTATATTTGCGTCTAAGGTGGTGAGTTTTTTGCCCTTTTGCGCAGTCTTAAGCCATAGTGAAAGTTTAGTAATCTCTACTGATTCTTCGTTGAGGTCTACGCCGTAAATGTTATTGCGCAGGATGTCACGAACATATGTATCACTACTGAATAGTGAATTTCCCACTATATCGCTAACACGTTTGTTTTCTGCCAGCAGGTAGTCAAACACATACACCAAGAATGCACCAGAACCACAAGCCGGGTCTACGACCTTAATGTTCTGCAAAAAGTCCTGATACTTGCTATAGGCTTGTTTCTCACGCTTCTCATAATTTTTATCGGTAATATCACCCTTAAGCCCAAACTCGTTTTTAAACTTCTCCTCGTGCTCACGAAGATATGTACCAAGTGAATTGTCTACGATATACCTAACGATATAGTCAGGCGTGTAGAAGATACCGTCTTTTTTGCGGCGAGATACTGCAAGAGATTCGATGTTTTGACTTTCACGTACCTTGCTTTTAATCTCTTCAAGGTCGCTGATAGATTGTTCAAAGATGTGCCCAAGAATGTTGACACTTAAGTCTTCTGCAAAGTTGTATGACCCAAGTTCTACTACTTTGCGGAGAGGGTCATCGGTAATGCGAAAATTGTTTAGGGTTTCATCATATTTAAACAAGCCGCCATTGTAGCCGTCAGGTATTTCTAGTTTTTCGCTACCTACATCAATTGCCTCAAAGAAGCCCTTGAGCGTATTCCACAAACTACCGCCAAACGTAGAACTATCCGCAGCCTTAATAACACGCTGCAATGTATCGTCTGGTAACAAGCCCCTGTCTTCTGCGAAAGCAGCGAATACTATACGGTCTACAATCTTTTGAGCCTTTTCAATTCCAACGTCAATATTATCTCTAACATGTTCATTGTTTGAGTAAATGTCTCGAAGCAGGTCAAGTCGTGCTTCACGATAAACTTTGTAGAACTTTTTACCGATGTTCTCTTGTTCAATACGAATATCGCTAAGCAGTGCCTCTGTTTTGCTTGCGCCCTTACTCGTTATAAAGTTGTCGTGCTTGAGTAATACATACCAAGTCTTAAATAATATGTAATCTTCGTTAGGATTTACGAGGTCGTCTAATGTCCATGCCTCATAATCAAGTAAGTTGTCATGATACAACCGAAACTCCCAGAAATTACTAACAATAACAAACGGCACAGAGCGGTATTGTGTTTTGTATTTGAATCCTTGCTGCACAGGACTGAAGTTACCCTCACGTTGCTGTGGACGGTCTAGGTCAATGCTTGCGCCCTTAAGCTCTACTACTGCAGCTATATTGTGAATATCGTTTGCAGTGTCGGTATAGCTAATAACTGCATCTGGTAGTTGCCCCTTGTCTGTAGTTGCCTTAGGTTCAAAACTATATGGTGATGCTGGCTTTTCTTTGTATCCTAGGATGACTTTGAAGAACTGCTGATTGTATTCCTGTTCACGAGAGGTTTCCTTGTCACGCTTGAGAGAGCCGTTATGATAGTCTTCGTGCCACTCTTTGACAACCTCAATAAACGGTTTGATTTCCTCTGTATCTATTTGTTGTGCGATACTCCGTAGTTTGTTTTTTCCGAACAGGTTTGCCATATAGGTATATTATGGCACGTTTTAGCTAGTTTTAACTGTTTACATAGAGACAATTCACAAGACTAAATATCAAGAACGGGTGTATAGTCATCTCACAAATAAAAACGCAAACTTTGAATCAGGCTCAGGGGCGAGATTGGCAATGTCGGGGTATTCTAGCAGACTATGCACGCTAGCATAAGTAGTTTGATAATTCAATACTATTGTTGTCTATTCCACAACAGGATTTTTCAAGGTGTTAATGCTTATGAAATGCACCAAAAACCATAAGCAGGTATTGACTTTACAGAGACGGTGTGGTATAATCCCAAGCATAGTAGACAAAACAAATCAGTAGACCACTCGGTCAAGTCTATACTCACAATTAGCCCATCTAGGCACAAGCCTTGAAACGGGCATTTTTTATTTTCAGCGAGTTTTGCGTCTCGTTTGTGGGGTTTGCTATACCAAAATAACTAATAACAACCATAAAGCACGCCTCAATATGCAGGTGTCAATTTGGTGCGGTCTAAAGGAGCAAGAATGACCAACCCACAACCAGAAGATGAACGCATAACACTCGCAGAGATGTTAGAAATTATCTTCACAACTATCAGAGAATACGAAGGCACAACTGGTATTCTCCGAAACCACAATAAGGAGCAATAGCCCTTATGAACGGTGATATAGTTAGCCGTTATTTTAACGGTAATGTGCAGGACTTGAAGAAGTCTAAGCCCAGTCAGGAAGCAATAGAAAATGCTAGGTTTTTCCTCTCACTTTTCAAGGCAAATAAGTTGCTACAACAGGGGTGAAGGAGTATAATTAGAAGTGGCTACAATTTAATGACATTAGTTTTTGGTACAGACGGCGACCTCTGTATTTCCTGTCATTAGGAAGTAGCCACAGGGGTCGCCTTTTGTGTATCAAAAACTAATTAAAAGGAGTTATAAGTTAATGAAAAACGACAGTATAAAGGTGAAGGCTATAGCACTCTGTCGGGTGTCTACAGTCAAGCAAGGTATTGAGGGGTCAAGCCTTGAAGCACAGGAGCATCGTGTTTATGACGCAGCCGCTCTCTTCAATGCTGAAATAGTAAGATTTTGGAATATTACCCAGTCTAGTCGTAAGGGCAAAAACTACGAACGCAAAGACCTTGTAGAGATGTTAGCTGTTGCCAAAGCAGATAAAAAGATTAAGTACATTATCGTAGACGAACCAGACCGCTTTATGCGTGATTTTGATATGTACTATTACTGGAAGGTTAAGTTCAAGCAAGAGGCAGAAGCTAAACTTGTATACGCCAAAAAGCCACACCTAGCAAGCGATGACAGTATGATGTCCACTATGGAAGAGATGTTGGACGTTTTTCGTGGCGAAGCTGATAACCAAGGACGTATAAACAAAACTACCACCAATATGCAGGCTAGAGTTGCCTCTGGCTATTATCCTAGTAATCCAAAGGCTGGTTATCAGCGGACTGAAGTTCGAGGACTCCATTCCCCGAAAGAGCCAGAGTGGTCAATGTTAAGGTCTGGATTCCTGCAAGTTCTAGAAGGTGTACCTATCAAAGATGTTGTAGCTGGAATCAATGCAGCTGGATACAAACGTAAATCTGGTAGAGGGCTAGATGCAGGACATTTTAAAGTAATGCTCCAAGACCCTTTTTACGCTGGTATCATTCAGATGTCTGACTGGAAGATAAACCCTAGAGGTTTGCATAAAGCCATGATTACACCTGAGCAGCATGAATCTCTGAAGCTTATTGCTAAAGGTGCTGTATATAGACAACGCAAACAATTCAATCCAGACTTTCCCCTATCAAAGATAATGACGTGCAAGGATTGTTCAGAGGCTGGTGCTGACTACCCTTTGCTAGTAGGTTATGACCACCACAACGGTAAAGCTGGAGACAAGCGAAAGTATTACAAACGCTATCGCTGTAGAGCATGTAACCGTAACATGCTGCGTGAAGATTTGCATGAGCAACTAAGTGACACGCTACTTGATTTAAAACTATCTGAAACAAGAATAAAAGACTTCCTAGCGGCCTTAAGGCAGGTTTGGGAGCAAGAGCAGGCATTGTCATACAATACCGCTGAATCGCTCAAGAATCGCCTTAGTACTCTTGAGCATGAGAAAAAAGACGTGATACTAAGGCAAATCCGCAATCAACTAGCTGATGATAGAGCCGACATAGCAATTGAAGCATTAGATGAAGAGATGGTAGCCATGAAAGAACAGCTAGAATCAATCTCTACTGTAGAGAAAGACTTCGTAGAGTTTGTTGAGTTTGCAATCAATACAGTAGAAGGTTTTAGGCAAAAGTTCTGGGAGCTAGACCAAGAGCATCAGAGGTGGTGTAAACAATTGTTATTTCCAGAGGGTTTTTCAGTGACTCGTGAGAAAAAAGTTTACACCCCTAAAATTAGTGACTTTTACAGATTAAACAAAAACGCCCCGAAGGACGTTTCTGATGCTTTTTCTAGTATGGTGATCTCACCGGGAATTGAACCCGGATTGCCAGGATGAAAACCTGGTGTCCTAACCGTTAGACGATGAGACCATATCATTTAATCCTGCTGATTGTATCAAAAAAAGCCCTCTTTGGATAGAGGGGTGGGTGCAAAAGTTCTGTCTCTCGACAGAGAGTGTTGATGATAGGAGGGTTTCCGTGATGTGGATTCCCATCTACCCCTTCAACACTCTCTGTCGAGGTTGTGACTGTGTGTTGGCGGGATTAACTCACCGCTAACANNGCGAAAAGGCGGTTTGCCAAGTCGCAATCCCTGGCCTCAATTGCTGCCAAGATCAGACCTGCTATAGCGAACGTTGTTGCGCTGCTTTCGCCGGTTGACCGAACCATCATCTGGTCAACCCTTTGAAAACCGTAAACGTCCTCGATGAAGTTCCGGACTGCGTCTGGCAGTCCTTCTTTCCGGCCGGATGCCAGTTTTCCGCTCATCTTGGGCATGCTTCTCCTTATGGTTTGCTCGTGTGCTACTGCCAAAGGTCGGACCCTTGACCACACTTGATTAAAAAATATACTCGACTTGACAGCTATTGTCAATCATTGCTATGTATAGCGTGTTATTACTGATGACTAACACTATATATAGCGTTAGGTGGTCATGTTGCTTGTGTTTTACTGGTTAGTGTTGTATAAAGCATTGACATTATACCGCTTTTGTGATAAATTCATAACATCAGTTGTCCAAGGTGTGAGGACCCAGGATGGCGGAGGATCGTTAACAAGTCAGATCATTACAGTGCATGTCTGTGAGATCTTGACTACGAAGGCAGCACCCTGGCGACAACCGCCGCTAGAGTGCTGCCTTTGCAGTAAGATACAATTGAGCTTTACGGCTCTTTTATCACAAGACACGCTAAAGTATAGCTACATAATTTTACTCCCTTGTATACAGGAGCAGTTCGCCGATCCGTCTAGTCCCTAGACTGGTTAGCGAACTGCTCCCGACGGGCAGTTTGGGGGATTTCCCCGATCAATTTTGGTCGGGCATCCGCCCAACCTACCGTTACAAGGAGAGACGACATGACCACAACAGCAACAAAGTCAACCCGCAAGACTGTGACCGCAGCTGAGTTCGACGACGTGAAGCACCGCCTGGCGGAGCTGCGCGCGTTGATCGCAGAGCTGCAGCGCAAGTCCCGCGGGACCACCGAAGCCAACGCTCGGGCCGCTGGACTCGAGGCCCAAGTGAACGCAATCACCAATCAGCTCAAGCTGAACGGCGAACGCTTCAACGCAAGCAACGACCCACTCGTCAAGGAAGCTGTCTCGGATGAGATTGCCCGCCTCAACAAGAGGATCGAAGAGTTCAGTACCGACATCAACACGCAACTCAAGCAGCTGCGCACGGATGTAGAACAACACACCGGACTCCTCGCGGAGCACGGCGCGGCACTCGGCGAACAAGGCACTCGACTCGGCATGGTCGAGGAGGGACAGTCGTCCCTTCACGAACGTGTTGAGACGATTTCAGCTATGGGGTCCGTGAGGATTCCATGGTGGCAGGTCGCCATCGCAGCTGCCGTCGGCGTCATCGCCTTCAGCGGCTGGAAGAGCCACATGTTCTCGGACAGCTTCGTGCTGGCCAACAAGCAGGTGGTGACGGTGCCCTACGCCGTGGCGAACTCCTGGTGGACAGCGTTGTTCATCGGGATTGCCGCTGCTGCTCTCGCCTTGGGACTCCTACTCGTCTTCACGGGCGGCAGGAAAGTCAAGACGGAGACCACGACAACCAGGCGCGACGAGGTCACCACGACCCCGCCGCTTCGGGTTGTCAACAAGACCACCACCGTGCCCGCCGGCATGGCGGACACCAAGGTCGAACCGGCTGTCAAGGTCGACAACAACTCCTGAAGGGAGTAGACGATGAACGCAATCACCAACCGCCGCCGAGCAGGATGGAACCTGGTCGGCGGTGCATTGCTCGCCATTGTTGTTGCAGCTGCAGTCTTGTTCCCAGGGATCACACCCTGGGCAACTCCCGCAGGTGCAACACCACCCCCCGCCGCCGCTCAGGCGCAGGCGTGTGGTGTCCACTACTACGCTCTCGACACGGGCAAGGAATCGAAGAACGCCTTCGGGCCTTCGGTTCCGGCGCGCGCCGAGGCAACCATCAAGACTCAGCTCCATGAGCGCAGGCTCTGTGGAACTGACAAGTTGGGAGACCCGACACTGACCGCCGCGCACTACGCGGGGTGGTCGGCGACCGGGTCGACCAAGACAAAGATCGGTTTCGCGGGTATCGATGCCTTCGCGTCGAAGTTGGTGGCTGACTTCCCATTGTGGCAGTCGACCGTCACCGAGATGGAATCCCTGGAAAGCGCTTCGGCGTTCTCCCTCGTATCTGTCCCGGCTGGTAGCCCGTCACTCTACATGGTGCCTAGCGCCAAAGGAGTGACGGTCCGCCAAGGCTTCACGGTCGGAAACGGAACCGCTGTCATGTTCACGCACGGCAGCGCCGTGGTCAAGCTTCGGCTCGACTGCGGATTCCAAAACGTTCGGGCTTCATTCCCGGGCGTGCCGTCGGTTCCTCCGGGCAGCCCCGAGCTGCCCAAGAAACCGGTCATCCACAAGGTGATCATCCACAAGGTGGTCATACACAAGAACGTATGTCCCCCCAACCAGCCGTTCGGTACCTGGCCTGTCTGCAAGGACGCGCCTAGTAACGACCCGGCTCCGCAAGGGAACGCCCCTGTCGGAGGAGGTACGAACGTGGACCCCGGTCCAGGAACGTACGTTCCACCGTCACTGATGGTGCAGCCTCCAGCCGCACCGCGAGTCAACCCTGCGCCACCCGTGGTGCAGGCACCGCCGGTCGGATCAACCCCCGACCCAGCTCCGGCCCCCGCGCCGGAACCAGCCGCTCCGGCGCCCTCTGCTCCTGCTACAGGAACATCGTGCGCGCCAGGAATACTGGTCTGCTGAAACTCTGAGTGGGTGCGCAGCCTCAAAAACTGCGCACCCACTCGGACAGCTATACTTTAGCACTATCACCGAGGAATCCTCTCTGCTTGAACGCCTGGCGTTCGCATGAGTCGATTCCTCGTGAGTCACTTTGACTCGACATGCACATTGTAATGATCTGATTTGTTCCTTTAACAAATAGGCAAACACTATAACAAAGTTATTTTATTTATTAATGTTTGATTCTCTCTGCGAGACGAATCAAGAAAAGGAGAATATTATGAGCAAATTAATGTCACTCATACGACGCGCCCCTAAGCGCACCAGCGCGGTCCTGGCAATAGTTGCGGCCGTCGCCATCGTTCCAGCTGCCCTCTTTGCATGGGGACCAGTTCGACCGACCTACACGATCGAGCACCCAGCTGATCACATCACGTTTAACTCGATTACCAACAACCCAAATATTGGCGACGAGCGTAACTTCGTGGGCATCCGTGAAAGCGGTACAACCAACCAATGGTCAGATAATATGACCGTTGTAGAAGGCAAAGCCTACACAGTTCGCATGTATGTCCACAATAACGCTGCCTCAAGTCTTAACCTTGTTGCAGAAAACGTCACAGCAAAGTTTAACTTGCCAACAACAACCGGCAAATCTATCCGAGTTGACGGTTTCTTGAGCGCAAGCAATGCGACGCCAACTGAAGTTTACGACGACGCAACCTTCACAAACGCTGCAGATTTTAACCTTGCATACACAAGCGGAAGCTTGAAATTCGAGAATAACTCGTTTGGTGCAGCTGGTGTTGCTCTTCCTGAGAGTATCTTTACCAGCGCTGGTGCAAAGCTTGGCTATGACAAGCTTGACGGCCGCATCCCTGGTTGTTTCCAGTTCGCTGGATACGTTACGTTTCAGGTAAAGCCTCAGTTTGCTGGAACCTCTAAATTCACCATGAGCAAAATGGTGAGTAAGCATGGCGACAACAAGTGGGTAAAAAGTTACGCCGCGATGCCAAATGAAGTTGTCGACTACCTTGTTCAATACAAGAACGTTGGCGACGTCCAACAAGACAATGTTACCTTCCGTGATACCCTTCCTACGGGAGAAACCTATGTCAACGGTTCAACTACCTTCGGTAACTCAAAGACCCCAGCGGGCACCAAAGCCAGCGATAATATCGCAAATGGAACGGGCATCAATGTCGGTTCATACGCAGCCGGTGCAAATGCCTGGGCCATCTTTAGCGCGAAAGTTCCAGCTAACGATCAGCTCCCAACCTGTGGTGCCAACACGCTTGTTAATACAGCGAAAGTCACGACCGGCGGTGGTTCAATCGAAGACACTGCGAACGTCACTGTGCCAAAAGTATGTCAGCCACCAGTAACTCCTGTAACTCCGGTTACTCCGGTTACTCCGGTTGCTCCAGCTGAGCTTCCAAAAACAGGTGCTAGCGAAAACGTCGCCGCCCTACTTGGTCTTGGCTCATTGATTGCCAGTATCGGTTACTACGTTACTAGCCGTCGCCTGAGTATCAACCAATAATCCGAGTCTGACCGCTCCTGCCTACTGAAGCGATTCAGACAAACTACCCCCGCTATCCATGCGGGGGTAGTTTTTGTTATACTGGCATAACAATGACAAAGCAAAAAAAGAAGCGCAACAAAGTCTATAAGGGTATCGATGCAGCCCTTACCCACCCAATCGTCACCCGTATTTCCGCCGCCAACAGAAACAAGCTCAGCCAATGGTGGTTTGACCGCAAGAGCTTTCTGCGGCCCATTCTCATTACAAGCCTAGTGGTAATTATCGTCGCCTGGCTACTGTTCGAGCTCGTTCGCGTGGTGAATGGAGTGTGACTTATCGAGTGGAAGGCGAAAACCAAAGGTACTACCCTGTCCTTCGGCCGATTCAAAAATAACCTTACCGCCATGGGCATCAACCACCTTTTTGGCCAAGTAGAGGCCGACACCAGTGCCGTCTGGACGTTGTTTACGAGCATTACTCGCCCGATAAAACTTGCTAAATAATTGTGACTGTTCAGCCACAGGAACCCCGATACCAGCGTCTTTGACCGTAAAGATCGCTTCCCCACCCTCACTCATTAGTTTGACGTGAATATTGGTGTGCTCGGGCGAATAATACAAAGCGTTGTCGGCAAAATTCATGATAACCTGCCGGATTTTGCTTTCGTCGAGGTCAAGCAGCGGAAAGTCCTCGGGTGGCTTGTATAAAAATGTTAGATTTCGCGAAGCTGCGGTTGTGGCCAGGCTATCAAGTTCTTGCTCGATGACCTTAGCAAGCTGAGTTGGTCTTTTGTCGATTAAGAATTTACCAGTCTGGAGCCGTGAAACATTGAGAAAATCATTAATCAAATGAACCATGCGCTCGCTACTGGTGAAGGCCTCGTCCAATAAGTGTCTTTGGGCATCGGTTATTTTGCCGGCATCGCCTTCAATTACCATACTAATATAGCCCTTGACGCTGGTGAGAGGCGTTCGCAGCTGATGGCTGGCCATGCCGACAAACTCATCCTTTGCTTTATCGAGGCGCTGTAGCTGGGCGTTGCTAGCGCGAAGCTCTTTGGTGGCCTCGTTCACCCGCTGCTGAAGCGTCTCGTTTAAATTCTTAAATTCTTGAATAGACAGTGCATTCTGGATAGCAATCACCAATTCATCACGAACCGTAATAAGCACCTGTAGATCACGCTGCGTGTAGCCCGCAGCTTTTTTGTCACCCAAAAATAGATAGCCTACGTTATCGTTTCCCTGTCTGAGTGACAATACAAGAGCGGCTTTGTGGCTTTTTAATAATCGTCTGATTGGATTATGGACTGGCAATAAATCAGTTACCACGATTGCGTCGTCATGCATTTGCATATGCTCGTCTAAGACTTGAGCGTCAGCTTTCGGTAGCCGTTGGTAGTGCTCGGTGCCAGCCGATACATATCGATCATCCTGAGAGTGTATGTAAAAAGAGGCGTGGTCAGCTTTTAACGTCGTCGAGACTTCATTAGATGCCCGCTGCAGTAATCCTCGCAAGTCCGTTGTTGAAGTGAGCGTGCGGCTGAGTCGCCGAATAAAATCCTCGGTAATATAATTATCACGATAGAATGCTCGGTTAGTAAAACGATCAAAGAAGCGCTTCAGTGGCTGCAGCATCGCGGCCATAAGTAAAGCCACGGCTATATTAATAGTCATTTGCCCAGCGGATAGTAATGACGTACCGAGCAGCAGAGTGATACTGTAGGCTAATCCAAAGTAAAGACTGGCTAAGGTTGCAAGAATAAGGAAATAAACGATACTCCTCGTTATCGCAAGGCGAATATCAAATAACCTGTGTTTCACGATAACGTAGGCTACAACACCGACAAATATGATAGTACTTGCAGGCCCAAGCTGCACATAGCGATACTCTCCACTCAGTGGAAGTATTAAGTTAAAGAATGCACCTGCTATCGAAGAGATCACCATACCCAATAAAACAAAACTGATTTGTTGACGTGCTACATAACGCATGCGTCGCCTTGCTGATAAGAGCACTATGGATGCAGCTAAAAGATAAACGCTAAGAACCACACCGTACAAACCAAGCGTGACGACATGGGCCTCTATCTTTCCTCCGGAAACTCCAACCGCAACAATGCCTGGAATTGTGGCCAATATACCCACGATATAACCGACTGCCCCAATCTCGACCTGCCGCCGAAATCGTAATTTATTTCCCATCACAAGACTTAAACAAAAGAGTAACGAATGAACCGCAACGCCCATAGCAAAAGCATAGCTTATAAGCGCAATAGGGTATCGTTGTGAATCATCAACAAATCCAAAAATAGCATTGCTTATAATCCATAGCCCTATAAATAAAGACAGAAATAAGAATGATCGACGAAGACCATCGTGCTTTTGAGCAAACCACACGGCGATGCCTACACTGGCGGTGACAATTGCAGCTAAAACTGCCAGCCATTGTGTTGCATTGGCTAGGCTCACGAGATAAGACCCTTACTAGCTTGCTCAATACCTGTTTTCGTATTTGCGAAAGCATCAGGAAACTGATTTTGATTATCAATCAGAAAATTCATCCTCTCAACTGGGTATGCGTAATACATCTGTGCGCCGTCCCTCTCCGTACCCGCAACAGGAGTAAACTCTATGCCGTAATGCTTAAAGGCTTCAACAAAAGCGGGGTACGTTGCAAAAATCCAACAAGGATTTACATCACCACCGGATAAATTAGTGGCAAGCCCCATGCCAAATAATTGAGCAAACGATGCCATCCTCTCTTTATGGCCCTTAATAGCGCCCGGCACGAGACGCGTTAAGTCCCAGACCGTTCCACCTAAACCTTCAACAGCGCCTTCGGGGAGATCTGGTAACATCGACCAGCTGAGTGTTTCTTGTATAGAACCACGGGGGGTAAGGCGCATACCGGCAGTGATTTCGCCCTGGTCATTCTGGAGAAGAAATTGTATGGTCTCAGGGTCGTCATCGTATGCATCGAGATCGTCCTCAACGTGCCAATTCATCTCTTTGCCCACAAAGTCCCTCCGAAGTGTCGCCCACTGTTGCTGCAAGTCTGGTGGCAATGATGCAAAGTTAGCAACAGCCAAGCTTTGATTATGCCTATCTGGTTGTATAATCGTTTCCGGACTGGTCAAAGTCATGTTTATGCTACCTATATAGTAATTACTCTGAGTTTATTGTAACATCAAAGCATGACCAAGATAGCTATCATCGAAGACGACCCTGTCATCAGCCAAATGTACCGTATGAAATTTGAAGCGGACGGATTTGACGTCCAGCTCGCCAATAACGGCAAACGTGGCGTTGCACTCGTTGCGGCCTTCACACCTGATATCATTTTGCTTGACCTTTCGATGCCAGAAATGGATGGCGCCGAAGCCCTCGCGATTATTCGTAAAGAAGAATCGAGTAAAAATATTCCGGTTATCATCCTGACTAACCTTGGCGAAGAAGAATCTCCTAAGGAAATACGCAGCCTTGGTATCCATAGCTATATCGTCAAAGCTGATCTGACGCCACGCCAGGTTGTACAACGCGTCAAAGAAGCCCTCGGAATAAACTAGAACAAATTAGAGGTCTTGTTGGCCTTGTTGGTCAGCGATGACTCGGGCTGCTTGGATGACGTTATCAAATAATGCCGCCACGGTCAGTGGGCCGACTCCCCCTTTTTGAGGCGTAATCGTTATGTCGTCGAGTTCTCGAACGGCTGCACTCACGTCGCCGACAGTCTTGCCGTGCTCGGACGCTGTGCCGGCGTCAACGACAACTGCCCCCGGTTGAATCATGTCTTTCGTGATGAGCGAGGGAACGCCAGTGGCGGTGACGATTAGCTGGGACCCGCGGACAGCGGATGCAAGATCCGGCGTGGTATCATCATAAACCGTCACGTTGAGCCCGGCCCCACGCCAAAGCCGTGACAGCGGTTCGCCAACCAAGCGACCATTACCGACAATGGCAATCGTTTTGCCTTCCAATGCCACGTTATAGCCTGCCAGCAACCAGTCGATAGCCATGGCGGTCGCCGGAGTAAAAATAATGCCTTGCCCGAGCCCATCGACATCTTTTTCGGGCGCCACCGCATTGACGGCAACATCGGTTTGGGACGGGTCGATTAGCGGCAGCTGGATAATAATACCGTGAACAGAAACGTCTTTATTCAGCGTTTCAATCTGCGACAGCAGGTCAGCCTGATCAATCTTATAGATGCCTACTTCAACCAAAATATCGGCTCCATAGACTTGTTTGAGCCGCACATACGTATCAATCACCGGAGCATCGGTGGTTTGGATGATTGCCAGCTTCGGTATCACTCGCCACGATTGACGCAAGGCTCGGACTTGTTTAAGCTGGCGTTCTTTGATAAAGCCGGCCAGCTCTGCTCCATCTAAAATCTTCATTACCTTTAGCTTAACAAAAAAGAGGAGTCTTGTGCTAAACTTATTTTATTATGAATTTTATATCACAATTTGCGCAGACCTATACCACCTACACTACTACAACATCAACAACGAACGACCCCTCACCGGGCGTAAGTTTAGCGATCTTTTTTGTCATTTTTATGATTATCGTTATTACGTATGCTCTCGACTCCTTCTTGCTTGGTCGTGTCTTTAAAAAGGCTGGCGTCAAGCAATGGATTGCCTGGGTACCATTTTACAATAGCTGGAAAAAACTTGAACTGGGTGACCAACAAGGCTTCTGGGCAGTTATGACGATAATACCTATCG
>DHWY01000003.1:154921-161821 GCA_002413425.1 Candidatus Saccharibacteria bacterium UBA5170 | reverse complement strand
CAAAGAAGGCTGGTTCGTTCTACTGGCTATTTTTATACCAATCGTATGGACGGCGTGGCTGGCGTTTGATAGCTCGCAATGGAATAACGGCGGCACCTTACCTCCCACCCCTGGTTTACCTCCCGTACCTAGCTACACAGCATAAATTTACCCAAGACATTAATCTATCACCCAATCTGTATATACAATAATCATTTGCTTAAACATGTCTCTATTGATAGTATTAAAGCATTAGGACATTATAATTACCTATAAACAATTAAGGTTGTATATGAAAAAAATCAATAAAATTAATAAAAGTCTACTAATCAGCATACTAATCGCTACATCCACGTTTGGGGCTGTTGGCGTAGTTAACGCTGCAACAGCTACTGTTAATCTTGGAACTGCCAGTAGCTTTGCCATCCTAGCTGGATCGGGTATTACTGACGTTCCAACATCAGTCATTACCGGAAATGTTGGCCTGAGTCCAGCCGATGGCGGTAACTATAGCGGACTAACCCAAGCCGAAGTAACCGGCAGTATTTATTCGGTCAACGCCGCTGGCCCAGCTGGTTACATCGAAAATCCCGGCCTACTAACCACTGCCAAGAATGACTTAACGGCTGCCTACACTGATGCCTCTGGACGAACGCCGGCAACTACGCTATCTGGTGGCGATAACCAACTTGGCGGACAGACACTTGTACCAGGCGTTTATTCATTCGGACATGCGTCAACTGCAAATCTGACCGCTGCAAGCCCCTTGACTCTTAATGGCGACGGTATATACATATTCCAAGCTTCGTCTGACCTCATAACGGCATCGGCCAGTAGTGTTGTCCTGGCTGGTGGCGCTCAAGCCTGTAACGTCTTCTGGACGGTCCCCAGCTCCGGTTCTTCACTCGGTTCAAACTCGTCTTTCGTCGGAACAATCATGGCCTACGCATCGCTTAACCTGAAAACTGGTGCCTCGCTACAAGGAAGGGTGCTCGCAGAAACTGCAGCCGTCACCCTGGACCATAATACGATAACAATACCGACTACCTGCACAACCCCAACGGGTGGCAGCGGTAGCACAACCCCAACATTTCCTAACACTGGATTTACAAATGGGCTAAATACCGCCATCCTGTCGGCTATTGCCATTACATCAGGAATTATGATCATTGCGGTCGCTTCGCTGATTGTTCTAAAAAAGAAACGTGCCCTTTAGCACAAACCCTGACAAGGTCTGACGAGTATGCTTTCATACCCCGCTGGTAAGAAAGTTCCGAGGACCTTGTTAAGGCTAATACAAATAACAGTCGGGCTAGCTATTTTCACCATAGCCAGTCTTGGCTGTTTTTACTTGCTGAGTAATTATTCAAGGCCAGCTGTAATACCCCTACCCAAGGCGACTGTATCCACTTCCAAAACGACGAAACCATCAGCTAGCGTCGGGCTTCCACTGCGCCTCACCATCCCATCGATTAATGTCGATACTGTTATCGCCTACGCAGGCCTGACGGCCGACGGAGCTATGGATATAAGCAAGAACCCTGACCAAGTGGCCTGGTACGATCTTGGGCCGCGTCCGGGAGAAAGTGGTAGTGCTGTCATCGCTGGGCATTATGGATTCCTAAACGGAAAAGGATCGGTGTTTAATGAGCTACATACCCTTAATAAGGGCGACAAGCTATCGGTTATTGACGAAAAAGGAATAGCTACCTCCTTTGTAGTACGCGAAAGTCGGGAGTATGACCCAGCAGCGGACACTTCAAGCGTTTTCAAGTCTTATGATGGCAAATCACACCTCAACCTCATTACATGCGAGGGAGACTGGAAACAAGCCCAGGAGACGTATTCTAGTCGCCGTGTGGTATTCACCGATAAAGTCGTTGAGTAGCGTTCAAGCGTAGCCCGAGAAAAAATCGACCTTGATGTTTTTTCGGGCGACACCAAGTCCTAGCAGCATTTTCTTGACGGCCCGCACCATTGTTGGGGGACCCGATACGTAAAACAGCCGTTCGCTATAGTCAGGTAACTCAGCCTGGATGAGCTCTGGAGTGATTGTCCCCCGTCGTACTTTAGATGAAGTCGTAGAGTTCTCATCGTTAATGACATAGATAGTTTTGGTTCCAATGTGCTGGCGAGCAGCCTCAAACACATCCGAATAGGCAATGTCCTGAATAGTTCGCTCGCCGTACAGCAACGTGACTGGACGCGAGTCGTTGGTGTCGTCGAGATATTTCACCATACTGCGAAACGGTGTCACCCCGATTCCACCAGCGATAAAAGCCAACTTTTGGTGTGGATCTTTCGAAAGCGTGAACTCACCGCCGAGCTGACCGGCTGAAATCGCGGTCAGTTCCGAAGCGGAACGAAGCACCCTCTTGAAGCTACTCCCTTTATCGTAAAAGCGGATGCCAATCCGAAGCGTTTCTTCGGTCGGTGACGAGGCAAGCGTGAAATAACGACGACTGCCACGACTGTCGGTTTCGGCATGCGGCAGAGTCAATTCAACATACTGACCCGGTCGGTAGTTAAACTTCTTCTCGGGCACAAACACAAAGTCTTCGGTGACTCGGCCCCACATAAAGCGCTCCCGCAAACGAAGCAGCGTCTTGACGCGCGGTGTCATCAAAAAGGAAGCCAGGTTACCGACTACTAATGCGAGCTCCGGTGTCGTATAGAGGCTGCCAATGTGAAGTTGCGGCGCAAAAAACACGCCAACCAGTAGTATGTACCAGCGCTGATTCGCCCAGCGGGACGGTGAGGTCAGCGGTTCGGTCAGCATCGCGAAGCCCAAAAAGAACAATGACGAATGAAGCAGCGTGGCCTGCACGGTAGCGCCGACATCTTTATGTCCCAGCAGCGCCAGCAAACTTGTCGTGACGATAGCTATCACAAAGAATACGCTCACCATGCGTATCCGTCGAATTTTTCGAACCACCAACAAACCGCCGATTACAACAAATGGCAGTAGTACTGTGCTGCCCACCCACCAACTAGCAGACTGCTGGGGACCGAACGCCGTCAGGACAACGGCAATCGCGGCTGGATTGAAAATGTGCTTGTTATTAATGGCCAAGATGTACTTTGACGCGATAGCCAATCCACCAGCAGCCGCAAAAAATATCAGACCGTGTATCGACGGCGTCGGCGTAATAATCAGCGCCAAAATAAGTCCAGTTAGAATCGACGACTCGGGGTTACTCGGTGCCTTATAGACCCAGGCGAAGACGGCGTTGACGAGCCAACACACCAGCACGAAAAAACCAGCCGATAGCGTAATCGCGACAGGGCTATAGGCCAGGCTTCCAATCGAGCCAAAAACCAAAGCCGCAGCAAGAATTGCCAACAAATAGTATAATAACAATTTATACATCGTGATACGGTTAAGGATAGAATCAATATATTTCATGATTGTTTTGCCTCGTATTTTTGCCAGCCAGACGTCTCTGTCACTGTCTTATTTTTATCCACCATATAGCCCTCAAATCCCGGCAATGATTCGATAAAGTCTATCCCCTTTCTGCCCATGGCGAAAGCCGCGGTTGCGAACCGATCGGCATCCTCGATGCGCTCGCCAACAACTGATAGCGAAACGATATCATCGAGTGGTGACTCGTCGTGGGGATTATAAATATGTTGGCCACGAATAGCCGTGCCTGACGTCGCAATTGCGCCATGGTCGAGCGCAATAATAGCGATTGTCTGCTTCCTATCAAACGGATTTCGTACACCAATCTGCCAAGGCTTACCTGATTCAGAGTAACCCTGCGCCTGGATGTCGCCACCTGCCTCAATATAAAAATTACGGCTATGACCTGCCAGTAAAGCCGCGGCCTGTTGGATTGCCCAACCCTTCACTATGCCTGATGGGTCAAAGACTCCATTGTGCCACACATCAAAATAGCCATTCGTTTGATGCTTGGTCGACTCGGCCAGCTCAAGAATTGTACGCAGTTCCTGACTATAATGCTCGGCGATAAGCTCGCCACGGTTAATTTTTTCCACGTCACTTGTGTCGATGTACGGACTATAGCGAGTATCAATTTGTCGAAAAAAGCCAAATACCTCCTCGACAGCAGTCTCATCAACTTGATCATCGGCACAAATAACCGTTATGGGCATACCCATAATCTGTTCGGTTCGCTTCACTATGCTTTTGCCTGCTGCAACGCATCGCCCAACGATTGAATAAATGCCTGACTGGTGTCGGTTGCCCCGGACACGCCATCGACCTTAGCCGACTGGACTTGAAGCGCCTGCTGTTTAAGCATCGGCATTGCTTGGGAATTAATCTCAACCGAAGTACGGCGATCGTTAGGATATTGCAAGAATTCAACGTCCGTCAGCTTGCCGTCCTTCACTGTCGCCTTCACCTGAATGTAGCCATAGAGTGCATCGGCTGCGCTACCGGTATATGCTCCGTCCTTATAAGCAGCTGAAGCCATCATAGATGGATGCATCGAGGGAGTATTAGTAGCCGACGAAGACGGTGCAGTGGCGCTAGTTGGCGCTACCACAACAGCGCTACTTTCGTTGCGTTGGTTAAAGCTATAGACCAAAAAAGTAGCAACAACAAATCCAGCCAGAGTGATTTTCTTCATGTTCATATGGTATATCCTAGCACGTCCTTACTGTAATTTGGCTGAATAATAACTGGCTGACTTGACCAATTTGGCCTTGCCATATTCGCGCCATATCAACCACACGATAAAGACGTCAAAGATAGTCAACAGAACCATACCAACTGAAACGTGCACATAGATACTGTATAACTGATACAGCACAAAAGCCCCCAGTGCGACGAGAGAAAACGGATAGGCCCATAGCTTATTCCTCAAGATACCGATAACTGCAATCAGCTTGATGAAAGCATGGATCCAGAGGTAAATAATGATGAATGTCGTACTGCCAGTGCTCAGATGATCGGCCGAGTGCAAAATAATATTTGCAATTTTATCATTAGGATCACCGACCAGCTCTCTTTGAGTAATCAATACGAGGAAGTCGTGAATAGAACTTGGCTGGACGAAAAATAAGGCAAGACCGCCAAGAAACTCAGATACACCACTGATTCCCTTGAGAATAATTCCAGTCTCGAAAACTTTATCTAACAGGGAGGAAGGGTGATACCAGCTCATATTTTTAGTTTCTCCATCAATTTCGGGGTAAGGTAATACGCCACGGCGCCCGCTAGTACGGCGAATATAACACTGCCCAAGATATCAATTGGCGAGTGGATATTGCCGAGGACTCGCGCGAGACCAATCGCCAGAGCTACTCCAAAGAATACCAACCCAAGCCGTTTCGAAATTACATACACCGTCACTGCTATCACCGTCGCCAACGCTGTGTGGTCGGACGGAAAGCCGTTATCCGCCGCACTTGGATAGATTGGTATCAAGTTATGGGAGACGAATGGCCGTGTGTCATAAAACATTGCGCCACCCACTTTTACCAATACTAGCCCGACGAGGCCTGCAATTATTCCAAAGATGACAAATCGTATCTTGTCTTTCTTGGGAAGCGTCAGCCAATATATCGCCGCAATCAAACCAACAACAATAATTGCGTCCTTGGCCATAAACAAAATAATATAATGCATTCGTATTATTATAACAAATTACGTACGCAAATATTATGAGTATTGTTAAAGTGTTTTGGCTATTTTTTCAGTGTTTCCGTAGGCAGAATCATATACGACGAGAATGTTCACCAAATCTAGCCCTTACCGTCTGCAGTTGGATGCGTTAACAGATAAATAATAGGTAAGATTCCGATACTATTGATAATAAGCAATATAACAAACCACGTCGGCTGATTATTACGGCTCGCTCGCCAAAGCGCCATACCTTTCCAGATAAACTCCCAAATAATCAGACTTAGTAAAAGCACTGTCCATGTTGTCGACAAGTTATAATTCATGATTTAATCCTTTCCTAATTAAAACATCCTATATNNCTATGATTGGTTTTTCTGAAAATGCCAGCGATTGTTCTGCCGAACTTGCGAGGTAATCGGTCTTTTGTGGTATCAAGTTCAATTTGCTGAATTTCTTGCATCCGTAAGAACATAAGTTCAATAAATCCTGGACTTAGTGCTTCTAGTCTTATTAATGCCTTAGGATCGAGTAAATTAGCCTCGGAAGCTGCCCTTGTAGCAACTATTTCCGCCAATTTGTCTTTACCTAATTCTGTCGCTACTTCTTGCATTGTGGCCGAAAGATGACTGCGTATAGTTTCTAATTTAATCTCCGGCATTCGTGTCAGTACAAGTTCAATAAATCCTGGATACAATTCTTCTAGCCCCACTAATATGTCAAGATCGGGTAAAGCAGGCACTGAAACTACCTCTGGGTTTGTTCCCTTAATTGCGTCCAATGGGCTAATACCAGCTTCTCCCCCATCTTCTGGGGAATCTAGAGGCTTCTGTTCTGTTTTTGGCTCTCTCTCCATATACTAAGTTTATAACTTTTTTACAACAATATAAACCATAAGCACAAGAAAAAATAACCATAACCTATCCGCTCAACTTCAGCTTTTTATGGAGGGCCTTCGCTGTACAGCGAAGGAACTTGGTCACGTTCCGCGACCCCGAAACTTTCAAGCTATGGGCATAGCCCATAATCTGAAAGGTTTCCCTCGAACTGCCGCTGGCAGTTCTCACCCCGGACACCCTGGCGTGTTCGGGATTCAAGTCCCAGCAACCTCATGCCAAATAAAAAACACTCTCGGTAGCGATCAAAGAGTGTTCTTTATTTGGAGGGCCAGCCGGGACTTGAACCCGGGACACCCTGCTTAAGAGGCAGGTGCTCTAACCAGCTGAGCTACTGGCCCATATGTTGTGTTGGATATGAAAGGTACTAGCTTTTTTTAGGGCCTATTTACAAAAACTGATTGTACACTATTACCCCTGTTGACACAAGGC
>DHWY01000003.1:151700-154753 GCA_002413425.1 Candidatus Saccharibacteria bacterium UBA5170 | reverse complement strand
TACGAAATCATCGCCTCGTATTTGGCTTCGCCTTCTCCGGATCGACGTTGACGGACCGAGACTTTAAGATAGTCTAACAACATTTCTTGTAGACTGTTACGG
The DNA here is from genome assembly GCA_002413425.1 of Candidatus Saccharibacteria bacterium UBA5170. Lineage (GTDB taxonomy): Bacteria > Patescibacteriota > Saccharimonadia > Saccharimonadales > Saccharimonadaceae > UBA1547. Next base: position 154,651 of record DHWY01000003.1, on the reverse strand, counting down.
AATTGTTTGGGTAGTTTGGCAAAACCGATAACCATGGCGAAAATGGCATTCGCCTCTGACCGGACGATTTTATGCAATTCTTCAATCCTGGCCTTTTGGGCGCCCAGTATCGGTGAGATGTAAAACCCATACAGAAACGAGTTGACCGAGAATAACATCAACGCGCCACTATCGAATTTAATATGGGGGACAAAGATTACAACTAGTGCAAATACTACGAACACTAATATAAAGTAGTAACTTAATCTGATTTTTGTTAAAAATAGTTTTTTCATTTTATCCTTCTCTTATGATTGTTAGTATAAAATAAAATTTTGCAAAAACATAGGCTCTTTATATTTATTACTGAAACACCCGGACGGATAGCACCAGCAAGCTGGCTTCTCCGCTCATTCACGAAAGAAAATACCTTCGGTGCTTTCTTTCGCTTCAATCGCTACACCGAACCGCGACCAATCGGCAGCTGAAGCTGCCGGGTCGGCGGTTAGAAGTCGGCACGGAGTAACCAAAATAATAATCCCATCGATGATGAGATTATTATTTTGGTACACCCGGACGGATTCGAACCGCCGACCCTCTGTTCCGAAGACAGATGCTCTAATCCACTGAGCTACGGGTGCATATCAGAGGTAATTATACCACGCATGACAATCTTGGGCTATAATGTTGGCATATGGACATTCACACAAATATTCCACTCAAAAACTTTACAACCATGAAACTTGGTGGCAACGCACGTTTTATGACAGAAGTGCACACCCCCGAAGAAGTTGTTGCCGTCTATCGTAATGCCAAAGCACAGTCGTTGCCAGTCTTTATATTGGGGGGTGGCAGTAATGTCATTGCCAAAGATGAAGGTTTCGCCGGCATCGTTATTCGGATGCGTATTCTGGGCTTCGAGATTATCGCAGATGATTTAAACTCAACAACTATACGGATTGGGGCAGGCGAAAACTGGGACGAAACAGTAAAACGGACGGTTGATATGCATCTGTCAGGCATCGAAGCCCTGTCGGCTATTCCGGGGACCGCTGGGGCCTCACCCGTCCAAAACGTCGGCGCTTACGGCCAAGAAATTGCCGACACCCTCGAATCGCTTGTCGCCTACGATACCGAGAATGATACCTTCGTGACATTGCAAAAAGCCGATTGTGGCTTTTCCTACCGACACAGTATCTTTCGCGGTAATCAAACTGGTCGTTACATCATTACATCTATTACACTCACCCTTTCCAAAACAAATCCCCAACCGCCTTTTTACAAAGCCCTGCAAGCGTATTTTGATGAGCACAGCATAGGTATCTTTACGCAAGACATCGTACGAAAAGCTGTGATTGATATTCGCACCAATAAGCTCCCTGATCCCGACGTTTTTCCCAACACTGGGTCGTTCTTCAAAAACGCCATTGTTGAAGATTGGCAGCTTGACGACCTCCGTTCAATTAATCCTGACATCCCTATCTATGACATGGGCGACGGGCACTTCAAGGTTCCGACCGGCTGGCTTATTGAGCAAACCGGGCTGAAAGGCAAAGTGCTCCACGGCATCAAAATCCACGACAAAAATGCTTTGGTACTTATCAATGAATCAGCCGCGAGCTATCGTGATCTGGCTGACGCGCGCGACGAAATCATTGGAGCTGTTCGCGACAAGTTCAAGATACAGATAGAACAAGAGCCACTCGAGATTTAAAACGCTTGCGATTTGATACCAAAACTCTTATGCTATAGAGTATGTACCGCCGAGGATTTACTGTCGTTGAATTAATTATCGTCATTACTATTATGGGTATTCTGCTTGTACTGGGAGTGGTCAACCTGCGTGGCGCGCAGGCAAATGCACGCGACGAAGAACGGAAGACAGATATTGAAAGTATTAGCTTGCATCTGGAAAACTTTTACACGTCTGGCAACGATGTCAGCACTACCTTTGGAGACTACCCCTCTACGGCCATTATTGGAAACGAAAGAACAACCTTGCGCGACATAGATCCAAAGTCAATAGTTGCACCTGGCGGCTTAACTCCGTCATCGCTCGTTGCAGAAGTGAGCGCTACACCGCTGCAAACAACTGCTGGCGTCAACCCCCAGCCCACCACAGGCCAATACGTTTACCAGCCGCTGCAAGCCGACGGCACGTTATGTACGACTGCAGCCCAAGAATGTCGAAAGTTTAATTTGTTCTTTAGACTCGAGACGGATAACCTAGTATATATGGTAACGAGCAAAAACCAATGAGCAACCTTAATAAACAAGCCGGCTTTACGGCCGTAGAGCTGCTCATTACCCTATTCGTCGCGGCCGCCTTTCTGGTATCCGGCTATCAACTTTATAACCTGATTATCAAAGACGGTGGACAGACTCGGGCAGAGGCGCGTGCCAGTAACGTTGCGTACGATTACATGCGTCGTTATTCAACATCGGCCGTAAATCCCTGCTTGACCGATACTCCCGTTGATAACGCTAATATCACTATTACAGGACTGAGTGCTGTGACCGTGAACGTGGCCATTACGTGCCCTTACGCGGCCACGACAAGTGTTTCGAAAATCGAAGTAACGGTACTATACAACAACCCTCAGCAGACAGTGGTATATGCGACGTATGTCAAAATTTAAACCCCAATCACATTCTCCAAAAGCTGGCTTTACTATTATCGAGATGCTTATTATCGCCCCGATTGTGATTCTGACCATTGGCGCATTCATTACCGCTATTGTCAGTATGACCGGCGAAGTGCTTGCAACCCGCAGCGCTAATGCCCTCGCCTACAACATACAGGATGCGTTGAACCGTATCGAGGAAGACGTCAAATTAAGTACGACCTTTCTTGAAGCAAATCACGTCAGCCTGACATCACCTCAGGGATATAACAACGATGCAGCAACGAACTTTGCCAATGTCGGGGCTAATGGTAATATGCTCATTCTCAACACCCTGGCTACAACGGG
>DHWY01000003.1:140126-151661 GCA_002413425.1 Candidatus Saccharibacteria bacterium UBA5170 | reverse complement strand
TTTAATACGGCCGACGCGACAGCCGCCAATAGCGTAGCCAGTGACAGTGCCGCAACCCCCAGCGACCGTTACGCTGCGCTGCAATCAACAACGACCGTTGGAGTGACAATTAACGTCACTAAAACCGCCGCTGGGCGTGAAATTAGTCAAGCTGGCACAATTCGAGCGACTAAACTTGATATTAATTCGTCCACTATCGCGGCAGTCGTACCCGACACAACTCCCGTGGCGCCTACTGTTGCTGTTTCGGTTTCTAATCCAGTCTCAGCTGTATTCACATGGCCGACCGTCCCTGGCGCAAGCACATATACAATCGATTACAATATTAACGGTGGCGCATGGGTCAATGGATTCACAAATGGCGCAGCTACTACCTACACGGTCAATGCGGCTCGCAATAACGTCGTCAGCGCAAGAGTTACAGCTACCAACTCGGCCGGAACGTCAGGTTACGGAACCGATTCGATAACAATTCCACCGTGGACTACTTTAGTCATGCAGAATAACTGGTCTGATTACGCTCCGGGCTGGTCGACCGGTGGCTATACAATGACGAGCGACGGAATGGTCGTACTTAAGGGCCTGGTTAAGAAAACCACCGGAACACCAGTTTCGGGTGAGGTCATCGGAACGCTCCCGGTCGGCTATCGCCCATCGGAGGTTCTCATATTCGAAACTAGTACTAACAGCAATGTGGCATCCCGTGTCGATGTCTATCCAAGTGGTAACATCGTGTTTCAAATAGGAAGTGCGCCCTGGCTGGCGCTTGATGGTATTAATTTCTTACCATCAACCTTTACATTTAACGCTCTAACTCCCCTGCTGAATGGTTGGTTGATCTATGCCTCACCGCCTTACGCGACACCAGCTTACGCAACCGATACGAGCGGACGAGTCCACACTAAGGGCTTGATTAAAAGCGGTGTGGCCACTGACCCGACGCCAGCCGCTACGCTACCAGCTGGCGCTCGACCTCTTAGCTACGAGCACATTGCTGCAGACAACAGTAACGTCCATGGACAAATTGGTATTAGTGCTGCTACTGGGACTATTGACGTAAAAGGTGGCAGTAATAGTTTCGTATCACTCCAGGCGATGTTCTACCCCGCAAGCTACGGTGGCTGGACGAGCCTAGCGTTACAAAATAGCTGGACGTGGTACGGCGGAGCGTTCTCAACGCCAGCCTACACAAAATCAGCCGACGGAATGGTCCTTGTCAAAGGCCTTATCCACTCGGGGACCGTTACTAGCGGGACGGTGATAGCCAATCTTCCAGTAGGCTACCGACCCAAACAACGCCTTCTGATGGCAATTACGTCCTATACTGCCTACGGACGAATAGACATTTTAACAACCGGTGACATTATTGTCGGAGGGCCAATAAATACCCTATGGGCATCACTTGACCCAATTGCATTTATGGCCGAACAGTAAAATAATATTGCTTGTGTTTAAAACGCTAAACACGTATCATATAAACATACAATAATTATATAGGGGGCAATAGAACTATGGTTCTTAATAAAATGAAAAGTATCAAAAGGAATAGTGGTTTCACCATTGTTGAGCTTTTGATCGTTATCGTCGTTATCGGTATCTTGGCGGCAATCACGATTGTGGCTTATAGCGGTATCACGGCTCGTGCCAACACTACCAAAGCTCAAACCAACGCCGAATCGATTCAGAAAGTGGCTGAGACTTACAACGCTGACTTGGGACTTTACCCAACTCAGGCTCAGTTGTCGGCCTACACTACTGGCTCGGCCCAACTACCTACAGGTATAACCCTACTTGCCGCTACTTTACCGACTTCGGCTAACGGCTTGACCTCAGCCGATTATGTCGCAAAGGGTACGACCGGTGGTTGTATCGGTTGGTGGAATTTTACTACCAGCGCTGTTGTCTACACCTTCGTCGGTAACGCCACAGCTGGTGGTACTGGTCTTGCAGGTAGCTGTACATAGTCAACAGTCTACAATCAATATAAAGGACTCCATGTGGAGTCTTTTATATTATCTTGCATTCAAAACTGATGTATGACGTGATGAACAACCTTTCGATGGAACTACCTTTCTGCTTGCGCTTACATATACACTATGGTAAATTGAGACCATAACTTATCAATTACTTAGGGGGCACTTGAGAAAATGGCTAATAAACATACCGGGACTAACCGCCAGAGCGGCTTCACCATCGTCGAGCTCTTGATCGTTATCGTGGTCATCGGTATCTTGGCAGCCATCACGATTGTGGCGTACAGCGGTATTACAAATCGTGCAAATGCGGCAAACGCTATAGCTACGGCAGAGAATGTCAGCAAAAAGGCCGAAGCCTATAACGCTGATGGAACGCTTGGCTATCCAGCTAGTTATTCGGCATTGACCGGTGCTGCAACAACGGCAAGTTATTTTATTTCAGGTTCAGGGATAACCCTTGCAACAACAGCAATGGTTGCAGCACCCGCTAGCCCTTCAACAGTCAATTTCTGGAAGTGTGGTACTAATGGCACCACAACAGCGCCAACGACTCTTGCTGGCATAACTATTGTGACTGGTAATAACATTGGTTACTGGAACTACCCAACATCCGCTGTTCTCTTCGACCAGGCAGGTATAGTATCCGGATTTATCGGGACCTTCCCTATCGCTTGTTTCGTCAGCACTACCTAGTACGACCGCTTTCAACTTAAAAATCCCTAGCGACAATATTAGGAATTTTTAAGTCTTAATCTACAGGTGATCACTTGGCAGTGGAAAGGCGAGAACAAATTGCTTGACTTCCTTGGCAAGAGCTTCAAGTTTTAGCGGATCCTCGCGATTATCAATCGCCTGCTTCATCCAGTCGGCAATTTGGGCCATGTGTTTCTCGCGCAAACCGCGGGTTGTAATAGCTGGTGTACCCAGACGAATACCACTTGGCTTGAACGGCGGCAACGGGTCATCCGGCACGACATTAGCATTAAGGGTCAGCCCGATAGCGTCAAGTGCTATCTCGGCCACCTTACCATCAATCCCAAAACTCTTATAGACATCGACTAGAATCAAATGATTGCTGGTTCCGCCCGTCACCAGCTGGAAGTCGCGCTTTAAGAGCTCGTCAGCCAGCGCGGCGGCGTTCTTGACCACTTGAGCGGCGTAATCCTTGAACTCAGGCTGTAGGGCCTCGTGAAACGCCACAGCCTTGGCGGCAATCGAATGCATGTGCGGTCCACCTTGCATACCAGGAAAAACGGCCCGATCAATCAGCGTCGGAATATTCTCAAGCGTTTTTTCGGGCGCCCGCAGCGGATTACTGACAATGCCCTTAGATAGGATCAAACCGCCCCGTGGACCACGTAGCGTCTTGTGCGTAGTCGTCGTAATAACATGAAAGCCGTAGTCGAACGGGTTAGCCGCCACCCCGCCGACAATCAGTCCCGCAATGTGGGCCATATCGGCCATCAGCAATGCCCCAACTTCATTCCCGATCGCCGCGAATTTGGCATAATCGAGCTCGCGCGGATAAGCGCTGAAACCAGCCAGAATAATCTTCGGTCGGTGTAATAATGCCAGTTCTCGAAGATTATCATAGTCAATCTCGCCCGTCGTAATGTCTTTCATCTTGTAACGGACAAAGTTATAGAGGTGCGCGCTTCGTGTCACCGGCGCGCCGTGTGTCAGATGTCCCCCATGGCTAAGATCCATAGCCAGAACAGTGTCGCCTGGTTCTAACCAAGCGCTATAGACCGCTTCGTTGGCCGGTGCGCCCGAATGGGCCTGCACGTTGGCGTGGTCAGCCCTGAAGAGCTGTTTGGCCCGATCGATGGCCAACTGCTCGACTTGATCGGTGAATTCCTGACCGCCGTAATAACGCTTGCCGGGATAGCCTTCGGAGTATTTATTGGTAAAAACGCTGCCTAGTGCAGTCAAAACATCGCGACTGACGTAATTTTCGCTCGGAATCAATTCGAGACCTTCGCGCTGACGCTGTTCTTCACCACTGATAAACGCCTGTATTTGTGTATCTTTCACGACTTTTAGCTCCCTTGTCTACTATCGACCAAATACTATTTACTACAGTATATCATTATTGACTATATATCATAGGTGATATAATATAGAGCTTATGACAAACGACACCTATAAATCCAAGATTGGAACCCTCATACAAGAGACGCGGCAGTCGCGTGGACTCACTCAAGCGCAACTTGCAGTAGCCTTAAATACCAGTCAAAGCGCCATTAATCGCATTGAAAAAGGTGGCCAAAATATCAGCCTTGAGATGTTAGCGCGCATTAGTGAGGTTCTGTCAAGCCAAATCGTCACCGTGAANNAACCGCGGGACAACCACACTCCGTAATGTTGCTCGGATAGAGGAAGTTAACCGTATCATCGAGGTTCTTAACAGTATTGGTGTTAAAACACGATGGTTCGGCGACAATCACCTCGAAATTACCCCACCCGCCAAGCTCAAACTCGATGATATGAACGTCGCGGCAGCGCGGCGGACTCGTAGCATTATTATGTTCTTGGGTCCGCTGCTTCATCGCTACAAATCGTTCAAGCTTCCCTATGCCGGTGGCTGTAACTTGGGCGAGCGGACCGTCGAGCCGCACCTGAGCGGACTAGCGTACTTTGGCCTGGAAGTAAAAACAGTTAAAGGCTTTTACGAGTCAACCGCCACACCAATCAAACCCAGACGAGCAATTGTCCTTTCTGAGCGCGGAGACACCGTAACTGAAAACCTACTGACAGCAGCCGCTTTGAATGATGGCATCACTATCATTCGTAACGCCAGCCCTAACTATATGGTGCAAGACCTCTGTTTCTTCCTTGAAAAACTGGGCGTCAAAATTGATGGTATCGGCACTACTACCCTGACTGTACATGGCGTACGAGACATTAATAAAAATGTCGAGTATTCACCCAGCGAAGACCCGATTGAAGCGATGAGTTTTATCGCCGCCGCCATCGTGACCAAGTCAGCCATCACTATCAAACGAGCGCCAATTGAATTCCTTGAAATCGAGCTTAAAACTCTAGAAGATATGGGTTTTGAATGCGACTTATCAGATGAATATACCGCAAAAAATGGCAAAACGCGCCTGGTTGATATTACGACAAAAGTCAGTAAATTAAAGGCGCCTCACGACAAAATCCACCCTCTCCCCTTTCCTGGGTTAAATATTGATAATTTACCGTTCTTTGCAGTTATCGCGGCTACCGCGACGGGCCGAACGCTTATCCACGACTGGGTCTACGAAAATCGAGCTATTTATTTGCTGGAGCTTGCCAAACTGAATGCTAATGTCAAACTGCTTGATCCGCACCGCGTCTATATCGAAGGACCAACCTCGTGGAAACCAGCCGAGATTATTACTCCACCGGCTCTCCGACCAGCCGTTGTTATCTTACTTGGTATGTTGGCGGCACCTGGCGTCTCGACACTACGTAACGTCTACTCGATTAATCGAGGCTATGAAGATTTGGCCGAACGCCTGAACACACTTGGTGCCAAGATTACCGTTATTCGTGATATTACCGGCTAATAGTTAGGCGTAGGGGTTATACGCACGCCCCGTCGGCTCGCTGAAACCTCTGGGTGGAGCCGCATTCGGTAGAACAGGGACCGAACGAGAGCGCATACTTGTCCGAGCTGTATTACCCGGCGCCACTGTCATGGCGCGTTGAACGCCATAGGCTTGGCCAACGATTGATCGGTTGTATGACCCGACGGCTTGTCTGGTTTGCTCGGTCCGCTGTCGATCATTAAATGAAGTCGAAGACACCGCGCCGACGTGACCCGCGTTGGCCACCTCAGCATAGCCGCTAGTATGGAGTGGCTTACCGGGTTCAGCATTAACGACATATTTATTTAAATCTATCATGGTTGTGCTTTGGTTACTTTAATTATATACCCATAACAAAATTTAGGTGGTTTTTATAATAATCCATCCCCAATCAGCTTAGGAATAACCTCAGTGGTCAATCCTAACGATATCTGAATATCATCGTTGATAAAATCCTCTTTTGAATACCACATCATACGAGTAATTTCGCCTCCCAGTACGATGTCATCGAGAGTCTCAACCATAAAGATGTCTGATTTCTTATTTTTTTCTTCAAAAGAATAGGACATATAATATATAGCTGACGTGGCCTTGATGCCGAGTTCCTCTTGCAACTCACGGTGAAGAGCGTCCAAAACGGATTCATCGTCCTCAACCCCACCGCCCGGAGTCCAGTAATAATCCTCGTCATGGCCTGTCACAAGCAACAACTTTTTATTACGTATAATAATTGCTCGGGCATTATGTCTCATAGAATAATAATAACAGGTCTGCGGTTTGAACCGTACGCGCTATGATTGCTGTTTGATTTTCTCGATAAACTCAGACTTAAGAAGCTGATTCCAGGGCAAAAATAGTGGCGACGGCAAATCCTCAAAAGTATGCCATTCTTGACTCAGGCATTTATCGGACTCGACAATATATTCTTGGCCGCTCGCCCACTCACTCAACATCCATACCGTTACATAGTGTTTATTTTCATCTACAAAATGATCGTTGGTGACTGCCCCGAAGCGCATATTCTTAATTTCGAGGTTCGTCTCCTCCTTTACTTCCCTCCGGGCGGTATCCTCAAAAGACTCACCAAACTCCAGATGCCCTCCTGGTACCGACCACGAACCTTCACCGTGTGAACCCTGACGTTGCAACAATAAAAACTTACCGTTTTTAAAAATAAAAACACCAATTCCAACTCGAGCAGTCTTACCGTTCATATCACTATCATAGCAAATCAATCTTTTGGTATATAGTCGTCTTCTGGCTTTAGCATATCCAACAAGGCTCCCTGAAATCGTGGCACGACTGCTTGTTCGCTGAGATCCATGCCTACTTGAACACCCTGCTCATAACCGTCTCGCAGAGAAGTAGCAAGTCGCAAAGCCACATATCCAACCGCTTCCTTTGAAACGCCATCAAAATCAGCGAGCGATCGGAATATTCCGATTATATCTTCCACGTCTGTTTCAATATCTGTCGCTCTTCGTTGGTCGTATGTCTCTCTACCAGTCGACGAAAGAGACTCAACCCATGGTTGCTTGGGAAGTTCGGTGGGCGATGATTTTTCAATTGGTAAAGCTGGTAAATCTATCATAATAGTGTGGCATTGATTATAGACTACCTCGCGTACCATGCAACTATAAGTAATATCGGTACAGCGTAATTTACGAAATTAGAACTATTCTTCAGCAAACCTAATAATTTTATATATCTTGCGCTGAAGACCATCACTGTTCGGGAACATATCAACAATGTCCAGTTTTTTTACGGTTACGACGTCACCAGTATCTAGACGTTTATCTTTTTGTATTGTGCTATGAGCAACAAATCCTTCGCCTATGTATTGGGGATTATTAAATACAGCGCCAGCTTTTTTTAGCAACTCGATAACATCGTTATGTAGCGATTGAAGTTTCTCATTTCTCTTAAATAGAGTTACCTGTACGGGTTCTTCAATCGAGCCAAAATATACATCATTTGCTGCAACTATCTCGAAACTTTTTTGTTTGGCAATTAACGTCTCAAGTTTTTCAAGCAAATTAGAGTTTTCCCAGTTAACAGCGAATGTGTCAACAAGTGTGATGTGCTGTGGCCAGTTTTTCCAGAAAAATTCCGCCCCTTCGTCCATCTGTTCAAGTAACACCATAATAGTCCATTTTTGTGTAAACTTCTGCATGTATCCATCTTAACAGACACATAATAATTTCTATGTATAACTTAAATTTGGTACAGCGTTATGTGCGAAGTTAGAACTATATTGACCGCTTGATTGCCTCTATGTATTGAGTGTTTGCAACGTCATGTCCAGCATCATTGACAATTGTTAGCTCATTATTTTGCAGTTTTTTATGAGCTACGTTATTACGTTCTTTCATACCAGGCCATTTATTTAGCTCGATCTCGCCGACAAATAGCAAAACTTTACAGCTAATCTCGGCAGATAATTTTTTGAAGTCGAGTTTGTTAAATGCAGTCACTCGACGATGACCGATTTCATTCAACCAGCTTTTCTTCATATGTGGGCTTTTTATATCTTCTGCAAAATAAGGCGACAACGAGAACAGCCAGAGTTCAAACGGATTTCGTTTTGTTGCTACGACGAAGGCTGTCATTGCTCCAAATGAAAATCCGGCGATAATGGTTTGTTTTGGGTCACATTTATTATATACAGCCTCTAGTTCATCAGCCCATTGATTGATAGTTGTTCTTTTCCAATTAATAGGTACGAATTTTACTTTATATCCCTGCGCCTTAATTGCACGGATAATAGATGCATAGTCACGCGACTCCATATCTTCCGGATATCCTGGGACAAAGAGGACTGTTTTCATTATTCAATAATAACAGAGATGAAATAATTTCCATGTATAACTAAAATGGTACAGCACCATGTACGAAATTAGAACTAAACTAACTTATTATTTACAGATTGATACCTAATTTTGAGAAAACGGGTCTTGCTTTCTCGAGCGCGTGCGCTTCTTCAAGCCGACGGCGTAAATAGGACGTGTCAATGTCAATCGTTTCAACTACTGCCTCAATATCTTCCAAATCGTGTTTACCCTGGTCGGCACCACGTTGTAATATACTTTTTAACAAAATGCTGTCAACAGGATCGACGAGTTTAATTTTATCCTCACCAACTTCATACGTGATAATTCTATCAACAGCCGCATCAGTGAGTCGGAAGGGGAATATCTTATCTTCTTGCACTACGTCGGCTGAGCTCATAAATTCAATAAGTTCATCGTCGTCAATGTAGAGAAAAACACCCTTGCCGTCATCCTTAACCTTGGCATTTGGAAATAAAGTTTTCAATTTAGCGATATCATCGTCATAAACAAGTAAATCGATGTCAGTTGGAATACGGTTGTCTGTGAGGATAGCAACATGAACTCCCGCGTAGAGGCCGTATCTTATATTGTTAGCATTCAATTTAGTGAGTACTTCGTGAAGATCAGGATTTTTAGATATTAATACACGTAAATTCTCTGTGATTTTATCGTCATTCATAACTTATAGAATATCACGTTAAACTATACGTGAAGCGATGTAATAATTTATATGTATGACTGAAATTTGGTACAGCGTTATGTGCGAAGTTAGAACCGAATTACAAGTATCTAACTAAAAAGCAACCTGCGTTTACTTCTTTCGTAGCGCTTTTGCTTGCCATATCCAGTAAACACTCCAGGCAACGAGAGCAAGTATAAAACTACCCCACCTCAGTAGAGTGTAGGTTTCCATCGTAGGACGACTCAGGAGGAAGTCTGAGGCTACAGATATCAACTGCGATGACACAAACGACGCAACAAAGAATACTGATACAGAAACCGCCGACCATACCACCTTATCGTATGTGCTCAGCTTGGCCTTTCGGAGTGTCACATATGACAAGACTCCGAGAATGAGAACAGTTAGCAGAGATACAAACGAATCAACGCTCACGCTATTCGTACTAATGTTGTTTATTAGCGACCATAGGGGCAAAACCACAATTGAAGCAATCAATGACACCGAAAAAGGCTTATACAAGAGAATATCGTGCTTCGACTGACGGCTACGCGCATGGACAATCGCTATAATGGTCGTAATAATCGCCACTCCAATACATGGAAGTAGATTGATTAATATAACCCTTTCATTAGGCTGTGCACTAAATAACTCGGAAGGTATAGTTACGAGCACTGCAAATATTGTCATTATCCAAAATGCAAGCAAGCCGAAGAGTACTCCGTTAAAATGATGGCTTAATTTGCTTTTTGATTTTACGGAACTGTTTCCGATGATGTATCCGAGTAGAACGGGAAGAACTGCACCGACCGTCAATGCTATAAAAAACACGGCAAGATTATAATGCGAAACTCGCGTTAAGTTCGCAATTAGCATTTGCCCCCACGGGATAGTTGTCGAAAGTAAGGTTGCAACTACAAGAAGAGAAAATAGAATATATCCAGTTACCACGAGCGGAACGTGTATAGTTTTGTTTTTTGTTTTTATCATATTACTTTTCATTATAAGCAGAAAGTAAGCAATAGCAACTTAGTAATAATTTCTATGTATAACTTTAATTTGGTACAGCATTATGTGCGAAGTTAGAACCAAATTAGGGAGTGTCTATGATGATAGTATCCCCATCTCGTAATGTTTTATATTTAATTCCGGTTGACTTAATATGGGCCAGTTCTTTATCAACAAGCTGAGATTCCGGATGATCCGAATCATAATGAACAATTGGATAGAAATCGATTAACCCGTACCCGCTCCAAATAATACCCGTATCATATCCGTCTGCTTGAACATTCGGGTCATCAACCATCTCAACACCCCTGAGAGATGGAGCAAGGACACAAATTCCTGCACTGTACCCCGAGTAAACGAGCTTATTCGTCTTTATCAGCTTATTAATAACGTGAATAAATCCGCATTGTTCCATGGCTTTACGAAGCAAAAAGGAATTGCCTCCCCGCACCCAGACCAAGTCAAAATCACTAAGCTTTTCAACCAACTCATTCGGTTTCCCAAAATAACTTCTTAGATCGACAGGCTCTGGCATAAACCCTAAAGACGACATGTCGTCCAGTTCAACCTGAAGACTCATAGCCTTTCGGCCTGGGTCGGCGCTGAAATCGATTGCATTATTAATAACCGCGGCTTTGGCATTAGCCTTATTTACAAGCCTTATTAGGCCTTCTGTATCGTTTCCAAGTTTGTACGATGAGAGATATAATTTCACTTCTTAATAATACCAACAAATAATTTGTATGTATAACTTAAATTTGGTACCCCGGGTTGGGATCGAACCAACGGCCTTAGGCTTAGAAGTCCTCTGCTCTATCCACTGAGCTACCGGGGCGTACCTTGAATTGTATTTGTAGCGTATACTTCCGATAGTAAATATTCAGTGGATAGAGCTAGCTTATTATTTATTTTCCGCTTGCGCTAGGCACTGAGCTACCGGGGTGTACGCTAGTTATTATACCCTATTTTGCTTGGCTTTGCCGATTGGGCCGAGATGGGTATGGTTAAAGCTCGTTGAGTGTTTCAATCCGTAGCCAAGTGCGCGATCGACGAAGATATGGAAAAGCCAGAGAAGTGTAATGAACAAGATGGCTTGATTGGTCGTCGCGATGTAAATCATGGCAAGCAGGCCTGGCCCGATCAGGCTATGGCCAACGTTATACAGCGCGGCACCAACCTTTGAATTGACAAGGTAGCCGGCGGCGCTTATATCAAATACCAAGAACAAGACAACGAGCCAATACCAAGCGAACCCACCGATAACAATGTAGAACAGAGCAATAAGGACGGCGATTACAAGATATTCAAGGCTGACGATTCGTTTGAGGATAGAGTTTTGCATATGCTTATTGTAACGTATCGTGAGCCAAGCGAGAAACGAGAGATCGTTCTGCGGTATAATAGAAACATAAGGAGGATACAATAATGACAGATATTACCGATTACGGGCCGGGACCATTCGTAGCGAA
>DHWY01000003.1:9837-140071 GCA_002413425.1 Candidatus Saccharibacteria bacterium UBA5170 | reverse complement strand
CAGTTTTTGCGCATCGAGCAAGGCCAAGCAACGGTGTCAATGGGACCTAGTCAAACCGATCTAAAGGTATGGCAAGCCAGCAACGATGACGCCGTCATTGTACCGGCCGGCACGTGGCATAACCTAGTCAATAATGGCGATATACCCCTCAAAGTATATTCAATTTATGGACCACCGCAGCATCCACACGGCACGGTTCATGTGACTAAGGAAGAAGCAGACAAGAGCGAACACAAATAGAGGAGAGAAAGCGGCCGCCTGGCGGCCTTTTCCGGTTCATACCAAATAAAAAACCGTGCCAGCATGACACGGTTTTTTATTTGGTGCGGGCGGAGAGAAATCGAACTCTCATCGTTTGCTTGGAAGGCAGACATATTAGCCATTATACGACGCCCGCACGTTTTGCTATTATACCAGTAATCACGGGGGTATCAAAGTACTCGCGCATATTTTCATATCGTCCCTAATCTGTTACAATTGCAAGGTCCAACGCGTGAGTATGGCGAATGTAGCTCATCTGGTTAGAGCGCCGGGTTGTGGTTCCGGAGGTAGTGGGTTCAATCCCCATCATTCGCCCCAAGATAAAAAGAAGTCTTTCGGACTTCTTTTTATCTCTGCAGAGTCAAATCTGCACTGATCGCATCAGCGGCAAGCTTATTGCCTAAGATCTTCTGGACTTCCTCTAGGCTGATTTCTATCGTACTCCCCGGCTCTACCGTGCCTGATAACATCTGTTTAGCAACAGTATTTTCAACCGCGCGCTGCACGACGCGGCGCATCGGGCGGGCACCCAGTCGTGGGTCATAACCGCTATCCACCAGATAGACCTTTGCCTCGTCACTGACCTTGACGGACACTTTTTGTAGCGCCAACGTCTTGTTAACGTCTGCCAGCATCAAATCAACTACCTGAATTAGCTCGTCTTTTTTCAGCGGACGAAACATCACGATCTCGTCAAAGCGATTTAAGAACTCCGGACGGAACTGATTGGTGCTAATCAACTCATCAATAAACTGACCTTCGAATTGTTCGATATCCAGACCACGTTCAATCTGTTCGCGAATTCTATCGGCACCCGCATTGCTGGTGGCAATGATAATGGCATCGCGAAAACTGACTTCACGGTTTTTGACATCACGCAGGATGCCTTCGTCTAGTAATTGCAGGAAGGTTGTCAGCACATTGGGATGGGCCTTCTCGATTTCGTCGAGCAAGATAACGCTAAACGGTTGCTTCATCACCCGCGCGGTCAGACTGGTGCTGTCGTCAGCTCCATCGGCAATCAACCGACTGACGTCATCGCTGCTGACATACTCGTTCATATCAAGTCGGATAATGCGGTCTTCACCCCCAAAATAGACTTCGGCCAACGCCTTGGCAAGTTCGGTCTTGCCGACACCGGTCGGACCGAGAAACAGGAAGGTTCCAATCGGTCGGTTTTGATTACGAACGCCAGCCCGGGCGCGACGCAGGGCATCACTGACGACGGCCACAGCCCGCGTTTGATTGATCATGCGAGCATGGATTAACGTCTCGAGGTTCAGCAACTTCTCGCGCTCGGCGTCACCGCTGGCCACGCCAACTTTAACGTCCATCGTCTTTTCGATGGCTTGCTGAACCGAATGAGCGGTCACCAACCCCCCTTCGGCGTAACCAGCCGCCGCTTCCAATAGTTTAAGGGCGCGGCCAGGCATCGCCAGGTCATGGATATAACGCTCGCTCAATCGATAGGCCTCCGACAGCGCTTGGTACATATAGGTCACATCATGACGAAACTCAAAAGTAATTAACTGATCTTGCATCACCTTTATCGTCTCCGCACGCGAGGCGGCCGCAACATTAATACGACTAAGTGCATTCGTGAGCTGCGCATTACGCCCGCTGATTTGGAGATAACGCTGCTCATCCATGGTTAGAATGATTCGCAAGCGACCAGCCTCCAGAATTGGCAGTAAGACATTGCTCAAATCAACTGACCCAAGTCCTTCTTCGAAAAATAACTGCGCATTATCAAGACAGATAATGATATTTTTTGCGCTATAGGCTTCACCTAACAAATGCATAATTAGTGTTTCAAGCTCTCCCCGGCCAGGGGCAGCCGCAATCAACGCCGAAGCGTCAAGCAAGAATATCTGTCGAAATTTCAAATCAGCTGGAACCGCGGCGGCGGCATCAAGCAGTTTTTCGGCCAAGGCGTGAATTATCTCGGTCTTTCCAACGCCTGTTGGGCCAACCAGAACTGCATTCCGGGAACCTTTGGCACCGAGTGTGGCAATCAGTTGCTCAAGCGCCTCTTCGTGTGCTTCAAGTTTCACGGATAACAAACCGTGATTACCAATGCCCTGGCTCAGGTTGTGGCCAAAGCGAGATAACGTGGGAATCCAACCAAACGACCAGTCACGAGCCACGCCACCAGTGCGCTTGGGGATAGCTTGCTGGATGATAAGGTCTTTGAGGTGATTATGCCACGCTATTCCTTGTAAAAGATCTTCATTGCTGAGCTGCAGGTGTGCCAAAAGTATTTCATACTTTGGGTGCCGACGAACCAGCGCCACCAATAACACGACCGCAGATAGAGTCGAGCTACCCGTCTGCTGTGCAATGGTTCTTGCCTCTTGCCACAACCCATCGATGTCTTTTGCCTCTTGTGAAGCGATTTCCTGCAAGAAACCTGTGCCGATGCCAAATCGTGCTCCAAAGAACTGCCCGCCGTAAACTTGCCCGACGATTGTCGCGACTTCGTAAGGCGTCGGCTTGTGTGATAATAAGCCCAATATATCACCGGACAAAACACCGTCAATTGAGGTCGAATTTTTAACCGGTGCCAAGTTTGCCAGTTCACCGTTCTTCCACTCGACAATCATGGCCGGGATAACAGAAAAACCAATCAGCGCCCAACCTATTGGCCACTGTATGACTAAAAACGCCCCACCAGCAACAAGTAGCAGCACCATGCACACACCAAGAACCATTACCCATGATTTTGTGAGGTTCGTGCCAATCCGAGCTTTTTCAGCGCGGGCACTTCTATAATTAAACACTTCTACAGCCACGGTGGTACCCATCCGATCACCGCCAGCAATAACCCAATAACAGGAAAGAGAGGAATAAGGAGCCAGAAAAACACTACGACTGCGCCGCCGATAGCTTGGAGGCTAATCGCAACTACCCCAAACACTATCATAAAGGTCCGGACGACGGCCCCAATCAGACGAGAGATAAGTCGGTCAACGAAAGCCCGGAGTTGCAAGGACAGTGGACCACTTACCTTGCCCGCCGATATTTGCCGATAGGGCGAGAACAAAGTCGAGGCCAACAGTCCGATTGAAAAATAGTCATTCGTCCGCGCGATTCGGCCGCCAATCATCCCCAAACGTAGTCGCAACCCATTGCCATACCACCAAGACATAATACCCGCCAAAAACATGTCTTCATTATACCTGCTTACGCTATAATAGACCATATGTCCAAACCCTATATCACGATCTTGGGAAAAGCGGTTCGCGCGGCGGCCCGACTGCGCGGCAACGGCTCGGCGCTCCCCGGCCTGGTTGTCGAGCGTATCGACCCGAACTTTATCAAAGATACCCTAGCGTCACTCCCGCGCGGCATTGTCGTTATCAGCGGCACAAACGGTAAAACGACCACGACTAAAATGGTCGTCGAGCTGCTGGAAAGCCAGGGCTTACGAGTGTTTACCAATCGCAGCGGTAGTAACTTTACCCGAGGGATTGCCGCTGCTCTGTTGGGAGAAATCGACATAAAAGGTCATCTTGAGGCCGATATAGCAGTCCTCGAGCTCGATGAGGCACACGCCGTCACCTTTGTCCGTACCATCCCTCCAACGTATAGTCTGATACTGAATGTCATGCGCGATCAACTCGACCGCTTTGGCGAGATTGACGCCACGGCTAACCTGTTGCGTACCATCGCCGTCGCGACTACTGACACTGTCGTCCTCAACCGCGAAGACCAACGCATTGCCTCTTTAAAGGAGTCCCTGTCGAATCAGCAGGTACGCTATTTCGGTCTATCTGATGATCTGTTGGCAACATTCCCGAGCGACGATAATCTCCACGGTGGCACTAAACTGTTAAACAACCTAGCGGGTGACGTTATACTGACAAAATTTGCCGATGACACCGCTGTCTTTCGTATTGGCAAGCAGGAAGTAACGACACCGCTCAAGCTGACTGGTATTTATAACGTCTATAACGCTGCGGCCGCGCTAGCTTTAGTCCTAGCTATCGTCGGCGACACAGTCAACCGTAAAACCCTCATTGCTGCCCTGGCTGAGGTTACGCCAGCCTTCGGTCGTGGCGAAACGCTTACCATCGACGGCCAGCCGCTCGAACTTGTCCTAGTCAAGAACCCGTCCGGATTTCGACTTGGTTTACAGTCATTTAACCCAGCCGGCTACGCTACCATGATCGCCATTAATGATAACTATGCCGACGGCCGCGACATGTCATGGCTGTGGGACGTCGAGTTTGATAGTTTGCGCGCCGGTGGCGTGGCCAAAGTCGCTGGCATTCGTGCCTACGATATGGCCCTGCGGCTCCAATACGACGAAGTGCCCATCGCGCACGTCGAAAAGAACCTCCCCAAAGCTCTGCGGCGCTTTATCAGCGAGAATACGGAACTGCCGAAGCGGATTTACTGTACCTATACCGCAATGCTAGCC
This sequence comes from Candidatus Saccharibacteria bacterium UBA5170, assembly GCA_002413425.1. Taxonomy (GTDB): domain Bacteria; phylum Patescibacteriota; class Saccharimonadia; order Saccharimonadales; family Saccharimonadaceae; genus UBA1547. The sequence continues at coordinate 135,387 of DHWY01000003.1, read as the reverse complement.
CTCAGACGTGAGCTGGGGAAGCTGACCGACGTGGAGCCTATCGGATGAGTAAACAGTCGATTACTATTTTGCAGCTTTATCCTAAAGATATGAATATTTACGGTGATTTTGGTAATGTGCTCGTCTTAAAACGCCGCCTGCAGTGGTATGGCTACGACGTCACGGTGCTAACGTATAACCCAGGCGATACATTTCCCGATGACGTTGACATCATTGTTGGCGGTGGCGGCCAAGATAGTGGTCAGAACAAGATTCAAGCTGACCTAGTATCAATTGGCGCGCAGCTGAAAAAACTGGCTGATAACGGCGTCCCGATGCTCGTAATTTGTGGTTTATACCAGTTATTTGGCAAGTTTTTTAAAACTGCCAGCGGTGAATTAATCCCCGGCATTGGTTTGTTTGATATCGAGACCCATGGCAAATCAGAGCGCCTGATAGGTAACATCGTGACCGCCAGCGCTGAGTTTAGCGAAATTATCGGTTACGAAAACCATAGCGGCCAAACCTTCCTCGGTAAAAGAGTCAGGCCACTCGGCCGCGTCCGCCTCGGGGCGGGCAATAACATGGGTGATGCCACCGAGGGAGCACGCTATCGAAATGTGATTGGCAGTTACCTGCACGGCTCACTGCTGCCAAAGAACCCCGCCATCGCCGACTTTTTGATTGAAAAAGCCGTCACCAGAAAATACGGTGATTTTAGCACCGACGTTATTGACGACAAATTTGCGACGCTGGCCCGCCAGGTCGCCACCAGACGTCCCCGCTAAGATTGCAGGGTACGCAGGTCTTTAATGACCTGTTTGCCGTGACCGAGCGGCGTCACCCGACCGTAGACTTTGACGACCACGCCGTCAGGATTGATGATAAAGGTTTTGCGCAGAATGCCTTCGCGGCCGTACATCTGCTTGCCCCAGGCACCGTACGCCTCGATCACTTCCCCGCTGCTGTCGGTCAAAAGAGTGAAATTGAGGGTATGCTTGGCTTTGAACTTCTCATGAGCACTAGCGTCGTCCTTGCTGACACCAATCACTTCGGCGCCCAGTGCCGCCAGCTCGTCGCGGGCGTCGCGCAGACTACAGGCTTCGATGGTGCAACCAGGCGTATCGTCCTTGGGATAAAAATACAATACTATCCATTGATCGTGATAATCTTTTAGTGAGTGAGCCACACCTGACTCGTCTGGGAGCATAAATTCTAGGGCATTATATGGTGGTTGTCTCATACAATTAATTATACTCTATCGGCTGGGCTGGTATAATTGATGGTTAGTGACCGAAATTAAAACCAAGCCATCTTCCCGTGTACTGACCTTCGATTTAATGCGTGGTTATTTTTTGATTGCGATTCTGCTTGATCATCTTGATTTCTTCCCCAATGGCCTCGACTGGGTCTCGATGCGGGGTGATATGTTCGTATCGGCCGCCGAGGGCTTTTTTCTGATATCCGGCATTGTGCTGGGGATCGTCCGTGGCGTCAAACTGCTCGATAGACCACTGGAGATTGCTGCCCGCCTGTTTCTGAAGCGGAGCGTCCAACTATACCTGACGGCAACTATCCTGACTGCCGTCTTCACCCTGATTGGCTGGTGGTTCTACATGAATAACCCCGGTCTGAAATACGGCATTTTGCCACCAGGCACTAACCTGTTCGAGGCAGTCTGGAAAATAGCCACCTTCCAATACCTCTACGGCTGGGCGGACTACCTGCGACTATACTGTATCTTCTTGCTCGTCAGCCCGCTGGCGATGTGGCTACTGCGCAAAGGCCTGTGGTACGTGCTGCTGGCCGTCAATATCGGCGTCTGGCTGCTATATCCAAACTCGCCTCTCCTGCCCGATACCGTCCAGGAGTACTGGCAACCGCTTTCATGGCAGCTCATTTTCTTTAGTGGCCTGACCATCGGTTTCTATTGGCCCCGCATCGTCGCCTGGTGGATGAGCCTGTCGACGGGTTTGAGGCGCCTGCTGACATCAGGCGTCGTCACGGTCGCCGTTATCTCATTGCTAGTTAATATCTTTATTGCCTTCGGCGCCAAAATGCTACTGCCCGTCTCGGCCGGCCTAGCCCACCAACTTGATGACCTGGGAACCAACCTCTACCGAGAATTCTTCGACAAAGAGGCTATGCCACTAGCCCGCATTATCTTGTTCGCGTTCTGGTTTGCCGCTTCGTTCTGGCTGTTCCACCGCCTTGAAAACTACTTTAAGCGTTGGCTCGGGTGGCTGTTGATTCCGTTCGGTCAAAACTCGCTGTACGTCTATACGCTGTCGGCAGTCTTGTTGTTCTTTGCCCACCTGTACTTTTTCACTTCGACGCTGCTGGCAAACTTCATTATCTCGCTAGCTATGATATTACTCGTTCGCCTCGCCATTCATTACAAAGTGTTGATGAAAATTATCCCGCGTTAGTCGGTTCGGTACTGAATGGCGCCGTAAGGGTCTTTTTGACTGATCGGGTCATAAATTGAAAACCGCTGTAGTTCTTTCCAACTTGGATTTGGTGACGTTATTGGCTGGCCAGTGCTATTACCGACGTACCATATCACCGGATGCGCCGTAGTAAAGGCAGCCAGGTCTTTTATTTTATGCTGGTCATTGTCTTTTAACATGTTAAGCGACCCAAAGATATAGTTGGTGTTGGCATCAATAAAATAGACGGGATGGTTGGTGCTGGTATAAAAAACTGCTTCGTAAAATATCCATGGCGACTGAGCGATAATCGGCTCACCGGGCTGAGCGCGGGCTTGAATCTCTTTGACCAGTTCGCCGCTGTTGACTTTGATGTTAGCGTTTTTATTATAGTTACCGTAATAATAGACGTTAGAAATACCGAACAGCATGCTGATGGCGATAAGGCCAATCGCCGCGGCTTGCCACAAGGGTTTGAGTTTTGTCATTCCCAGCGCCAGAGTGACACCGGCAAATAGTGAAAAGCCAACCGCCGATGGAATCAGGTAGCGTTCCACAAACGATGATTTGAGCGGTGGCAACGATACGATGAATAACAACAACACCGGCACGAACGCCATCGCAATAAGCAGCAGATAGTTCTGGCGCTGTCTTTTATTAAATGACTGGTACAGTTTGAACCCGAATACACCAAGCATCGTTACGATGGTTGCCAGCGCCAGCGCGTACCAACCCTGGGCCTTGTCATGCTCCAGATAAAACAACACGTTAGTTATATAGTTCGTCAGTGAACTAGCCGTCAACGGACCAATCCAAAATCCCGTTCCCTGAATACCCGTCAACTGAATTAGCATGAACGGTATCCACGGTAGGAAAAGACCGACCGCCACGACGTGGGCTATCATCCAGTCTTTGCTGAAGAATGCTTGACGATACTTTTTGCCACGAGCCCCGGATTGACGAACGACGGCCGCACGCCAGACCCAATGAGCCAGCCATACCACGGCAGTAAAATAATGCGTCCACATACCGAGGCTGACAAGTATTCCGTACAGAACCCACCAGCGACGCTGCTTCGACTCGACAGCCACAGTCAGCACATAGGTTGCGCTAAGGGCGATGGTCGCCGCCATGGTGTACATCCGGGCTTCTTGACTGTAACGTATCAGCATCGGTGAGATAATCAGCAGCAACAGACTTATCCAAGCAGATCGTCGTCCGAACAGGCGCCTAACTAGCAGAAAGCTAGCCGCGATTGTCGTCGTGCCAAACAGTAGACTGAGCGAACGAAAGGCTAACTCGGAAGTTCCAAAAAATTCCGTCCACAATTTTAATATCCAATAATACAGTGGTGGATGAACATCAGTCGCCGTATAGCGGGCGATGTCAAAGAAGCTGAACTGGGAAATATAAGCGCTAAAAGCTTCATCAAACCAGATGGTTGAGGCCGTAATGCTGTGCAGGACCAGCAGCGTAAAGACGACCAGCCCGAGCCCCAGAACAATCCAGTCCAGGCCAGGGGTCGCGCGCAGTTTAACGAATAGCTTTGAAATAGTTTTTTTCATTGTCGTAATTACCCCTTATCATATCGCGTTCTTGTCTTCTGAGCAAATTCTAAGAAACCCGCCAACGATGCATACTACCACTGGAAATATGAGTCGGAATGGGCTATAATCTGTCAGGTACACTCATAAAAAGTGTTATCGGGGTGTGGCGCAGTTGATAGCGCGCTCGGTTTGGGACCGAGAGGTCGAAGGTTTGAGTCCTTTCACCCCGACCATAGAAAAAATCCGGCATTCGTGTCGGATTTTTTCTATGGCCAGGCGTCAGGACCCAAACCTGCGACTTTTTGCGAAGCAAAAATAGTCGAAGGTTTGGCGTAGCGAGCTAAACAAAAGAAAGCACGCCAGTATTTTCTTTTGCGTGCGAGCGGAGGAGCGCAGCGATGTCCTTTCACCCTCACCACAATAGAGGAAGTTATAACCACTATAAAAATGGATTTGCAGTTGTCTAACGATCTACTACGTTATAGGCCTACTGCATTTGCCCCGTACGTGGCTTGATCTGGCGTGAATTTGTCGTACTCCAACTGATCAATCAGACTTCCGCGTGAGAATGATGAATAACTCATATAGGATTTCGCTTTTTTGGCTGCTTGCTCATTCCAGTTCGCCCCGACATTGTCGGCTCCGTATGCAGCATCTGTGGTAGAAAATTGCTCATACACTAGCTGATCCACTAAACCGTCATGCGAGAATGCTGTGTAACTGAGATAGTCTTTTGCTTTGTTGAGTGCGTTTTTCTGACTTACCGTTACGGCAGCGGCGGCATCGGCGGCGGCTTTAGCCTTAGCGGCGGCATCGGCGGCGGCTTTATCTTTAGCAGCCGCAGCTGCTGCGTCTGCGTCTGCCTTGGCTTTGGCGTCAGCTGCTTGTTGTTGCTTGGCTTGCGCTGCTGCAGCATCATCGGCTTTCTTTTTTGCGGCTGCGGCGGCGGCATCGGCCTCTTTCTTGGCAGCAGCTTTTTCTTGGGTGATCACTTCAGCTTTTGTATATCTATGAATCTTATAGACTGAAGTTGATTGTTTATCGCCATTTTTTGTAATAACAGTAATATCATTATCGCCTTCCTGAAGTGGTACGGAATAGCTAAACTTTCCTTGGCTGTCGGTTTTTACAGATTTACCATTGACTGTGATTAGTGAGTCTAATGGAGTGACAAACCCGGTTAGCTTATATGTTTCACCCTCGACTGCTTGGTTGTTATCAAGTTTTATATTATCAAGCGTAGTCGTAGGTGGGGCATTGATTATGCCTACAACCATCAAGGCGACAAAAGCCCCCACGACAGTAGTGGAGATTGTCTTAGATTTTTTTGACCATCCAGATTTCTTAAACATTACAAATAGTCCGACCGGAAACAAAAAGATTAGCAGCAAAATAATGCCAAAGTTTTTGAAAAAGCGTTTACTCTTAGCCGTTAAAGGTTTTGGGTTCTCTATATCTGTTTTGAATTTCGCGTTGGTTACTTTCATCTCATCCTTGAACTTCTGATTGCTCTCTTTGAGCTGTTCTCGGAACGTTAGCTTGTGTGGATCACTCATTAGTATCTCCCGCCTATATAACCTATTTATAGGCTTAGTATGCTACAAACTTATCGATATTGCTACATAAAAGCCATATCTATAGACAACACGAAGCGATATCTTTTCGCCCTAGCCACATATAAATATTACACAACATTTCTCGATATACAAAGAACCGTCCTTTGTACCGTGGACTTAACAATGTCTCTGAGCATTCTACCTGTTCATTTATACGAATGACTAGTAGGTGGCCTTTTCGGTTGTAGTCACTAAGTCATTTACATAGTTCACCACAATAATACCGCCGTCAGAACTTGCACCGCCATAAGTACATGAGGCGTATTTATCTGCTGACGCCGAAGATTCACTTTCCGAACAATTCGTAGCTGTTTTGCCAATTTCTGATTCTACTGTACTTTTTGTCATGCCTTTGGTAATTTTTGCGTACTCAGAATTCATATCCCACGTTGGAGTTGTCGTTTCCGTACCTACTGATGACGGAGTAATAGTTGTCGTGTTCAGAGGTACTATCATACGGGGAGTAAAAAGCGTGAACCAGATTATACTCGCTACTATGCATGATAGTATACCGACAGCAATAAGATGTTCGCCAAGTTTACGATCAACTTTGGTGTTTTTTGATAAATACAAGACACCTAGTATGATTCCTGCTATGGGGATTAGGAATGAAACCAGGGTAGTCACTCCATAGATGTCATGGTCTGAAGCTTTTATTTTTGTTGGCATTGTATCGTTTTTTACAGTAGCTGACATACTAGCGCCTCCGAGTTGCTTCTTAGTTAATTATCATTATTCTAACACGCACAAAGAAGAACTATCGGATAGATTCGAATTATTGCAAGGGACGGACCTTTGCAACCTAGTCAATTATACATATTACAAAACATTTCTCCATATACGAAGAACTATCCTTTGTATCAAAACCTATATAAACCAAGTAAGTAGTCTTACCAGACAGTCAATTATGGTATAGTTAGGTTTAATATCAATGTATCGTGATAGGTATAGGATCGTATGAATAACCAGTTTTTAGATATATTATTTTCTTTCCTCGATTCTAACTTCTTCATAGGCATAGTAACGCTCCTCGTAGGGTTAGTCGCATTTAGAATTTACAAGAAGCAAAAGTTAGATGCCAAAAGAGACGCGGCTAACGTAATTTTGCTAGAAATTCAAAGTGCAGAACAGCAACTACAGATCGTCAATCAAAATCCAGATACTTTATCTGAAACACTTCTATTAATGAAAAACTCTAGTTGGGATAAATACAGATACTTATTCGTAAGAGACTTCGACAGGAACGAATGGGACAAAGTCTCAGATTTCTACAACAAATGTATTTTGTATGACAGGTCAGCATTGTCATACAGCTCTACTTGGGCAGATAATGTAAAAAGTGCGCAGTCGGAGGTCTTAAGAGTATTAGCCGAATTTGCCAAAGACTATACTACCCTCTCAGAATCAGTCAAAGATCCTGAAGATCTATCTAAATTGCGCGCAGAATTTGAACAGAGAAAAGGTTATTTTATATCTGCATATGGTGTAGTCCAGAATACGGACAACTACGAACCACCTTATTTTTATAATCCCCAGAGGCCAGTTCTAGAAGCTAAAGCAATATTAAATACAATTGAAACGAATATATCCATTACATCTATCGGCAATAAACTAAAGAGTATGGCTGGAGAAAAAAACTACTCCCTTAGCTTAGCTGACAGGATCTTTAAACGATAGGATCTCTATTGCTCACTTCATTCGGCTTCGGCTAATAGGTAGATTTGCAAAGGACGGACCTTTGCGCCAATTTGATGTTCCATGCTATTAGTAGTTTAATAAGGACAGTTAACTTTACCACAAGGATCTATTTCATTATGGCTACCGAAAAGCAACTGCAAGACCTAAAAGGACAACTCGGTGTCTATAAGAAAAGATACCTACGTAAAGAATTCTCAAAACTCGACGAATCAGCAACACGCATCATGACTAATAACTTCCTTACGGAAATTCTAGGCTATAAAGAGCTGGACGAAATAAAAACCGAATATCGAATTAGGTCCGAGTACGCTGACTACGTTATCCAACTAAAGCGGAAAAAACACTTTGTTGTCGAAGTAAAGTCGATTGACCTTGATTTAAGCGAAAAACATCTTCGACAAAGCCTCGGCTACGCCGCAAATGAAGGAATCGACTGGATATTATTACTGAACGGTCGAGAGATACAATTATTCAGAGTAAACTTTGGCAAGCCAATCTCGACAACCCTTATATACAAGCTCGATTTGTTAAATAATGATGACCTAAAAAAGGCCCCTGGGCTACTTTGGAACCTAACAAAACGCGCTGTCGAAAAAGGCGAGCTTGAAACATTCTGGAAAAGAACCAATGCACTAAACCCAGTGAATTTGTCAAAATTACTATACTCTGAGGAAATCGTGAAACGTCTACGTAATGACCTAAAAGACCAAACAGGCATTTACTTCCAAATGGAGGATGTAGCTACGTCACTGTGCCAGATTATTGCAGAGAAAGTCGAGTTTTCAAAACCAAAACTAAAAATCAAGAAGAACATTAACACCAAAAGTAAGGCAATCGTCGAAAAAGTTGCGTTGTAAATCATATCCCTATGCCCCAAACCCTCAAACCCCTCCTCCTCAACACCCTCGGCGCCCTCGGCTACCTGTTCTGCCTGCTGCAATGGCTATGGACCGTGGCGCTGTTTCTGCCGCTAATCCTGAAGTCTGACTTCATGAAGCAGTTCACCCACCCGCCAGTCGCTCCGACGCCCGTCGTCAGCCAACCGGCCGACATGTCGCCGATTGGCCTTGTCTTCGTGGCCGCCGTGGCGGTCGTCATGATTCTGCTGACGATCTATATCGTCGTCAAGATTCCAGCCGTGGTCGGCAAAACCGGCAGCAAGTTGACCCACAAAGCCACCGCCGTTGCTTTCCCGGTCGTGACGCAGCACAAAAAATTGCCAAAAAAAAGGCGTCTACAGCTGACGGCCCGCCTGCTGTTGATGACCAAACTCAGCTTCTGCCTGGTTCCGCTGGGCGTCTTATGCTTGGCCAACACCCAAACCGGCGATGTCACGCGCGACATCGCCCTGGTCATCGGCGCCGTTACCGCCCTCTTCTCGCTGACGCTGTTTGGCCTGCAGGCCGTCGGCGCCAGGCTGCTGCACGTCGATTACAAACAGGTCTGGTAATTGCTAAACACCCCTCAACCCCTTATACTACGACTAGACCTTTAACATCGACAGAGAGACAGAAAGGAGCCGTCCATGCGCAACCCAGTCAGTACTGACCGCAGTACCGCGACATGGCTCGTCGAAACCAGCCGAATCTTCTTCGCCTGGCTAATCGAACGGCCGGCGAAGCGGCTGGAGCCCTACAAAGAAAATGTCGTCGTCCGGAACATTCCGAACGCAATTTCGGTGTGGCGGTGCGTCATGGCCGTGTGGGTTGACTGGCAGATTTACCAAGCACCCACCGCCCACGAACGCTGGTTGTCCCTCGGGATTATCGTCGTGCTGATTGCCAGCGATGGCATCGACGGCGCTTTGGCCCGCCGGCTGAAGCTCGAATCGCGCTTCGGAGCGATGGCCGACCCGTTCGCCGACAAGATATTGATTGGCGGACTGCTAATCGGTCTGGCTTTCAAGTTCGGTGCACCGCTGTTTGCCGGGCTGGTCCTGCTGCTGCTGGTCATCGAGCTGGGCAACGCGCTGGCTGGCTACATTGGCAGCCGATTGGCCAAACAGCTGGACAAACCCGAACGGGCCGGCTCCAGTACCTGGGGCAAGCTCAAGTTTGGTGACGAGTGTTTACTCGTCCTGCTCGGCTGGACGCTGCTTCCCTACCCGGAACTAGCGCTCGCTATCAGCACATTTCTCATCATCATGGTGATTCCGTTGGCGGTGAAGAGCCTCCGCGGCTACATCCTGATGATCAAGGTGGCTCAGGTAGTTTCCCGAGCCAAAAATCTCACTGTCGTCTAAAGTTCCCACCCCCTACTAGAGAGACGAACGGTCTCCCGTGGGGGGCTTTTCGTTTAGTACGTTTGCCACGAAATATGGTATATTTTAAAGAGTACTAATATACAAAACAAACACTTCATGAAACAGAAAAAAATCGTCATCGCAATCGTATTAAGTCTTATGGTCGTCACAGGCGCGGCGGCTCTTTTCGGTCGCTACATCCAGCTCCGTCCCGTCGCGCTAAAAACGGGAGCGGCGAATGCCCCGATCGTGACCTACAGCGACGACGCGCCGGCCAACAATAGCTCGCGACCGACCATGACCACCGCAGCTAAAAAGCAGGCCGACGCGCCGGGACCAAAACAGCCGACCATCGAAATCCCGCGCGCCGCCGTACCCGCTCCTGCGCCGCAACCGCTCACCAACGCCCCGAAGCAGGAGGCCGTCCGTCAAGCGGTCGCCGAAGAACATACCTACTATCCACTGCTGGCGGCCAACGACCCCGCCTATGCCAGCGATTGGGCACTCCAAAAAGTCAACGCCCCGGCCGCCTGGAACCTGTCAACTGGGAACGGGCAGACGGTGGTGGCCGTCATCGACACCGGTTTTGCCCTCAATCACGAGGACCTCAAAAACAACTGGTATAACAATCCGGGCGAGACGGGTACGACCAAGCTCGGCGATCGCTGCTGGACTGGCACGCCGCAAAATAAAACGACCAACAGCTGCGACGATGACAATAATGGCTACGTCGATGACTGGCGCGGCTGGAATTTTTCACTGGGCGATAATAACCCCATGACGGGACGCACCAACCCAACTGGCGCGGGTGTATCACACGGGACGGAAACGTCCGGTCTGGTCGGGGCGGCTGGCAATAACGCCACGGGCATTGCGACGATTAATTGGAATACCAAAATCATGCCCCTGCAGGCTTTGAGCGACGACGGCCCCGGCTGGACCAGCGATGTCGCGGCGGCCATCTATTATGCCGTTGATAATGGGGCGTCGGTCATCAATATGAGCCTTGGTGGTAGTAGTTATGACCCGGCGATAAAGGCGGCGACTGATTATGCGTTCAGCCATAGCGTAGTGGTGGTCGCGGCAGCCGGCAATTGTGGTACCGGCACCGAACAAGGCTGCCAGGGCCTGCCTACCGGCGCGATGATGTACCCCGCCCTCAACGACCACGTTATCGCTGTCGGGGCAACGACGCTGAATGATCAGCGGGCCAGCTTTAGTAGTTTCGGCCCTGGCCTTGATGTCGTAGCGCCGGGATCGGGCACCATCGTTTCACCGACCTGGACCGCCAGTAACGGCACGACGCTGTATGCTGGCTCGCTGTACGGGACCTCGTACGCCTCGCCGCAGGTTGCCAGCCTTGCCTCGTTGATAAAATCAATCCGCCCCAATTCGTCCGTCGATGATGTGACCGCCCTGCTGTTGGCCACCGCCACCAAACTCCCTGTCATGAACAACACCGCCTATACCAATGAATTGGGCCACGGGGTGATCAATGCCAGCGCCGCGCTAATCGTCGCTTCGTCGCTCAACGGCACCACGGCCACGCCAAGCCTCCTCCAGGCAGGCGGCGTCGTGGCCGAACATCAATTCTCGAGCAGCGACACGCTCGGCAGTGGCTGCAGTGCGGTCGCCAGCGGCTATTGCACCATCTGGTTACGCGACAGCCAGACCGGCTTTGAGCGCTATCTCCCCTACCAACAGACCAACCAACAGGGATGGACCGGCTGGACCTGGGGCGGCGCGTTGCTGCCAAACGGCGAGTGGCAAATCCGCGCGGCCCAGGGCGACAGTCGTTCGGGTCTCTATACCTTGGATAGTAAATAAAATAGATGCACCCCTGAGTGAGTACATCTATTTTATGAGTTGCTGGCTCTTAGAAATTAGCTAATTCGGAATCAAGCTGCGAGCTATCGCTGGTACTTCCAACCGTCGTCGCATCAAGGGCCTTTTCAGCCGTCGTCAGATCGGCTGTGGTATTGATGGTCGGCGCTGCGGGTACTTCCGCTGTACGAGCAGCTTGACTAGCGGTATCTGCCACTTGTGCCTGTTGTTTGGTGTAATACGTGTAGCCAAGGAAACCGATCATTCCGACGACGGCTACAACAATCGCCACTTCAACAATTGAAAAACCTGATTTATATGAGCGCTTCATTATTGCTTACTCCCTTCGGTTGAACTAGTTGTCCCCTGAACTGACTTAACGCCAACAATCAAGTTTTTGACGGCTGTCTTGTAAGCTTTGAGGGCTTGGTTCTGGGCTTCTAGACTAGTTTTGAAACTGCTGGCAGCTCCTTTGGGATCGGTACCGTCACACTTGAAGGTAACCGTTGTGCTTTGTGCGGCGGTAACGGCAGTTTGAGCGTCCGCCTTTTTAGCGTTCACACCATCCACTAAGGCATTGTAGTTACTAAGGACTTTACCGGACTTTACATAAAAAACTTCGGTGCGATCAGCAATCTTGGTAAAGACATCAAGTTGCTTGACACCGCGGTCGCCCATACGAGTCATGATATTGTCGATTGTTTTTTCGCGCTGTTGACAAACCTTGAGCTTAACGTCGGCGAGCCTCGTTTGAACTGCTGCTCGTTTATCGGCCGCAGTTACCTGCGCTGTTTCTTGGCGTTGCTGAGCAGTTGTCTGCGCTTCTTGAGCACGGGCCGGCAAAGCGTTAACCGCAAATGGCATAGTGACTACAATAGCGGCAACAGCGAGACCAGTAAATAGATAATTCTTGGACGGTAGTTTTATCATATATTCTCCTTGTTAATCGTCACTTAAGCTTACGCTTATAGGCACCCAAAGTCAACGAATATATGGGGTGCTCGCGACGGAATAATCTACTTGGCAAATTCAATCGCGCGAGTTTCGCGGATCACATTGACCTTGATAGTTCCAGGATATTGCATCGTACTCTCAATCTTTATAGCAATGTCGCGCGCCAGTTTAATTGCACTCAAATCATCAACGCTTTTAGGACTGACAATCACGCGGACTTCACGGCCAGCACTAATCGCAAAGGCCTTTTCGATGCCGCTGAAGCTCAGGGCAATATTTTCAAGATCCCGCATGCGTTCAACGAAGTTCTCGGCACTAATATTACGGGCACCCGGTCGAGCTGCCGACAACGAATCGCAGACTCGAACAATCAACGCTTCAGGCGTTGTGGCTTCAACATCATCGTGATGAGCTTCGATGGCATGGACAATGTCCTCGCTCATACCGTATTTGCGGGCTAGTTCGGCACCGATGTGGTGATGTTTACCTTCGACTTTGTGCGTGACGGCCTTGCCGACATCGTGAAGTAATGTCGCAGTTTTAGTCACGCGCACGTCAGCTCCAATTTCTTCGGCAATCAGACCCGATAGATGGGCCATTTCGGTACTGTGCAGCAAAACGTTTTGACCATAGCTGGTACGGAATTTAAGTTCACCCAGCAGGTGGAGCATTTCTTTTGGAATGCCGACAACACCGACTTCTCGGGCAGCATCTTCACCGGCGCGGTAAACTTCTTTTTCGATTTCTTGTTCGGCTTTGGCAACGACTTCTTCAATACGCCCCGGGTGAATGCGCCCATCTTTCATCAGAAGCTCGAGGGTCATGCGGGCAACCTGGCGACGGATTGGGTCAAACGAGCTCAGGATAACCATGCCAGGCGTGTCATCGACGAGAATATCAACGCCAGTCGCGCGCTGCAGGGCTTGAATATTACGACCTTCTTTGCCAATAATACGCCCCTTCATGTCATCATCAGTCAGTTTTATCGCCGTCACGGTGCGTTCGGCCGTCACCTCTGATGACATCCGTTCCATAGCGGTCAAAAGAATAGTCTGAGCCCGCTCTTCGGCATCCTCTTTGGCATCATTTTGCAACTTGTTCACCAGTCCCACGAGGTCTTGTTTAATGTCGCGTTCGGTCATCTGCATCAGTTTGTCAGCCGCATCATTTTTTGTCAGCTTGGCAATCTTTTCAAGTTTTTCTTGCTGACGGCCGCGAATCTCACGAATTTCGTCCTTGAGTTCGTCCAGTTCGCCTTCTGATGTCCGCAGGGCATCAGTTCTTTTATCAAGTTCATCTAATTTTCGGTCAAGATTTGTTTCGCGCTCCGCCAGGCGGTTTTCGGTACGCTGCCATTCTTTACGACGGTCGGCCTCTTCGCTCTTGGCGTCATTAATGAGTTCTAGCGCGTCGTCTTTAGCCTTGACGACAACATCGCTGGCTTTAATTTTGGCGTCCGCGACAGCTTTGTCGGCACTATTTTTACCGATTGCGCTTCGTCGTCTCTCGTACACAACGGTCCCAGAGGCGCCAAAAAGCACCCCAATAATTGCGGCAATAATTCCTTCTATCATAATTGTTCCTTTCCTCGCGGCGACCTCTGGAAGTGATGCAGAGTTACAGAAAGTAGATGTATCAACAGTTCAGGTGGTCTTGGCGTCGGTTTTCAAAAGTTATTCAGAGTCCTTATGGACTGCCTATAGTGTAGCTTTTTTTATATCATTCGTGCAAGCTATTTTTGTGGTTGAGTGATATGAGCGTCACTGCCATAAAACGGCAAAACGATTTTGTCATTATGTCCAGCATGGAGCTTTTCAAGCACGTCGGCCTGCCACTGCTCGCCACGTCCGCCGACAATTGGGATACTCTCACTACCAGCTATCGTATTAAGGACCGTCAGCCCAATGCGCAGACCGGTGAAACTACCGGGACCCTCGAACACGCCGATAGCGCTCAGGTCAGACCAGGTTTTGTCATTTTTTTGCAAATTTTTGTGAATATATCCCAGTAATCCTTTGGCTAGAGTGCGGTCGGCTTGCCACTCATCGTCAAAGCGCCAATCGCCATCAATCAAGCTTAGCTTGCAGACAGGCGTACTAGTATCAAGCAGTAAAATCACAACGCCTGTTCAATCTTTCGGCTTTTAAGGCCATGGGCTTCAACTATGATGCGACGGGTTGTTTCGGTCGGCGAGACAATATTAAGAGTCAGTCGATCAGCCGGTAAAGCACCCTCCACGATACCACCCCATTCGATAACCGTTACCGTCCGCGGGTTCAAAATAGTTTCATGCAGCTCATTGGCCATAATACCCGCATGACCAAGCCGATAAAAATCATAATGGGCGAGCGTCAGACCATCACGTGCACTGTAAACCCGACTAATGGTAAAACTAGGACTTTGCACATCCTCATCGACGTCCAGACCAGTAGCAATCCCTTTTGTGAGAGTTGTTTTACCCGACCCAACATCACCAACCAACTCGAGAACTTCCCCGCCGTTAAGGTGTCTGCCGAGCCGGGCACCGAAGGCCTTCATTTCTTCTTCGTTAGTTACCTCTATAATCATTACGAATTATTATAGCACCTAGCGCTTTTTTACTCTGTCGATTACAATAGGCACAAGCACTATGCGTATTTCTGATGTCATTACCGAGAAGTTGCTGGCACGAACTGGTGCGGCTACTCCAGAGCAAGTCGCTGCCCTGAAAGAGGAGAGCGCTCATTCAAGGCGTCCGTTGCAATATCTAGTCATCGAAAAGGAACTGATTAGCGAAAAAACGCTTATCCAAGCCTGGGCCGACTATGCTCAAATACCATACATAGAGCTCGACCCCCGGAATATCCCGTCTGATGTTCTCAATAAAATTCCGGAACGTATCGCCCGCCAGTACAACGTTGTCCTCTTTAAAATTGGCGAAGATGGCATTCACCACCTCGCCATGGAGGATCCAGACGACGTCCAGGCGGTGAACTTCATCCAAAAAGAGATCGGCACCAACACTCAAATCTATATCGCTCCAAAAGAAAATATTTTAGCGGCGCTTGAGAACTACCGTGGCGACGTCAATCAAGAGCTCAATGAAGTTATTGATATTCAACGCGAAGACAATGGTGATAATCAAACCGTGACCGAAGAAGATGTTGCCGAAGATTCACCGATTGCCCAGACCGTTAACTTGCTGCTTGAGTACGCGATTCGCTCTCATGCCAGCGACATCCATATTGAACCCCGCGAGGAATACGTCCAAATTCGTTACCGTATAGACGGTGTACTCAAAGAAGTAAACCGTTTGCCTAAAAACGTCCTGAGTGCCCTCATTAGTCGTATTAAGATTTTAAGTAATTTAAAAATTGACGAACGACGTGTTCCGCAAGACGGACGATTCAAAATCAAAGTTGCTGGTAAACAATACGCGCTTCGTGTCAGTTCCCTGCCAGTCGCTGACGGCGAAAAAGTCGCTATGCGTATTCTGGATGAATCTGACCAGGCCATCACACTTGAGTCATTGGGATACTGGGGAGAGTCTCTTGGCGTTATGAAAATTGCTCTCACCGAGCCGAACGGTATGGTACTCGTGACCGGACCAACCGGTAGTGGTAAATCGACCAGTTTGTTTAGCGTCCTGTCTATTCTTAATACTCCCGACGTCAATATCTCGACCATCGAAGACCCAGTTGAATATAAAATTCCAGGTGTCAATCAAACACAAACGAACGTCAAGGCTGGTATGACATTCGCCAACGGTCTGCGTGCCCTGCTTCGCCAAGATCCAAATATTATTATGATTGGGGAAATCCGCGACGGTGAAACCGCCAACCTCGGCGTTCAGGCAGCCCTAACCGGACACTTAGTTTTTAGCACGCTGCACACCAATAATGCCGCTACTTGTCTGCCGCGATTACTCGATATGGGGATTGAGCCTTTCTTGATTGCCAGTACGGTAAAGGTGGTTGTCGGACAGCGACTGGTGCGACGCCTTCATAAAGCCTCACGCCAAAGTTACGTACCGAGCGAGGAAGAAAAACAAGCAGTCATCCGGATGTTTAATCTCCGCGACGGTCAAGATTTTAGTTATATCCATAAGCTTGAGAAACAAGCCGCTGCCGAAGGTATTGGTGGTGATGCGCCGCTCAGTACCGATGAGCATGGCATCAATACACTGTGGCATGCCAACGCCGACGACAACGAGGACGCTGCCCACAACGGCTACAAAGGTCGTATCGGTATTTATGAAGTTCTGGCTAATTCACTCAACATACAGAAGCTCATTATGAGCAACTCAACCAGCAACCAAATTCAGTCCCAGGCAATTGCAGAAGGGATGGTCACGATGCAAACGGACGGTCTTATCAAAGCCCTTCGTGGCGAGACGTCTATCGAAGAAGTCTTAAGGGTGAGCAAAGAATAATATGACAAAATTCTCGTATATTGCCACCAACGAGGCCCGTCAATCCGTTACCGGCATGACCGAGCAAGCCGACAGAGCCAGCGTTATTACCGCCCTAAAAAAACAGGGTCTCCGCCCGATTAGCATCAAAGAGACCTCGAGTTTGGCAGTCAGCGGTTTTTCGATTCATCACCTGCTAAATTCAAACAAGATAAAATCTGACCATTTGGTGATGTTTACCCGACAGTTGAGCGCCATGGTGGGAGCGGGCGTGCCGCTGCTGCGTGCTCTTACTTCCCTGGCCGATCACTCTGAAAGCCCACCCCTGAAAGCTGTTTTACGGACCGTTATCAAGGACGTTGAGGCGGGTTCTTCTCTCGGAGACGCACTCTCAAAACATCCGACCGCCTTTAACGATGTCTACGTCAACATGGTGCGAGCCGGTGAAGCAGCTGGTATTTTGGACGATATCTTAAAACGCTTGGCGTTGCAGCAAGAAAAAAGCGCTACCATCCGCAAAAAAATTAAAAGCGCCATGGCTTATCCGACCGTCTTGATTTTTATCACCGTCGTGGCATTTTTTGGCCTGATGTTGTTTGTGATTCCGCAAATCGGAAAGATTCTGACCGACCTTGGTGGACCGGATGCCAAGTTACCGGCCATTACGCTATTTATGCTTGGCATTAGCGCTTTGATTACCGGCTACTGGTTCATTATCTTTCCGCTCATTGGCGGTGGTATCTACGGGGTGCTCCGCTATATCAAAACACCCCAAGGTAAAACTCAATTTCATCAAATTATTCTAAAAATTCCCGGCGTTAGAACAATCATTAAAAAAGTGGCGATTGCCCGCTTTGCTCGTACTTTTTCAGCGCTCATGGGTGCTGGTGTGGCCGTCTTGGAGTGTCTCTCTGTCACCGCTCGCTCGCTCGGTAATGTTGTCTACGAAAAGGCCGTTATAGATGCGGCGGCGGAAGTCAAAAACGGCAAACCGCTATCAGTGGTAATCAGCGAAAATCCTCTTTTCCCCGCTATCGTAGCGCAAATGCTATCGGTTGGAGAAGAAACCGGCCAAACCGACACCGTACTCGTTAAAGTCGCTGATTTTTATGAAGAAGAGGTGGACGTGGCCATCGAAGGCCTCAGTTCGATCATTGAGCCAACCATGATCGTCATTATGGGTAGTATGGTCGGACTGATTGCAGCCAGTGTCATGGCCCCTATTGCAGGCCTAGCCCAAAGTATCAAATAACTGGTAGTAAAACGTAAACTGCTCATGCTATAATGAGCAGTAGTATTCACTGGTGGGCATCATGGCAAAATTATTCTACAAAGACAAACCGATTATCGGACTGGATATCAGCAATACTGGTATCAAAATCATGGCTATCGATACGAAGCGTTGGCTCGTTCTTGGGTATGGCTCGATTGATCTTGAACCGATGAAGGTCAAGGAGGCGCTGGAGGGCGACAGCACTTACCTGGCTGATAATATCAAAATCCTTATCAAAGAAAAGCTGGTTGGTGTCCTGTCCGGTAACCACGTTGTCATCGGCGTCCCCACCGCTAGAAGCTTCTCAAGAACATTTACTCTTCCGGTCAGTGCCGAGAAGACTCTCAAAGATGCGGTTGAGATTGAGGTTGACCAATATATTCCTATTCCAGCCTCAACCCTTTATATTGACTATGAAATTATCGAAAGAAATAAAAAAGAAATTACCGTCCTAATGAGCGCCGTGTCGCGAGTTGTGATTGATAATTGCGTCAAGGCAGCCGAAGGTGCCGGCTTACGAGTCACCCTTGTCGAACCAGGAATCAGTGCTGTTGGGCGACTGCTTGGGGTAACTGAAGATGGCCACTTACCTAGTGTGATTGTTGACATCGGTCCAGCTAGTACGGATATTGCCGTGCTTGTTGGCGGGTCTATCCGTGTGACGGGTGGCTTGGCGATTGGTGGAAATACCTTCACGCTTGATATCGCCAAGAAACTCAACGTGACACTCGAGAACGCGCACCAGCTCAAAGTCCTCAACGGTCTTAGTGCTGGCCCTCGTCAGGAAAAAATCACCAACGCACTTGACTCAAGCTTCGAACGTATTACTGCCGAAACTCGCAAAGTCATGCGCTACTACAATGAGCGACTGGATGACGATCGAAAACTGGAGCAACTTTTGGTGGTAGGAAGCGGTAGTAACATGCCTGGCATCGGTGAATACTTCACCAACGCCCTCGTCATGCCCGCGCGCGTTGCAAGCCCATGGCAAAAGCTAGATTTTGGAAAACTACCCGAGCCAATTAAACAGTTCCGTTCTCGTTATATTACCGTGGCAGGACTTGCAAGCATTTCACCAGAGAAAATTTGGAAATGATTAATCTACTTCCAAATGACGCCAAGGCAGAGATATACGCGGGGCGCATGAACGTCACATTAGTCAAATATATTCTCATCTTGGGTCTTGGTACGGTGTTTTTATGTTTTATTTCTGTAGCAGTCTACTTCGTGCTGATGGGCACTAAAGCCAGTGCCGAAGCAATCGCGGCTGATAATGCATCAAAAAGTACCGCTTATAGCTCAGTTCAAGGCCAAGCTAACGGCCTTAAATCCAGTCTTGCAACGGCAAAAATAATCTTGGATAAAGAAGTCGATTACACAAAGGTTATTACCGGTATCGCGAGGGTGATGCCAGCAGGTGTCGTACTTGATACTCTCAGTTTGAGTCCGACAACGCTTGGCGTTCCTATCACGCTTCAGGCATACGCAAAAACGACCCATGATGCCTTAGCACTCAAAGACAACTTCCAAAAATCAGCCTTATTCTCCAACGTCACTTTTCTGTCCTTGTCCAGCAGCAACGCGGGCCAAACGAACGGCTATCCAATCTCTATAAGTTTAAGCCTCATAATTAATAAGAGTGCTGCCCTATGAAACAATCAAAGATGACCGCCACGAAGCTCCGGATAATACTTAGTATCACCGTTATTATTCTCATCGGCCTGTCCGCCGTTGGTTTCTACTTTGGACAAAATTGGCTCCGAACACTTGCCGTATCAGTCAGCCGCACTGTTGCGGACTCAAAAGCGAGCGGCAGCGATGTGCAGTCTTTGAAAAAACTTCAAGCAGACCTGATAGCTCGTCAAAGCATCGTCAACAAAGCCAATAGTATTATGTCCTCTAGCCAAAATTATCAGAATCAAACCATTCAAGACCTGGATAAATATGCGGCCGATACCGGTATTAGTATCTCAAACTACAACTTTACGCAGCCAGCTGCCGCAACTGCTCCAACCACGGCAACGAGCGCTAGTGCACCAACCGTTGCTCCAACCGCGGGGTCGAATTTAATAACAGTGACGCTTACCAGCCCGCTTGCTTATACAAAGTTATTAAGATTCATGGCTGCTATCGAAAGCAACTTACCGAAAATGCAAGTATCAAGCATAAATCTAGGACGTGTGACTGGGAGTGATCGTGATTCAGTCAGAACCGAGCAACTGACGATAGAGGTGTATACTCAATAGGAAACCATATGAAAAATACAAATGAAATTTCTATCTTTGCCACCATCGCACAAGCTTTCGGTCGTTACCACCTGACTCTCTTTATCGTTGTTCTGGTCGGCGGCCTGTCAACAGCCGTTTTGATGCTCAATGAGATACTCACGCAGTCATCCGACACAAATGGATACACCTCATCGCTTAATATTTCTAGCTTCGATCAAGCCACTATCGACCGCTTGAAACAGCTAAAATCAAGCAACGAGGCTTCAACGGATTTAACGCTTCCCGCGGGTCGCGTCAATCCTTTCGCCGAGTAGTTGGCGCTTAAGAGGAAAACGCTTATACTAGGACTATGCTTCTTCTTGGATCACGACTTATTGGGACACCCATTATGGGACTACAGACCGGTACAAAGCTGGCGCGAACCACTACCCCTCTTATCGATCCTGCCAATCTCAAGATCATGGCATATGTTGTCGAGGGTCCGCTACTCGTTGACCATCCCTCGCTCATTCGTGTCGCTGACGTCCGAGAACTCAGTGATATTGGTATGATTATCGATAGTAATGATGAATTTATTGGCGTCGATGATGTTATTAAAATCCAAGAGCTCTACGAACTTGGATTTACGCTTGTCGGCATGAATGTCGTTGACGAAACCAATCGCAAACTCGGTAGGGTTGACGACTATAGCCTTGATTCAAGCAGCTTTATTATTCAACAGCTTAACGTGGGGCGTGGCCTTATTAAAAGTCTCACCGATACAGGCCTACTGATACACCGCTCTCAAATTATCGAAATCAATGACAGCAATATAGTTGTCCGGACGACAGCTAAGAAGTTAGAGTCAACCACGCCAGCAGAACGACGTCCATTCGTGAACCCGTTTCGATCTGGTGCACCACAACCAGAGCTTTAGTACCGCCTAACTGTCTTCGCGGAGCGCCGACTTTATATCATCGTACGAGAAGCCAAGACGCGCCAAATATGCAATCAGTTTTTGCTCATCTGGATACCGATTACGTTTTTTTAGAATGACTTTCTGAAGTTCGTCAGCGTCAGTGCGCTCTGTCTCCCCGAGTAATTGTTCGGTAATTGACCGATCAATACCCTTGGCACTGAGTTCGGCTGATAATTTGCGTTTACTCGCACCCTTTTTTAAAGACCGATTTTCTATCCAAAAACGAGCAAATGACTGGTCGTTAATGTAGCCCTTTTCAACCAAACGATCAAAAACTCGCGTCGTTAATTTGACACTGACACCCTCTTTTAACTCACCCGTTTTAGTACGGGTTAGTCTTGTTTTGCGATAGAGGTAGTCACGTACCTCTTTAGAGCTGTGCGGGCGCATAAAGCAGTATTCAAGTGCCCGAGCATAGAGCTTACCGAAGAGACTCTCCTGCTCGAGGGCAACAATCTCAGCCTCGTCGTACTCGGCCCCCACTTTTATACCCAAACTACCCAATTGAAAGACGTCAAGGCTAAAGCGGTATTTACCGTCAACCGACACGTTCACTCGGTTTTTATCTCGGGCCTGAATACCAATAGAGGTAATCTTCATAGAAAACTAGGCGGCTTCTTCGGCAACCTTTGCGCGTACTTTGGCTTCAATTTCGGCCAGAACATCAGAGTTTTCCTTGAGGTAGACTTTACTGGCTTCACGGCCTTGACCGATTTTGGCTTCTTTATAGTCAAACCAGGCGCCAGCTTTGCCGACAATGTTATGAAGCACCGCCAAATCGAGTACGTCGCCAGTCTTGCTAATACCTTCGTTGTACATGATATCAAATTCAGCAATTCTAAAAGGCGGAGCAATCTTGTTTTTCACTACCTTGACCTTGGTACGGTTGCCAACAATTTCCTCACCAGACTTAATCTGACCAGTTCGGCGAATGTCTAAACGGACTGAAGCGTAAAACTTCAGGGCGTTACCGCCAGTGGTTGTCTCGGGATTGCCAAACATCACCCCAATTTTCATACGAATCTGATTGATAAAGATGACAGTCGTGTGACTTTTGTTGATAATACCAGTCAACTTGCGGAGCGCTTGGCTCATCAAGCGCGCCTGAAGCCCCATATGGCTATCGCCCATATCGCCATCAATCTCAGCCTGTGGCACAAGCGCCGCAACAGAGTCGATTACCACCAAGTCAACGGCATTAGAGCGGACTAATGTCTCGACAATCTCAAGGGCTTGCTCGCCATTATCTGGCTGTGAGACCAACAGGTTATCAGTATCAACTCCGAGTCGACGGGCGTAGGCTGGGTCAAGGGCATGCTCGGCGTCAATAAAAGCTGCTGTGCCACCATTTTTTTGAATTTCAGCAATCGCGTGGAGAGCTAGCGTTGTTTTACCAGATGATTCTGGTCCATAGATCTCGAGGATTCGTCCTTTAGGGTACCCGCCGCCAAGGGCAATGTCGAGCGACAAAGAGCCGCTGCTAACAAGTTCGACGTCAACTGTTTTGGTGTCACCAAGGCGTCGAATTGCGCCGTCGCCAAATTGTTTGTTAATCTGCTCTTGTGCCAATCCCAAAGCCTTAAGTTTACCTTCGCTAGCTGTGGGTTTTTCTGCCAATGGGTCTTTAGTAGTTCTTTTTGCTGCCATATATTCCCTCTCTTTAATCTATTTAATAGTATACGGGTCTCGGCAACAATTTGCTATAATATACACAATGATTAAACGTACCGATGGATTTACGGTTATTGAGCTGCTGGTTGTCGTCCTTGTGCTGGGAACAGCCGGCCTGTTATTCTTTATGCAAAAAGGAAACATCCAAATTGCCGCGCACGACCAACAGCGTAAAACTGCTATCAATGCGATGTATTACAGTTTGGAAGAAGTATTTTATAAAACGAATAGCTACTACCCTACGACAATCAATCAGACAAACCTACCCTCTGTTGAGCCTGCCCTATTTACCGACCCAACTGGTATCAAGCTTGGTGAACCTGAGAGTAATTATAGATATGAGCCCGTCAATTGCACTGACAATAAATGCAAAAGCTATACCTTGCGCACCACGCTCGAGAATGAAGCCGATTTTATCAAAGAGAGCAAAAATCAATAGCTAGTTGTCGCTGCCACTGACTGGACGGCCATTTTTAAAAGCTTCAACCGCGTTGTTGAGCGTGGCGATATGCTGCTCAGCGTTCGCGACGTACGAAAAGTGATACGTCGTCTCGTCACCTTCTGTGCTGAGACGGATCGAGCCATAATTAAAAAGTTGTTGAATAATTCCGTGCTGCTCATAACTGGCGTCCTCGATATTAGCTAAACTCACCGTTTGTTCACGGTGTGAGAATAGACTCAACTGAATTTCTTGAATAACACTTTCGTTAGTCAGAAATAACTTATTGCTGACATACACGTAATAGGCAATGTACACGCTAATCGAGACAAGTAGGACAAAAAGTAATATAGGTATCGTGGCCATTAACGGATTAGCGGCCGCCCCAGTCAGCTGAAACATCTGCACGAAGATATCATAATTAAATAATAGCGATAGCGCCAACGATACCAGTAGTACACCAATCACCAACGGAATAAATAACCCTATTGGGTGGCGCTGAACGGCAGTAATAATATACTCGCTTTCACTGAGGTTAAGCGTCGGATAGAGTTGTTTTGATTTATCGTGTTTTAATTTTACTTCAAGACTGACTTCCTGCTTAACTGGATCCACTGGACGTGACATATGAACAACTTGTGGCTGAGTATAAGCGGTGGGCTGGGCCTGGGCAACAGGTGGATGTGCATATAACGGTTGACCCTCGGCGTCATAGGCAACTGGATGAGTATATTCTTCGGTGGGTAGTTGGTCTGGTTCCATACCTGCTATTATATCAATTTTTCCTGTATTTCACTGTTCTTTTTGCCGACATGCTTGTAGCCTTTGGCTGTGACGCGACGTCCCCGTGGTGTCCGTTCGATAAAGCCGATTTGGAGTAAATACGGTTCATAGAAATCTTCGATAGTCGTGGCTTCATCTCCGGTCAAGGCGGCAATCGTATTAAGACCGACTGGATTACTCCCGTAGTTATCAATCATGCTAACAAGGAGGTTGCGGTCGCCCGGATCAAGTCCCAGCTCGTCAATTTCAAGCAAGGCTAGCGCGGCTTTGGTAATCGGGACGTCGATAATGCCGTCGCCGTTGACGTCGGCATAGTCACGAACCCGCTTCAGTAACCGATTGGCAATGCGCGGTGTTAGGCGAGCCCGGGTTGATAACAATTGGGCAGCTTCAGGATGAATTTTGCTTCCCAAAATATTGGCTGCCCTGACAATAATTTGAGTAATTTCGGCTGGTTTATAAAATTCCAAGCGATGAATCAAACCAAATCGGTCACGCAGTGGCGCCGACAAAGCACCGGTTCGAGTAGTGGCACCAATCACCGTAAACTTCGGGAGATCAAGCCGAACACTACGGGCCGCTGGTCCTTTGCCGATCATAATGTCGAGTTTAAAGTCTTCCATCGCACTATATAGAACTTCCTCGACGGTGCGTCCCAAACGGTGAATTTCGTCGATAAATAAAATGTCACCATCGTTGAGATTGGTTAAGATACTGGCCAGGTCGCCGGCTCGCTCGATGGCAGGGCCGCTAGTAATACGGATGTTGGTACCGGTTTCATTGGCGATGACGCTGGCCATGGTAGTTTTGCCTAATCCCGGTGCCCCGTACAGCAGAACGTGGTCGATTGGCTCGGAGCGTATTTTGGCAGCATCGATTGCCAATTTTAGATTCTTTTTAAGATGATCTTGCCCGACATAATCGGCAAAGGTCGTTGGTCGCAAGGTTATTTCAATCACCTCTTCGGCATCGTCGCTGTGAAGGCTGGTATCGATAATTCGTTCAATCGCCATTACGAGTCCCCTTTCAGCGCCTGAGTGACGCGGGCGGCGGTCGAGAGGTCGTCAGGAACGTTCGCCAGGGCCTTGCTGGCATCGGCCAAGCTGTAACCAAGGGCAATCAAGGCTTCAAGGGCTTCATCATCCATCAAAGAGCTGACTGACCCCCCACCGCGAGTAATTTGAACCGCCAGGCCGACCTTATCGGCCAGATCGACAATCACCCGTTCGGCAATACGCTTGCCGACGCCACTGGCCTGGGTAATATAGGCGCTGTCGTTATTGGCAATCGCGTTGCGGACTTGTTCGCTGTCACCCAGCGACAGAATCGCCAAGGCAGCTTTTGGCCCCACTCCTTGAACGGTTATGAGCAGTTCGAATAATTTCTTGGCGGCGAGGGTACTGAAGCCGAATAGTTCTTGCGACTGTTCGCGGATGTGATGATAGGTATGAAACTTCACTGGCGCGCCGAGAAGTGAGACGTCAAAGTCACCGGCAGCAACCTGCACTTCATAGCCAATACCTTGAACATCAACAATCACTGCTGAACCAAATTTTTCAGCTACAACTCCAGAAACATGCGCAATCATAAATCTATTATACCCGAGTCATTAGCGAATGAGTAATCGCCGCCGCCAGGGCGTCGGCACAGTCGTCTGGTTTTGGCACTTCAGCCAGCCCTAGTTGCATCCGCACCATTTCCTGAACCTGCTTTTTATCGGCCTTGCCATACCCCGTCACAGTCTGTTTGATCTGAAGCGGTGTGTATTCGGCAATCGACATACCGCCCTTGCGTCCTGCCAAGATGGCCACGCCTCGGGCCTGAGATACGGTCATGGCCGTCGTAACATTTTGAGAAAAAAACAATTTTTCAATCGACATCACATCCGGCTTCGTCTCGGCAATGATAGCCGTCAGACTATCAAAGATATCTTCTAGGCGTTCTTCATGGGGCGTATGCGCTGGCGTAGTGATGACGCCAGCATCAACCAGCTTCATCTTACCTTTGATAACTTCAATCACCCCAAAGCCCAAAATGCCAGTGCCGGGGTCGATACCAATAATTTTCATAATCTTAGTGTAAACTATTTATTCAGGTAGTTCTGCCGTTATGTCCGCATTGGTATGGATATTGACCACATCATCGATGTCGTCGAGTAAATCGAGTAATTTAAGAATCTTGGCGGCCACTTCCGGATTATCAACCACGACAAGCGAGTTGGGCACGTATTGTAGCTCGGCCGACCGTATCGTCAGCCCGGCGCTAATCAGCGCTTGACGCACCTTGGCCAATTCTTTTTGGTCAGTATAGACAATAATGTCGCCATCTTCTTCGACGGCATCCTCGGCCCCGGCGTCAAGAATCGTCAGCAGCGTATCTTCACCGGTCTCGGCAACCTCAATGACACCCTTACGGGAAAATTGGAACATCACACTACCGGCATCGGCCACGTGTCCACCGTGTTTCGTCAGCGTCGACTTAACTTCGGGAAAGGTGCGATTTTTGTTATCGGTCGCGGTCTCGATAATAATACCGACGCCACCAGGCCCCATCGCCTCGTAGGTTAGCTCTTCCAAGACGGCGGCATTTTTATCAGCCACCCGGTCAATGGCGCGCTGAATATTGGCGGCCGGCATGTTAGCCTGCTTGGCACTTTCAATCGCCATCGCCAGGACCGAGTTCATGGTCGGATCGATACCACTGCGAGCCGCAATGGCGATTTGATTACCAATTCGAGTAAAGATAGCCCCACGCTTGGCGTCTTTGGCGCCTTTTTCTCGCTTGATTGTTGACCATTTACTGTGTCCTGACATAAGGATTCTCCCTTAACTAAGTGTTCGTGATTTATACCTATTATAGCAGACAGTATATGGCTTTAAGGCTAGGCTATTAGACAGCCGTTGATTGACGAAATTAGAGCATAGCATATAAGCTACCTGAGGTAAGTGGATATGCCCCAAGAAATATGCTAAATACTGCATCATGAACTACATTATATAAATAATCTAGAACAGCTTATCTACGTAACTCTGGTTTAAAAAATATTTTCCTTTTTCCGTGAGTGAGATTATTCCATTATTTATGACTATTAAGTCATTTGTATGAGAAATAGCTATTGCATCCTTGGATAGGTTTATACCGATCCATTCGCTCGCATCTTCATCGTAGTGTTTTCTAACCAAACCGTCACCCCTATAAACTGCTTCAGCTATGTCGGGTAAAATATTTGCGAGTCCACTCTTTTTGAATTTATCATATTCTCTTTGCCAAATAATCGTTGGGTCTTGCGATGCAGCTTTTTGCTCGGTTTTCGAAGTATCTATTTCTGCCTTAAGCGTTTTCTTAGACTGAATGGCTAACTGTTCTTTTTTTGCCTCAAGATTTTCTTCTTCCTCAAGCTTAACTCGACGCCTATCAACTTTATGCCTCTGTTCCTGCCTATAGGCGTGAATGAGTATATATTTTGGTACTAACCATATGAAAATAAATGTCAGTATTGCTGGAATAATATACTTAAAAATCGTTATCCAACCATCCCAACTAAAAAAATAGTGGTCAATATACTCATTCTTTAACATACCAAATTTTTGATAAATTATGTCCTGACTCGTGAACAGTGTCGTATAAATCGCCTCCCAATGGAAGACGCACCAAAAAAATAGATACGTAGCCAATGTTGCTGATACAACGCGCTTACGGACTGCTTCTCCAATTGAATCTGCTAACTCGCTCATTATTATGAATAATATCTAACTTAACAACATAATGCAATTATTTATTATAGTGACGCAAAAGCAAAAAATCATTTCCAAATAAAAAACACCCACGGTAGCGATCAATGGATGTTCTTTATTTGGAGGGACCAGTGGGGCTTGAACCCACGACACCCTGCTTAAAAGGCAGGTGCTCTAACCAGCTGAGCTATGGTCCCAAATTGTTAAGACAACTCTAGAAATGTACCACTTATAGGGGTGGCTTGTCAATGTTTGCTCCTCTTGTCCGCCATGTGGGCAGGTTTGGTAAAGAATAGGTCAACCACGGCCAGAACCATGCCGATACCGATGATTATTTGTCGGTTATTGACGAGCCAGGTATAGACGTCTACCCCAGTCCCCTCGAGTATCAGCGCATGGCCGAGTGGTTCGACCAAGAAAGCCAAAGCCAGCAAGGTAAATAACAAAGCGCCAATGATCTGGCCGACCATATTCTTGTAAGTATAGCCATGAAATAGTAATAAAACGGCAGGCAGCAATACAATCGCAGCCAGGGTGACAGCCGTCGTGAGTGGACCGGAGGGAAAAATCCCTAGACTACTGACGACAAGCCCGGCATCATAGCCCCAAAGGCCACTCAAGATAGACCCAGCGGCAAGGGCAAGCCCCAATAAGCCAAACCGTCGTCGCATCACAAACGCCGATCCAAAGAGTGCGAGTGCAAGTAGCCCAAAAATAAGTACGACGTTCATGTTATCTTACCTCCTCCTGTTTAATATAAAAAATTGCAGTGTTCCCCGTCTGTATGCGCTGACTCTCAATCGTTCCAACCGACAACTCGACGACATAGCGCGCTGGTGAGTCTGGAGCAAATATGGTCGAGTTATCGGCAGAAATGTTTTTTTCGCTGAATACTACCTTTTTATCCTTATCGAGCCAGACAATGTCAATCGGTATCTTCATATTCTTCATCCAAATCTTCCACACCCCATCACTGGGAAACGCCAGAATTAGCGCCTGCTGAGGGCCTAAGTCTGCGACGCCGCTGAGCCCTTTTTCTCTCGAGGCCGGCGTCTGAGCAATGCGAGCATCAAACACGCCATTACCAAGATGAAGAACCGTTGTCGGTTGAAGTTGCGCCACAATCAGCGACACAGCAGCCGCCACAACGAGTACGACTATGCCTGTAATCAACAATGAAGAACTGTTATTTTTAATCCAGTTCATAGAGATAATACTCGGACGCGTATCATGAGCATTATTATAGCAGGAAGATTCCTAAGCGCCGACTTTGTCTTTTCGGTTGGTACGTTTGGCATTTGATTCAACGTACTCGATAATCGCTCCAGCGACGTCACGTCCAGTGATTTTTTCGATACCAAAGCCAGGACTCGCATTCACTTCGAGAATAAGCGGTCCGCGATTACTGCGCATCATGTCGACGCCGGCGATATTAAGTCCCATGGCCTTAGCGGCCTTAACGGCAATTTTCTTTTCCTCATCGGTTAACTTGATGCTCGTCCCCTCGGCTCCCTTGTGGAGGTTCGAACGGAAATCGTCGTCCAGACTCTGCCGCTTCATACTCGCTACGACGCGGCTGCCGACCACAAAGGCACGGATGTCGGTACCGGCTGATTCTTTGATAAATTCTTGCAGCAGAATGTTGGTACCGTCATCATTGCTAAGATAGAAGGCTTGCAGCACCGATTTAGCAGCTTTTTTCGTTTCGGCCAGAACGACGCCGTTACCGTGGGTACCGCGGGCCAGCTTAATAATCACTGGCATGTCGCCGAGTTGCTCGAGCAGGACATCAATATCGGTGGTGTTCCGCGACACAACCGTCTTCGGAATTCCCACGCCGGACTTGGCCAATAGCTGCATGCTGCGCAATTTATCGCGGGAACGACTAATCGCAATCGAGCTCGACACGCTATAGACACCCTGCATTTCCAGTTGACGAACAATGGCCGTGCCATAACGGGTCATGTTGCTGGCGATACGAGGAATAATAGCGTCAAAGTTGACCAGATCCTGGCCTTTATAGCTGACGGTTGGGTTATTTTGTTCGATCGACGCGTAGCAGTCGCGGTATTTAACAATCGTCACTTCGTGGCCACGCTTAAGCGCTTCTTCTTTGAGACGTTTCGTCGAGTAGTTGCCAGGTCCATTGGACAGAATCGCTATTTTCATATTTTTTCTCCACCATCATTGTCTAACCCTTGATTAATTCGCACGT
Organism: Candidatus Saccharibacteria bacterium UBA5170; assembly: GCA_002413425.1. Classification (GTDB taxonomy): domain Bacteria; phylum Patescibacteriota; class Saccharimonadia; order Saccharimonadales; family Saccharimonadaceae; genus UBA1547. Next base: position 105,407 of record DHWY01000003.1, on the reverse strand, counting down.
CAACCAGTATGCCGTTCTCTCGCAGGAAGCGCCTTCCTATCAGGACCTCTCGTTGCATATCAGACCGATCGGACAGGCCTATGTTCACAGTATACCGCTTATCTCTGATAATAATATCGGTTTCAATCAGATACCTTTTTAAGCGATGGCCGCTTGAACTTCTGACATTCGTCACTTTATATTTTTCAAGTTCAATGGTGTCGGGGCCATTNNTAACCTTGATTTCCGTACAGTGAACGGCGCCCGAATAAGCCCCCGTATCGACTTTGGCAATAATATTCTCCATGTTAAGAGCTGGCAAAGAGACCGGCTCAAAGGCGCCGATAGTTAAAGTGTTATTGTCAGATATAATCTTCATAATACTCACCATATTTTAGCATATTTAGAAGTTTAAGTCAATCTTGTGGCGACTTATGAAGCCACTGGTCGATAATGCCGACAAGGGACGGAACGATATCGAACATCTTGCCGTCCCGGCAGCCATAAAAGAGCTTCAGCACGGGCGAGGTATTGAACTCGATGAACCAATAGTCATCGGTTTGCTGTTGGCTGGTAAAATCTTTGAAAAATATGTCAACAACAATAAATTTTGCGTCCAATTGCGCGACGAACTTTTCGATACTTGCAATGTACGACGGATGCACTTGATCGATCACATCGTAGATCGAAGCGCCATTTTTTATCATGGTCGCCCGATTGAGCTCCAACGCTGCCCCCAGAGCCAGCACGTTATCGTTCATCATCAGCGACGGCTCGATGATAGTCTCGCTCAGGAGCGGATAGGTCAGATAGGCAATATCTAAAGCCTCGCGCTCAACATTTTCCTTACGAATCAGCTCGGCCACGGTCAAGATGCCATCACCGACGACTCTTGGGGTGCGGCGCAGTAAAGCAGCCGCCACTTTTCCGTTAATAACCACGAAGCGAATTTCTTCCCCTTCAACCTGTTCCTGGATAAGAATTGTTGGCGATATAGTTCGAGCGTGCAAAATTGCCTTGCGCAACCCATCCGATGATTGAATATTCAACGTCAAGCCCCTTGATAACGAAGAATCGGCTGGCTTCACGATCAATTTTCTGTAACGATCAAGCATGTTGTCTATTTCGCTCGACGTCACCTCATTAGTTTCGGATACATAGTAGGTATACGGTGTAGAAAAACTTTGTTTTTGAGCGAATTCATACGCAAGTTCTTTATTAACAGAGACGTCTCTAATTCTTCGCGAATTAAAGGGATACGATAATCGCGACGCCGATGTCTTCCACGTACGTCCGGATGGACTGGTAAAAGTGACGATTCGCCTATCGTTAATAATTTCTTCAGAAGCGCTATAGCCTCTGTTTTCAAACTCATTTCGAAGCAGTTTATAGGACGCGAACGCATCATCTTTAATATACATAGTTAATGTGTCCGTTTAAAGTTGATATTTATTTAATCGATTGATTTTGTTTCTAACAAAATTCGTTCATGGGCGTGGTTGGCTGGGTTGGCTTTACCAAGCAACACGAACATGAATTTTGAGTCATCGCCCTTGATAGATTCTAAATGACGCCATACGTCTATAGACCCATTATAATACGCCAGGTCTTTAAACCAAGGAAGTTCGTCGGTTTGCTAATTCAGACTCGCTCCGTTCCATGATATCTTGCTTGGCGCCAAAGAAGGTTTTAGTAGCGCTGCCGGTCACTTTAAAGCCATATTTCTCGTACATCGCTTTGGCGACTTTGTTACCGGTGATGACGACGAGCTGTATTTTCGTGTTCCGCCCAGCCGAGTTCAGCTTGGTCTCGAATAAACGCGACCCGATGCCTTGATGATGGTATTTTGGATCAACGAATAAACCTTTTAGCGTCAGCGTGTTGTTTTTCTCGACATGGGCAACAGTGTATCCGACAACTTTTGTCTTGCTTTCGGCCACCAGCAGCACCCAGCGGGGATTGTCTGTTTTTCGATTAATGCTAGAGATAAAGCGCTGACGTTTGTGTGTAGATACACGATAATGGTCGAGGAAGTCTGGCATTGATTCGCTCGGAATCAACTGGCCATAATAACTCTGCGTATGAGCGTGGACGGAGATATCGTACATGGCCAAAGCGTCACTCTTCCGTGCAGATCGAATACTATATTCCATACAGACAAATATACGCCTCGGTCTTTAGTCTGTCACTAGGTTTTTACGCTACTTGAAAAAAGGTGCGCTTTTGCCCGTATCGAACTCTTCCAGTAGTTCTTTTTGCTTTTTCGTCAGCTTGGTCGGAGTATCAACCACCAGGCTGACGATGTGCGGACCGCGCTTGTCGCTGCGCATGTGTGGGACGCCGTGGTTTGAAAGCTTGAAATCGGTTCCCGATTGCGTACCGGCTGGAACCTTCATACGGATTTTGCCATCGACTGTTTCGACGTCGATTTCAGTCCCCAGCGCGGCTTCAATCATGGTGACGTGGGCTTCAGACAAAATAATGTCACCCTCGCGAGTAAAGCGTTTGTGAGCTTTAACGCGGATATGAACGTACAGATCGCCCTTCTCGCCGTTTCCAATCGCTTCACCATGACCGTTTAAGCGAATCGTGGCGCCGTCATCAATACCAGCCGGGACTTTAAGATTGATAGTTCGCTTGCGGCGCTCAGTACCCTTACCGTGGCAGACCGTACAGACTTTTTCGGGCACTTTACCGCGTCCACCACAAGTCTCACAGGTGACGTTTTGCTGAATCTGACCGAAGATTGTATTCATGACACGGCCGACTTGACCGGCGCCCTTACACGTCGGGCATGTCTTCAGCTCGTAGCCAGGCTCAACGGTCGTACCGTGGCAGTGAGAACATTCATCATCCATATCAAGTTCGATTTTTTCCTCGACGCCAAAGACAGCTTCTTCGAAGCTGAGCTGCAAGCTGACTTCCACATCTCGGCCACGCTGGGGACCGCGCTGGCGTCCGCCGCCGCCACCAAAAAACTGACCAAAGATATCACCCAAGCCACCATCACCAAAGTCAAAGTGAGCGCCCTGGCCACCAAAGCCTTCGAACGGATTGCCACCGCCAGCTCCGCCGCCGTTAGAGCCACCGACGCCAGCGTGACCAAACTGGTCATAGCGTTGGCGCTTTTGGCCGTCCTTTAACACATCGTAGGCTTCACCGGCTTCTTTAAACTTGGTCTCATCGCCACCATCTTTGTCGGGATGATACTTAACCGCTGCCTTACGATAGGCCTTCTTTATTTCATCTGCAGAGGCAGACTTACTAATCCCTAATACTTCATAATAATCTCGTTTGGTCATCTCTATCTATGATATAAAATTAGCACTCCTATTGCAAGAGTGCTAATTACGGGTTGAGTACGACTTACTGTATATTTGTGCACATTTGCCTTTAGCGTTATACTATTTCACAATGAAGAAACTCCTGATTCGGCGGACTGGTGCGATACTTGGCATGCTTCGGGCAGAGTACCGTCAAATTGCGAACCGTTATTTTGGTAAGATTGAACGTTTCGATGGCGACGCTCGAGAAGTGTGTGAACAGATTGTCGAGCGACTTTGGGAGGGTGATTTTTATCGAACAAGTCTCGGGCATTATGACTTCTTTTGGATGCGCGATTTCGGGACTGTCGCTGAGTCACTCGTCCGTTTAGGCCACAAAGACAAAGTTCACCACACACTGAGATGGGCGATGCATCATTACCGTCGAGCTGGAACTACCACGCTATGCATTGATAAAGCTGGCAACACCTTTAATGCGCCGGCTAAGAAAAGCGTTGATGCTTTGCCGTGGCTACTACACTCACTAGTGGTGAGCAACTACCCGCTCAATAAATCCGAGCATACGTTTTTACAAACGCGTCTTCGTCATTACACTAAAAAATTTCTCGATAAAAAAACCGGAATGCTACGGCCTGTTCGTTATGCCGAAATGCGCGATGCCGTCAACTACAACCGTAGCGCCTATAGTATTGCGCTCATAGGTCGCCTGGCAGCGTGCGCCGAGCAACTCGAGCTCGATGCCTTTATCTTTCCGCCAGAAACATATCAGAAGGCGCTGCTTGAGGAATACTGGAATGGTGATTTTTTCAAGGCAGATCTATCCAACGATGTGTATAGCTCGGAATGCGCCTTAATACCATTTTTTCTGCACGTCATTGACGATCCAGCCTTAGCCGAAAAAACATTTGCATACATAGAGCGACGCAAGTTAAATAAACCCTACCCACTCAAATATGGTGAACATGCCGAGCGCTTCAATTACCGACTCGGTATGGGACCAACCATTATGCCAAACTATACCGGATCGACCATTTGGACGTGGCACGCCACGTTTTATCTGCATCTCCTGAAGCGCTATGGAAATCAAGCATATGATGCGCAGTATAATCGATTTGCTGAACTGATTGAGCGACATGGCAATTATCCTGAACTCGTTAACTCTGATGGATCATGGTATAACGCTCCCTTCTATAAGTCAGATCCGGGTATGGTTTGGGCAGCATTATTTCTTGAACTACCGACAAAGTTGCACTAGAATGCAGCTTTACTAATCTCCAGTATTCCATAATAATCTCGTTTGGTTATCATTGTCTGTAATATAAAATTAGTACTCCTATTGCAGGAGTACTAATTAAAATTTAGGTTTGAAATAGCACTATTTAAGCGATTGTTCGTCGGTTCCCACCCCTGAGCGCTTTCCAAGCCCACAATGCAATCACTGAGCCCAGAAGGGCAACAGCGAAGCTCCATAGGTTAAAGCCCGTAACACCGTCTACCCCGAATAGGTTAACGATAAAACCGCCTATCACCGCACCGATAACACCCACGACGATATTACCGAGCAGCCCCTGCTCTCTGTTTGTTCCGGCAATCATAGATGCAACCCACCCCGCCAGTCCTCCAAGTATTATCCAACTGATGATCCACATATGGCACCTCCTTTTGGTTATATTGTGCCCCCATTATACCATTTATGTTCAGGCACGAAAAGACATTACCCTCGTTGAAATACTAAAATAGGGCCGCCCTGACGACCCTATTTTTTGTATGTGTCCTGAGCTATTTTTTAGCTTTTGGCTCGTCGACGACTTCACCTTCAACAGGTTCGTCGTCTTTCTTGGCATCACCTTCGGAAGCTGGCGCTTCTTCTTTCGAGGCGGCTTCGTACATCTTGGCGCCGATTGGCATAATGGCGTCACTAAGGACCTTGGCGGCTGCCGTCAGCTCATCAGTATCTTCGCTGTCTTTATGTTTTTTGGCTTCTTCGATGGCGTCGGTGATGATTTTTTTGTCTTCGTCGCTAATCTTGTCTTCGTACTCGTCAGGCATTTTCTCGGCTTGGTAAATGGCGCTTTCAAGACTGTTGCGGGCGTCGATAGCTTCGCGCTTTTTCTTGTCATCTTCGGCGTGAGTTTCGGCGTCCTTGGCGGCTTTTTCGATATCTTCTTTGGAAAGATTACCACTATCAGAAATGGTAATACTCTGCTCTTTGCCGGTACCCTTATCTTTAGCCGTCACATTCAAAATACCATTGGCATCGATATTGAACGTCACTTCAATTTGCGGGACACCGCGAGGAGCTGGCGCGATACCGTCGAGCGTAAAGCGACCAAGTGACTTATTGTCAGCTGCCAGCTCACGCTCACCTTGGGTGACATGGATTTCAACTTGTGGCTGGCTATCAGCGGCGGTGCTGAATGTCTCTGACTTACTGGTAGGCACCGTAGTATTGCGTTCGATTACCTTGGTAGCAACACCACCCATTGTCTCGATACCAAGCGATAGTGGTGTGACGTCAAGTAATAGCACGTCTTTAACATCACCAGACAAGACACCGCCTTGAATAGCGGCACCGATGGCGACAACCTCGTCAGGATTAACACCCTTCAGTGGGTCTTTGCCAAAGATAGCTTTGACCTTTTCGACCACTATTGGCATACGAGTCATACCACCAACCAGCACAATCTCATCGATATCTCCGGGCTTAAGGCCAGCATCTTTGATGGCTTTTTCAACAGGATCACTCAGACGGTCAACAAGATCTTTAACTAACTCTTCAAGCTTGCTACGCGTCAATTTGTATTCAAAGTGCTTTGGACCTTCGGCATCAGCAGTCAGGAATGGCAGGTTAATGGTAGTTTGGTTGGTCGATGAAAGTTCTTTTTTAGCCTTTTCAGCTTCGTCTTTCAAGCGTTGCATCGCTGCTTTGTCGCTCTTGAGGTCGATACCCTCGTTGTTTTTAAACACATCAAGGAAGTGATTAACAATGCGGTTATCAAAGTCCTCACCGCCAAGGTGAGTATCACCGTAAGTTGATTTAACTTCAAAAACCCCGTCGCCCAATTCGAGGACAGATACGTCGAAGGTCCCACCGCCAAGATCAAAGACCACGATCTTCTCGTCTTTTTTACTATCAAGGCCGTAGGCCAAAGCGGCGGCGGTTGGCTCGTTAATAATACGGCGCACCTCAAGACCAGCAATCTTACCGGCGTCTTTGGTTGCCTGGCGCTGAGCATCATTAAAGTAGGCCGGCACGGTAATAACCGCTTCGGTTACCTTATCGCCAAGGAAGGCTTCGGCGTCAGCTTTAATCTTTGAGAGAATCATCGCCGAGACTTCTTCTGGAGAATACTCTTTGTCGCCGAGCTTAATCGAAACACCATCACCTTTTTTGCTGATTTCATACGGCATAATGTCGTGGTCAGTTTGAACTTCTTTGTCGCTAAATTTACGGCCAATCAGACGTTTTACACCGTAGATAGTATTGGTAGCGTTGGTAACGCGTTGACGTTGGGCAACTTGCCCCACCAGGCGTTCGCCGTTTTTATTAATTGCCACAACCGATGGTGTCGTGCGATTGCCCTCGGCGTTGGCAATAACTTCTGGCTTACCAGCCACCATATACGCAAAGGCGCTATTGGTGGTTCCAAGGTCGATTCCGATAATTTTTCCCATATTCTTCTATCTCCTTTCGCTGTACAGCGAATCTATATAAATTTCGTGTCTATGCTTACAATTTTAGCACTCTAGTGCCTAGATTGCCAATATATTCATTATAAATAAATTAGCACTCTCATGTCAAGAGTGCTAATAAAGCAATTCATCGTTACGAAGTAAGTTTTTGCATATACTGTTCAGCGCGGCGGGCAATCTCGGCAGCCTCATCGGTCGGGACGACCAAGATCGGCTTACTGGATGGAATTCCAAGGTTAACCATCTCGGCTGGTTCGAATGTCTGGTCATTGATTGCTGTGTCGCATTCGAAGCCAAGGTAACCAAGTCCGTCAAAGATACGACCCCTGATGATGTTCGAGCGTTCGCCAATCGTCGCCGTAAATACCAAGCAATCGGCACCGCCCAAACTGGCAGTCATCTGGCCAATCGCTTGTTGAATGCGGTACACGAACAACTTCAAGGCAAGCTGGGCTCGCTCATCTCCCTGAGACTCACTAACTAATAATTGACGAATGTCATCAGAACTACCGCTGACACCTGATAACCCACCCTTTTTATTAAGATACTGTTCAAGCCCATCGTCGGTTAATTGCAACTCTCTCTTGATAGCCAAGGCCGCTGAAACATCAATAGTGCCACTCCGTGAGGCCATCATGACTCCCTCAAGTGGCGAGTAACCCATCGTTGTATCAACGCTTTCACCACTGCTTACAGCCGTCACGCTACTACCACTGCCAAGGTGGCATACGATTGTACGAGGCAAGAGCACATTATGGTTTTCTAGAGACCGAACGACTGACCCAACCGATATACCCTGATAACCGTAACGCTTGATATCGAACTTTTCCGCCAACTCAATATCGATACCATAATACGAAGCCCACGGTGGTTTTGAGGCATGAAAGGCACTATCGGATATAGCCACAATCGGAACGTCTGGAAAATAAGTTTTGAGATGATCTAGTTCCGATAATGCCGTCGTAACGTGCAGTGGAGCCCGCTGCTGAACGGCCTGCAAAGCGGTTTTGGTCTGATTGTTAACTAACTGATCTTTGGCAAAGCGACTGCCTGGGGCTACCAATCTGATACCAATAGTCGCGACCTTATCATCATCACCAATAACCCGATACTGACGGAGCAAGGGCAGAATGTAATGTGCGACAGCACTCAGATCAGTATCGTCATAGGTTTCTGATTGTTGCTCACCGGCATGTTCAATCGTCCCGACAATCCGCCCATCGACAAATTCAAAATGGATACGTGCCCATTCATATTCACCCGCGAACACGGCATATTTATGACTGGCGCTACCGGGGTTTACTACAAGAGTTAATGATTCTACTGCCATAAATCTTCCCATCAAAGTTATTAGCTGTCTACGTTATTATTAGTATACCTCAAAAACATAACCATTTAGAGGTTATTTAGCCTGTTTATATAAACTATCTACTGACGAGTGACTCGTACCATGGCGTGACGAATCGGCTGCTGGTTGAGCAGATAGCCGGCCTGCAATTCTTCGGCGACGACTTCGTGTTCACCGACGGCATCTTCGTCAAATTGAATGGCTTCGTGTAACTCAGGGTCAAATGGTGTCCCGACTTTGGCTTCGATGCGCCTGACGTCCAGCGCTTCGAGTGACTTTTCCAGGTTCCTGACAAGACCCGCCACACCTTGAACCCACGTGTTATCTTTAAGCTCTGCCGGGGTATAGGTAATAGCGCGCTCAATGTTATCGATAACGGGAAGGAGTTTTAAGATCGTGCTTGCCTTGCCTGCCTGGCGGGCGGAAATTTTCTCGACTTCGGCGCGTTTGCGGTAATTTTCAAAATCAGCATGAGTCCGCTGAAGATCACCGGTTAATTCGCTCAGTTTTTGGTCACATTCAAGCTCTTTTTTGGTCTTTTTTGCTTTATCAGCCATCCTACAGTACCTCCTCTAACATTGCGCCGGCATGGCGGACGAGACGCATAACCTTGGCATAACTCTGACGAGTTGAACCAAGGACGCCGATATAACTACGGTCACTGTACGGTGAACGAAATCGACTGATGATGAGGCTAGCACCACTCGACTTGCCGATTGGGTTTTCTGAGCCGATATAGACGTTAAGCGGTTCGTTGGGGGCGGCTTCTCGTAGCCATGGCTCTAAGTTATCCAGTAGCTGCGCAACTGCCTGAGTGTGGCCACCCTGGGCAAACTCAGGTTGAGAAAATAAATTACCAATCCCGCTCAGGTACAACTCATCGCCAATCGTAGCCAATCCCAGATTATGCGTTAAATCTACCAGACTATCGACAGCACTGCGAATTGCCCTATCGGCTCTGTTTGTCTGGGTCCCCACTCTCGCTTCAATCGCTCTCGCACTGCGATCGGGTAGTGAATGCTCACGTTCATTTTCATGAGCTTCGGTGAGCGTGTTGACATAAAAACGATAGCCCGCGTCAGTTGGGACGCGACCGGCACTGGTGTGTGGTTGGGCAATCAGGCCCATTTCTTCCAGTCGTGCCATCTCGCTCCGAACGGTTGCGCTGGACACGCCAAACAGCTTGGCTAGCATCACACTACCAACTGGAGCAGCAATCTCGGCATGTTGTTCAATAATAGCTGCAAGAATTTGCATTTGACGTTCTGTCATACGTTTATTTTAACGCAGCTTGGCACTCATAGCAAGTGAGTGCTAGATCAACTCATCAGGTTAACGCGGAGTCTAACTCTTCAACCAATCATGAAAGCTGTTTAACACCAAGGCAGCCGCTTGTTGGGGGTTATTTCTTTTAGTGTCGACTACCAGATCATAATTACCAACATCGTACGGATTAACATTGTAAAGTTTCTTATAGCGACGGGCTTCACTATCCAAGCGCTGCTGTAGGGCCAGCGCATATTCCTTTGGTTCGTGGGGAATATGTTCGGTCTCAAGCCGAGACAAATCCGTATTCAACATAATACGCTCGGCTGCCGTCATTAAATCGAGGTCTAGGTAGACTTTGAACGAAAACGGCATCCAGTACCAGGCCATCCGCGAATCAATCACCATATTATCCTCTGTCGCACCAATATCACGCAGTCGCTGATCTACTAAGTGATCTATGCTTGAATCTTTCTCACCTGACAAATTTGCCTGAAGTATGTTTATACCACGCTCATTCCCAATTGAGCGGAAAAGATCGCCTGACGAAAAATGCCGATAGCTGAGTTCTGCCGCTAAGGCTTTCGATGTTGTCGATTTACCACTACCTGGCTTGCCGGTAATTGTTATGATGTGTTTTTTATTCATTTGATTAGTAAGATAACTCCAGTTCAATTGTCTCTTAAGTTGATTGATCGTCAGATAGCAGCTGTTCGGGGTTATCCATAACAGCTATTGTAACAAACTATACGCGCAAGCCACGCGTTAATCGCGTTTTAGCATAACCGTAAAAGCTTCAGACGGAATATCAACTTTACCAAAGCGCTTCATACGCTTTTTGCCTTTGGCTTGTTTGGCCAAGACTTTCTTTTTTCGCGATACATCACCACCGTATAAACCAGTCGTGACGTCTTTACGATAGGCCGACAAATCAGCTCGGGCGATAAACTTTCCACCAATTGCCGCCTGCAGGGCAACTTGGAAGTTTTGGCGAGGAATGACGTCTTTTAATTTATCGACAACCATGCGGCCTAAGTGCTGCGACTCACTGCGGTGTGCCATGACGCTCAGGGCGTCAACCATACCGCCAGCCACATAGAAATCTACTCGGACCAAATCTTCGGCTCGGTAGGTATCGAGTTCATAATTGAATGACCCGTAGCCACTAGTAACCGACTTGAGTTGATCATAAAAATCAGTCAACAGGTTGGCGAGCGGCGCTTCGAAACTAATCAAGGCCCGTTCGTCAATATAACTCAAATTGTTCTGAAGTCCTCGTTTATTGATGATAAGCTGCAACACGGCGCCGATGTAAGTTTGGGGGACAATAATTTCACCTTTAATCCATGGCTCGCGGATTTCTTTAATCCGACTGACGTCTGGGAGCTCACTTGCGCTTTTAATGTCAAGTTCAGCACCAGTTGTCAGACTGACTTGATAATCAGTTGACGGGTTGGTGACAACCAGATCAAGATTATATTCACGTTCCAGTCGTTCACGAATAATGTCCATATGAAGTAAACCCAGGAAACCGATGCGGACACCAAAACCAAGGACTGGTGAATTTTCCGGCTCGAATTGCAGGGCTGAGTCGCTGAGGCTCAGTTTCTCGATGGCGTCTTTCAGATCCTGGTAGTCGTCATTACTGACCGGAAAAAATCCGGCATAAACGAAAGGTTTGACCAACTTATAGCCTGGCAGCTGCGAATCCGTGTGCGCTCGTTTGGTTGTCACCGTATCGCCAACCCTCGCGTCACGCGTGGTGCGTAGGTTCGTCACGATATAGCCGATTTCTCCGGTGGCAAGATCACCACCCGGCTTCATAGCCGGACTCAGCGAGCCAACTTCAAGGGCGAGGCCGTGCGCTCCCGTAGCAATCATTTCAATCGTATCGCCTTTTTTAACCACGCCATCAACCACCCGAACGTACAAAATAACACCCCGATAGTCATCATAATAACTATCGAAAATAAGGGCACGGGTCGGCAGCTCGCTGGTACCAAGAGGTGGCCCGATTCGCTCAACGACTTCGTCTAGCACGGCCTCAACGCCTTGCCCCGTCTTGGCGCTAATCATCAGGATATCCTCTGCCTTACAGCCCAACAGGTTAATCACTTCAGCGGTGACCCGCGGCACATCGGCAGCTGGAAGATCGATTTTATTAAGAACGGGGATAATCGTCAGATCGGCTGCTAAGGCCAGGTAAACATTCGCCAACGTCTGTGCTTGGATACCCTGGCTGGCATCAACTACTAGAATTGCGCCTTCGCAGGCCTGTAGTGACCGACTGACTTCATAGCTAAAGTCAACGTGCCCTGGAGTATCAATCAGATTAAGGTCGTAATCTTTATATTTCATTCGAACAGGTGCTAATTTTATCGTAATACCCTTTTCACGCTCTAAATCCATACTATCGAGCAGCTGTGATTTCATATCGCGCTTTTGAACCGTGCCAGTCAGCTCGAGCATGCGATCGGCCAGCGTCGACTTGCCATGATCAATATGAGCAATAATACAAAAATTACGGATTTTAGCTTGATTCATGACGCTACTGCGCCCTAGAAAATAAGATTTTTTTAAGACGTGACAAAATAGGCTGAACTTCTTGCAGCTTAAAGAGGTGGCAGAAGTAGAAATAGGCAGCACCACTAATCAGGACGATAATTGAAAACTTTGGGAAGCTGGCCAAAAAGCTTTGGTCGCTGGCGTTAAGTGGCAACATCGCCACACTAATATACGTAATCGCCGCCATGAGTCCAGTTGCGCTCACCATGCGAGCAATCCCGTGAATAAAAATTTTATCGAATAAACCCTTAATACGCTGCGACATAATAACGAACAAAACAAAAACTTCAACCGCTGCGGTAATCGCTGTCGCCCAGGCCAGACCATACACGGCCAGATTGAGGCCAAATGTAAACCACACTGCCAGACTAATATTAAGACCAATTGTAAAGAGTGAAATATAAAGAGGCGTCTTTGTGTCTTGTTGGGCGTAAAAACTCCGGGCTGAAATATGATAGATTGAACGGAACAAAATAGCAATTGCCAGAATTCCTAGAGTACTCGCCATCAACGTATCACCACCATTTTTGATGAAGTTAATCAGGTAACCACGACCGAAGAAGGTGATCACTGTAACGGGTAGCGCCAGCCAGATAATCACTCGCAGGACCGCCTGTAGTTCGCTTCTGAAGAGGTCCGGGCGACCTTGACCAAGCCGCTCGGCCATCTTCGGAAAAGCGGCCGTACTAATCGCGACGCCGATTAAATTAATCGGGACGAACGATAGGGTTGTTGCCTGCTGATACGCACGGACACTACCGGCCAGCATGCGCGACGCCAAGTTCGTTTCAACGATGCTGTTGACGTAATCAATCCCTTGGTCCAGCGAACGGGCTGGCAGCAGACCCAGTACCTTGCGAAAGCCCTTGTTTTTCCAGTAAATCTGGAAGCGATAATCAAAGCCCATGCCGAACAACCCGATGCTACTGACCAGCAGCTGGAGGATGGCTCCCAACACGACCCCGAGGGCGACGCCCATAATACCCCCTTCAAATACCTGCCAGCCAAAAATATTAATACCGTTCGTAAAAAAGAGGGTACCAATAATAATACCAATATTATAGACGGTCGGAGCCAGCGCAAAGAACGTGAACCGGCCAATCGCCTGCTGCATACTGGCCACCACCGTGGCCACGGCAAACAAGAACGGATTAATCGCAATCACCCGCATCATACTGACCGCTAAGGCCCGACTCGCCTCATCGAGCCCTGGACCGACTACGTAGTGCACCAACGGCTCGGCAAAAATCATAATCAGGATACTGGCCACCAGCGTGACGATAGCCAGTAAATTAACCAGGCTGGTCGAAAGCTCCCAGGCCGACTTCTTGTTACCGACCGCCAGGCGTTGGTTAAAAACAGGGATGAAGGTGACGCTCAGCGCCCCCGAGACCAAGATAAAGAACATAAAATCGGGAATCGTAAAGGCGACCGTGTAAGCATCGATACCTGTTGGATAGGTATCGTAATACAGACCATTGAGTTGACGGTCACGAATCAGACCGAGCACGCTCGAAAGCAACGTCGAACCAGCTAGCAGAGCGGCTGCTAGCTGGAGGGGAAGCTTTTTGTTAGCTCGGACTACGGTACTGTGAATACGTCCCATAAGGTATTTACGCCTTGCCTAGTAGAGCTTGGCCTCCTTAGGTAGTACTGCGTCTTTGAGGATTGCAACAACCCGATCTTCTTCAAGAGTTTCCTCTTCAAGCAGGGCACCAACAAGCTTATCAAGACTGGCCCGGTTGTGGCCAATAACAGCTTCGGCGCGGCGACCAGCTTCCTGAATAAGCTGCGCGACTTCTTCATCAATCAGCTTGGCGGTATCATCGCTGTACGGACGTTCGTGGGTCATTTTGTCAAACACCATGCCACCGCTATCATCGTGGAACACTTGGTCGCGCAGCTTGCTGCCCATGCCTTGTTCGATGATCATATCACGAGCAATCTCGGTTGCTTTGCGAAGGTCAGAGCCGGCACCGGTCGTAATACGGTCTGGGCCGTAGATAATCTTCTCGGCAATACGGCCACCGAGCGCGCGGGCCAGAACGTCTTTGAACTCAATGACACTGGTATAGCTTTTATCTTCTGGCGGCAAGAACCAGGTGACTCCGCCCGTTCCACCACGGGGAATAATCGTCACCTTGTGAACGGGATCGCTGTCCGGGAGGACGTGACCGACCAGGGCGTGACCTGCCTCGTGATAAGCCGTCAGTTCCTTCTCTTTGTCATTCATAACTTTCGTTTTACGCTCTGGCCCAATGGCAACTTTTTCGAAAGCTTCGGTCAGATCGGCGTTACTAATCTTTTTGGCGTTACGACGAGCCGCCACAATGGCCGCTTCGTTAGCCATGTTAGCCAGGTCGGCACCTGACGAACCTGCGGTTTTGGCGGCGAGCGTGCCGATATTCAGCGTGGCATCAACCGGTTTGTTTTTAAAGTGAACTTTCAGAATTGCTTCGCGATCTCGTCGCTCTGGAAGCATAATGTTCGTTCGGCGGTCAAAGCGGCCGGGGCGAAGTAGTGCAGGGTCAAGGACGTCAGCTCGGTTAGTAGCAGCCAAGACAATCACATTTGCACCCGTTTCAAAACCGTCCATCTCAACGAGTATCTGGTTGAGTGTTTGTTCGCGTTCATCGTGACCACCGCCCATGCCACTGCCACGTTTGCGGCCGACAGCGTCAATCTCGTCAATAAAGATGATCGCTGGGGCATTCTTTTTGGCTTTGACGAACAGGTCACGGACGCGACTGGCGCCAACACCCACGAACATCTCGACAAATTCAGAACCAGAAATCGAGAAGAATGGCACATTAGCCTCACCGGCTACAGCGCGAGCCAATAGCGTTTTACCTGTACCAGGATTACCAATAAGCAGAACTCCCGTCGGAATCTTAGCTCCGAGCGCTTCGTATTTCTTAGGATGCTTGAGAAAATCAACCACTTCTTCAAGGTCTTGCTTGGCGGCATCATTACCGGCGATATCACTAAACGTAACCTTCTCTTTGTCTTTACCATAGAGTTTAGCTTTTGATTTGCCAAAGCCCATCGCTTGGTTATTTTGGCCCTGGGCTTGACGCATCATAAACATGAAAAAGCCCGCAATTAAGATAACGGGGATAATGATAATCGCCAAGTTCCACAACGTATCGGTCGTAGTTGACGGTTTACTGATCTGGATTTCGACTGGGGCGTTTTTGTTAAGCCCTTGATCTTGAATACTCGTGGTCGCTTCTTTCGTCGACTTCTCGGTAGCGACGTCGCTACCCTTTGGTGTCACTTTGATGTCATTACCTTCAATAGCGATCTTTGTAATCTCGCCGGCATTGGCACGCGAAATCACATCGGAAATTGGAACCTCTTTTAAGTTCTCGTGCGGTGACGTAATGGCAACGACGGCCAGTATTCCAAACACCAAAATTGCCCAAAATAAACCGAGGCGAATAAAGTTATTCGTTTTCTTATTAGGTGTAGGTGGTTTAATTGCCATATAAAATTATCTATTCCTTTCAGACTAATAGACTCAACAGTCTCTACTTACTCTTATTTTATCAGTTCAACCTTAAAATTACGAGAGGTGAAGCGAAATTGTACACCGCCTCCAGCCTGATAGATAGTACCGGGTCGAGCCGTCTTAATTGCCAGGAGGGCTTGAGAGAGTTGCGGTCGCGTCAATCGAGCGTGCGTCCCATAGCGTAAACACTCCATGGCCGTAACGTCATCAAGATGCGTAAAGAAGTAACGACTATAGTCCGGACCTTCCCCCACCAAGCCCCTAGACTCCTCGTTAATCTGTTGTTTGAGGGCGACTTGATGAACGCGTAGACCGAGTAGTTGGCGCTTACTATCATCTGTTAGTCTGCCCGTTTTATGACGAAGGCGATTGCGCAAGTAAGCATCGCTGGCATTGGTGCTATCTTCTCTCCACTCTAGTTGATGCGCCGAGGCATACGCAAGAATCTCTTGTTTGGACATGCCCAGAAGTGGACGAATAACGTCTGAGTTAAGCACAGCCAAGCCCCGCCAACCAGTTCCTCGAACCAGATTGATAGCAATCGTTTCGATACTATCATCGGCGTGATGGGCAGTTACCAAGCCAGCTGTATGCTGTTTAGCGATGGCTCGCAAAAACCCGTAGCGTCTTGCCCGCGCCAGCTCTTCACTGGTTTGCGCACCCAGCTCTTCGCGTCGGCTCTCAAAAGTAAGCCCGTATTTATTAGCTAATTCGGCCACGAAAACTGCATCCTGGGCCGAGTCGGCCCGAATCCCATGGTCAAAATGGGCCACAATCAACTCATACTCGCCAGCTTTTGAAAGGTCAGCCTGTCGCGCCATCATATCCAGTAACACGACCGAATCAACCCCTCCGCTCACCGCTAAAACGTAGCGTCCCGGCGCTAGCAAAGGGCTTAGCTCAGGCGTTTTGAGACCCATACGCCAAGCCAAATACCGAAGAGGCCGCCGATAAGTCCCATCAGGATGCTCCAGCCACCGAGCATATCCTTATCGCCGAATAAAAATGGGACGTAGCCACCCAAAAGCCCGAAAACACTTGCGAAAAATAGCAGAACTGTTTTATTCATAGTTTTAGTATACCTTATGCGCCCGGTGGAGGGGTTTCGTCGCAGTCGGTGATATTTGAGATGGTATATGAGTGCTTGTAATAATCTTGCGTAATGTCGTAACTGCTGCCATTAGCCCCGCCGATAACGTTGGCGTTGCAACTATAGAACTGCGTCGAGGTTGAGGTCTGAAACGATCGAAAACCGAGACGCCGATAAAAAGCGGAATCGGTTTGAGGAGCGGCGAGCATGTTCCAGGCTGACAGCACGTATTGCGTGCCGTCGCTGGCATACAGGTAACAGCCAGGGTTGCCATTAACCCCTGTAGCCGAGCCAGTATTGGGGAAACTCTGTGGTAATGATGTCAGCCCTGGTATCCAATCGGTCTGCGCCGAACCATTAAAACAGTTGGCATCTGTTCGCACGTCAATNNTAAGACTCCAGTTCGGCTTCAATCGACTTTATGTCGTCTTGGCGTCGCACATTTTGCGCCCGAAGCTGGACTCCGTTATACGCCACCAGGCTGATACCGGCCAAAATCCCAATCACGATAATAACGATCAGTAACTCCACGATGGTAAAGCCCGGTCGACGTTTTTGGTCTGCTTGCAGCGGTTTTGTCATTAAGTAGTGCCCATATCCTTTTTGATTATACCTACGGCTAGTTTAGCATATTACAGATAGCGGGTACTGCCAAACGGAATCTTTTGCCGTATAACATTGCCGATATTGAGCGTGTCGGCTGAATGCAATGTTCGTTCACCGTAGCACTGATTGATTGTGTCGAGCGCGCCAACCAATTGGCGATTGCGAGCCAGTGCGTCCCCGAATAGACTCATTTGTGGTTCGTGGTCGTCGGATAATCCATAGCAGTGTATACCAATTTCACGAATAGCACTCGGCGCCTGCCAGAAAAGCTGTTCAGCTAGGCCATAAATAGCGCTGTCGCTATAAAAGGGTAGCTGACACAGACGACTGGCATGCCAGTATTGTCGCTCGGCCGTTTTGACGTAGACATAGACACCGCGGGCAACTTTGTCCTGAGCGCGCAAGCGTGACCCGACCGATTCACATAAATGATGAAGTCGCTGCATAACCTGCTGACTAGTCAAGTCGCGCCGCTCTAACACGTATTGTCGCCCGACCCGCTTCGTATCGAAGACCCGGTCATCAACTTCGTAGCCGCGCAGGCGCTGATGCCATTGCAACCCCACAATGCTTTTAAAGACAATCTTCTGTAGCGTCACCTCGTCACTGTCAAGAAACTGTAACGGGGTATAAATCCCTACCCCGTTGAGCCTAGCCTGATTATGGTCAGCGATACCCGTCAGGTCGGTCAGCTTAAGGCTGGCCAGTGTCGTCCGCAGATTTGTGTGATTAATTTCATCCAAGCCATCGGGTTTATGCAAGCTGGCGGCTGTTTTTGCCAGAAAGCGATTTGTGCCAATCCCCACGTTGCACCGCATAGCCCGACCGACTTCATTTTTTAAACGTTGCTTGATCTCGTTGCCAACCTCAACCATCGGACGCGTGTCGACGAGGCTGTGGAAATCGATGACGCCCTCGTCGATGCTTTTCATCACGACGTGGGGCGAGTAGTCGTTTAGTATCGCCATCAGTTTTTTATACACAAAACGATACTTCACGGGGTCGCTTTCGATTGCAATCAGGCCTGGCGCCAAGCGGGCCGCTTCTTGAAACTGCATACCGACTTTTACCCCCATAGCTTTGGCCTCGTAGCTGGCGGTTACGATAGCCGTATGCTCAGTGCGACGATTAACGACAGCGACCGGCCGGCCGCGTAGCATTGGCCGGGCCTGTTGTTCGATAGTAGCAAAGGCCGAATTAAGGTCGACATGCATCACCAGCGATGCCTCTGAGTTGTAGCCCTCACGCATAATGATCGCCTTCGAAGGTCAGGTGCCAGGTAAGCCGTTCGCTGTCAAACTCCAACCGATAATCAGCTGCGCCGTCAGTAACGTCAAAAATATGCAACGTGCGTTTACCTTTGACGCTCGGGTGACGCAACCCTATTTCGCTGATTGTGATTTCACGACCATTGGGTCGGCGAAATTTTAATGGCCGGCAGGGGTTCAGTCCTGCCCCAAAGGTCGCTATGACGTCAATTCGCTCGTTCACATAAAGTTCATCATTCATATCAAAAATCCTCAAAAATTAGTTTGAGAAACGATAATCTATAATTTTGCCCGCCATGTTCACATTCGTTTCATGTGTGAACTGTCGAAGACAATGAATAATCCGTTCGTGAGGGACGCTTAGCTGTCGCCAGTGAGTATCACGTGGAAGTACTTTTATTATACCATTTACGTCAGACCCTTTGTTAGCCGTGGCGGCCTCTAGAAAACTAAGGCTCTTTTTGTTACAATCATTCGTGCAACTAGTGCACTTTTGCAGCGGCCTGATGGAACAAACCAAGCCAAAGGCTGTTTGTTGCAGCAAGAGGAAGAACAACGATAGGATAAAGTTTTTGTCGCTTGCGACAAAACGAAATCCTAAAAGTGAGTTCTGACGAGGCAGCGTAGCTCAGTTGGTTAGAGCGCGAGACTCATAAGCTCGAGGTCACAGGTTCAATTCCTGTCGCTGCTACCAAAAATACAACCTCATCAATAGATGGGGTTTTGTTTTTGGTAATCGTTACACGAACCGAACCTGTTACCGCCAGTTCCTGGCGTTAAGTCACAGGTGCGACCCGCAAGTCTGCGGGTCGCAAGGAAACCTTCCGATGGCAACTGGTTTGCCAATCGTGAAGGTTCGGGGTCGCGGGACGTGACCAATTTCTGGCGCCTAAGCTGACACTCTCCGCATATTACCACTCACCTTTATTGGCACATACCTCCATTTAGACTAAAATAGATACCAAAGGAGATAATTTTTATCATGACCAAGTCTCCAAACCAAGGACCTCAAGATTATCCTCACCCTCACGGGCCAGAGTTGCCACCGGACATGCTAGCCGATCGATCGGATACATCGGGTAACTCTGTCTACGAACTACTGAATAAAATTAGATTTCAAAAGACTCTGGAATCAATCGACGGCGCAAAACAAGCTATCCAAGACGCCAAGCAGGGAATTTTTGATGCTCTGCAAAGCGGAGCTGATGTCAGACCAGTTTGGGAAAGATATTACGATGTCATAGAGGAAATAGCCGGATCGGTCGAAGCGACCAATCAAAGTACTGACGCCCACACCAGACTCCAGCTCGGCTTCAACATCTATACCGCCCTGATTTATTGCGACGCTAATCAACCCGATCGCTACCGAGTTTCACTAAAAGACGCCCAGATACTGGCTCGCAACAAAGGTCTTGACAATATCGCTAGCGCACTGCGAATCGAAATCGAGGCTTTGACCGACACGTCAGAGTTATCGCCGGAGTACCTGCTAGAACTACTAGAGCCAAGGCTCAGCGATCTACATTATTACGATATGGAAGACGCGGTCGTGCAAGGCCGTAGTTCTGATTACGTGTCGGGATTAGCCTTCGCCTTGCTCACCGAAGAGCACGAAGACCCAGTAAAAATATTTAGATCACTCGGCATTCCCCTGCCCAAGAATTCTGCCAAATGACCGCAACTGGTGATTTTATTCACCCACTCTGGCAACAACCCGATAAAGTTGAGCGGCCGACCCAAGCATTACTGATCGAGACACTGTTACCGCAACTAGGCTTTTATGAAACCGTCGAATTAAGCGAGGCCAGTCAAGCGGTTTTAATAGCGATAAATGAAGAGACCAACGACCCGTCGCGCCTTCAAGCTGCCTGGACTGAATATGCGATTATCGGCGAGCAAATCGTCGACAATGCTGAAATAACACCTAAAGATATTGAGACACGTGCAAAAATACAGCTCGCCCTTATCATCCATAAAGCACTTATTCTTCGTGAGTCTAATCAAATACCGCGTTATATAGAGTCGCTGGATTATGCCGAGACACACGCAAATACTAAAGGGTTTTATGCTATCGCTTCAATACTTGAACATGAGCTAGAATCTATCGCCAACAACACGGAGCTATCACCCGAAAGTCTTTTGGCTAAGCTGAAGGGCGAAATGAGTGAAATGAATCGTGAGCGACTCAGAGATTTAGTGGAAGCCGGATCAAGTTTAGAAGACTTAATCGATGCTGCTCGCGACGCGCTTCAAAAAGAGCAGCGCAATACCGAACGCAGCCCCGATGTCGTGCTCACCGAGCTGGGTATCATGTCTGACAAGGAGTATAATAGAAGTAGCATAGAGGGGAGGTGCGCGGATGATTAAACTACCGACGGAAACCGAAATAGAAACCCTACAGGCCTTTCAAAAACCTCATTGCCTCAGCATCTACACCTCGTATATCGCACCAACCTCACCGAATAATCCCAATCGTATTCAGCTTAAGAATTTATTAAAAGAAGCACGCCAACTCCTGACGAATGAGAAGCTTAGCGCTCGCGAAATTACTGCCATGCTCCAACCAGTCGAAAAACTCCTCGACGGCGATGAGTTTCGGGCTAACCACAGGCATAGTCTGGCGTTATTTATCCACCCTGATTTCTTTGTCTATTACCGTCTTCCCGCTGAGGAGACGACACCCTCTGTCCGTATAGACAATAGATTCCACGTGCAGCCAATCGTAGAGCTGATAAGTACCAACCCGGCCTATTATGTTCTGCTACTGAACCATAACAACGTTCAACTTTTAAAAGGCGATTGCTACCACATTGAATCATTTCAGCTGCCCGGACTTCCTGTTAATATGCAGCAAGAGCTGAACATTGACGAGCAACCCAAGGAGCTTCAAACTCACACCGTCGCCGCGGCCAGTAGAGGAAAGGGCTCGGAAGGGTTTCATGGACAATACGAGGAAACGCAGATTGACAAAGAAATGCTCACCCAGTTCTTTCGAAGGATTGACCACAAACTCCACGACGCATTAAAAGATTCAACAATCCCGCTTATTATTGCCGGCGTTGACTACCTGCTACCTCTCTACCGCCAAGTGAGCACCTACTCCTACCTATTAGGCGATGAGATACATGGTAGCCTCGAACACGCAACGCTTGACATTGTGCGAGAACAGGCATGT
This sequence comes from Candidatus Saccharibacteria bacterium UBA5170, assembly GCA_002413425.1. GTDB lineage: Bacteria > Patescibacteriota > Saccharimonadia > Saccharimonadales > Saccharimonadaceae > UBA1547. The sequence goes on along the minus strand of DHWY01000003.1, from coordinate 83,622 downwards.
CAGCTTGTCACTCGTACTCCGTAGCCATAGATAGTTAAGAATCAGTATCTTCAGACAAAGCGGCTTCGCGTCGCGCGATAAAACCGATGAGCTCAGTCGTGTCACGTTGACGGTCCCATGTGAACAGTTGCAGGACATCACTTTTGGTAACTTCTTCAATATCTTCTTCGAGCGTTTCCATTGTTTTTTGCTTTCTTTTTGTTTTTGTTATTTAGTGATACTATTTAAGCATAAATACTATATAAATGCAATACCTTTTATGGTTATTCTTTGACTTCACCGCCTCGGTTATGCTATAACGTACCTAGAGGTTAAAAAAATAAACATATGAATATCGCCAGCTCCCTCGCAATCGTCGCCCTTGCTGCCTTGATTCACGCCAGTTTTCAGTTGAGCGTGAGTGTTTTAACGTTGTTGGGTGGACATGTCATTGGGGCAAAACACTCCCAAGCAAAAGTACTCCGCTTGACGACCTCGTTTGTCTTTGGCGCGGGGGTTATGACTCTCCTGCTGTTGTCGTTCGTATCCCTCGTGTTACTGCATGCATTCGATGGCAATGCGCCGCAAATTGTCTGGGCTATCGGCTGCGGTTTGCTCCTTGGTATCGGTGTGGCCGTCTGGATGTTTTATTACCGACGTACCAAAGGCACATCACTGTGGATTCCCCGTCCGATTGCCAGCTACCTGCACGAACGCACCAAGGCTACCACGCGCAGTGCAGAGGCTTTTAGTCTCGGCTTGACCAGCGTGATTGGTGAACTGATTTTTATCATCGCTCCAATCACCATCAGCGCTTTGGTACTGATTCAACTCCCACCACTCTGGCAACTAGCTGGTATCGCGATCTATTCAATCATTTCTCTTTTGTCACTAATGATTGTCTGGGTATTAATCGGTAGCGGACACAAACTCAGCCGTATTCAAGAATGGCGTGAATCAAATAAGAATTTCATGCAATTTGCGGCCGGCAGTGGTCTGATCATACTGAGCTTTTATGTCTACGTCGTCGAAGTGCTCGGTAGCGCAGTTGGAGGAGTTTAAGGGTGGGCCTTGCGATTGATATTGTCAAACGAAATGGACAACGGCCAAGCGAAAACTTCTCTCAAGAGAAATTGCACGCAAGCATTTTGGCCGCTTGCTTGAGTGTCCGGACTCCGGTTGGTCAAGCTGAATCGATCGCCCACGCCGTGTCCGACAGTGTTATTTCGTGGCTCGAAACTAAGCCCGAAGTGACGAGCCAAGACGTGCGCCGTATCGCCGCCAAACACCTCCGTACTCACCATCCCGACGCAGCCTACATTTACGAACAACACCGTTTAACGATTTAATAGGAGAACTAACATGGCTCATAAAAACACATTCGACTATGACCTGATCGTTATCGGTAGCGGTGCTGGCGGTAGTGCGGCGGCAACAATTGCCGTCCGAGCTGGCAAACGCGTCGCGATTATCGAAGCAGATACCTTTGGCGGCGACTCGCCAAACTGGGGTGATGTACCGACTAAAGCCCTGCTGCACGCCGCCCAACTCTTCGATGAGGCTCGTCACGGTGCCCGCTTTGGACTACGTTCGGCGACACTCGGCTATAACTATCCTTCGATTAGGGCTTGGAAAGATCTGGCCGTGCAACGAACCGGTGCTGGCGGTAACCGCAGATATTATGAAAATCAGGGTATCAGTGCCTTTAACGGGGCCGCTCACTTCCTGTCGCCCAACGAGATTAGCGTCAACCGACGACATTTGTCGGCGAGTAAATTTTTGATTGCCACCGGCTCACAGTGGACTATTCCAGTTATCCCAGGGCTCGATACGGTCACCTACCTGACACCACGCACCATCCTCGAATCAATCCGTCCGCCCAAAAGCCTACTGGTTATTGGCGGCGGCGGGATTGGCGTTGAGATTGCCCAGTTGATGGCGATCTTTGGCACCAAAGTCTACATCGCTGAACGAGCCAGTCGTCTGCTACCTCACCAGGACGCTGAAGTTGGGTCACTGATGGAACGGGTCTTACATGAGCAGAAAGGTATCACGACCTTAACCCAGACTCGGGTATTGTCGGTTGTTAAGGATGGACTGGGCAAACGCGTGACAATCTCGCGCGGTGGGGTAGAAAAATCAATTCGCGTCGATGAAATCCTGATTGCGGCTGGTCGTAGTCCCAACGTCGACCTGGGCCTTGAAAATGCCACCGTCAAATACGCCCCAAAGGGCATTGAGGTCAATGAGTACCTCCAAACGAGTGCCAAGCATATCTTTGCAGCCGGCGACGTCCTGGGACGTGATAGTTATACCCACACGGCGTTACTTGAAAGCCGCATTGTCGCTAATAATATCTTGCATAAAACAAAAGCCATACCAGATTATACCGCGACTCCCGGGATTATATTCACCTATCCTGGGATTGCCCACGTTGGACTCAGCGAAGACGACTGCTTAAAGCGCGACCTGGCAATGAACAAGGCAATCGCCCCACTCAACAGTATCGCCCGCAGCAATACGTCTGATTTTCGCGACGGCTTCGTCAAAATTATCGCCGATAAAAAAGGCGTCGTGTTGGGTGCAACGATTGTTGCCCCTCATGCCAGCGAAATGATTCATGAACTAGCTCTGGCCGTGAAGTACGGACTGACGGCCGACGATATTGCCCAAACCCCCCACGCCTTTCTAAGCTGGAGCGAAGCGATTCGAGTGGCGGCGGCCAAGTTAAGTTAATTAGTAATTTTTCTATAAGTCGTGACAGTTGGACTGTAAGATAAACTGGTCGCTGGGCAGGTGCCAGTTGCTACGTTAGGCTCAGCTTCTAACTGATAGGTTATGAGATACTGTAAACCGCCACCACAGTACGTCGTTGGTTGATAACCACCAAAATAAGAATAGTTTGACGAGGAGAGACCACTCACACCTTGCTTTGAGATTGGATCTTTCGGAATCTTGCCATACGGCGCAAGAGCCGTCTCTAAAGTTGACCAACTAGCATCGGCTGTTGTTGACCAACTCCCGTTAATCGTAGTACTGCCACTACTGACTGGATACAGACCTTGATGTTCGGATGCATAGAGCTCCAAGTAGCCTACAATAATACCGATATCGCTTTTACGACGCGCGTCCCGGCTTCTGGCTTGGGCGCCAGTATAGGCCACAATGACAATCGTCGCCAAAATGGCAATCACGACAATAACAACTAATAGTTCGATTATTGTAAACCCGAGTTGTCGCTTTGCCCACCTTTTGTTCATAATCGTTTATTATAACGCTCATGCCTTCGAATAGATACTTCGGGGCAGGATTTGGCGGAGCGCAGTGTGGCAAAATTAGCTTGCTCATTTTGCGAACAAGCGGAGGAGTCGCGCCAAAGGCGAGACGATACCTACGACTCGCCAGCTCGTCTGGCGATAGTCGCAGGTTTGAATTTTACACGCGCAGCGTAAGAAAAGTCCCCCAGTCATTGGACTGAGGGAATTTTCTTGGTTGCGGGGGCAGGATTTGAACCTGCGACCTGATGGTTATGAGCCATCCGAGCTGACCAGACTGCTCCACCCCGCGGCACATCATCAAGATTAACAGATAGGGGACATTTTTGCAAGCCCCGTGACTAGCCAGAAATACTTTTACTATTGCCGCCGAATAAGAAATTTGCCCACTGCCGAAAATTACTGACAGACAGAGCCGTGGTCGATGTTTGCGCTGCCGTCGCCGCATCGGCGGCCTTGACTGCCTGGCTATTGGCCGGCAGCACCAGCACCCTTTCGCCAGGAAGCACCAGGCCCAGGTCTTCGCGAACGGCCAGCTCTTGGTATTCTCTTGTCTGATAATAGCGCTTTTCTAGCTCGAGGCTACTGGTGGCAAGTTGGGCCAGTTGAAGTTCGCGCTTTTTAGAGTCAACTTCTTTTTGTAATGTATAGTTACGCTCCATAACGCCCAACGAACCCCATACCCAACTGACAGCAATAATAAAGGCCACCGCAATCACCGCATTATTAAGGGTGAGGTATTTGTGACGAATCCGATAATATAGGCGACGAGTGTTAATTTTTTGCATGATTGTTACTGTATATTATAGCCCACACGGGTAACAATAGGCTATACTATGTCAGAGCGGGGCTGTAGCTCATCGGTTAGAGCAGGCGGCTCATAACCACTTGGTAGATAGTTCAACTCTATCCAGCCCCACCAAAAAAATAACTCATTTTGTAATGAGTTATTTTAATTAGTGCTACTTCCTATGTTTCGACTTGGTGGTACCGGCTGTTTTAAATACTTTTGTCAGAAATTTTTCTCTATCGCGCTTGTACGCCCTACCTGAACCGAAATCTTCCAGCAAATCGGACTGAATCGAGCCACTATAGTCATACCCTACCGGCATAGCAACCCCAGAATCACCGTTAGACAGTATGTCCAAAGCCTTAAGCGCTTGTACGCCAAGTGTGTTTGCCTTCGAATGCATATTTCCAATGACCTCGCTCGTGCGAGCACCATAGCGTCGAGTCATACCATTATAATCCGACGAAAAATCCGCCCCTTCGGTCTTATTCTTCTGGTTAAAGTAATCCATAATTGTCCCTAGTGCTTTTGCTCGCCCGAGAAGACTTAAAGAAGGTCCAGGCTTAATATTTTTTAACGAATCAAGACTGGAAGTATTACTTGCAGCAAGATTATCCACCACACTAGGTTGGGCTGCATCTTCACTTGTTGCAACCATAAGTAATGATTCGGGTGACAACTGGTCATCCTCATAACCAACTTCATCTGGCGTAACTCCAAAATGTCTATATGCGTCATCATACGAACAACCTCTTCGATCAACGTAATCGTCAAGCTGCTTTTCGGTAATTCTAAAGTGAGGTTGTTCTGGTAATGAAGTGGTCTTTTCGCTCATTACTTTATTATAGCATAAGTAGTAACTACAGTCAATCTACTCCCAGCGGAAAACTTTGAAAGCGATGGCGTCAATGCCATCAATCAACACTTGCCCGTCATCGATGGAACGGAGTGTCTCCATCATCTCGAGCGTGGTGGTTTTACCGGCCCCATTTGGGCCTAGAATACCAAATATCTCGCCTTTTTCGACCGAGAAGCTGACGCCATCAACAGCCTGCTTGTCGCCATAACGCTTCTTGAGATTACTCGCTTCTACCATCACTGTCATACTAAACCTATTTTACTATATCTCCCCTTAAAGAACCACAAAAAAAGCCCCCGGGGAGGGGGCAGTTTCGACACCTGTTTGTTTGGGTATAACTATACTACCAAACGTGCTTATGGTGCAAGTCTAAAATCAGACTATTTTTTCTTTGAGACAGTCAAGAAACCGTTACGTGGGTTTTCTTTGACCATTCGGTCTGCGGGAAGATCAACTGGGTGACCCTTGGCATTCTTTTCTACTTTTGCGAAAAAGAAAATAGTTTGTGGTTTGCCACCACGAAGCGTAACTTCTGTGCTGTGCAAGTAGTATGTGACGCCCTTTGAGTTTGTGTGGCTGTAAGCCATAAGATCTTATACCTCCAATTAGTGCTATTACGAGAATTAGCGTACAACCTGCAAAGCGCCGTGTCAATATTTATACACTCTTGTAGTGCTGGTGGAGGATAATTCTAAGGGCAGCGAGGCTCAGCAGACGAACGATAATTATGAGGGTAATCACTAGGCAAACGACCACCGACCAGCCGGCAAAATCAGGCGACCAAAGGGGTGAAGCGAAGACGTGTAGATAGCTATCCGGGTTAGGCCTTTTAGCCGACTCGACGAGGCCACTAGCTGCGGGATATTTAGCCAGTTCACCAGTGGTGCATTGCAGATAAGCATACGAATATCGAGTAAATTGTGGTGCACATACCTCTTGGGCTTTTTTGTAAATATTGCCGTTGGGATTACTGTCTTGGGAGGCCCTGTCAACGGCTGCTTGATCATCTCGTTTGTAGCTTGTTTCGAGGTACAACCCCTTCCCCATATCGGTATTCATATGAGCAGATACAAAACGTTGTAAATCATACAATCTATTTATCGTCACCTGACTGTTTCCGGCTTCATCCGCCGTCACGACGGCCGTGCGTCTCTCGACCATCCCGATATTATTGAGCCGCAAAAAAGTGGCTGCCACAAAACTAGCTAGAATAAGTAGAATAATAAGCTGCCACGTTTTGATTCGTTGCAACTCTTTGATATTCCGCTTTATTCGCCGTTTGTCAGCCACCTATAACCCCACCATAAGTAATTACATTCAGTATAACACAAGGGGTTATTTGCGATAGAGACGAAAACTTGCTGTGCCAGTTAGTAGCACAAAGCCAGCCGCGACGAAGAAAAATATTCTCATCCCATCGCTATCACCGAACAAAGCGATACAAGCTAGTAAAATTACACACGCAAGAATTGCTCCAAAATTTGCGACAGCATCGGTCGCACACAGATATATAATACGATGCCCCGATAAGTCAGCCGTATCAAATACACCACGCATATAGGCCATGGTAATCCCGGTTGTGGCTATTTCGTTCGTAATATTCGTACTCACAACTGCAGCTGGCGTAGTAGCAAAAGGTCGCGAGATATGAACGAGCGCATTTACTATGACGCTTATTTTTAATAAGTTGCCACCCTGGCTTCTATCGATCAATTTTCCATAGGCGTAAGAAGTGGCGATAGCTGCCAAAATAGTAACCGACGAGAGCGCACCTAACTTCACGTAGACTGCATCACCAATGCCAGGAAAAATTACTATAGCAATAAATAAACCCCATACGGTCGCCGTTGCTATTATATCGAATCCAATTCCAATTTCTGACACCATACTCCTCATAGCCATGCGCCATGGGAAACCACGAAATTCGATTTTTTGATGAGTATGAACCTGTTCGCCCGTTCTTAGAAGTGGTAAGGCAGCAAGAATAAAAAATACTGCCGCTACCCACATTACCACCTGCGGACCGAACCAGAGGGCAATGAGACCACCTATGATTGGGCTTAGCCCTACGGCAATTTTTTCAAGTATGTTCATAAACGCAATTTCCTTACCAGCATGTTCGACGTTCTTTATTTTCGAGAAGTCTATCATGTAACAAATTTGGTAGATTGAGGCCGACAAAGCCATAAATACACCCCATATAACAACACCGACAAAGCCAATATTAGGCACAAAGCCAAGTGCGACCATGGCCGGAATATGAAGTACATTGCTGATCAAAATACCGTGTTTTGGACCAAAACGGGCGGCAAAATATGCCGAAAAGAACGAAAGTAGAACTTTAAAACAATAATAAAAGGCCCAGGCCTGTATGATAAACGTCAGGCTATAGCCTTCTTGATACAGATAGACCGAAGCGAACCCAGAGGCGATATAGACGGCAACAATCCGAAGCGTTCGTGACGTATAGAGTTCGGCTACTTCGCTAAATGAAGCGTATCGCCAAAAATGGCGTCGTTCAAGTAGTCTATAAATAAGGTTTTGTAGCATACTGTTTATGTTTCTTCTTTTCTCTATTAGAACACAGATTGCCTCTGGTTCGCAAGTGTTATACTGGTCATATGAATATTTACTTTTCCGGTATCGGCGGTGTTGGCTTAGGCCCGTTGGCCGAAATCTGCCATGACGCTGGCTATAACGTTATGGGATCGGACCGTGAGACAGGTCTGATGACGGAAAAGCTGCAAGCTCGTGGCATACAGGTCCATATCGGCCAAGATGGAAGCTTCCTGCAAGCGAGTCACGATGCCCAACCGATTGATTGGTTCGTGTATACGGCCGCGTTACCCCCCACCCACACCGAGCTACTACTTGCCAAACGACTGAACATAAGAGTAGCTAAGCGGGACGAGTTGCTCGCCCATATTATCAGTGAAAAACAGCTGAAACTGATTGCTGTAGCTGGCACACACGGTAAAACAACTGCCACAGGAATGTTTGTTTGGACGCTGCAGCAACTCAACGTGCCGGTCAGTTATTCGATTGGGACGACCATAGGCTTTGGGCCGAGCGGACGCTTTGACCCCCAGAGTGAGTATTTTGTCTACGAATGCGACGAATTTGACCGCAACTTTCTGCATTTTTCACCGTATCTCTCGATTATTACCTCACTTGACTATGATCATTCTGATACGTATACCGCGGAGGCAGATTACCAGAAGGCGTTTGCTCAGTTTGCCTCTCAGAGTCGGCAGGTACTCGCCTGGAATGACCAACACGCCGAAGTCTTCGACGGACTCTTTCAAGTCAGTCTGCTCGACCCGTCACAAATCAACCAGACTATTGGCGTCAGTGGCCTCTATAACCGCCGTAACGCCACGCTGGTGCAAACAGCTATCAAACGTCTCGGCTTTATCCAAGATACCGATGGCGTCGTCTCACACTTCCCTGGCACCGATAGACGTTTTGAGAAACTAGCCGATAATTTATATAGTGACTATGGTCATCATCCCGTCGAGATTACCGCCACCCTGCAGCTAGCCCGTGAGGTCTCGGACCACGTCGTGCTGGTATATCAACCCCACCAGAATATTCGGCAGCACGAAATCCGCGACGGCTATACTAATCAATTCGAGCTAGCCGAAGATGTTTATTGGCTCCCCACTTATTTGTCGCGTGAAGATCCAAACCTTGAGGTCCTGCAGCCAGAAGACTTAATTCAAAATATCACTAACAAAGCACGTATTCATGTGGCTGATTTTAACGATGAACTCTGGGATATCATTCAAGCAGCCCGCGACGAGGGCAAGCTGGTGTTAGGGATGGGCGCCGGTGCGATTGACGGCTGGTTACGCCAAAAGCTCGGCCAATAACGTCTAGTTGGTTGGCGTTGGTGCACTGATTTCGAGGGCGTCTGGATTCAACGGATCGCCGCTGAACGCATCAACGGCTTTTGCCTTCGAGGCCTGCTTACTGTACAGAGTGTTAAATTCATCCAGAGCAGCTTTGTCGAGTTGTCCAAAAGACGCATAGTTTTCAAAATCACTATCGGTGTTAATAGCCTGGCTACTGACGGCGCGATAACCAGGGCGGCTGAGGTCAAGTTGAGCAGCCCCACTGCTGGCATAGAGCGCCATACTCACCCCAACGAGGAATAGAGCAATCGCTATCGTGATGGCAATAAGCAGCAAAAACCGATGCTTATCCCAAAACGACAACTCAATAGACAGTTCTTCAGCGTGCTCATCCATTATTTGGTGACTCCGTCGGTTTTATTGAGATTAGCCGCAAAGGCATCAAAGGCGACTTTATAGTCATCGATGTACTGGTGAAGCTTTATCACGTCGACGTGAACCTGAGCTCGCTTGGTTCTAGTAAGAGCGACAGCATCATAAAAAGAGACAGGCTCCTTCAAGCAATCAATTGTCAGCGCAGTCGCCAACTGAATCTCGTAGCTTTTGTAATCTTCACGAAAAGTCGTTAAGACCGTTCCGTAACTTTGGGTAACTGTCGTTAGATCTTTAGTGTCTAAATGATTGCTATCTGCTCGACTATTAAAGCGCGCCATCAGTTTTGTCGACATCGATTCGTAGAGTTGACCCCTATTGACGCGAAGTAGTGCATCACTGGCATGAAGTTGGTTCAGGGTATTTTTGGCGCTGACACAACTGGTACGAATACGCCCGATTTGCTCGTCAGTCATCGGGGCAGCTTGGGCCGATACAATACCAAACAGCACGCTCGTCAGCGCTATCACCATAAACAGGTACAGGGTCAAAGATTGGGTTGTAATACGCATGTCATTCTATTATCTAACGAAGGGGGCTATTTGGTCAAATGAAGTTGACCGCTGCTGCGCTCTACCATGCCATCTTGGATTAGATCTTCCAGCGCAGTTGCAAAACGATTATCGGCCACCAGTTCTTTTCTTAGCTCGGCTTCAGTCGCGTCACTCCTCGTCAGTCGGCGAAGAATCTGGCCCCGAACCTCGCGCAGGCTACCTTTGAGCGGTGTTTGTTTTTTATAATGCGAACTTTTAGAAATAGGCCCATCTCCCTGACGTTTCAGGGAGTTGCCATAATCCATCAACGCCCAGTACCACCGCTGCGGCTGGGCACTATCGAGCGTGGTCCGGACGACTTCACGGAGCTCTTGGTCGTTGACGCTCGTCACGTCCTCAAAAAAATGATAAAAATACACGCTGCGAATATTCGTCTCGACAAAGACAACTGGTTGATTGAACCCGTAGGCCAGCACGGCGGCAGCGGTATTTGGACCAACTCCCGGCAGGCTGACTAATTCTGCCTGGGTGTGTGGAACCAGGCCGCCGAAATCAGCGACAATTTTCTTGGCTGCGAGGTGGAGATACTTGGCGCGACGATTATAACCAAGGCCGCTCCAGGCAATCAACACATCGGCCAGTGAGGCCGAAGCGAGACTAAAGACGTCAGGAAAACGCGCAATAAAGCTACTAAACTTTGGGATTACCCGCTCGACTTGAGTTTGTTGCAGCATCAACTCGCTCACAAGCACAAGGAAAGGATCAGTGTTGTCCCTCCACGGCATAGCGCGGTATAGCTTGCGGCCCCGTTGCCACACCAGAGCTTGAAAATCATCCGTATTCACCTCTCTAGTATAACGGCGTATAATAAAACTATGGCAACATACGTACTAGCAGGAGGATGCTTCTGGTGCCTAGACGCCCTATATCGGCGACTGCAAGGCGTCGTTGACGTTGTCTCCGGCTATACAGGCGGCTACGGCGACGAGCCAATCTACTATCAAGTTACCTCAGGCAACACCGGACACGCTGAGGCTGTACGGGTTACTTTTGACGAGACAGTCATCCCAAAAGAGGTTATTCTCGATATTTTCTTTCTGGTTCACGACCCGACGACCCTTAACCGGCAGGGGGCCGACGAGGGCACGGAGTATCGGTCGGCGATGTTCTACAACGACCAAGCCCAAGAAGCAGAATTTGCGGCCGCGCTTCAGCGAGCCAAAAGTCACTGGGGTAATAACATTGTCACTGAGCTGTCTCCCCTTAATGAATTCTATCCGGCCGAAGACGAACATCAAGATTACTTTGATAAAAATCCAGGAAATAGCTATTGTTCAATCATTATCCTGCCAAAAATTATTAAAGCGCGAGCCACCTATACGCAGTGGTTTAAGGAGGTTGAGGTATGAAACTAACTAAATATGAACACGCTTGTTTTACGCTCGAGACCGCTGGTGAAGTGCTAGTTGTCGATCCCGGTACCTTCTCTAAAAATTTCGTCGTCACCAACAATATCGCGGTGATTGTTGTAACACATGAACACACTGATCATTTCGAGCCCGCCACATTGGAGGCAATTTTTGATAAGAATCCGAATGCAGTCTTGGTATCGCTTTCGAGCGTTGTCGAGAAAATGCCCGACCACAAATCATCAGCCGTTCGTCCGGGTGACAAACTAGAAATAGGACCTTTTGTACTCAAGTTCTTTGGTGGCAAACATGCCCTCATCCACGCCACCATACCGTTGATTGATAACCTTGGCGTCCTGATTAACGATACGGTCTATTATCCAGGAGACTCATTCACGCTACCAAATACACCAGTCGACGTCCTAGCGCTCCCTGTGGGAGCCCCGTGGCTCAAGCTGAGTGAAGCGATGGATTTTCTGACCGCTACTAAACCGCTACTCGCCTTCCCGACTCATGACGCCGTGCTATCGGACATTGGTAAATCCCTCCCTGATTACCTACTGCCAACAATCGCCAAAAAAGTTGGTGCCGAATATAAACGAATCGACGGCCTGTCAATTACAGTCTAAGGCAATATGGTATTTGAAGTCGCTACCCCAAAAACTCTTAGTCTGGCTGCCAAACACTTGTCGAGCTACGACCCCGTCTTGGCGCCCATAATAGAGGCTGCAGGCATTGCAACAATTACACCCCATAAAAACTACTACCAAGAGCTTGTTGAAAGCATTATTTCTCAACAACTGAGCGTTAAAGCAGCGGCAACTATCTTAAAGCGATTCGTTGGGCTGTTTAGGGGCAGTGACTTCCCGACACCGGATCAGATTCTTGAAAAAGATATCGATGGGCTGCGAACGGCTGGCTTATCGCGCCAAAAAGCTAGCTATATTCAAGATATCGCCAGGAAAGTACTCGACGGGACGGTTCGCTTTAATCATCTCGACAGCTTGTCGAACGACGCCGTTACCGCTGAACTGATTCAGATAAAAGGTGTTGGTTCGTGGACCGTCCATATGTTTTTAATATTTTGTATGGGACGGCTGGACGTATTACCGAGTGGTGATTTAGGTATAAAAAACGGTATTCAAAGGCTCTATGGAATGGCGAACGTGCCGACGATTGGCGACATCGAACGAATTGCGGGTGATAATAACTGGCATCCTTACGAGTCAATTGCTAGTTGGTACGTTTGGCATTCAATTGACAGCAAACCCGCACTATAGGTTCTGAAGCTGGTCAGCACTCGGTAACTGCGTGCCGGTTGGAATAAGCTTCTCAAGTCCACCACCTTGTAGTAGTTGCGTTAACGTATAAATCAATGATATACCGAAAAGCAGAATGACGGCGCCCAGTACTAAAGCCGAGATTAAGACGGTATTACTGGCAAATTTTTTGTAGCGCGCTGCCTCGAGCATCTCGTTGCCTTGTTTGTCGCGCATGCCACCGGACATAATTAGCACGAGGTCAATAATAATCCACAATCCTAACCCGCCAAACGTCAGTAATTTTAAAATCCCCGTCCAGACTTTACCTAAATAGAATCGATCGACTCCAAACGCCCCCCACATAAAGCTTAAGAAAAATACAGCCAGGAAATGACGTTGCTTATGAACAATGATACCCGTTGGTGGGAGCGGTGTGGCAGTAGGCGCATTTGCGATGTTTGTGTCGTCCATACTAAATTTCCTAAGGTGTTAAGCGATTAATATCACGTGGAAAGAGGGTGGCTTCTTTGACGTTGTTGAAGCCGACAATTTTCTGAGTAACTCGTTCAAGCCCCATACCAAAACCACCATGCACTGGCATGCCATACTTCATGGCACTGAGTAGCGGCTGGAAGCCAGAATCATCTGAATCAGCTCCAGTAAGTTTCTTCAATTGCTCGACAACTTTTTCGTAACGGTTCTCGCGCATACTGCCAGTCGTAATCTCAACACCTCGGAACAGCAGATCGACACGGTCAGCAATCTCTGGATTCTGTTCGTTTGCCTTGTGGTAGAACTTCATTTCACTGGCTGGCCACTCGCTCACAAACACTGCCTCAGAACCTAGATTTTTTTTAGCATATTCACAAATCCAACGCTCTTCGTCAGGACGCAAATCTTTCTCTCCGACACTATTTTCATTAGTGGCTTTACTGTATCGTTCGTGAATTTCCGACATTGGTATGACTGGAATATCGGCTGTAAGAACAGGTTTTGTGGCATTCCAGCGTTTTAGCTCAATCTCATGCGCCTGCCATACCGTCTCGACAACTTCGCCCAAGAGTCCGCTCAAAAATTTCATAAGATCGTCGAGCGTAATAAAACCCATCTCACCGTCAATCGATGTGTACTCTGTCATATGGCGAGTTGTAGCACTTAGTTCTGCTCGATAAACTGGTCCGATTTCATAAACACGCTCAAAAACACCCACCATCATTTGCTTGTAAAACTGAGGACTTTGAGCCAGCGTGGCGGTTTTTCCAAAATAGTCCATTGTGAAAACTTCAGCTCCACCCTCAGTGGCTTCAGCGAGAAGTTTTGGCGTATGCATCTCTGTAAAACCGTGTGCGTCGAAGTGACTACGAAGTGTCCGACAAATGGTAGCCTGGATATCGAAGACGGCACGTTCTTGTAGGTTACGAAGTCCAATAACACGATTATCAAACAACGTATCTAGATTTTCAGGCTTATGCGCAAGTGGTTTATCGATTTCAATCGGTGATTCTTCGGTCACTGGTACTTCAACTTCGACTTTCACCTCGTGAAGCTCGGCACCACCTGGCGCGCGCTCATCAGCCACAACCGTCCCGGTCAGCGCCAGAACGGTGCCGGTCTGCATACCACGCAGCTTTTCAAGCTCGTCTTTGTCGTCAATTAACGTTTGGACGAGACCGCTACGGTCCCTGATGGTAATAAAGTTGAGGCCACCGAGTAAACGTTTCTTGTGGAGCCAACCGCGAACAGTAATTATTTCGCCAGTTTTGCTTGCTACTTCTCGGACTAATGTTCTTGTCATAATTACTTTTAGTGTACCACTGCCACCCCTATAAGGCTAGACGTCTTCGCGTTTTTCGGGGTGGTTATTGCCACGTGGGTTACGCAACGCGACGGTTCGCAGATCGTCGTGAGCGTCGAATTCATCAATAATTTTACGGCCAAGCAATGCTTCAATGACGTCTTCAAGCGCCAACAACCCGACCGTCTCGCGAAATTCATTGACCACCACAAACAAATGATGATGAGTACGTAAAAAGGCCGCCAGAGCGTGCTGCAACGTTTGGTCCTCGCGAATATAAAATACGCGTGGCTCCATCGCTTTCTCGGCCGTCATCGAGCGTTTGATATCAAGCGCCAGCAAACTTTGCAACTGGAGCATACCGATAATGTGATCGATGTCACCGTTAATAACTGGCAACCGACTATGGCCCGTCTTGTGCAGCTCATCGAGTGTCAAGGGACCCAGAAACTCTGATTTTTTAATGCTATCAATCATACTGCGCGGTGTCATGATAGTACTGACCAGCTGATCGCTAAAAGAGAGGCTATGAACAATCAATTTCTTTTCGTCTGGGGACAGAATTGCGCCTGATTGGGAAACGAGATGCTGCAGCTCTTGGCGTGAATCAATACTCCGAAAAACGTCCTGAGTCTCTTGGGGGACACTTCGAAGTAACTTAAAGATGTACGGGTGCTTGGGAATAATAGCCAGCAAAGGAGGCTCGAAGCGTTCATATAATCGTTGAAATCGTCGCTGGATAATCGCCAGACGAGCGATGGCTCCATATTCGAGGGCAACAACCAGGCCAACCAGCGTGCCAACAAGCCAACCAAACGTCGCTACGCTCAGTAGGACCGCCACGACCAGCAAAAGGGCACTAATGACGCGTTGCAGGGAAATGACATCAGGAATGAGCTGATCGCGGCGCAAGGCGGCCTTCGCCTGACTATCGCCAGCCTGATCGCGGCGCTCAAGTTCAAAGGAGCTCAGTGGAGTTCGAGACGGCCGTATTCCGGATATAATAAGCAATAGCAGAAAAACAACGGTAGTTATTACAACGAGGGACGTAAACATTATAGGTCCATTGTACATCAGTTGCATTGTGAGCTAGCACGATTATTTGCTACAATTACTATAGTAATAATGAGGAGTAAATAGGTGAGTAAAAAAACGTGGATTATATTTGTAGTTATTGTTGTCGGACTCTTGACGGTCCTTGCCGTATCGTCACGCAACGCCCGACCCCAAATCGACGTAAGCTCTATCGATGCAAACAGCCTTCAGCCAGCCTCAGCCGCAAATGGTAATATTGCCGAACATGTTTTTGGTAAGGCCGACAGCAAAGTCGTCTTTGTCGAATACGGCGACTTCCAGTGTCCTGCCTGCGGCAGCGCCTTCCCTGGTATCAAAAAAATAACCGAGGAATACAAGGATACGATTGCCTTTGTTTTTCGTAATTTCCCCCTCCCAGCCACCACCCACCCGAACGCCAAGGCTGCTGCCGCCACCGTCGAGGCAGCTGGCCTCCAGGGTAAGTATTGGGAAATGTTCAATCAGGTCTACGCCAATCAAACCGAATGGTCAACCCTAACAGGGACAGCCAGAACCGATATGTTCGTCAGCTACGCAAAAACACTGGGGCTCGACGAGACAAAGTTCAAAGCCGGCCTCGCCGACAGCTCCGTCACGCAGAAGATCTCATTCGACCAAGCGATCGGTGAAAAAATAGGCGTCAACTCAACCCCTACTTTCTTCCTCAACGGAGTCAAGGTCAGTGGCGATGTTGTTCAAGATGTCCAAAGCGGTAATGGCGATAAGCTCCGCACGCTGCTCGATGCTGATCTCAAGAAAGTCAGTACTACCCCACCAGCAACCACCAAGTAGCTAGTTCTGAAAAAAGCAAAAACACCCCGGTGCCTTGGGGTGTTTCCTTGTTTTTGTAAGTCTCGTGATGAGACTTGGATTTTGAGTCAAACGACTCTACTGTGCAATATACAGTTGCCATTCGGCAGGCACCACATCCACGGCTATCTTTTTGCGTCGAGACGACACAAATTCGATGGCTATTGGCATGTGATTTATACTCCTTGTACTATGTACAACCCCACGCGCTTCGACCTTTAAAAATGTAGTTTGGCGCAAGGCACATCATTTATACTACCAAACAGACACCTGCACGTCAAGAGTGCGCTATATCTATAACGCTATTGGTTATATCTTAGAACACTTTCGGCGCTGGCGCAAGTGTATTTATCCATAAAGTAGGTAAATTGTAAAAAGTACAATGTTCAGGCTAAAATGCGACGTGGTCAGCACCGTCAGTCTAGTTACATCTCACCAGGGGTTTCGGTCGGTTTCGCGCTTCTGAGTGGCCTTTCCTTCAGCGCAAAAACCCCTATTGTGGCCGTTATCATGAGCCCCGCTGCCACCAAAAAAATACGCTGCAAACTCGCGCTAAAGGCATGCGTCACAGTATCGGCGAACTGATCTTGCTGGGCCTTAAACTCCTTTGTTACGCTCGTCCGAACAGGTTCATGTATTTGGGCAAAACTTTTTTGCGCCGAACTGGTTATCAAGCCCTTCGCGTCCGGCATATTGAGGCTCAAGATAGTATTGGCGTCGTTCAGGTCACCTATTTTTGAAACCGCAGGATTTTTCTTTAACGTCTGCAGATAAGCGCTTTGCTGAACATCGCCAAGATGCGCCACAATACCGGACGTTAACATCGCACCAAACACCGCAATACCGATGGTAGAACCGAGGCTACGGAATAACTGGCTGGAACTCGTCGCCGCGCCCAATTCACTCTGCTCAAACTCATTCTGGACAGCCAGGTTAATGACCGGCATGGCAACACCCATCCCCAGGCCAAGGGCTATCATTATCATCGCTTCATAGCCAAAGCCACTTTCTGGTGTCAGGGTTGATAAGAAAAACATGGCAATTGTCGCCACGACAAAACCGACTTGCATAAAAATCTTATAGCGACCAATCCGTGAAATAATTTGGCCAGCCCCAATGCTCGATACCATAATACCCCCCACCATTGGCAACAGCATCAGTCCAGACTGGGTCGGTGTTGCCCCAAAGACTTGTTGATTAAACTGGGTCAGATACAGAATCGAACCCATAAAGGCAGATCCAAATAACATGGCAACGCTCATAATGAGCACGAAATTCCGATTCTTGAAGAAGAGTGGTGGCAGGATTGGCTGTTTGGCCTTTCTTTCAACCAACACGAACAGGACCACGAGGATGGCCACAAATCCAAACATCATCGCTTTTAAGGTTCCGACTGTCATACCTGTCGAGCTTAAGAAGCTGGCAAAGATAGTCTCGGTATTGTCGACGGCAAATATCAACGTACCCAGCGCCAGCGCCAGAATAGAAGCCCCCAGATAGTCAATCGATGGTTTAGTCGCATGCCGGAAGGTCGGTGAGTACATCGAAATGAGGATAAAGGCAACAACGCCAACCGGCACGTTGATAAAGAAAGCCCAACGCCAGTCGGTAACAAGTCCGACGATATGTTGGCCGTCAGTTAACCAGCCACCTAACAGCGGTCCAACAACCGAACTGAGACCAAAAACAGCACCGATCAGTCCCTGCCACTTGCCGCGCTCCCTAGCGGCGAACAAGTCACCAACAATCGTAAAGGCGTTGGCTGTAATGATACCACCACCGATACCCTGCAAGGCACGCCAGAGAATCAACTCGGTAATATTACCGCTCATACCACTCGAAAGTGAACCAATAGTAAAGACGGCCACACCAATCAGCAGCATGATACGACGACCAAATAGGTCAGACAGTTTTCCAGCAATCGGCACCGTGATGGTCGTCGTCACCAGGTAAGCCGTCACAACCCAGCTGAGTGAATCAAAGGCGTTAAACTGTTCGACAATCTTGCCAAGGGCGGTAGCGATAATTGTCTGGTCAAGCGCCACTAAAAACAGGCTCGCCATAACTGATATCATGATTATTAATTTGCTACGTAAAGTAAGATGATGGTGCATATTTGTTAGTTTTTTTCTCTCGTATTTTTTATAGCTTTAAAATTTTCTAGTTGGAGGTTAGTTTGTTCAATAAAATGTTCTAGCGTATCTTCTTTTAACAGTCCAATCACCCCTTTGCGAGGCGAACCGACGACATAGAACCTGTCACCAGCATGAATATTAAGTTCTTCCCGGGCATCGGCCGGAATAACTATCTGACCTTTTGTACCAACCGTCGCGGTACCATAGAGCTTTTTTCCGTGCATACTACAAGCCTTTCCTTTTATACAATCAACTATTGATTATACGGCTAGTATGAAAAGTGTGTCAAGTATGAGAACAGCATTACCTTGGCCTGCAAGCCGGGCGCTTCTAATTGTGATTCTGGTCTAGGTCAGCAAGATTGGGTCAATCGTAGCAAAAATTTCTTTCAAAACTGCCACAATCGCGGGATTGCCGATAATCACGGCGTTTTCCGTAAACTTAGCCGGCGTGCCGTCGAGTTTGCAGAACTCGCCACCAGCTTCGGTAACCAGTAAGAACGCGGCGGCGTTATCCCATGGTTTTAGTCCATTGTGGTGAAGTGCATCGATTCGTCCACAGGCAATCCAGGCCATGACCAATACCGCACTACCCGGACAGCTCGTCCATGGCAACACGCCCGTTTGCTCATAGATTTGAAGGTGGCGGTGCAAGTTAGCCGCCAACGCCGCGTCGTTGTAGCCATTGCTAATTGCGACGCTGGCACCGGCGACTTCACTCTGCGAGCTGACGTGAATGGCTTCACCGTTTCGAAATGCACCCATCCCTTTTTCGGCCGTATACATCTCGTCCTTGTATGAGTCGTAAATAACGCCTCTGATCGGTAAGCCATTCTCGATATAGCCAATCGAAATAGCCGATTCCTTCATACCCCGCTTGAAGTTATACGTCCCATCGATTGGGTCGAGTACATAGCCGGTAAAATCAGTTGCGTACATCGCGGCGCGCTCTTCCTCCGGGTCCTCTTCCGACAAGACCACGGCGGTTGGCTCAATTTCGAGCAACCTGTCGCGTAAAATAGCTTGCGACTTGATGTCGGCGACGGTCACGAAATCTTTGGTATTGGATTTGTCGGTGCTTTCGGTCTCGAGTGAACCGAGCATAAATTGACCGGCTTCGCGGGCGATGGTGGCCATTGAAAGGAGTGTATTCATAGGTCTTAGTCTAGCACGTCGCGAACGATGACTTGATCGCGTCTCGGACCAACTCCGATCAGGGAAATAGGTACTTTAGTAATACCTTCAATAAACTCAATGTAGTTCTGGGCGGCTTTGGGTAAATCATCAAACTGGCGAATATCCTGGATATCCTCTTGCCAGGTCGGTAGCGATTCGTAAATAGGCGTGACCTGCTCTAACTTATAAGCCGCGTCGGGTGCAATCTCAATCCGTTTGCCTTCCAGCGAATAGGCAACACAAATCTTTACCTCGTCACCATAGCGACGCACCCAGTCAAGCTTGGTGAGCGCCATATCTTGCTTTCCCTCTATGCCGTTGACCATCTGAGATCGTCGTATTTGTGGTAAATCAAGGTGGCCAAGCCGACGTATTCGCCCGGTTGTGGTGCCCTTTTCGGCATCAATCGTCGTCATATCGCCATGTAAACGCTTTAACTGTTCAGTCTCGGTAATTTCAGTCACGAATGGACCGCCGCCGACGTGCGATGGTATGGCCTTGGCAATGCCGGTCACTTGATCGATAAAAGCGGGGGCAACACCAAGCCCCGTGCACACACCGCCCGAGGTCGTGGACGAAGATGTCGTGTAAGGATACATACCATGGTCAATATCGAGCCAGAACGCTTGCGCACCTTCAGCCAAAACCCGAGCTGGTTTATCTAACCGTAACTGTTGATTCAGATACAGTACGGTATCGGTTACAAACCCTCTAATACGTTTGGCGTTTTCAATATACTCTTTTGCAACGGCAGCTTCATCAATAGGTTCGAGCCCGGCTTCTTGGCGTAGTGGTCTTTGGGCCACCAGGCCTTCATAGACTATGTCCGATAAGCCTTCTGGATTGTCATTGATTAACTCGACTCTGGCACCGGCGCGCATCGCCTTTTGGGAAGCGACTTGAGCAATGCCAGATTTAGTACTCCCCTGCCGACCTTTGCCCGCTTCCCTAATCTCATCATCATAAATATGGTGGGGTAAAATCAAGTGAGCAGCCGAGCTGAGCATTAAATTCCTGCTGTTGACTTCAATCCCTTTAGACTTGATATCATCAATTTCTTCAACAAGTTTTATCGGATTAACCAGCGTGCCGTTGCCGATAATGTTCATAATCCCTGGATGCGCAATCCCCGAAGGTACTAAGTGGAGGGCGAGCTCTCGTCCGTCTGGGAGCACGACGGTGTGCCCAGCATTATTACCGCCATTAAATCGAGTGACAATATCGTGCTTTTCCGAAAGCATATCGACAAAGCGCCCCTTGCCTTCGTCACCCCGTTGGAGACCAACAATTACATCAACTGACATATGTATAAGTCTACCATGAATAAAAAATCTAGATTAACCCAAGTAAGTGTCTGAGCCCTCCTCGGCTGGCTTAGTCGCCGCGGGATTGGCAGGTTGACCAGCTAAACGTTCGTCAAGTTCAGCTGCTAAGAGATACAACTCTTTTCGCACCTTGGGGTCCACGTCTTTGTCGTCGTCGAAGCTAGTCTCCGAGTCTTGCTCACCTGCCCGAAATCCTAATTCATTATTTGGTTCATCATCACGTAACTCTGGCGATTGTTCGCTAGCCATACATATACCTCCTCATTAAACACAAGACACGTTGTTTATGCCCTATACAACCATTATCGCACTACATGGAAAGATTGTCTGCATAGCGATAGACCACTCAGCAACACACATGCCTGTTCGCTTGCCTCCAACGTTTCTCACACGCCCAAGAGTTGAAGCACGTGATAAATAACGTAAACAGGCCACACCGCCGCCTGCAGAAGCCCCAGTATCACTTCCCAGAATCCTCCCGATGACTGCTGGATAAAGTAGATCGCAGCGCCGATATACGCCAGGAAAAACACAAAACCAGTTGGACCTGCTCGGTTAATAACTTTGACCGTTTTCCCATCATGACTACCCATAGTTAATCCTCCTTACCATTACCGCCATTATAAAACATTATGTCTTTTTGCTGTAATTATGATTACTAGATTAACAAAAGGACTTCCTAGGAAGGTCTTCTTATGATGCTCCTGTTTGGCTCAGTACGCGGGTCTTGAATTTTTAGAACCCCGATTCTGATACCTTAAAAGGCTTGGCATCACGCAAGCGGACATTCCAGCGATCTGCGAGTAACTTACTGGATTTAATAAGCGCAAGCCGACCATAAGTTTTGATAATAT
Organism: Candidatus Saccharibacteria bacterium UBA5170; assembly: GCA_002413425.1. Lineage (GTDB taxonomy): Bacteria > Patescibacteriota > Saccharimonadia > Saccharimonadales > Saccharimonadaceae > UBA1547. The sequence goes on along the minus strand of DHWY01000003.1, from coordinate 62,100 downwards.
GTTCTCTGATTGCTGCAATAGTTTCATACGGGTTGTCTGCTTCTGGGATAACGGCGTCTACCAACCCAATTTTACGCTGCATCTCACTGCTTGGGCTAAGCGCCAAAATAGTATCCGTGCGGTTTTGGTGTGTAGCGTTAGCCCCATAGACAATTACCGAGGCTGCCCCTGGCTCTGCTACAGTCATAAGTCCTTTGCTGAGTACCGCCAACGAATCACCACGAGGAGAAGTCACTAATCCACCTCCACTTCCCTGTAAGCCCGTCACAATACTCATAATCGGCTTGCCGTATTTATGATAGCGAGCTAGAACGTTTGCAATGTCTTCAAACTGCCCCTGTAGCTCTGAGTCTAAAGATGGTTCAGCGCCTGGGGTATCCGTGAGCAGCACGAGCGGTAATTGCAACCTATCTCCAAGATTAAGTGTTCGTAATAGGTATTTGAGGTCGGCGGGTTTTGGCGTAGAAAGTATTTTTGAGACTTCACTATCAACGACACGATATGATGGTTGGTTTCCTGCTACCATAAACGCTTGCAAACCGATACGGCCAATTCCTGCGATAATCGGGGGATATACATATTCACCACGTTCCTTATCGTAAAAATGATTATACAGTGGCACTACGTCTTGGAAAGCTTGTTGTAAAATCATTTCGGTATCAGGTCGCGCCACATCGAAAAGTAGATTTCTATAACGATCGGTTAGCATTTGACCCTCTGCGGCTTTGCGGGCTTCTGCTTCAGTTTTGCCAGCGGCCAGTTCTGAGTTAAATAGTGTCATGATAGCGCGCTCAGTCCGTAATCGCATAGAAGCGACGACTGGAGCGCCTTTAAGATCATCTTTGTACAACGCTGGGGCTACGACATGGTCAGACAAACGGAAATGCCGTTGGTCTCCATCTGGTCCCACAACGTGTGTAGGGGGAATGAGACTGGGTTCAAATCTTGTTGAAGGTTGTGAATAATTCGCAAAAAATGCCGTCAGATGATTCATTAATTCATCGGTATTACGTACCAGAACGTCAACGTTACGCTGAAGAGCATGCACTTCTACCCGCTGAGCACTTTCAGACACTTCAGAGCCCTCATGGGCTGCGATAACGCGGCCACCAGCAAATCCCATACGGGTGCCGGTGTAGGCGACGCGTAAATCTGCTCGTGGCATAGAACTGGCGGTGACTCCACCCCAAACTTCTCCAAGTAAAATAGCAATATTCGGTACGTTAGGAGCTTTTTCTTTTAAAACCTCCAAGCCGACTACACCACGTTCCATTTGGTATAACGCCCTACCGTTTTCGTCTTGTCGTGCTCCACCAGACGAATAAACTGTTAATAAAGGCCGCTTGGTCGCTTCCGCGAGCTCGATTGCTTGTAAAAGCTTTTCACCAGCAACAGACGACAATGAGCCGCCCATAAAGTCGTAGTTCATAGCGTAGACAACGACATCTTGGTCGCCCACTTTGCCGACGCCAAATTCTGCAGCCTCCGACTTGCCATTTTCCTCCCTGTTTCGGGCATGCTTATCTTTGTAAACTTCAATTTTCTCACCTACGCGCTTAAAGAAAGGTATAGTGTCAAATTGCGGTATAAGAGCAGTTCCCCGAGGGTGAAAATCTAATCGATTAAGCACGGAATCTAACTCTTTAGGTATCTCTTTACTATTCCACCGCGAAGTGGTTTCTAGAATCTGTTCTATGAGCACTGGAGGCGTGTCCAGCGAAGGATTAAGCGCCTTTGCTAATAACTGAAGTACTTCTTCACTAGGAATCTCACCTCTTACTAGGGGTTGGTCGTCTTCGTGATACCCATTTGTAAGCGTTTCTCTATTCATATGATACTTTGACTTAATGTAACACTTTCAAAGATAGTTGGCAAATGGCTAATGGGTTCTAATAGTTCAAGTATTCTGCGTAATATAAAGCCATGAAAAATGCCAGACTAAAAGGTCTGACAATTTTCTTGGCTCGGCATACGGGTCACGGAGATTTGACTCACTCTATTCTCGTGGTCTCATCCTGAGCTAAAGCGATGATCTTTTCTATAAAACTACTCTTTAATTTTGTGTATTCTGATCTATTACCAGCAACTTTTTTGTATAGTTCATATTTTAAATTAACATAGGACTGTTTTGCTTTGGGATGACGGATTAAGTAATCACGAAACAAAATTGCCCTTGGGTAATCCTGATTATCTATTGAGACTAAGTGTAGATGTATATCACCCGGACCGCTCTCTCGTTCGCCAGACGATGACATAAACGCTTTATCTCTTCTATCAACGCCGCCATCTGTAAAATAATAACCATGTTGCTGAAGTGATACAATAATCGGTTCAATTTCATCTGGTTTATCAAAGACAAGCATAATATCAATCACTCCCTTGCCATCAACGCCCGGTATTGCTGTGCTGCCGATATGTTCGATGAGACAGGTGCCTTTTAATATTTCAGCTAATTTTTGGCTCTCTTTTTGGAATAATATCGGATAAGATGTGTCATATTCGTGTATTCGGAACATTATAATAACCCTACGACCCATTCCACAAATTGATACCAAATATAATCTTTAGGATTATGACTAAATCTTCCTTGTTGTTATGTACAGATGAGTCAATGATATCTGGTTCAGGCATAAAGTCAGTATAACAAATCAAAAAGATCTTCAGTTCAAAGATCTTTAAGCATAATCATCTTGGCTCCCACTAGTGGTCGTACTTCGCAACTTTAATTAACTATTAGTTCAAGATTATGATGCAACAACATAATTTTCTTGACCATTCTTCTCGAAGTTCAACTTCCAGTAGAAGCTTACTTTCTCTATAAAGTAATGAAAGGCAATAAGCCTTCCGTCTACAATCACATGTGCTGTCTTAAGCATTCTTGTGTCAGGCAAAGTCGCTAGCCACCGCAGCAGTGAAATGGCTAAGTAATTACAGAGTTAAGTCTATGTAATGGGTCTCTAGGTGTACGCGCCAAGGGGTAGTAGTTGGCATGTTGACAAATTATCAAGCTTGTGCTAATATATTGGTATGTCAATAGAATCATACCAACAACAAAAAGAAAAAATGATAACAGAACATCTTGCAGGAATAGAGTCTCCGGCCGATTCATTCAATAGGTACGAAGCTGCCCACAAGTTAAGCGGATTCGCCACTGAAGATTTTCTTAGAACTGCCTCATCGTCCGAATATGAGACTAGGTATCTTGACGAACAACGCGCTAAATACCGCTCCCGAGCGCCCCTGCTACGCTTGCTAAGTCGTGACGGACGTGATCAAAAGGAAGAAATAAAGTTAGCAAAGGAAATGAAGGCGACAAAAATGGACCAACTAAAGAACGCCAAGCGCCATCACTACGACGAAGAGCTTAATACAGAAGCTGCTGTTATAGCTGGTGGTCTCCACTATCACGATGACGAAGCAGCCTATCAAGAAGAAGCTCTAAAGGACGCAGCCGATTCTGGGGTTGAAATTAATCTCGAAGGCTACCAGCCCAGTAAATACAGGAAGGGTCGTCGGCAACCTGGTGATTTCAAATCTGGAATTAGACAGTAACCAACTGAGCTAGAAAATCAAAAAGCCATCCTATCGAATGGCTTTTTGTAATTTGAATTCATCTTGGCTCCCGTTAGTGGTCGCACTTCGAAATTATCAGCTACAGAATCTTTAACACAAATAGTAGTTCGGCCGCAGCGATAAGAATCACAATAATAACACTTACTATTTGCTGCCATCGTGGTTCAGGGATATGAGTTTTAAATTCAGCTTTTGTTTTTTTCACTTGAGTTTTTGAACTTTTACGGCCGTACCGTATGCAGCAACTTCATTCATATTATTTCCTATTTCGCTCGTATCAAACCTCATAGCGATAATTGCGTTCGCACCCTTCTTTGCGGCCGCTTCCTTCATCCGTTCAGTCGCCTCAATACGGCTATCTGTGAGAAGTTTCGTGTACCCACCTATTTCACCGCCAACGATAGATTTTAGCCCTGCCCCCACGGTACTGAAGAGATTTCTACTGCGCGCTAAGAGTCCGAAAACTTCCCCATAGACCTCGACTATCTCGTAGCCTGGAATGTCGTTCATCGTTACAATAAGTATTTTCTTGTCCATGCCCTATATCATACCAAACAAAAACACCATGACCTAAATCATAGTGCTTATGCTTGGCTCACCACAATAGAGGAAGTTATAACTTTAGTGAAAACAGACTTAGCTTCAAGTCTAAAATAAGATTCCATCAAAATAGATTACATGATCTCAGTATGAGCTCATATTTAATCAGTAGTTAATTCTTAGCTCTTAACCAAAAAGCCTAAGCTTTTAGATTACTCTTTAGTAATACATTTTTGATTAGATGCAACCTTACTCTGTATTTAGGTATGTATTCAACTATGTATGCAAAACCACAAATGATAGATAGTTATTTACAGAGGCGAAAGCACAAAACTATCTAAGTATCTGTCTAATCTAATGTACTTACTTAGATAGATCTTTCTTTTTTGATGTCCAGTAACCTCGATTGTTACCACGCCCAATGTGACGGTTACCAATAAATTCGATCTTACCCTCTTCATGTAGTGCTTTAAGATAATTATTTAGAGTTGAGCGTTTCACTTGATACCCCAAAGCTTCATCAATATCCGCTACATAAGCTTTTGGAAAGTTTTGGAGATGGGTCAAAATCAACTGTTTCTTTTGTTGAACATCTAAGCCTCGCTGACGTGTATACTCGCCACTTTTGTTCATCGCACTATAAAAACGCTTCGCTAGCATCGGCTTTGTAAAGCGACCGCTACGAGACCCTTCAATAATACCGGCAGAAGAGAGCTTAGCTAGACCACTTTCATGACCTATAGAATCAATTAGTCCAAGACGAACCTTTTCAAGCAGAACATAGTCAGATGCAGATAGCCTAATATTAGCTTCTCTAGATACCTTATCGAGGTACTGTATAAAGCTGACATCCTGAACTTGAGCACTCACTGATAATTTTACTTCATGCAATGTGGATGCTTTATAGCTAGGCTGGCCTTTACCCGATGAAATGGAATTTACAAAGATTTTATCCACACCTTGCCCAGACCGCTCCACAAGGCCAAGCTTTTGGAACACTTCGGCGACTAAACGGTTACGCGGCTTACTTGAAGCGTTCATGATGTTATCCGGTGTTATGCCACCAATAAAACCGCCCGGACTTTCCACTATCATATCTTCGGCTGATTGACGTATATAAACAGAACCTGAATCCTGATAATCTCTGTGTGATATTGCGTTCAAAACAGCCTCTCGTATCGTACTCTCGGCAAAAGCTGGTATGTCACGAATAAAGAAACCTTCATTAACGTGGGCGACTTCGTTGCGAGCATCAATTTGACCCCATAGCTTATCTAGATACAATACAACTGCTTCCCTGTGGTCGTTACGGGCAACATATTCAACATCTGCATTGTGCCGGCGATATTCCCATATAAGTTCAGCATTCGGTATATAGCGAGCTATAGCCGAAGACTTTCCGAGTAATATAAGTCCAGCACGGGTAACACCCCTTTCGTCTATGAGCCCCAGCCCCTGAACCACCTGCTCAGGTGTCATTATCTCCACCTGTTCATTACCCGACTTTGACAGCCATAGGTACCGTGCCCTCTCAATAGCTTCAGAGTCCAAATCAGACGGCGTCACTCCCTCGATTATGTCTGAACTATAATCGGAGACATTTTCTGCTAGAATATCCCTGATCATATCATTATTCATCCCGGTGAGGCTTTCGCCGCTACGCATCAAATAAGCACCATCATAGCTGTCAGCCTGACCACGATTACGTCCGGGTATGCTAATAATAACAATCCTTTTCATGTCCAATTGAAAAACATCAACCTCAACGCGAATTCGTCTACTCATTTTCGGCTGACTAAGTACGTCGATTTTGAGACGTTGAATGTCCTGGAAAGATTGTGATCCAACAATATTACCCGCATCATCAACGCCTAATATAAGGTGACCGCCGCCTTCGTTCGATAATGCAACAGTATAACGACATACATTTTTAATATCATACTGGCCACGAGCTGCTTTGCGTTCAGTATGTTCATCTTCAATATTTGAAATCAATTCTCGGGCTGTTATTTCGTTCATAGTATGTATTATACAATCGTTGGCCCTATAAAACGACTTCATCTATTAGGTGTAGCCATGCATCAACTCGGTAAAATGAATTGTTAGTTCTTTCTAAGCGTAAATCTGCCTCCGTAAACCAATCGTACCGTTAGTTTCAGCTCTAGTTTGGGTATCAAAAAGTCAGAACTGAATTAACAGTTCTGACTTCATTTATCCAGGCTTGGCTCCGACGGCTGGACTCGAACCAGCAACCTCGAAGTTAACAGCTTCTTGCTCCACCATTGAGCTACGTCGGAATACAAACAGTATTATACCCTTACCTCGGTAGTCGAGTCAATGTTTATTGGTCACTCCCTCGCCTCGGGTGGCGTCCGGTGGGGCCACCCCAAAATTGTTTGATCGTAATCGATAAAAATTTTAGGGGTAAACCGGACGTCAGGACCCGAGAGGCTCGATAGTAATTTTTACTGAATACGCAAAGCTTCAATTTGACGTGTCAGCTCGGCAATATTCGCCCAGCTCGAGCCGTTGGTCATAATAACTAAGGTATACGGCCCGGTTGGCCCATATACGATTGCGGCGTCGTGCAGCAGGGCGTCCATGAAGCCGACTTTATCAGCCACCACGCTACTGACTCCTTTTGGGATCCCCTGACGATAGACGTTGCGCTTCATGGCATCAATCAAGCGATCGCGGCTGGGCTGTTGGCCGAGGACCTGGCCCGTCTGAACCATGCCCAGCAGGAGCGCCAGATCGCTGGCCGTCGTCTTGATGCCGTCTTTGCCCATAAATGACGTGTCATCGCAGCCAATGGCGTGCGCTTCGTTCGTAATGGCCGCGTAACCTATCTTTGTCAGCAAGGCTTCGCCACAGGCATTGTCGGATTTGACAATCATATCGTCAAAACAGGTGGCTAGACTTCGTCCACCCTGAATTTGATCACTCCACTGCCAGCTTCCGGCCTCGACCCGCAAGAGAGTGCTGTAGGCCACGAATAGCTTATAGGTACTGGCGCTGGTAAAAGATTGATCACTATTATAGGTTGCCCGTCGATACTGGCCCGACAGTTCGGTTAATGCCACACCATAGGTACCCGGATGAGTTTCGGCATAATGTTGCATCAGGGCCGACAACCCGACATGGGTCGGACTGTAGGCGCGGACATAGGTGGTTGATGGTGCCACTGCCACAGTTGCCGCAGTGACCTCTTTGGTTTCGCCCGTCACATAGCTCTTCAAACCCGCCAGCGTGCCGGCTTTATCGAGTATCTGTCCATTCGGTCCGGTTTGTCGGGAGGTTTCAACAAAGTCATAGGTCGATACTTTGGTGACGCCAGGTGCGACGGCCACTTTTGCGGCCAGCGCGGTATCAAGATAGGCACCAGCCCGGTCCACGTTGAACGAGTAATCCAGCTTACCCTCGACAACACTAAAATCTAGCCACGTTATCAGTTGATCTTTTGGAATCAAAACCGTTTGATTACCCGCCTTGACGTTTATACCTTGGCTGATTCCCTTACTAACTTGATCGGCCACAGCCTGCGCGTCGCTATCGCCAACTGCCGGAGGAACGACTTTGACCGGTATCGTCACCCTAACGTCACCCCTCAAATTAAATTGAGCCGTTGCTAGTTTCTTTGTGACATCAGCCACGGTACAAGTACCACCATTGGTACTTTTTTGCAGTTTAAGTTTATTGTCGACAACTTTCAGCCCGGCGTCTTTTGCCGGTACGCTACACGAATCACCCAACTCTTTACTAATATAGACCCCCAGTGCGGCCGAGTCATGCTTATAGGACGGAGCGCTGGCGGTCTGAACCGCCCAATGCCCCCACAATAACGAACCAGGCGCTATCCGCAAGTACCACGGGTAGTTTGTCTGATTAACGCGCTGCTCGTTCGAGATACCAGTACCAATTTCGCTCGGTTTGGGGTTACGATAGGCCTCTTTGCTATCGCCAAAATAAATCGCCAAGGGGGTCTGCGCGTATCGGCTGTCGAGGGCGGCCGTGGCGTCAGTTTTGCTCCAGCCGCTCAGTTTGACCCCTTCAATCGAGGCGAACGGCAGCAGGTTCCCGGCTGGGTAAAAAATCTGGACCAACGTCATCAGCGCCAGTATGCCACCACCACCAAAAATCAGAGCTCGCTTCCAATGAAGCGCGAGCCAGCCATGGGCACCGACGGACCAGTCTTTAATCATACTTATGCCTATTATACGCGCTTCAAATCGACGAGCCGAGCTTTCATGGCCACATGGGCGTCGCTGAGCCCAAGGATTTTGAGGGCACCAATCAAAACGTACAGCTCATCCAGCACCGATTCGTCATGGCCTTGCTCGAGTCGATCGAAGCGTTCGGTTACGGCGTTAATCAGCCATTTTTCTTGGGCCGGCGTCGGGCCTTTTTTGGTCGGGGCGTCGTCAAAATGAGTCGTGACAATCTCTAATGAACGGGCCGAATTATCTCGTTTATTTAGGTAGCCTTTAGCAATCAGCCCGTTGATATGGATGGCGACGGTCGAAACCGATTTGTAGCCGAGGGCACGCATAATTTCACGGTAGCTCGGACCGTAGCCATGCCCCTGAATAAAGCCGTCTACAAAGTTCAGCAGTTCTCTTTGGCGCTTACTTGATCGCACCTCAGTCATGATGAGCCCCCAGGGCAACAGCGGCCAGTCCCCACCAGATAATAGCGACCGTATCGTCAACCCAGACTGGCAGCAATAATCCAATTAATGCCAGGCCAACACCGCTCGCCAACACACCGAGGGCCAGATAGTCCTGGCGTCGCTCCCATAAACGGCGCAGTACGCCGACAAAGATAAGCAGAAATACGACCAGCCCAGCCCAGCCGGCTTCATGAGCAATAAACAGATACTGATTCTCAACAATTAGCGGCGAATGGCCGTATAACGAGGCTGATCCCGTACTGCCAATGCCGCCGCCAAGTGGCTGCCGAATAAGGCGGCTCATGCCAGTCTGAAGTGATTCAACGTGGCCCTCGTTCGAGCTCACCGAGCTACCACCACTTGGATTTTCGTGAAACAGCACGTTTGACACAAAACTATTGCCTCGGCCGAGCAGCAGACCACCAAGAATAGCAAAGACTACCACCGAACTAATAATCCAGGTGCGGCGCGATAATTTTCGACCGACTGTCGCCCCCAGAACAATTACGATACTCAGACACACCGCAATCAGCGCGCTCCGCGAATAACTTGCCCACAACGCCACAATGCCTCCAACTGTCAAAATACCGACGATAGTCAGTCGTCGCGAGTCCATATTGACACGATGCTTCATCGTAAAGGCAACCAGAATTGTCAGGACCATTCCAGCGTAGGCACCGAGTGGGTTTGGCCCTCGAAACGTGCTGTTGATACGAATAAAATCGTGGTTTTGATCGACAGTCAAATAGGGAACAATGGTTTTAGTACTATAGCCAATGTATTTTAGAACGTCTATCGGCAGAATAAATACCTGCAACAATGCGAAAATGAGTGCAATCAATGCCCCAACCACTCCCACCTTGATAAACAGCCGACGCGACGAGGGATACAGCCGGAGGGCAATATACACCAAAGCGAAGAAGAATAGGTAGCGCAGATCGATCATCAGACCCGCCACGCTCGGCGCCAGTCCTTGCCAAAAGACTGGGAGTAGCACTATATGTATGGCGACATAGACACCGATCGCAATCATTAACGGCTCGTTTAGGATTTTGAACTGCCGTTTGTCATACAGAATCAGGCCGACCGCCACTGCCGCGACGAGCATCAACAACTCTTTCCATAACTTAAAAACAAGCTCATAACTGGGGGCAAGCGTGCCCAGTCCGACACTCAGCGGGGCATGCAGGACGATACCACCAAAAATCACCAACAGGATACCCAGATACGTCTTCTCGATTATTCCTAACGAGGATAATCTGCTACTTTTTCTACTACCTACCATCTACCATATATTGTACCCCATAAAATGATATAATAAGCGCAACATGCCAAGCAGAAACACCAAGTTTTACAGCCTCATCCTGATTATCATCGATACCTTCGTCCTCTTGGCTGCTTTTACGCTGGCCTACATCCTGCGCGTTCGGTACGATCCCCGCCCACTGGTGGCCAATGTTCACGCCTATGACTACCTCTACGCCTTCCTGCTGATCATCCCCTTTTGGATTCTTATTTTCGTGGCGCTGGGGCTGTACCAGCGCAATACCTACAATCGCCGCCTGGTGGAATGGAGCAAGATACTGATTGGTTCGTTTATCGGCATCCTGCTGGTGATCGGCTGGCAGTACGTCAGCGGCAAGAACATCCTGCCGGCTCGCTTGGTGGCGGTCTACGTCTTGGCTGGCTCGTTCCTGCTAATCGTGGTAGAGCGTGAAATTTTACGCGTCGTTCGCAGTCTGATGTTCCGCTACGGCAAAGGTGTCAAACGGGTACTGATTATCGGCACGTCCGATGCGACGGGCGATATTGCCCTCAGCCTCGCCAACACAGCCAAAAGTGGTTATGAAATCGTGGCCGTGGCCGGACCAAAGAAAATCATGCCCGATCAGCTCAGTGCCCATCACTATTCACTGGTTGAAACGGCCCTAAAGGATATCCAGGTCAACGGTATCAACACGATCATTCAAACCGACCTGTACGACTCGGTCGAGCGTAACCAACGTATCCTCAGTATGGCTCAAACGCATCATATCGAATATAGCTTTATCCCTGGTGAGGCCGAATTCTATTCGGGCAAAAATAGCGTCGACGTCTTTTTGGGCTACCCGATGATTACCGTTTACCAGACGCCTCTGGTTGGCTGGGGCGCTATCGTCAAACGAATTTTCGACCAATTACTGAGCACGCTGCTGATTATCGTGCTCTCCCCTGTTTTCTTAATTCTGTTTATCGTCAAGAGGACTGTCGACCCCGGTCCAGCCTTTTACGTCAGCCAGCGTCTCAGTCGTTTTTCAAAGCCAATCGGACTGATCAAATTTCGCAGCATGGATGCCAAATATGGCAGCCGTGATGCCGCCGATGAGTTCCGCGACATGGGACGCGAAGACCTGGCGTTGGAATACGAAAAGAATCGAAAAGTTGAAGATGATCCGCGTATCACCAGGTTCGGCGCCTTCCTGCGCGCCTCGTCGCTTGATGAATTACCTCAGATATTGAACGTTTTCAAAGGCGATCTGAGCCTGGTCGGTCCCCGCCCCATCCTCCCCCAGGAAGTCAAACTGGCCAGTGGCCGCACATCTTTGCTCCACAGCGTCAAATCTGGCGTGACTGGCATCTGGCAAGTCTCGGGCCGCAGCGAACTGTCGTTTGAGGAACGGATCGAACTCGAACTCTTCTATGCCCAAAACTGGACTTTCTGGCTCGATATCAAAATTTTATTCAAAACCATCGGCGTCGTGCTTCGTAAAAGAGGCGCCAAATAATGGCCACTCCAAAAATTGCCATTGTAACTGATTGGTTGACCAACATGGGCGGGGCCGAACGCGTTGTGCTGGCGGCTCACGAAGCGTTTCCCGATGCACCGATTTATACCAGCGTCTACACACCCGAAGCAATGCCCGACTTTGATGACCTGGATATTCGCACCACCTGGCTCCAAGATCTGCCTTACTCATTACGAAAGCTGCACAAATTTTTTCCGATCCTGCGGGTGCGGGCCTTTAAAAAACTTGATCTGTCAGAGTTTGATATTATCCTGAGCTTCTCCAGCGCCGAAGCCAAACAAGTCCGTAAAACACGTCCTGGTCAAATTCACATATGCTACTGTCACACGCCCATCCGCTACTATTGGAGTCATTACGCGCAGTATAAAAAAGATCCCGGCTTCGGTAAGTTAAATTGGCTGATTCGCCTGGCCATACCCCTGACGGTACCGGCCCTGAAAAAAGCCGATTACGAGGCCGCGCAGGCAATTGACGTGTTTATTGCCAATAGCACCGAGGTTCAAAAACGTATCAAGCGCTACTACCAGCGAGCCTCAACCGTCATCCACCCGCCGGTCGACATGAATCGGTTCGAACCAACCCGCCTGCGAGGTGATTATTATGTTGCTTTAGGCCGACAGGTGCCCTATAAGCGCATTGACCTGGCAGTTGCAGCCGCAACACAACTTGGCATTCAACTACGCGTCTATGGCAACGGTAGCGAACACCAACGCCTAGTGGCTATGGCTGGCCCGACCGTCGAATTTTTTAGCAATCGTGGAGGTGACGCCTCTGACCTTGCCGTCGCAACTGCCCTCTGCGGCACCAAGGGCTACCTGTTCCCAGCCGAAGAAGACTTCGGTATCGTCCAGGTCGAAGCCCTGGCCGCCGGCGCGCCGGTGATTGCCTACGCCAAAGGCGGGGCGCTCGATATCATTCAAGACGGCGAGAGCGGTATACTGTTCAAGCACCAGACCGTCGCCTCACTGGTGGCAGCGATTAAAAAAGCCGAGCAGACGACGTTCCTCCCTGGTACATTGCGCCGCAAGGCCAAACGGTTCGACAAAGGCCTGTTCATTACCAAAATCCATAAGATTGTCAGCGATCAACTGACCGACTAACCGGCCGACAGCACCCTACTCTACTCAACTTAACTTAAGGAATCACGTTTACACTGAGACAAAGTTTATGACCAAAAAAATTACACAGCGGATATCTATCATCCTGGGCTCCAAGAAATTCTTCGCAGCCTTCATAATTCTGTTTGCCGTCCAGGCCCTCTGGATGGCCATCAACGTCCAGTATCCGATGGCCTTTGACGAGAGCTACCACTTCGGCATCATCCAGATCTATTCCCACCAATGGTCGCCGTTCATCTCGACGCTTTCCGAGCACTACACCAGCGGTTACGGTGATCTGACGCGCTACGACTCCTATCTATACCACTACCTGATGAGCTTTCCGCTTCGTTTGATCGCTCTGTTTACTGATGCCCAGGTCGTCCAGATCATTTTACTCCGCCTGATCAACATTGCTATATTTATAACTGGCCTATTCATGTTCCGGCGCCTGTTTCGCCAAGTCCACATCTCCGATCGCCTGACCAATTTCGCACTGCTGGCGCTGACCCTGATTCCAACCGTCCCGTTTCTGGCGGCCACCATCAACTACGATAACTTGGTCTTTTTGATGGTAGCGGTAGTCACGAGCCTGGCGATTACCTGTAGTAACGCCATAACTAAACACAGACGACTCCCGGCCACCAGTTTCCTGCTGTTACTGACTCTCGGCAGCCTGGCCACCCTGGTCAAGTACGCCTTTGCACCCGTTATTGCCGCCATCATGATATATCTTCTAGTTCTCGTTATTCGAACGCCTTCCAAAGCCGGCCTGTGGCTCAGCCTAGTCGGCTCTTTCAAGTCGCTAGACCGCGGCCTCCAGGTAGGCCTAGTGGTCGCAGTCCTGCTGGGCGGAGGTCTGTTCGTCGAACGATATGGTGTCAATCTGGTCCAATACCACAGCCTGGCGCCAGATTGCAGCGACGTCCAAGAGCTACCAAGCTGCCTCCAGTATGGCCCATGGGGGCGGAACTACCAGCTGGCGACCAACGTCAAAGCCAATAACCCGCCACTTGACCCTCCCATCGCCAAATTCCCGCAGGTCTGGACGGGTGACATGTTATACCGGCTGTATTTTGCCATCGATCGAAATTTTAAGGAGTACCCGCCTCTTCTGATCCCGGTCCTAGTGGCTGGGGTGGTCGGACTGAGTGGTATCGTGCTTAGTCTGGTATATTGGCGCTCCATCCTGGCTACCGACCGGCACCTGTTGCTGTTCATGGCCATCGCCGGACTATACCTGCTCAGCCTCCTCTATGACAACTTTTCTGAGTACCTCCAATACCATACCTTGGTGGCCGTCAACGGCCGCTACGCCATAGTCATTCTGCCGCTGGTTTTAGTCTGGCTGGGTCTGGCCTATCGGCGGTTTTTCACCACCATCTTCAAAGTCCAGACCAAAGTGGCCGTACCGCTGGCCTCGGCGCTACTGATTTTGCTACTTCTCCAAGGCGGCGGCGTGGCCGACTTCCTAGTCAACAGCCAGACCAGTGATTATTGGGACAATCAGACGGTGGTCGATATTAACCTAGGACTCCAAAAAGTGGCCACGCCATTCGTACTGGGCCGGTAGCAATGGCGCCGACCTATAACCTCGAGGTGTTATACTAGAAACCAGATTTTATGAAAGTATTTGTCCAAATCCCCTGCCTAAATGAAGAAGACACCCTGGAGTCAGTTGTTAAGTCGATTCCAACCAAGATCAAACACGTCGATGAGGTCATAATCTTGGTAATCGACGATGGCTCGAGCGATGGCACCCTCAAGGTCGCTAAGCGGCTGGGTGTCAAGGATTTCGTGATCCATACCCGTAACATGGGGCTGGCCCGGTCATTTCGCGACGGCGTCGACTATGCCCTGTCCCACGGCGCCGATATCGTCGTCAACACCGACGGCGACAACCAATATCCCCAAGCCCGCATCGCCGACCTGGTCCAACCGATCATCACCGGTCAGGCCGACATCGTCATCGGTGACCGCCAGGTCTACAAAATTGCCCATTTTTCGCCGTTTAAAAAACTAATGCAACGCTTCGGTAGCTACATCGTCAACAAAGCCGCCGGTACCAATGTGCCTGACGCCGCCAGTGGCTTCCGAGCCTACTCCCGCCAATCGCTGTATCGCCTGAATATCGTCACCCAGTTCAGTTATTGCATGGAGACGATTATCCAAGCCGGTAACAAGGGCCTACGACTGTCGAGCGTGGCGATTGAAACCAATCCCAAAACCCGTGAATCGCGCCTATTTAAAAATACCGCCCAACACATTATGAAGTCGGCCGAAGCCATTATCCGCAGCTACCTGATGTACAAACCCTACATCGCTTTCAATGCCCTCGGTATTTTGTTTGCCATCGCCGGTGTCATCCCGTTTGTTAACTTCGGTTTGGCCGTGCTGCGCGGTGACTCTGATGGCCACGTCCAGTCGCTGGTGTTCGGCTCGGCCATGCTGGTCGGGGCGCTGCTGTCGTTCGCCCTGCTCATCATCTCTGACCTGCTCCGCATCAACCGTACCTTAATCGAAGATCAGACCGAGCGCCTAAGGGAAATCCAATATAAAAAGTAAGCGATAATCTATGTCACAAACTTTTTTACCAAAACTTACCACCCTCGCCCAAACCGTATCGCGCTCACCGTTAGTTCGATTAGTGCGACGCCATAAACGCTTGTTGGCCAGCTTAATTATTTTGGCCTTTTTCGTCTTTATTGGCTACTACTTGATAGCCAACCCCCAAATTATCCAAAACATCCTCCATATCGGCTACGCCAATACCGTATCAATCATCGGTGGATACACAGCGGTTTTGCTGACAAACGTCGGTATCATGTACGCCACCATCCGCCTATGTAAGAAAAAATTGCCAATTAAAAGCGGCGTATTGTTGATGATCTATTCCAGTGTCATCAATTTCTTCGGTCCGCTCCAAAGCGGGCCAGGCGTGCGAGCAGTTTATTTAAAGGCCAAGACCGGCTTGCGGATCCGTGATTTTACCTATGCTATGTTGTTTTACTACTTCTCGTTTGCCGCCCTCAATACCTCGCTATTATTTGTTAATACTATGCCGTGGCTGAGCCTACTTGGCATTATCCTGGCGATTGCCATGCTGGCAGCGGGTACTTATAAATTCGCCTCCAGCTTTCTTAAAAAATATATCATCTATATCTTTGCGCTGTCGGCCATTCAGATTGTATTTCTGATCGGTATCTACGCGGTCGAGCTAGGCGCCGTCAACCCGGCGGCCCACTATAGCCTGGCCCAAATAGCGGCTTTCACGGCCAGCGCCAACCTGTCGTTGTTTGTCTCGCTCACACCGGGGGCAATTGGTATTCGTGAAGCTTTCCTGATTTTCTCACAGTCGCTCCACCACATACCTCTCAGCGCCATCGTGGCTGTCGGTATCATCGACCGAGCTATCTATGTGGTTTTTCTCGCTCTACTGTTCGTGCTGTCCAGCAGCCTACACCTACGCGATATGTTTATTGGTAAGCAAAAGCTCTAGCTGCTCTACTAAAACTTTATTTGAAAGTTTAGCTTGGTATAGCTGTTCGCCAGCCTGGCCAATCTTGGCAAGCTCGGCTGGATGCTGCTGGGCCCAGATAATTGCCTCAGCCAAGGCTTGCGGATTGGCCCGTTCGACAATCAGAGCATCCTTTTTGTCAGCCCATAGGCCAGATTCTAAATTGTGCCCTATAATGACTGGTCGGCCCATCCTCATATACTGATAGGTTTTACCGCCAATCACAAACTGGGCCTGGACACTGTCGCCAAACGGACCGGCCAAACAGACGTCGGATACCTGCATATAATCTCGCAGTTCTTCTATTGGGACCCACTTTTTGTGTATGATTGCGACCCCGTCGTGTTGGGCTTGCTCGATAATAGATTTCGCCTTGTCTTTGCCGCCAACCAAGGTCAGCCTGATGTCCTGGTCTTTCAACAGGCGCATCGCTGCGATGATGGTATCCAGTCCCTGCAGCGGTGTCATCATTAGGCCGTAGTAAAAAACGTCAAATGGCCGCGATATTCGCGTTTTTAGCGCGGGCGACATACCGAATGTTTTCTCGTCGGTACTGACGATCAACGGAACGTACTTGTCGAGCGGTAGCCTCATCAGTTCGGCCGAATAGCGGGCGTGTGAAGCCGAATCGGTGACAATCAGATCGGCTGATTTAAGCCAAAATCGATAGATATTGTGCAAGATTTTAGCCGCTATATTGTCGGGGTCCAATTTGTGATGTTCGTACACCACCCATTCAATCAGGTTAATAAACTCATCAAACACCAGCGGCTTACCCAACGTTGCCAAGCGGACAAATGGCAGCATCTCATAACCACGAAAGGTCAGAAAGTACAAATCGGGCCGACGGCTGAAGCGGGCGACAAGTAGCTTCCACATAACCTCAGGGTAGCGCAGCAACCCCTTATGTCGATTCTTGATAATGATCAAGTCAACCTCGGCCATACTGCCAAATGCCGCCCGCAGTGTTTTGGCTCGGACGTAGTCGGGTTGGCTGTAGCAGGTTATGAGGCAGATTTTTTTCACGATGTTTATTCGACCGTCACGCTCTTGGCAAGATTCCGCGGCTGATCAACGTCGTTGCCTCGGGCTACGGCCACGTAATAGGCAAACAACTGTTGCACGACATTTATGACAATCGGCGCCAACAGATCCAACTTGGTATCGATCCGCAGCGTCTCTTCGGCATCAATCTCTTTTTTACTGTTGGTTATTGCGAACACGTGTCCGCCGCGGGCATTGACCTCTGATAGGGCGCTCAAACTTTTGTCGAACAGCCAGTTATCGAGTAGTAAGGCAACTTCAAAAAAGGTATCATCAACCAGCGCAATCGGCCCATGCTTTAATTCGCCAGCGGCATAGCCTTCGGCTTGGATGTACGAGATTTCTTTTAACTTCAAGGCGCCTTCGAGCGCGACTGGAAAGAGTGTGTCACGACCAAAATAAAGAGCGTGGTCATAGTGAGCATAGCGCTTGGCAATGGCTGAAATTTGTTCTTTATAGTTGGCAATCACCGCTTCAATTTCATTGGGCAATTGGTCCAATTCCTCAATATAGCTCGAGGTATCTTGCACGCCCACACCCTTTGCCTGGGCAATCTGAATGCCAAACATAATCATGGCCGCCACTTGTGAGGTGAAGGCCTTAGTAGAGGCGACAGATATCTCTGGGCCCGCGTGAACGTAAACTCCGCCATCAACTTCTCGGGCAATAGTCGAACCGACGGCATTGATAATACCCAGCGTCTTGACGCCTCGCCGTTTGATCTCGCGCAGACAGGCCAAGGTATCGGCCGTTTCGCCGGACTGAGACACCACCAGGGCGACGGTATTCTTTGGCAAATGGAATGACCGGTAGCGTAGTTCCGAAGCCGTGGCGACATCAATCGTCAGACCATCAACCAATTGTTCGAGGTAGTACGAGCTCAAAAGCCCCGCATAATAGGCCGTACCGCAGCCAATGATCGTGACGTGCTCAATGCCACGCAGCTCTTCGGTGTTCAGGTTCAAGCCACCTAATTTAATAAGTTTATCTTCCACGTTCACTCGCCCACTAAGGGTTGAGCGAAGCGTGACAGGTTGCTCGCTAATTTCTTTCAGCAAGAAATGGTCGTAACCTTGTTTTTGAATGGCTTGCATATCGACTTCGATCGTTTCGACGCGGGTCGAGATTGGTTGGGCGCTCATGTCCTGCAACTCAACACCATCGCGTCGGCAAACGGCAATTTCACCGTCGTTCAAGTAAATCGCCTGGTCGGTATGACCGACTAACGCCGAGGCGTCACTGGCAATAATCGTCTCGTCGTCATTAACGCCGATAATTAGCGGGCTGCCCATCCGAGCAACGATAATAACATCAGGCTCGCGAGTCGAGACGACTGCTATCCCATAGGTGCCAACGACTAGCTTGAGCGCCTGTGTAACCGCATCTACCAGCAACGTCTCTTTGTCATACAGCGAATCAACCAAGGCTACCAAGACCTCGGTGTCAGTTTGACTTTCAAAACTATGATTCTTCAGCTCGGCTTTTAGTTCTTTATAATTCTCGATAATACCGTTGTGAACCAGATATATATCACCGGCTTTGTGAGGATGAGCGTTCGTCTCTGATGGCTCACCGTGTGTTGCCCACCTAGTATGGCCAATGCCAACTGTGTCTTTATTTTCGTGCGATAAAACTAATTTGTCTAATTCACTGACTTTGCCTTCCGCCCGCAGGAGCGTTGCCTGATTATTCGCCCCCAGCGTGACAATCCCGGCCGAGTCATAGCCACGATATTCCAGCCGTCGCAAACCACTCGTTAAGACACCCTGCGCTCCACGTTCACCAATGTATCCAACAATTCCGCACATAGTATAATATCCTTATTTTTGTAGTTGTTTCGCCACTTCGCCCGTCCGATGACTGACGTCCTTACGGGCAACCAATATACCGTCTGGAGTTGATAGTGGCCATAGACGAGTACCAAACCCGCCAGCGATAACTACTGTAATCATTGTTCCATTATACGGTACATACCCAGCCCTCGGCTACTTATGGTTAAATAAGGCTATGGAATTTAATTTTTGTCGCCGTTGCGGTACACCACTGACCAATTTACAAAACCACGTCTACCGATGCGACAATAGCCATACCATTTTTGCCAATACCTCGCCCACGATTGGCATCTGGCTAGTCAACGAACGCGATGAAGTTCTGGTTGCCACGCGTGGTATCGAACCAGGCAAAGGCCTCTACGATACACCTGGTGGCTTTGTTGACGGACCGGAATCGTACGAACAAGCACTTGCCCGCGAACTCCAGGAAGAACTTGGCCTAACGCCCGATGATTACCACGACGTTCAATATCTCATCAGCGGTACCGACGATTATAGTTACGGCGGCGAGAACGTCCCCATTCTGAGCGTCATCTTTTGGGCCCGTGTCTCGAGCCAGCTTCGGTTTACGGCCAACGACGACGTCGCCTCGGCCGAGTTTATCCCCATACGCGATATCGCCATCGAAAAACTACACCTGGCGACCATTCAAGCCAGCATCCGTCGACTTCAAGAATTGTTGTAAATTTTGCCTACTTGCACTTGGCTGCAATTCTACCATGCCAAACCACGCTAAACCTTATATAATAAGGGATATGAATATTATCGTCACAGGCGGTGCGGGGTTTATTGGCTCGAATTTCGTACACTACGTCTCTAGAGAGCGACCAGATTGGCATATTACCGTACTCGACGCCCTTACCTACGCGGGCAACCGCGCAAATCTAGAAGGTCTTGACCCAGCTAGGTTCACGTTCGTCGAAGGCAACATCACCGATGCAGCGCTGGTTAATAAACTCGTTTCCGAGAACGACGCGGTCGTGCACTACGCTGCCGAGTCACATAACGATAACTCGCTCCAGAATCCCCGTCCTTTCCTTGATACCAACATTGTCGGTACCTACACCATCCTGGAAGCCATCCGCAAACACGGCAAGCGACTGCACCACATCTCCACCGATGAAGTCTACGGCGACCTAGAACTTGATGATCCGAACAGATTCACCGAAAGTACTCCGTACAATCCTTCCAGCCCCTATTCTTCAACCAAGGCAAGTTCAGACTTACTCGTCCGTGCCTGGGTACGCAGCTTCGGCGTCACCGCCACCATTAGCAACTGTTCCAACAATTACGGTCCCTACCAACACGTTGAAAAGTTCATTCCTCGGCAGGTGACTGAAATCTTGGAAGGTCGCCGACCAAAATTGTACGGCACCGGCGAAAATGTCCGTGACTGGATCCACACCGAAGATCACAGCTCGGCCGTCTTAACAATTCTCGAAAAAGGCGTATCGGGTGAAACCTACCTGATTGGGGCCGACGGTGAAAAGGACAATAAATCGGTTATCGAATTAATTCTTAAATTAACCGGCCAAGACCCGACAGCTTACGACCACGTCAACGATCGGCCAGGCCATGACATGCGTTACGCGATTGATTCAACCAAACTGCGCACCGAACTGGGTTGGATGCCACAGTACACCGACTTCGAAGCCGGCTTGCAGGCCACCCTCGACTGGTACAAAGACAATGAAAACTGGTGGAAACCACAAAAAGAAGCGACCGAAACTAAATACAAAGTGCAGGGTCAATAATGGGTAAGTCACCGATCGAATTTGGCAAACAACTCACCTCCCACACCACGCCAATCCCCGGTCTGATCGTCTATCACTTGCCCGTTCACGGCGATAGCCGTGGCTGGTTCAAAGAAAACTGGCAACATGAAAAAATGACCTCTATCGGCCTGCCCGACCTTGGTCCGGTTCAAAACAACATCAGTTTTAACGAACAACGTGGCGTCACCCGGGGCATTCACGCCGAGCCGTGGGATAAATATATCTCTATCGCCACCGGACGAATCTTTGGCGCCTGGGTTGACCTGCGCGAGGGCGATAGCTTTGGGACTGTGTTTACAACCGAGCTTGATCCGTCAAAGGCCATCTTTGTGCCTCGAGGCGTCGGCAACTCCTACCAAGCCCTGGAAGACAATACCGCCTACACCTATTTGGTGAACGAGCACTGGAGCGCCGAGGCGCAATCACAGTACACTTTCCTGAACCTAGCTGACAAAACCGCCAACATCCAATGGCCAATTCCGCTCGATCAGGCCGAGTTATCCGAAAAAGACAAACTGCACGCCAGCCTGGACGACGTCATACCAATGAAGCCCAAAAAGACGCTCATCGTTGGCGCTTACGGCCAGCTCGGCCGGGCGTTGCAGCTGGAATTTCCCGACGCCGAATGCGTCGACCGCGATACCTTTGACCTTAGCGACCCAGCGATTATCATTGCCCGCAACTGGCGCCAATACAGCTTAATCCTCAATGCCGCCGCCTACACGGCCGTTGATTTAGCCGAGACCGATGAGGGCCGCAAAGACGCTTGGGAAAGCAATGCCAGCGCTCTGACCAATCTGGCCCACATTTCCAATAACTATGGGGTGACCTTGGTTCATATTTCCAGTGATTACGTCTTTGACGGCACGATAGCCAATCACCTCGAGACCGAGCGGTTCAGCCCTCTCGGTGTTTACGGCCAAACCAAAGCGGCCGGTGATCTTGTCATCACTTCTTCCAAGCGCAGCTATATCGTCCGCAGCTCGTGGGTAATCGGCGACGGCAACAACTTTGTCCGCACCATGCGCTCGCTGGCCGAGAAAGGCGTCAAGCCCAGTGTCGTCAACGACCAAATCGGTCGCCTCACCTTCACAAGTGACCTGGCGAAGGGTATTAAACACTTAGTTTCTGGCCATCTACCAAATACCACCTCCCATATACAATACGGTACCTACAACCTCACTGGCGACGGCGCCAGCGCCAGCTGGGCAGATATTGCCGCTGACGTCTACGAACTAACCGGCCACGACAGGAGAGATGTGACAGGAGTGACGACGGCCGACTATTACGCCGGCAAGACCGGGATTGCGCCGCGCCCCTTACAAAGCACCCTGAATCTCGATAAGATAAAAGCCACCGGCTTTATGCCCCGTGACTGGCAGACGGCGCTGAAAGAATACCTTCAGACGACAAAGTAATACTCGTTGGTACAAAATACCGTCCGCTTTTTTTGACGAAAGTGACGATATTTTCTAAGGCCGCTTTCCCCACTATGGAAAACATGTCTTTTACGAACAAACACCCCTGTTAATATTGTCTTTTACTCTCCTTTATATTATATATACTATAGGAGATAAAATACCACAGCCAGACACTTCACTTCATCATGAAAATCTACAACCCTACATATAGATGGCACCTTACACAGAATCAAATTAAAATTCTTACTCTTCTACACGCACTACGGTTTACCACAACAGACATACTCGCAGAACTATTACATAAAGATCGATCAACAATCTATGAAAGACTTTTCGTACTAGAACAGCAAAACTTCGTTATCAAACAATACAATTCTTCATTCCGTATCCGCCAGAGACCAGCAACCTATTGTCTGGGTAACGCTGGCATCCGAACGCTTGAGGCGCTTCAATTGACTCAACAGAGTGGGCTCAAGCAACGCTACAAAGACAAATCCTTTAGCGAGGATCAGATAGACAGCTGTTTGCGGATGTCATATATACTCTTGAGTTTGCGTCGCCACCACGAAGGCGAGTTCCTGTACTATACCCAGTATCAAATCGACAGAAACAAGTTCATACGACCAACGCCACTCCTCCGCGTTGTTCCAAAAAACAGGACGGCCCCAGAATTTCTGGTCGACTTCATCCCGGCATTAACTCTTAGTTGGCTTGTTCGCAAACGCATCAGACAACACGAGAACTTTGCCGATAAAGAGAACGCGGGGCTCTATCCCCACGTTCTCTTTATCGCTGGCAATCCCTCTACCGAACGAAGAATTGTTAATTTTACGAAGGAGCTGTATAACGAGTTTAAAATATTCACGACGACGCTCGACCTCCTTACCGACTCGCCGTCACCAAATATATGGCAAAATCCCGAGGAATCATTCGATCTAACCGACAATGAGGCGCCACAACGCCTACAGCTACCGAATACCTTCGATAGCTAGCCCCACAACACACCTTCGTCTGGGGTCATGATATAATGTAGAAAGTTCAATATCACTTTAGAGAATTAATGCGAGGTACTCTATGAAGGGAATCATTCTAGCCGGCGGATCCGGATCGAGGCTATGGCCGATTACCAAGGGTATTAGCAAGCAGCTGATGCCAATTTACGACAAGCCGATGATTTACTACCCGCTCACCACCCTGATGCTGGCCGGTATCAAAGACATCCTGATTATCACGACGCCCGAGGACCAGTCGCAATTCCAACGGCTGCTAGGTGATGGGTCGCAGTGGGGTATTAGCCTGCACTACGCCGTTCAGCCCTCACCAGACGGTCTGGCCCAAGCCTTTATTATCGGCGAGGAGTTTATCGGCGGAGATAGCGTCGCGCTGGTACTAGGTGATAACATTTTCCATGGTTCGGACCTAGGCACGTCACTTAAAACTTGTACTAATCCAAACGGTGGCACGGTCTTTGCCTACCGCGTCTCCGACCCCGAACGCTACGGAGTGGTTGAATTTGACCAGAACAACCAGGCAATCTCCATCGAGGAAAAACCGAGCCAACCAAAGTCTGACTTTGCGGTCGTCGGCCTGTATTTTTACGACAATGACGTTGTTGAAATTGCCAAAAACGTTCAGCCCAGCGAACGTGGTGAACTCGAGATTACTTCCGTCAACGAAGAATACTTGAAACGCGGCAAACTGACCGTCACGACGCTCGATCGCGGCGATGTCTGGCTCGACACCGGCACAATCGACTCGATGACCGACGCCTCCGACTACATCCGCGTCGTCCAAACTCGTACTGGCCTAATTATCGGCAGTCCCGAAGAAGTTGCGTTTCGGGAGGGATTCATATCAAATGCACAAATGGCAGAGCAAGCGACTCCTCTGATAAAATCAGGCTACGGTAAGTATCTAATAAAACTATAGCGTGATAATATATACCGAGTATGCTCAAAGACTCTGTATTTTACTCTTGGATAAAAAAGTATAGACACAACCTCACCCTTATATGTATATATATACTTGGAATAATTCTGTTTGCTATATTGTTAAAACTATCCATAAGGATAGTGGGATCAGATGATACGGTATTCCCAATACAGATCCACCCCTATGCATCAGTTTTAGATTGGCTAAATTACCGTTATTATAATTGGAGCGGAAGGATCTTTTCCGAATCATTTGTCTATGTATTTAGCCAAATACCACTAGCCTTTTGGAAAGCAGTGTCGTTGATTATTTACGGAATAATGAGCGGCACCATTTTTCTATACTATAAGCTTTTTGCCAACAAACAGTCTTCTGGCAAGGATTACATTATGCTAGGACTGGCGCTGACACTTCCGCTGCTTATGGATACGAACGTATTTTTCGATGGTACATTATGGGTAACGGGATCAATGAATTACTTTTGGATAACGGCATTTGGGCTTGTTGCGTTCTATCCCGTGGCGTACTATTTTGTTCGGAACCGCGCGCCACACTGGACTATAACTATCTTAGGTATTCTCGGCGCCATTGTCGCAGCAAGTTCGCAGGAGCAAATAGGGATTGTGCTTCTGATGTTATCGGTTATTTTAACCATTTACAAATTTATTATTTCCTCCAAACATGGTTTAAAAAAAATCCCAACCTACATGATTATTTTTTGTATAGTTTTTTGCGTATTCCTTTTCGTTAGTTTGCTAGCGCCTGGAAACGGTGTACGCCTTAAGGCCGAAACACTTCGCTGGCTTCCGGATTTTTACACAACACCATTAATACAGCACGTCAACTACGGCTACAGGTGGCTGCTAGATGCTTTTGTAAACCACACAGGATTCTTACTCGTGGGATCCTGGGGTTTACTTATTGCTCTTTTCGCCAAGAAGGAGAATAAGGATAAACTTGACTATGTAATTACATTTATGCTTACTTTAGTTTGTTTTTTTAGTTTAGCCAAGGGGTTTATCGCGGTAGGTTATTGGAGTAACTTTTATGCAACCTGGAAGCCACAGCTACCCAGTCGTCTATCGCAACTAATATTTTTGCCGTGGACGTTAGCGCTATTTACTACCATAATTGCACCAGCAATTCTATACCGAAATAAGACTAAGGGTTACTTGTTGGGGTTACTTTATTGTGCCGTCATTGCGAGCATAGCTATGATAACTTTGTCTCCGACAATGTACGCATCCGGTGTACGCACACTCTACGTGCCTTCTGTAATTTTATTATTAATCTTCTATATGTTACTAGATAATATTCTGGATAAATATAAAAAATCAAGATATTTATCAATTGGTCTTATTGTTTCTATTGCAGTTTCACAATATATACTTATGCTTATGCTTATGCGACTTCATTAATAACGTATTGAATTATTTAACAAATCCGTTTCACTTGTAGCGTAGGGTGTGTCTACTCAAATATTGACATGGTGTCTATGCCTATTGTATAATTTAGGTAAATTAAGGTAAAAACAAACATGATTATTAATTCAAAAAAAAGATTTTCAAAAAAGCTAATTATTGCCAGTAGCATAGCAGTATTATTAGTCGCAGGGGCCCTGACTTATGTGTATGTTTTTAATGGTAACCTATTCGGCTGGAAATCACCCACAAACTCGCCTAGTGGCAATGGCTCAGTTAATTATGGGCCTGCAACTTCCGAACAGCAGAAGTCTGGCTCTCAGATTAAATCAGGTTCAACCAACTCAAGCGATACTCCGCCCGCCCCAACACCAATAACTGGCAGTACAAAGAAAAACGTTCAAGTGACAGTTACAGCCGCAAATCAAAATGGTTCAACCCTGCAAATTAGAGTACTTATAAGCGCTGTTGAAAATACGGGGACATGTACCCTTACTCTCACGCGCGCGGGACAGCCTACTGTCATAAAAACCGCTGATACGCAAGCACTTGCGAGCACCTCAACCTGCAAAGGTTTTGACGTACCAACGTCTGAATTGTCCACCGGAGCGTGGCAAGCGCTTATTACCTATGACAGCTCCACACTCACAGGATCTGCAACTAAAACCATAACATTACAGTAAGCCATTATGAACGAGACTATAATAAACACTACGACAAAACACCAACACTCTTCAGCGGCAATGGGAGGTAGTCGTTACGTTTTGTACTTAGCCTTATTCCTCGGAACTCTCTTTGTCATGTCGAGTATGGTGGTTGATACTACCCACGCTAGTCCAGTAGTTGGGTTTAACGCCGGGCATATTATTGACGATAGTGTATTTACAAACAATACTTCGATGAATGTCAGTCAGATTCAGACCTTCCTCAATAGCAAGGTACCATCATGCGATACTAATGGTACACAGCCCGCATCTGATTTCGGTCGCCCGGACCTTACTCATGCACAGTATGCCGCTCTGGTCGGGTGGCCCGCACCTCCATACCCTTGCCTAAAAGACTACACAGAGAATGGCCTAGGCTCTGCTCAAATTATCTATAACGTTGCCCAAAAATATCAGATTAACCCCCAAGTCTTAATTGTATTGTTGCAAAAAGAACAAGGTCTCGTTACGGACTCATGGCCGTTACCGTCACAGTATAGAACAGCTACTGGTTATGGCTGTCCAGACACCGCAGCTTGCGATAGCCAATATTTCGGACTAACCAATCAGTTGACGTGGTCGGGTACTATGTTCCACGCTATTATTGTCAACAACCCCAACTGGTATACACCCTATATACTTGGCAATAACTACATCCAATATAACCCTAATACCTCATGTGGCGGTACAACCGTAAATATTGTCAACCGCTCAACTCAGGCATTATATAATTACACGCCATACCAACCAAACCAGTCAGCTCTAAATGCTGGCTACGGAATAGGTGATAGCTGTGGGGCCTATGGTAATCGTAACTTCTTCCTATACTTTACAGACTGGTTTGGCAGCACTATTGGTCCAGGGTACGCGTTTGCGGGGGCTACAAACCCACCGTCTACCCTGCTTCCCAACCAGGTCTATTCCGTTCAAGTTTCACTTGTTAACCAATCGGGGGTGACGTGGTATTCAGACGGAAACGTACCGAACGGAGAACATCCAACACGCCTAGGAATGCTTGGTTATACAGATTCACCTTTTGCCAATACCGCAGATCCTGCATGGTTAGGAACAAAAAATCAAATCAGAATGGACCAATCAAGTGTCGCAAATGGTCAAATAGCAACCTTTACCGCGACCCTCAGGGGACCCTTGCAAGCAGTTAACAATTATGCGATGAGTTTCGCGCCCGTATTAGACGGTGTTCATTTTTACGCTAGTATCGGTATGTCTTGGGGCGTTAACACCCCCTCCCCAAACTATAGCTACTCAGTGGTAAGCCAAACCCCAGTGCCAGCAACCCTACCTACCGACCTTGCGACTTCGGTTAGCTATCAAATCAAAAATACCGGTAATGTCGTTTGGTACACCGAGAATAATCACCCGACTGGCGCAGCAGCGATGCGACTTTATACGCTCAATCCAAGCTATAGTGCCTCTCCTTTTTATGACTCTGCAACTTGGCTTGCCAACAATCAAATTGGTCTACAGGGTAATCCTATCAACCCCGGTGACACCGCAAACTTCCAGTTTTCCATTCGTGCTCCAGGTACACCAGGACAACAAACAACTAGTTTTGGATTAGTACTCGACGGCGCGACCCCCCTCCCCCCATCCGTTCCTCTCACAATCACTTCGGAATCTCAGGCTTACCTCTTTTCAGTAACGTCAACGGACATACCCTCTCAGATGATACCTGGTCAGCGCTACGTCGCTAAAATACAGCTTAAAAACACCGGGTCTGCCACGTGGTACTCCGATGGAAATACCCCCGTCGGAGTAAGTCCGGTTCGCCTCATGATGTCCGGCTACAGGAATAACCCCCTTGCAGAATCTACAGATCCAGCTTGGCTAGGCACAAAGAATCAAGTTAAGCTTGCGGGTATCTCTGTAGCGCCTGGTGCTATTGGTGAATTTGACATACCCTTTGTCGCATCTTATGATTCATCTGTTTCTTTCACTGAATTACGGTTCGCATTAGACGGAGTATATTTCTCCAGCCCTTTTGTTGGAAAAGATATAACTATCGCTCCTAAAAATTATAGTTATACAACTGTTGTCGGAACAATTAACCCACCTGGCGTGATGTCTCGAGGGCAGATTGCTACAGGTAAACTAATGATAAAAAATAATTCCAATACTATATGGTACGCCGATGGAAACACCCCAGGTGTATTCCACGGGGGTGCAGCACGCGTCCTTATGTACAACCCATGGTATCGGCAGTCGCGCTTTGCGAATCCTAGTGACCCAAATTGGCTGGGGACGACTAATCAAATTCGGATGCAAACTCCATCCGTAAACCCTGGCCAAGTTGGAGAGTTTGACTTCACATGGAAAGCCCCCGATACAGCCGGTATTTATACAGAACAATTCTCATTAGCTATCGATGGCTATGACTTAATCCCTTACCAGGGTATGTCGTTCACCACAACCGTCCAGTAATCTGTTAGAATATACTTATGATACCTAAAGTTGGATTTGTTGTGCTCTCTTGGAATGGCGCAAAACTACTCAAAAATTGTCTTGACGCACTCTACGAACAATCAGAAAAGTCGTTTCATGTAGTCGTTGTAGATAACGGATCAAACGATAATACGAACGACATAGTCAAGACTCATCAGTTAGTATCCCAATTAACATATTTCCGTAACGAGAAGAACCTTGGCTACGCCAAGGCAAACAATCAAGGAATTAAGCTTCTTTTAGAAAATCACCCCAAACTTCAGTATATTGTCCTTCTTAATAATGATGCCGAGCTGTCGCCAAACTGGCTAAAGACCATGCTTGGATATATGAGGACCCACAAGGACGTGGGACTTGCGCAAGGATCAAACTACTCTACTGGCGCTATGGATACCTACGACAGCACTGGTATCTATCTAGAAGAGGGGTTCATTCCTCGACAACGTGCATCGGGTAAAACAACAAAGGATCTAGAGATAACTTCGGTTGGCCCAAACGCTGCTGCTGTCATACTACGTCGAACACTTATTGATGATATTAGCTACAAAGGCAATCTGCTGGACGATCGTTTTTTTGCATATGTTGAAGATGTTGATATGCTACTCAGAGCCTTCTCTCGTGGGTGGAAACATGCCTTTGTTGCTAAAGCTACCGCTATTCACATCGGCTCCGTTACTGGCGAGCGAGTGTCTACAAAAAAGATGTACTGGGGCACCCGTAATCTTATATGGCTTTTGACAAAAAATGTTCCTATTATTGTTTTGCGAAAAAAGTTTAAAAAAATCGCTGTCAGCCACTTGGCAAATATGCAATTTCTCTATAGAAGCAATAAAACGCTCTTTTGGGCTTACATGCGCGGATTTGTTGTCGGAATAGTGCTATCGCCGCTAATGTACCGCAAAAGAAGCTATATCAGCAAACATAGAGCAGTAGAAAAAGAGACGTATCTGCAGATCCTCACGCCCAGCGCACCACCTTTAAATAATCCCATTAAGGCGCTTAGAAGGAAATTACATGGTTAAGAAAACTACCACGCCTCTTGTAAGCATCGTTATTTTAAACTGGAACGGAAAAGATGACACTGTTAGGTGTATCGAGTCGTTAAAAGAATTAGCTTATCCAAATTGTGAACTTATCGTTATCGATAATGGATCAACGGACGGCTCAGTGGACACTCTTAAGGATATAAAAGGTATTAACCTTATCGCTCTTCCTAAGAATACAGGCTTTACCGGTGGTCATATTGAAGGACTTCGCCACTCAAAAGGTGATTTCGTTGCACTACTTAACAACGACCTTGTTGTAGATAAAAACTGGCTCACGGAGCTAGTCAATGCAAGCCGAGAATATAAAGCCGATATTATAGGAGGCTGTGCGTACAACTGGAACCAGAAGGAGGAAGCTTTTAATACAGGTAGTTCATTCTCGAGCTATCAAACGGTCAACCCCGTAACGGGTCATACCGTTATGTTACATTACGGCAACAAAGTCACCGATGCTAATAATTTATCAGGATCTAACCTACTCGTCTCAAGAAAGGTTATCGATAGGATTGGATATCTCGACAATAGCTTCTTTGCCTACTATGAAGAAACTGACTTTATTGCTCGTGCAAAACGCGCAGGATTTAAGGCTATCTATACGCCGAATGCAAAGGTATGGCACAAGGTTGGAGCAAGCAGTGCTCATCAACCATTTTTCTTCTTTTATCAAATGCATCGCAACCGTTTTCGTTTTGTTTTTAAAAACTACGATTTTAAATATTTGCATAAGTTTATGCATGTGTACAGTAAAGAGTTCCTGATATCACTAA
Source organism: Candidatus Saccharibacteria bacterium UBA5170 (assembly GCA_002413425.1). Classification (GTDB taxonomy): domain Bacteria; phylum Patescibacteriota; class Saccharimonadia; order Saccharimonadales; family Saccharimonadaceae; genus UBA1547. The sequence goes on along the minus strand of DHWY01000003.1, from coordinate 31,513 downwards.
ACAACAACCGCAAAATACCCAACAACCACGATAAGGCCATGGTGAAAGCATATCTTATAAATATCCTAGCTATTCCATCGCTTTTGCTGAAACGTCGCACAATTCATAAGCTTGGTCAAAGTTATATTAAAAAAATATTGCTGCCAAGTGAAGGCTTTGAAGATGTTACAGTAGTCGTGCCGTGTTATAACTATTCGGATTACGTCGTCGAGGCCCTTGAATCATTAGAACGACAAACCCTCCAGCCGGCCCACGTTATCGTAATTAACGATGGATCGACTGATGATAGTGCGGATGTCATTACTCGCTTTATTGATAAGAAAAAACGGCAGAAAAGTCCTATTAAATATACTCTCATTAACCAAGAGAACCATGGCATTATAAAAACAAAAAACCTTGCGCTCACGCATGTCGACACAAACTGGATGATCTTTCTAGATGCAGATGACATATTAACGCCTAATTACATCTATCAGTGTACCCGCAGAGCACGCGAAGATAATAGCGATGTGGTGTATACGGATATGCTCATGTTCGGTGCAGTCGATAGAGTGCAAAAAACAGCAAAGTTTAATCATCGCTTACTCAGAAGTGTTAATTTCATACACAATAGTGCCCTTATGAAAACATCTATTTTTAGGGAATCTGGTGGCTACAAGGATAAAATGTCAATTGGATTTGAAGACTGGGAACTGTACCTTACGATGTCAACTTTAACGAAAAAGTTTTCGTATATCAATGAACCTATTTTCTTATACAGGAGACACGAGGGTTCAAGCAGAGATGGTCAATCTCAAGCAAAACTACCTGCAGTTGTTAAATGTCTGGAAGAACTTCACCCCGAACTATACGGCCTTGGTTTTTTTTGGTGGCTGGAACTTTACAGAGTAAAGGGTTATTTTAAGGAAATTGTAAAACTACCGTACCGACTACTAAAACATAGCTACCACCATGCAATTATCGCAGCAAAAAAACATCCACATAAGTGTGTGTCGCGTGTCGTTATCGGTACTAGAAATAAGATAAAAGGGAATAATTTATGAAAAGAATTGGTGCCGTTGTTGTATCCTATAATTCTGCGGCTGATCTAAAAAAATGCGTAGAGAGTTTTACTAGCCAAAGTAGCGCTGATTTACATCTCGAGACCTGTGTTATCGATAATTATTCGAGCGACAAATCGGTTGTCGAAGCAAATAAATTAAAAATGTGCCATGTCATTGCTAATGATACCAACACTGGCTTTTCAGTCGCGGTCAATCAAGGCCTGCGGTATTTCATCGATCAAGACTTTGATTACTACATCATCCTTAACCCAGATGCGATAATGCAGCCGGGCTCCGTTATGAACATGTTAAATGCTTTTAATAGCGACAAAGATATCGCTGCTGTGGGGCCACGCATGCTACACAGTGACGGTAGCGACGCCACAGACGGTTATTATCTTAAAGCGCCTACACTATTGACCGTTGCTGCCTTCTCGACCTTCTTGCGGCCTCACGCGCTTAAGAATAGCTATCTCGTTAATAGATACCAGGAGCAGCTAGGCGATAAGTCTCAATTAGTCGAACAAATCCCTGGAGCATGCATTTTTACAAGCAAAGAGAAGCTTGAAAGTATTGGCTTGTTGAGTGAAGAATTCGCCATATGGTTCGAAGACGTCGAATGGTCGTACCGCGCACGTAAAAAAGGTTATAAGCTTTTATTTGACGTGGAGTCAAGCGTTGTGCATGACGGTGGAGTTTCGTTTTCAAAATGGAACGACCTCAATAAAGCAGTAACCTTCTATGTCAGCATGAAAACATTCTTTAGAATCCACAAACCAATTAGCTATCCGTTTGTCGTTCTAACTATCATGTTAAATTCTTTTGCTCTCTTTGTAAAAAACAAAGACAGATCAAATCTAGAATTCATAAAGAGATTTATGCGTCTTAAAAAGGGAGTTTTACCGAAAAACTAATTTTGCTTTTTGCTCGCTATTTTTGATAGAAGTTTGTAACCTTTATTGTTTTTTATACCCTCTAGTTCACCCGATAGTCTTGTGACTTGTGACTCTAGCTCATTAATCCTTTTTTTATGTGCCTTGATTTGTGCCGCATGAACATCTTTTATATACTTTATATGCTGTTCCATTTCATTGATTGCAGGGCTAAGTTTTGGTCGTTGCTTAATGTCACTCTTTTGCGACATTGAAGAAATACCTATAAACTGATACGCGCTTGCGTTAACCTTCTTCGAATTTTCAATGAATGACTTATCTGCCTTAAGGCCAAGCGTAGCCAGTATTCGTTTAAGTACGTCGGTGGGAATATCTCTACGCACATAATCAATTTTATCAATGTTTAATGAGGCCTCATTAAACACCCTATACACCTCTTTCTCGTCGTAGAAATGTAGGTGGGTTTTGTCTAATAATCCCGTCTCGCCGTATTCGAAATTTCCACCTAAAAGCATTAGCCTAACGGACATATGAGCCATATTTGGTATTGAGAATACGACCTTCCCGTTCTTTTTTAGAAGTTGTTTTGTATTTTCTAGAGCTACAACGGGATTCACTAAGTGTTCAATAACATCGCCAAAACAGACAACGTCGTATTGACCCCAAAGCTCTTTTGGGGCACCCTCTTCAATATTAAAGCTGAAGACCTTACGTAATTTCTTTTTTGCGAGTCTCGCGTCATCTAGATTTAACTCAACACCATCTACCGTACAGTGTTTTTGATCAATAAGTTCTTTTCCAAAGTTACCGCTACTGCAACCAATGTCTAGAACAACTTGTTTGTCTTTTATAAGATTAAAAACTTTATACCAGGGTGTATTCGAGTCTTCTTTAAATTTACTTGAGCTATAATTTGACATCTAGCTTATCCATTCGTTATCAAGTAATAGAACGCCTTCGTATTCATTTCCTTGTTTGTCTTTCTGGGGCTGGTTATAGATGACTATGGTTTTATCATCAAACATACCCAGAAAATCGTGTCGTCCTTCTTGTCCAAATAGACCAACTCGTACATTATACCTCCCGTTGCCAAGGTCTAGCTTAAGGTTTAGACAAGCCTCTCTTTTATCTAAAAACTCACCATAACTAAAAGAGTTAGTAGCAAAAATCAGCTCTTGGTTTTTGTATATCAAGAAACCCACTGCACCTACTTTATATTCATCCGTCCATTCGACTTTAAGTGTAATACCCGTGTTGTATTCGAATGTATCAACATTCTTACCTTTAGGATTAAGTGTTGATAAAGTGACCCTTTTATCTACCTTACCGACGCTGCTATCTTCAGTGTTTACTTCTTTATCATAGTTTAGACGCTCATACTCTACAGCGACATCACCGGGTTTACCGTCGAGTATCACCTTGCCGTTCGAAATAAGAATTGCGCGATCACAAAATTGCTTAATTGCACTCATATCATGTGAAACTAATATAATAGTTCTGTTAGCCTTTTTAAGCTCGTCAAAATAGCGATAGCATTTCTGTTGAAAAGCAGCATCACCGACAGCAAGAACCTCATCAATAAGTAGAATGTCGCTTCTTGCTCTGATTGCAATAGAGAATGCCAATCGGACCTGCATACCCGATGAGTAATTTTTTAGCTTTTGATCCATAAACTTTTCAATTTCAGAGAACTGCACGATATCGTCGTACATGTCTTCCATTTCTTTTCGGCTAAAACCAAGCAGTGCACCATTCATAAAAACATTTTCACGACCAGTCAGCTCTGGGTTGAAACCAACACCAAGCTCAATAAAGGGTGTAAGGCTGCCATTAACCTGAACAAGTCCTTTGTCAGGAACGTATATACCAGCTAGTAGCTTAAGGAGAGTACTTTTACCGCTTCCGTTGCGACCAACAATACCAAAAAATTCGCCTTTTTTAATCTCAAAAGATACATCACTCAAGACCTTTTGTATTTCGTATCCCTTGTTGCCACTAAATATATTGACGACATGCTGCTTAAGCCCGCTGTGTTGCTCGTGCGGTAACTTAAAGGTCTTATACAAATCTTTAACTACTACAGCGGGTTCGTTTTCACTCATCTACACGTTCTCCGCAAAATATTTTTGGCTTTTCTTAAAATACCAACTGGCCCATAGAATCGATAGCAAGACCAACACGTAAGGTATTGCAGCAATAAATGGATTGTTTATGAGACTATTCACCGTAACCGTCTGGTGTGTCACGGTATTATACCTAGCATCCTGTATAATCTGCGCGACAGGGTTTAACATCAATACTTTCGCCGCTATAGGGCTGACCGCAACTACCATACTAACTGGATAAAGAATTGGAGTTGCGTAGAACGCACCCTGTAAGACGACCTCCCATATGTGAGATATGTCGCGAAATTTAACAAACATTGCCGATAGTAAAAAGGCAATTGCAAGTGAAAAAATATAAAGTTCAGCAATATTAATAGGGAGAAGTAAAAGGCTCCAGCGTATATCGACCCCATTAATGATTAAGAAGACGAAGACAATAATGAGGTTAAGGAGAAGATTGATGAGTGCAGAGATAGTACCCGAAACAACGATAATGTATTTAGGAAAATTAATCTTGCGTATCAGATCACCGCGCGCAACGATTGCAGACATACCTTGAGCGGTTGCCTCGGTAAAAAACGTCCACATGACAATACCGAGCAACAAATAGACAGGGTAGTGCTCGATTTCTTTTCCGAGTTTAAAGAATTTTACAAATACAATGTAAAGGATGGCGAAAAGCATCAAGGGCTTCAGCAGTGACCAGAGGTATCCGAGCACCGAACCTTGATAGCGAAGTTTAAAATCGGTTATAACTAGTTCGCGCAAAAGAATGCGATTACGCCTGCTGAAAATATTAGAAAGTTTCATAAGTCTGCAATTAATTATACCAGATTGATATGACAATGCGCCGTTCGGAATAAAAATAAACAGGTATCTTTTTATTCGCTCACTGGCTTTTGTTATAAGATGGATACACATATATGAACAGAGTTGCAATTGTTGTATTAAACTGGAACGGAATTGAAGACACTTTATTGTGTCTTGAGTCCCTATTATCGCAAAGTTATAAACATTTCCATATTGTCGTTATCGACAATGGATCAGTTGATAATTCAAAAGAGTTATTAGAATCGTACCGCACAAAGCACAGAGATAAAGTTGAAGTACTCTATAACCCTATCAACTTCGGATTCGCCGGCGGCGTCAACACCGGTATTGAGTGGGCGCTTAATGAAGACTTTGAATATGTAGCGCTTTTTAATAATGACGCCATAGCGGATAAAAACTGGTTGCAGAGTCTGGTCGAAGCTGCTCGGCCCAAAGAAGTTGGTATTACTACCGGCTTACTGCTTCACGAAAACGGTAAAACAATCGACAGCAGCGGTGACTGGTTATCATCGTGGGGACTCGCCTTTCCGAGGAATCGGGGAGACAACACCGCAAAAGCATTCAAGGCCGGGCCGGTCTTTGGCGCCACCGGTGGTGCCAGTCTCTATAAAACCGCCTTATTCAAGGACATCGGTCTATTTGACGAGGATTTTTTTGCTTATTACGAAGACGCCGACATCAGTTTCCGGGCCCAGCTGGCGGGCTGGAAAGTCGCTTATACCCCCAAGGCTATCGCCTACCACAAACAAGGCGCCACCAGCAAAAAAATCCCTGGCTTTACCACCTATCATACGTTCAAGAACCTGCCGTTATTGTTTCTAAAGGATATGCCCCGCGGGCTATTGTTCCCTGTTGGTGTTCGGTTTTATTTCGCCTACTGGCTCATTTTGCTTAACGCCATCGCCAAAGGCAACGGCGTACCGGCGCTAAAAGGCGCTGGGATGAGTTTTGTTCTGGGATTCAAAAAACTCGGTGAGCGTGGACAAATACAAAAGAATAGGCGCGTCACGACCGAATATATCAAAAGCATCCTGTGGAACGATTTACCTCCCGATCAGACAGGTGTGCGAAAGCTGCGAAAACTGTTTACCGGTAAGGGCTAGTCGGTGAAGCTACTGGAATACGAGGCAAAGAATCTATTGTCACTTTCGGGGATTGTGACTCCCCGCTCATCTATAATTCATCGAAATGATTCGCCCCAACTCACATTTCCTGTGGTTTTAAAATCACAAGTCCCGACCGGTGGGCGTGGTAAAGCGGGGGGTATACGAATTGTTAACGATAAAGATAGTTTACAGCAGACAATCAATGAATTGTTTGAGCTCTCAATCAAAGGCTACCGACCGCAGACCCTTCTGGCGGAAGAAAAGCTAGCCATCGCCCACGAATATTACCTTTCGCTGGTTATCGATAAGCCAGCGGCCGAGATTTGCTTGATGGCACATAACAATGGCGGGGTAGAAGTAGAAGAAAATGTGGCAATTAGCTTTTTGAATATAGCTATTAGCAGTGAATCCGTAGAGGTAGCAGGACAGCAATTGGCCGATTATTACAATTTACCAAGTCAGACGTTCGTATTACAGGACCTGGTAGAGAATTTATACAAATGTTTTGTGGCAAATGACGCCACGTTGCTAGAAATTAACCCTTTGGTTTTTACCGATGACGGAAAATTTGTCGCTGGCGATTGCAAGATGGAGCTCGACGACAGTGCGGCCTTTCGCCACGATTGGAACTTTGAAGACAAGGCGGCCGAAGCTAACTTCGTCACCCTGGATCCTGGCGGCACCGTGGCGACGATCGCCAATGGTGCCGGGCTGGCCATGGCGACCGTTGACGCTGTGTCAGATTACGGCATGGTACCGGCTAACTTCCTCGACATCGGTGGCGGCTCCAACACTGAGACGTTAGTAGCTGCCTTTCGGCGCATTACCGAATACCCGAACATCCAGGCGATTGTGATCAACGTTTTCGCTGGTATCAGTCGCTGTGACGAAGTGGCCCGGGCGATTATTGCTGCTAAAAAACAAATCGAGAACCTTCCCCCACTATTTATTCGACTGGCGGGAACAAACTTCGAGGCAGCCGCAGATCTACTCTCACAAGAAAACATCCCTATCCTCGCCACCCTCGAGGAATGCCTGGCAGCCGCCAAGCAAGAGGTTTCGTCGTGAAAAGCACCCTCTTTTCAGCCCAGAACGTCATCGTTCAGGGAATTACCGGTGGCCACGGCCGCTTCCAGACCAAAGCCATGTTGGCGGCTGGTACGAATGTTGTTGCAGGTACAACACCTGGCAAAGCTGGTCAAGTTGTCGAGGACGTGCCCGTCTATGACTCAATCGCCGACATTCAAAAAGAGCACACGGTCGACACCACGGTCATTTTTGTCCCCGCTCCGTTTGCCAAATCGGCTATCTTCGAGGCGATTACCGCCCACATCCCCTTGATTGTCTGTATTACCGAAGGCGTGCCGATTCATGACATGATTCAGATTAAAAAAAGACTGGCGGGTTCGGGTAGCAGCCTGATTGGACCAAACTCGCCAGGCGTTATCATTCCGGGTGTGAATAAGCTGGGGATAATTCCCGCCAACATGTCCCTGCCGGGCCGCACAGCCATCGTCAGCCGCTCCGGCACCTTGACCTATGAAACAATGGCGGGCTTGAGCGCAAAGGGCATAGGCCAGCGCTACGTCATCGGGACTGGCGGCGATCGCATCCGTGGAACTGGTTTTATCGACTGCCTGGAATTATTTGAAAATGACCCCGAAGTTGATCAAATCGTCCTGATTGGTGAAATCGGTGGCACCGACGAACAGCTCGCGGCCGACTACATCGCCACGTCCGTTACCAAACCGGTCTTTGCCTACGTGGCCGGCCATCACGCGCCGGTTGGCGTTCAACTCGGCCATGCCGGAGCAATCCTGGGGAGCGCCGATGAATCCGCCGCCAGTAAAACGGAGGCTTTGGCAAAAGCCGGTGCACACGTGGCGACAAGTATTACGGGATTGATTGAGTTAATAGTTGATAATAAATAATTTCTGTTAGTTAACAGGGGGTAATCCTTGCTTTTTGGCCACAAAGCAACAAAAGGCATCCTTTTGGGTAGCAAAAGAAGCGCGTTTGATTACTTTCCGCGTCGAAAGTAAGGATTAATTATTAGTAATTAAAAATAACTCTTCCCTATTAGCTAAATTCCATTAGCTCACCCCGAGTGTTATACTGATATCACATGAAAAAAATCAGCATTCTGGTTCCCGCTTACAACGAAGAAGAAGTTTTAGAGGCGCTCTACCAACGTCTTGGCAAATTAGCCAACGACAACAAATCATACGAGTTTGAGTTTTTATTCGTCAACGACGGTAGTCGCGACAAAACGCTCGAAATTATCCAGGATTACGCCGAAAAAGACCAGCGCATCGCCTACGTCAACCTGTCGCGTAACTTCGGCAAAGAAATCGCCATGATTGCCGGCCTGGATCACGTGACCGGTGACGCCACGGTGATTATCGACGCCGATCTGCAGGATCCACCAGAGTTAATCCCCCAGATGATTAAGCTTTGGGAAGACGGTTACGACGATGTCTATGCCAAACGCACCAGCCGCGAGGGTGAAAGCTGGTTTAAAAAAGCCAGCTCGCGCCTCTACTATCGCCTGCTTCAAAAAGCGACCCACATTGAAATTCAGCAAGACACCGGCGACTTTCGCCTACTTGACCGTCGCTGCGTGCAGGCTCTGACGCAAATTCGTGAATCACAGCGCTACACCAAGGGTATGTTCAGCTGGATTGGCTACAACAAGAAAGAAATCACCTACGACCGCGACCAACGCCTGGCGGGTGAAACTAAATGGAACTATCCAAAACTGATTAACTTTGCGATTGACGGCCTGACCTCGTTTACCACCGCACCGCTGCGCCTATCGTCGCTGTTGGGCGGGGTAGTCTCGGTGGCGGCCTTTGTCTACATCATTTACTTAGTTGTTCGGACTATCTTCTTCGGGACCGATCTGGCGGGCTATCCTTCGATGATGGCGGTCATCCTGTTTCTGGGTGGCGTCCAGCTGTTATCGCTGGGTATTATTGGCGAATACATCGGCCGAATTTTTAACGAAACCAAACAACGACCGTTATATTTCGTAGAAGAGTACCACCATGGAAAAACTGATAAAAAAACACGCTGAGAAACTGCGCTTCGGCGTGGTCGGTGGCGCCAATACGGCGCTCGATTTTGGTATTTTGTTTACCCTGGTGTTCTTTGGTTTTGATAGGATTGCCAGCAACTATATTTCAACGACAATCGCCTTTGTGTTTAGCTTTTTTGTCAACCGCTCCTTCACCTTTAAGTCAAAGGCCAGCAACACCAAAAAGCAATTCGGCCTCTTCCTGGTCATTACCCTGTTTGGCCTGTGGGTCATTCAGCCGATTATTATCACCGGAGTTGCCTGGATGATAAGTGACTTGGGTATTCCGAACTCTATCGTGCTGTTTATCGGTAAACTGCTGGCCACCCTGGTGACATTGGTCTGGAATTACGTGCTGTACGCCAAGTATGTTTTCAAGAAAGATGAAGTTTAATGCATATTGTCATCGATGCCCGCATTATCAACTCCTCAACCGGGCGCTACGTCGAACGCTTGCTTCATTACCTACAAGAAGTCGATGACCTCAATACCTACACCGTGTTAGTACCGTCCAAAGATAAAGAGTTTTGGACCCCAACGGCCGACAACTTCACCGTTAAAACGGCTGATTTTGCCAACTATTCGTTCGCCGAACAGATCGGTTTCAAAAAATTCCTCGATCAACTGGAACCGGATTTGGTGCACTTTTGCATGCCCCAGCAACCGATCTTTTATAGCGGCGCCAAAGTCACTACTTTTCATGACCTCAACCTACTTCACACCTATAATTCAGACAAAAACTGGCTCATCTTCCACGCCAAACAAGTGGTCGGTAAATTTGTCTTTAAACGAGTCGCGAAAACAAGTGATCAGATTATTACCCCTAGTGAATTTACTAAAAAAGAACTGATTGAGTTTAGCGGCATCTGGCCAAATAAAGTAACCGTTACCTACGAGGCAGCCGATGTCTCGATTGACACCCTTGAGCCGTACACGCATCTGTTTAAGCATTTTATATTGTACGTTGGCCAGCAGAGCGACTACAAGAACATTCGGCGACTGGGTGATGCTCACCAACGCCTGATTAAGAAATACCCCGACCTGGGGTTAATTCTGGTGGGTAAAAAGAACGCCGGTCTGCTGCGAAACGAACAATACTTTACCGAGCGTCACTACAAAAATATCCTCTTCACTGACTTTATTGAAGACCCTCAACGAGATTGGCTCTACACCAAGGCTGCTGCCTATGTCTTTCCGTCACTGATGGAAGGTTTCGGCCTCCCGGGGTTAGAGGCGATGGGTTACGGCGCACCAGTGGTCAGCAGCAACGCCACTTGCCTGCCCGAAGTTTACGGTCACGCCGCCCACTATTTCAATCCGAGCGACACCACCGATATGGCGCGGGTGATTGACGAAGTCTTGTCGAACGATATGTTGAGAAATGAAATGATCAAAGAAGGCTACACCCAACTCAAAAAATATTCATGGCAGCGGATGGCGCAGCAGACACACGAGGTCTATACGAAAGCTTTAAAACCCTAACTACTGGCTTGGGCAATAGTAATCTTACGGTCGCGGCCTTCACCCTCGGAGAACGTCATAATATCGCTGTATTCACTGGCGACGTGGTGAACGATTCGCCGATCGGCGGCGTTGAGGCTGGCAATATATGAATCACCGGTGCGACGAACTTCGGCTATCCATATATGGGCTTGTTCGGCGACGCGTTCGGCCCGTTGCTTCTTGTAGTCGGCAATGTCGATATTAACGCGCGTCAGACCGGCTTCTTGGTTACGCAGAACTGTCGAGACGATGTATTGCAGGCTACGGAGGGTTTCGGCGTTACGGCCGATCAACAGGCTGTTCAACTCGCTTGAGGGCACCGATAATTCGATAACGTCTTCGTCGCAGGTGGAATGAACGGTCAGGTTGGCCCCAAAGAATGACAAGAGATCCTCTAAGTATTTTTGCGCGAATTGAATTGATTGTTCTTTGTCCATACCTACTCCTTTTTCTTTGATTTTTTTGGAGCCCCGTCTTTGGCGGTAATCCTGATAATATTTGCCTCGGTGGCCAGTTTGGCGCGGGCTTTGGCCGTGGCTTTTTTGCCGGTTGTCGGCACGACTTCCTCGGCGATAGACTCCAGTTCGTCGACATCTTGTTTAAGGATAAAGTGTTGTTGAATCACCGCCACCATATTTGAAACTGCGTAGTACAGCGCCAGTGCACCTGGCAGACTCATCATGACAAATAGCATGAAGAAAGGCAAGATTTTCGTCATTTTTCCCATCACGATAGCATTCATTTCACCCTGATTGGCTGGTTGACCATCAGCCGCCTCAGTCATAACATCACGCAAACGCTTGTTACCTTCTTGTTGCGGCATGGTCTGTTTTGACATGATGTATTGGGTGACGGCGGCGATAATCGCCAGCAGTACCAAGAAGGCATTAATACCATGTGGACCGCCCAAGGCACGGGCCGTCAGATCAACAATCCCCAAGAGTTTCTCGTTGAACTGATTGGGATGTTCAATCAGTTTTTTTATCGGCTCGATGTTTTGCATAAAGCTATAGGTGAGTTTGCCAATTTGATTGCGGTGGAGAGTAAAAATCTGAATCACCTGATAGAGGGCGATAAAAATAGGTAGTTGAATGAGTAGGATTCCAATCGAACGGAAAGGATTAACGCCGTTTTGCTTGTACAGCTCCATCATCTGCATGCTTTCGAGTTGTTTGTTGCCTTTGGCGTCTTTTTTTATCTTGGCAAGTTGCGGTTGAAGTTTGCGCATCGCCCCGACTTGGTGCAGTTGCCGTTTAACGAGCGGCAGCAAAGCGAATCGAATCATAATCGTAAACAGAATCAGGGCGATACCAAAATCACCACCTGGAATCAGGCTATATAACCCAATTAACAGGTTAAAAATTGGCTGAACTACTAAGACTTCAAAAATATTCACAAGCTAAAAACTCCAACGATAAGGCACAATACTGGGATATATTATAGCAGTTTTAGCTGGTTTTATACAGTTCTGACTGCACAAACAGTTGCTCGAGTTGAGCGACCAACTCTTCGGAGGGCATCGACAAGAGCTCGCTGGAGGAGACGATAATGACAATATCATAATTTTGATTCAGACGGGGTATTTGGTTGCGAATATAATCATAAATTCGGCGCCGTATTCGGTTGCGGCGCACCGCGCTTTTTAAAACCTTTTTACTAACAACCACCGCCATACGAGGTTGGCTACGGTTTTGGTTTGGACTCGATTTGAGCGTTACGTAACGCGACCGAACAATTCGTCCATTTTTATAGACGAAACGAAGACTATTGTGGCCATGAAAACGATTACGAAAAGGGATCATTAATCCTAGTATATGGTATTTGGCAGATGGTCGGTAGTAGCAATAATAAAAACACCGCTCTAGGTAGGCGGTGTTTTTGTCGTCATTAGGCTGTTAGTTGAGAGCGGCCCTTGATGCGGCGCCTTTTAATAACAGCTCGTCCGGCCTTTGTGGAAATACGGGCACGAAAACCATGCGTACGGGCTCGGTGACGGGTGTGTGGTTGGAATGTTCGCTTTGGCATATCTCACCTAGTCTACCGAAATTAACCCTTTTTAGCAAGCCGATAGTTGAAGTTTAGCCAGAACGATTATTTGGTATTTAAAACTTTTCCCCATAAAGCTTGTTTTTATCCACACTTTAACCGAGGTCGGAGGTTATTGTGGAAAACTGGTACCCTTTACTACCCTTTTGGATACTATATATTTGTAGTTGTGGAAAACCTCCGGCCTATAGTATAGTAATAAGAACTAAAGTGTGTTTTTTAAGGGAGTTGAAGTATGCATCACGTGTTGTGGCAAAGTGTGCTCGGAGAAATTGAATTATCTGTTTCCCATGCCACCTTTACGACGTGGTTTAAAAATACTGAGCTGCTCGATCAAAACGATACTGGTATTGTGATTGCCGTTCCTAACATATTCGCCAAGAAACAATTCGAAGTAAAGTTTAATAACCAAATCAAAACTGTTCTCGCAAAAAACGGCGTAACCCCCAAGCGTATCACCTACACCGTCACCTCGACCAGTAAAAAAACCCGCGTGAATCGTGAAACAACCCCGCTGACCGAAGCCCAGCAAACAGCCGAGAGCCTTATAACGGCCCCTGTCGCCAATACCTACACCAAGAATGCTCCCTTGGTGGCAGCTGGTGGCCTCAATCCTCGCTACACCTTTGATAACTTCATTGTCGGGTCAAGTAACGACCTCGCCTACACAGCTAGTCAAGCAGTCGCGGCTCATCCTGGTATTAAATACAACCCGCTCTATCTTTATGGCGGCGTTGGTCTTGGTAAAACACACCTGATGCAGGCGATTGGTAATGAGATTACTAAAACCCAACCTGGCACCCGGATTTTATATATCAGTAGTGAAACGTTTGTGAATGAATTCTTGGAACATATTCGTTTCAAGAAAAAAGGTTTCTCAGAGAAATATCGTAACGTTGATGTTTTAATCGTTGATGACATGCAATTTATTGCCGGTAAAGAGAAGACGCAGGAAGAATTCTTTCACACCTTCAACCACCTCCACCAAAACAATAAACAAATTATTATCTGTAGTGATAAGCCGCCAAAAAGTATTCCTACCCTAACTGAACGTCTACGGAGCCGTTTTGAAATGGGGATGACGATTGATATCCAAATGCCTGATTTTGAAACGCGTTGTGCGATTTTGACTGCCAAAGCCGAACTATCGGGCGTCTCGCTCGGCCAAGACACGGTTGAATATATGGCCACAAATATTAAAACCAATATCCGTGAACTCGAGGGTTCCCTGAATCAATTACTAGCCTATGCTGAAATGCGTGGCATCAAACCAGACATTAGCACTGCCGAAGGTTTACTGGGTAATATCCGCCATTCTCGTCCGCAACACATTACCAGCAAGCAAATTATTGAACGGACTTCTAAACACTTCCAATTACGGGTTGATGAAATCTGTAGCCCGAAACGCGACAAACACATTGTCGTGCCACGCCAAATCGCGATGTATTTACTGCGCAGCGAACTCCATTTAAGTTTTCCTAAAATCGCCGGCGAGCTCGGTCGCAAAGATCACACCACAGCTATCCATTCAGTTGAGAAAATAGAAAAAGCTATTAAACTTGATTTTCTAATTCGTGAACAAGTTGCCTCTATTCGGGAGAAACTCTATGCCTAATACTATACTTAATGCTTGGGTAAAAAATGTGAACAAGCTGCGCGTTAACGGTAGTAAAACCAGTGCTTTATCGTCCCCTCTTTATATGAACACTATAGCTACTCACTCGCAAAGCAACGTACAACTGTTGTTTATACACCCGCCAATCCACTTTTTTACCCAACAACTTTCCACCCTCAAAATTACTCTATCCTACCTGTTATTTGTCAGTTATCCCCATTATCCACACCCCCTATTATTAGAACCATTAAAGAAAATTTGAAAGAAAAGGTAATAACAATGGAACTCACTGTCACCCAAGAAAATCTTGCCCGCGCACTCACAGCTGTTGGTCGAGTCGCTAGCACTAAAACCCAATTACCAATCCTGAGTAATATTCTCCTTCGCACCGACGGTAATCGATTACTAGTTGCTGCCACAAACTTAGAAATTGCCACCACCCAATATATCGGTGCCAAGATTACTAAACCTGGGGCTATCACTATCCCCGCCCGCTTAGTGGCTGACTTTATTTCCAGTCTTCCAAAAGGATCGGTTGATTTAAAAGTTGTCGGCGATAATCTTCATATTAAAAGTGATAAATATAACTCAATTATCAATGGGGTAATTGCTGATGATTTTCCAGAACTACCGACGATTAATGAATCCTCATCAATCCAGTACTCGATTAAAACCGACGATTTCAAACAAGCTGTCTCACAAACAATCATCACGGCCAGTAATGATTCGACCCGACCAGTCCTGACTGGGGTCTATTGGCACTCGTTTGAAGGTCAGTTGATTCTCGCCGCCACCGACGGCTATCGTTTATCAGAACGCCGATTGGTCGCCACCACCAGTGAAGTATCGGCTATTATCCCGACCCAAACCCTACAAGAAGTCTTACGGACTATCACTGATGATGGTGATGAGGTTGATGTTTTGTTCGACGAAACCCAAGTTCGGTTCCGGATTAACGACGCCGAGATAATTAGTCGTTTAATTGACGGTAATTTCCCAGATTACCGCCAACTGGTGCCAAAAAAATCCGAAACCACGATTATGATTTCTAAATCTGATTTTATCCGAGTCTCAAAAATCGCTGGTTTGTTTGCCCGTGAATCCGGAGGCAGCGTCACTCTGACAGCTGATGAGGATAAAAAAAGTCTGTCGATTCATTCAATCGCTTCTCAACTGGGTGAAAACACCTCAGAAGCCAGTGCTGACGTTAAAGGTGATGGTCAAGTGACCCTCAACTCACGTTACCTGACTGAAGCTTTGTCGGTGATTGACGGTGACACAGTTAAGTTTAGCTTTAGCGGTAAGCTCGCTCCCTGTATTTTACAATCAACCGACAAAGAGACGAACTATTACCATATAATCATGCCCTTGAAGAGCTAACTTGCTCTCTTATGGTGGTGGTCACGAAACTATCAGTCCAGAACGTTCGCTCACACGATAATTTTATGACGAGCCTGTCGCCGTCGATGACGGTCATTACCGGCCAAAACGGCAGCGGTAAAACCTCGTTGATCGAAGCGATTTATCTGGCCCTCCAAGGCAGTTCGTTCAAAGGCAGCGACAGCGATATGTTGCGCCAGGATTGTCCGTGGTGGCGCATTGACCTTAGTTTTACCGACCACACCAAACGCACCGTTAAGTTTGATCCGAGCCGGCTGTACGGCCGTAAATCATTTGTGATTGACGAAAAAACCAGCTACCGTTTAAGCTCAAAACACAAACACCCAGTGGTTTTATTCGAACCCGATGACCTACGACTATTAAACGGCTCGCCGACCCGTCGTCGCCAATTTATCGATCGCTTTATCAGCCAATTGGACCCGCTCTACGGAGCGACGCTTCGCAAATATGAACGAGCCCTCAAGCAACGAAATAACCTGCTTAAAAAGCCCTTGACGGGCTACGACGAACTGTTCGTTTGGAATATCGCCCTGAGTGAATACGGCGCCTATATTATCGAGCAACGGACAATCTTTATCGAGCAGATTAACAGCAAGCTGAACGATACCTACCACGATATCGCCAAATCAAGCGACGTGGTATCGGTTCACTACTCCCACACCTCGATCGGTGACGTCAAGCAAAAACTGTTGTCCGAACTTCATCATCACAACGAACGGGATAAATTGTTGGGCAACACTAGTGTTGGCCCGCATCGCCATGATGTTATTTTTCAGTTTAATAACTCCCCCGCTTTATCGGTGGCCTCGCGTGGTGAAGTCCGCACCATCGTGCTGGCCCTGAAATTTTTGGAAGTGGGTATTATCGAACAAATAACCAACGTCAAACCGATAATCTTATTAGATGACGTGTTTAGCGAACTGGATATCGATCGCCAAAAGGCGCTGAGTGATACGATTCGGGCCCATCAGATTATTATTACCAGCACCCACGTGTTATCTGATAGTAAACATTATAAACATATCGAATTAAATAACTAAAAGAATATCAGTCGGTGGGACTAGGGCTGGATTTAAATATAATTTCATAATCGGCTGGGTTATAACCACGAGAGGTAATATCTTTGTAGACGTATGGCTCTAAGCCGGGTTGGGATACGTCAACACATAGGGCTAGTTTGGTTGGATCACTTGGGTGATTTGCGGACTGACATGGATTGACCACGTACAGTCTGGCTTGAATTGGTAAGATTGATAGAATCGGGTAATCTTTGTTGAGTTGATCGGTCGCTTTGGTCATTTTTTCACCAACAAACCGTTGAATCACCTCTTGGGCGTCGGGTGTGAGTAGTAGTTGTTTGGCGGCGTCTGTTAGTGGGTTCAGGGCAATGATAACCTCTAACGTTTGTTTGTTGGCGACGGTTATATCTTTTGAAAACGAATCAAACTCATCACGAGAGAATTTTACAGTGTGTTTACCTGGTGTGACGTCGAGGGTTTGTTTATTTTTGACTGATTGCTTTGAACCACCGTCGATGGAGATAAAACCTTCTTCTGGGGCTAGTGCTAAGCTAATTGTTGACCGGGGTATTAATGAATATATCACAGAAATAGTGATTAGCCCAAGCACTATTAATCCGCCGAAAATTAAAATTTTATTGCGTTTGGTCATTTAATTATCCTTGCGGCAATTGCGCCACCTGTTAACATCCAAGCTAGACCCCCCATTGG
Organism: Candidatus Saccharibacteria bacterium UBA5170; assembly: GCA_002413425.1. Taxonomy (GTDB): domain Bacteria; phylum Patescibacteriota; class Saccharimonadia; order Saccharimonadales; family Saccharimonadaceae; genus UBA1547. The sequence continues at coordinate 14,164 of DHWY01000003.1, read as the reverse complement.
CCGGACACTCGGTACGCGATCATTCAGTGATGCGTCAACCGCTGGATACGGACTCTTGCCAGTGTAAATCTCCGTATGTCCGCTTGTAATTAGTATATCACCGGGTTGAAGTGTATTAACACTACCCTGTTGTAGAGTTGGCTTCTCTATAATTTCATACTTGGCTGGTTTAGAGCGGACGTAACTTAGTTGGGTACTCGTAACGACTTTGGGGTAGTCGGGATCAACGCCGCTTGCTATCATAACCGTTGCCACGAATACTCCACAGTCACTCCACTGACCACCTGGATTGATTGTTTCTTTAGCTGATTGATAGGACGGGCGAGCATCCGACTTGCTTGTCATACCTTGTGTGGCTGGAGACTCAAGAGCAAAACCAAGGGCAGTATCAATTATACTACCAGCCACCGCGCCATTAGCACTACTACAACTAGCTGTCCCAACCGCTCCGCCGCTGCTGGTCGTGGCGACTCCACTCGCCGGTACTAGATCTTTATAGAAACCGTATATCTTCAGTGCGGCTGGAATACGTTTCGAGTTAAGCGCGGCCGGATCATTCGCTGGTGCATAAAGAGGCACTTCGAATATTGTCATCCATGATTCAGTCGCCTTGGCTACGTCAGGCGAGTTACTAAAAGGAGTTCCACTTAAAGCGCTTTTATAGCTGGAATTATACTCGTTCAACAAGAATTCCATCTGCATGGCGACATCGGAATTTGGGACACCTTTTTGCTTAGCAAAAGCCTCCAGTTTTGTTCGTCGGTCAAATGACCACTGGACAAGTCCATAGCCTATATCATTACCAATTTCATGCTTATTGCTATCGAATGACGACTCGGCATACATATTTCCCATAACTGCCGCCGCTTGGACGCTAGTCATCCCGCCATTAATCAGCGCTTGAAATATAGTCTGGAGGGTAGCGCTTTTAACTAAGCTGGCGACATTACCACTTGCACCGCTGCTAACGACTGCTCCAGTAGCGCACTCGACGGCATCAGGATTGTAAAATAAAATATCGTTTGAGCTATAAAATCCTTCATCAATCGCCAACACCAAGCCGCTTTGGGTAATAAATGATACCACAAACAAAGACAAGCAAAACAATGTTATGACACGGGCGCTGTAGCTGCCATTTTTGTTTTTATATATCATATTACTTTATACTCATAAAACTAAGTTCCGCTCGTTGACCAGTGCCAAGCTTCATCCGGCAGGTTAATAAATCCATACTTGTCAGCATTAGCTTTTAGCCAGTCAAAACCAGCATTATTATGACAGTTGGCAGAAGAATTTTTATAACAAATTGTTGACCCATTATATTCGATATCAAGGGCAATACCCGCTTCGTGTTGGGAGTTTCCTGGTTTGGCGGTTGCTGGGTTGCAGACGCCGGCGCTATTGCAGTTTTGACTATATAATACCGCCTGCTCTTCGTATGACCTAAAGCCACTTGATAACGTTAAATTAATGCCAGCAGCCTTGGCGGCAGCGAACAAGGCCACCGCTTTCTGGGACACGATTGAAGCCACCTGATCACCAGCCAATGAGCAGGTTCGGATAATAAATTTTTTTACTGGGTGTGTGTATAAACTATCGTTTGTAGTACCGGGGGCACAAGCTATGGCCGAATAATTCAAGCCGTCGGTTAACGTCCATCCCGTACCCTTGGGGGTGACGTTGTCTGGTGTACCGACGCCACCGGCAGCACCACCAGCGTCGGTAGTCGCTGTCCCTGAGTCGTATCCGTCCATACCCGCATCGATACGTTGATCGATATAGTGGATGTAATAATTATTGTTGGTGGTGTGGCCATCATTTTGAACGGCACCAAACAAACACTTAGATCCATCTGGTTCTTTTAAGTCCGGACCGGTGTCGCCAAGCGGGCGATTGCGATTAATACACTCTGTGACAAAGGCTTCATATTGGCTACCTGGCGCGGGGTCGCCTGTGACTGGGTCTATTTCAGTACCGAGGGCGTCAACAACAGCGATCGGGTCCGCATTCAAGGCTTCGGGCGGGATACCGTAAGTAATATTACAATAAGGATCGGTTGCAACCTTTACGTTTGAGCCATCACCCTTTAGGTCGTTATAGTCAAAATCTTGACACATCTGATAGTTAGCTATATTATCAGTCGCTTTGGCGTTTTGTGAGGTTATTGAACCCAGTGCCCCTGTTGTCAGTGACGCAACCGAGCTAAAAATACCAGATAACGAGGACATTTTTGATGTGTAGGGCAGAAGTTGCAGGGCAACTTTACCCATAAAAGTGTTACTGTTTGTCACATCGAATGGGCTATACGCTAATTGATCTTCTTGGGCGTACTGAGCGGCAACATTGGTTGATAGGTTGTTGTACGCAACAGCCTGGGTTGGTGTAAGGGGGGCATTGCCACCGGTATTGGCGGTCGTCCCCATTAGGCCGGAGGCGCCGGACGCTATGGCGTCGCCCGACGCTTCCCCAACAGTAGTTTTATCGACCATTACGCCCGCCACTATATCCTGTAGCATGGCTGGCAAAGCGGCTGAAGCTACCGACAAAGCAGCGATTAATAAACCCTGGGCGACATCTTTAGCGCTGAGCGCAAAATTGGCGCCTGGAACAAACATCAGGGCAATACCGGCGATGAATGAGGCCCCGGCCACAAACGGATTTTTTAAGGTACCACAGGTTGTTCTAGGAGTGCCATGAAGTGTACTGTTGATTAGAGCCGACACCCCAATCAGTTTGCCGGTTAATCCACCACCGGCTAGGAATTGAGTCGCGCTGAGGCTCATTGCCCCTCGGTCACCGTAAGCCGCGAACTTATAGCCAAATGAATCGGTGGCGGATTTAACTTCGGGGGTCGTGCCTTTGGCTGCCACGGTTGTCGTCAGAGTTTTGCCCAGGTATGACACGTCTTCGGGTTTGGCGGTACCAGCCTTGATTTGATCGGCCACGTTCAAGAAAACCATCGCATAGCGGGCCAATTGCACCGCACGAACCATTTTGGCGGCGTAGCCAACTGCTTGGACGGCGCCATAGGCGGTACAGGCCGAGTCGGCAATACCGGTTACTTTAATAACACTGCCGACAGTCTCTGCGCCACTCAAAATGGACGTTCCAGCTTTGGTGGCCGTGCTCTCAACGCCACTAGCCCCATCGGCGATACCATTAGCCGCATCAGCCGCTTGATTAGCAGCGGCTATTTCTTCTGGGGTGTAGGATGAGCCATCTGGTTTGGTGCTATTTTTGTCGATGGCTGGGGGGGTTCTAGTATTGTTGGCTGGGTTTTTGGTGTCTTCCTGGAGACTTTTTAGCTTCTGGTCGTCGGTGGTACCATCGAGGTTGGCGCCTTTTTTTGAGATCCCAAGTTTAGTGGCAGCTTTATTCCAGATACTGTCGGCAAAACCGGCAAATTTTGGGTTATACGCCTGTTTAACCGCGGACCTAAACTCGGCGCTCGAGGCTAGCTTGGTATTAAATTCGTTCGGTTTGATATTTTCACCATTAAAGTCAAAACTGGTCGGCTTAGAGCGCCCCAAAAGAGTTGTTTTTTCAGAATTGACTTTTATGCCAGCTTTTTCAAATTTACTCACCTGTTTGTCTGACATGGATGAATATTTACAGCGTATCGAAATCTTTGAATTACATAACCCACTCGTCGTACCCATTTTTGAAGTGAGTATTTTTGTTGACCGTACGTCCATACTGGCAAGTTGACTATTGAACTTATTAACCATCACCTCTTTCATCTGGACAAGCAGTAGCCCTGGCGAGAGTAATGTTGAGAACCCAAGGCCGCCGCCAAGAACAATAGTAATAATAAGACCCAGTGGCCCCTTCTTTTTAAGAAAGCTACCCTTACCGGTTATTTTTTGTTTACCGGTGAAATTATTTTTAAATCCCCCGCTCGGATCGCTCGGAGGCCGCTTCTTGGTCTTGAACACTTTTTTTGTCACCTGTTGGGCTGTTGGCGTGCTGCTCTAACTCGTTGATACCGCGGGCGACGTCGCTGCCGTAGACGTCATTGAAAAGCTTGTCTGATTCGTCGGGGTTGGCCTTTTCTAATTGATCGGGTAGTGTACTGAGTGCCATAGTTACCCTACATTATACCTTAGATAGCCGAACCAGGATTAGTATAACCGTTCATCGGGACGGTCTGTTGGTCGACGCTGCGGGCCTGGGCGGCCGCTTGAGGATTGGTGGTGATAAGTTGTTTTTCAGTCTCGCTGGCCACGATCTGAATATGGACGTGGTTTTGGCCCGCAAAGAACAAGCCTTGGCCGACCGGGAAGTTGGCCAGTCGCTTTTTCTCTTCTTCGGTCAGTTTAAAGACGTC
>DHWY01000003.1:0-9778 GCA_002413425.1 Candidatus Saccharibacteria bacterium UBA5170 | reverse complement strand
ATCAACATGCGTTTTTTCTGGTCGGTTCGGGTAATATTCCAGATGTGTGACAGGACTATATACATGGCGACGGGTCGCAACTCATCCTCCAAGTCACGGATGTTGAAGACGACCATCGGATTGTTGATATCGATATTTGACTGTTGGCTAAAGATGCCCGCGAAGGTGCCGGTGGTATATTTGCGCAGCCGTTGGGCCAGTTGGGGCCCGCTGCCGCCCATATGGAGCAAGGTGTCGTATAGATCGGAAATAGTCGGTGGTGGCGAGTTGTGCGTCAGGGGGTCGCTGGTCACGCCAGCTCGGGCGTAGGTATCGATCAGGGCTTGGTCGAGGTCAGCCTCTTCGGCCGGACTAAGAGCTGACAGTGGCACGCCGGCGGCAGTGACTTGGGTGCCACCGAGCATCAGACGGAATAGTCCATGCAAGGTGACCAGATTGGCGCGCAGGGCGTCATCGGCCTCGTCACTATCAATTACTCGTGGCAGGTCAAAGGGGTTGATGCGGGTATCGGCGTTCAGGCTGAGCCGGATGTAGCTACCTCCGACCGCTTCTGACAGCTTTTGGTATTCGTTCTCGGGGTCGATAATAATTACTTCGCTGCCAGTCATCATACTGCGCAGTGCCTCTAGCTTAACGGCAAATGACTTACCAGCACCAGCCTTGGCAAAGACGACCATGTTGGCGTTCTCTAGGCTAAAGCGGTCAAAAATAACCAGACCATTGTTGTGCATATTGATGCCATACAAAACACCTTTTTCCTGGGTCAGGTCAGCGCTGGTAAATGGAAAACTGGTACTAATAGCGCCGGTGTTCATATTGCGTCGAATTTGTAGCTGATCGGTCATTTGGGGTACGCTGCTGTTGAGGCCTTGTTCTTGCTGGCTACTGGCCACCTTGCTAAAGACCATTTGCTGGCCAAAGAGGGTTTCAATCTTGTGTTGGACAAAGCCCAGCTCGTCAAGACTGTCAGCGTAGAGTGTGACATACAGGCCAAAACGGAAGAAGCGCTCGGCCCCGACTTGCAGTTGGTCACGCAGCTCTTCGGCGTCATTGATGGCGGCTTCCAGGCCTGGATCACGGGTCTTCCCCTTCTCGCCCGCAATCGACATCGTCGCCTCGAGTTGGGTCACTTTTTTGCGCAGGTTATTGAGNNATATTGATCAGTGAGCTGAGCCAGCCAGTATAAATCTGACGGGGGTAGCCATAAATGTACAGGGTTCGGCCGTATTTGGTACCGAGGCGAAAATGCGATGAGTGTATTTCGAGGCTACTTGGCGCAATCAGGTCGCGCAGGGTGGTGACGCCTTTTAGGAAGGCTTGCTCGACTTCGGTTTGTTCGCGGGCCCGCTGTTGGGCGGCAATATCAACGGCATCGAGCTGTTTTTTGGCCATTATGACATCCCCCCTAGTGTGGCGTCTGGTGCCTCGCCGACGCCTTTTTTGACGTAGGTGGCGGTTACATCCTCGAAATTCCCGAGCGGTTCGCGGACGGCCGTATCGGGGTTATAGACGTTGTAATAAAGTTCACCTAGTTCTTTTGTGTTCAATTGGACACTTTGTACGCCTAGTTGAAACAAGCCGGCAGTAACGCCGTCGACGCGGTTTTTGATTTCATCCTTAGCTTTTTCGTAAGTGGCGGTATCGATTTTCGTCATGGTATTTTTTGGTTTGGCCAGCAATTTGCCGAAAAAGCCTTTGCCTTGCTCGACTAAGTTAGTGACATCGCCCAGTGGGTAGTAAGGAATGGCAATAAAGAATGATTTGTCCATAATGTTGGCTTCTTGTGACAAGACGTCGATAAAATTGATATAGTCGTCCATCAGGACGTTGAGGAGCATATTGTCTTGGGTGCGGCGGATGGCGACCAGGCGGTCGATGTATGGTCCAATATCAACCCGCTGCGATCGGACCAGGATCTGGATCGGATGGGTCAGCGAGTTGAGGAAATTTTGATAACTATATTCAATCCCCTCCCGTTCACGGCTGCTCATCAGGTCGAAGTTGATTGATTTGCAGGCCACCACGGCCCGAAAGGTGCCGTCGGCCATAATGACCAGGTTGTCGCGAATTTCAGATAGCAAAAGCGTATTTTGGGTAGAGTTGGGGTTTTTTGGTGTGGGAGCGGTCGGTTGTGGCGTAGTACTGCTTCCAATTGGAGCCGGCACAGCTGCCGCCGCAACGGGAAGACCGCTCGGCGTAGGAGCAGTCGGTGTTTGAAATGGAAATTGATTGTTTGGCGGCATGTGTCTGCGCTTCCCCACTCCTGGTTAGTTTGCCTCTGTTATCGCAGCGATATCACCACTTCTTCGTTCATCTCTTCTTGCTGGTTGATGCGGTGGGCTTCGCGGGCGATTGTCTCGATTGACAAATCGGCATTGTTAGCAAGGTTTATTATACCAGCAGAGACAGGCTTTTCGCTAGTGGTTTGTACGGGTGGAGTTGGTTCTGGAACTGGCGGCGGCGTTTGACTCGGATCAGCGCTCCCGATTGGTTGAATGACCGACTGTTGAATGTCTGTCGGGTACGGATTATAGGTTGGTGGGGCAGCGTTTGGAGGTTGGCTATTAGCTATTGGCGGAGCGGCCGTAAATAGGTCGTAGGCATTTGGTGTCGGCGGCGCTACGGGTGCTGGCGCCACAGTTGGTGGTTGGTGCATGCGCTCTATCATATCTTGGTGTCGCTTGGCGTCGCTTTGTCCTATCATGAGCTCAAGCGACTGTGCCACGCTGGTGCCGCTATCCAGGACATCTTCGGCTTGTTGGGCTTCAAAGTATATATCACTATTGAGGGCGCTATTGGGTGCTTGTACGCCTCGTCCGCGGACGGCCCAACCGCCACTATCGACCAACTCGGCCAAATACCCCAAGCGCTCTTGGGCTTCGCCCTGGGAAAGATTCTTGGTCCGCTCAAAGGCGACCGTTTTTGGGACGGTAATTTCAATCAACGATTCAATACCGTCCGCTTCCCACAGTCGCTTGCGGGGCTTGAGGTAATATGACACCATTGCAGCCATGTATATTTCCATCGGCTGGTCTTTGCGCAGCGGCAAGGCCAACGCCCCAAAAAAGACGATAACTGGTAACGGAATTACTACCAGCAAAGGGAAAAGTTGAAACAGACCCCAGGCCCCCACCATCGCTAAGGCGACGATAATCAGGTAGATAAACTGACGAAAACTAAACGGTCCGATCAGTTTATCATCAGCTTCAACGTCTTGGGGAACTTTATAGACCGCCATAGTGCTTATAGTATACCATCTCAACCCCATTGATTCTGCTATACTGTCTATATGAAACAAGTCGATACAATAACCGTCACTGAGCTATCTGAAATGGCTCAGAAAATGTACGGTAATTTAGTGAAAGGCGTCGTAGATTTGAAGAAAAAGGCTTTAGTTGTAGATGTAGAGATGCACGTCGACGCGGAACAGTTTTTATTGGAAAACGGTTCTATGCAGGATGACTTGTGGGGTATAAATTTATACCATGCTAAATTCGGCACCGAAGAGTTTATTGAATTCGATTCGATGATAAATATCCGCCCTAGGCAACAAAATATGTCACGCGGTGTCGAGGATGAAAATCTTCGCAAACAGATAACATTGCTTGTCGAAGCAAAAGTTAAGCAATGAACGCGCCATACGCAGTAGACCAAGAGCGCTGGTCAAAGATGACTATTTTTGACCAAATGGGCAATATTTATAGTGAAGTCGGCCGATCTTTTAATGCCAGACGCCACCATAACGACGCCGATTGTCGGCAGGCCATCGGGCGTGCGACTGATTTATTTGACGCGACGATATCGGTGCTGATTGCAAGCAAATCCCCCAGATCTAAGGAAGTATTGCGAGCAAAAGAGGCATATCTGACCGCTATTTATGATCAGACAGGCCAAGCAGAAGACGATCTGGGTTTGGAACGATATTTTATGCAGTACGCTTTAGCCGCTCGGCTGAATAAATAAACTAGAAAGCTAAACGGTCCGATCAGTTTATCATCAGCTTCAAAGTCTTGGGGAACTTTATAGACAGCCATAGTGCTTATAGTATACCAGTTAGGCGCTTCTTAATGGTATAGCGTCGATTGGTTTAATTTGTTTATGGAGTTGCTGGTGGCGATACAGGTGCCGGTGGCGGTGGCGTACGACCCGCTATAATTCCATGCAAGACAGCTAACTTTGGGCCGTTAAGCAGTTGAGCCGAATTAGGGTTATCTATGATTAACTGAGCCTGAGCGGGACTTATAGCCCCGATTCTTTCGGCGTGCTCTAAGTTACTATCAATTTGTCCTGCAAGCTCGGCTGGAGTTAATCCACCAATTATATTTTTGTCGTTCTCTATTTCGCCCATAGACCTACTGTCGTGCCCAAAGGTATTAATAACGTTATCTCTGCCTTTGAGGCCGGCTCCATTGATATCGGTTTTAATGTCAGCAATCGTAGCTGCATTAGTTTCAGTTTGTACGACTTGCGTAAGAGATTCATGTAGTAGGCTAAGGCCCTTTGCACCACTGTTCAGCAGAATCTTTTGAGCTGCACGCGCTTTTATCGTGTCGCCGCTTTTAACCGCATCCTGGAACGTGATTTTAGCGTGCCCAAGTAATTCGTCCGGACCTTTTTCGGTGCGAATTAGTCGTTCTGCGTTTTCAACCTCTTCATTCTCTTCTTTGATTACCTGCGAGGCACCGGCGGCGGCGCTTCGATCTCCAAACTTACCGCTATAGTTTGATTTGTTGAACTTATCGTTTCCTTTTGAAATCAAACCACGGACGCCACCACCGGTGTACTTGCCGGACTGTATAAGCGCACGGTTGCGGGCAAAGTTAGCTGCTCTGAACTTCTTGTATTGCCCCATTCTTGAGTTCTCGAATCCTTGTGAGCCCTTCTTGCCAAGCGCGCCACCCAATTTACCGCCGATGCCATTTATCTTGGCACCGATGCCACCGACGCCGTCAAGCGCTTTTTTCAATAGACTTGGGACAACAAACAACGGCAACACCATCACGGCCGCGGCGATAACTTGCGCAAACATTGTGTTTGCCTCGGTAGCCTTAAAGCTTGTTGTACCAAAGTCGGCATTTTTCGAGAGTATTTCAGCCGCTAAACTCGACATGCCAAAAACTAACGCTATGATGGGAAACAACATCAGCATCGCCGTGAATGTCTTTTGCCACTTTTTGAACCATTGTTCAGTGTTTGGCAGCAAGTAGGCGACAAACGCCAGCGGCGAAACAACGATCAACAAAATAATTAACGCCTGGCGAGCGACCAGTATAAACAAGATTGCTATCAGCGCGACAAGGGCAGCCAGGACGACTGGTATGAGGGTTGCGAGTAACGCATAACCTATCGCTACTGCGCCTCCAAACCCAAGTATTCCACCAGCCACGCCAGCAAGACCACCACCGCTTGCCCAGCTGCTGGCTGTTGTCGGCGTCGTGCCGGTGGCTGTCGCGGCTAGGCCCTGTAATAAATCTTTCAACGAATAGCCAAGGATGTTTGAAAGATCGACGGCTATCTGGCATATGAAATAGGATATATTGACTAAGATGGCCGCAATCACCAGCCGTGGCAACATCTTCTTGACGCCATAGTTAGTAATACCGACGCTGGTGAGCTGGGAGAAAATGATAATCAGAAAGGCAATAACGAAGGCCACGTTCGCAATATTGCGCATAGCCGACCAGGCAGTAAAGGTTGGATTCGCACTATCAAATATCTTGGGGCTGGTGGCTAAAAAGTTGTCGGCCAGAAAACCGAAGGCCGAGTCGGCAATACCGGCCATAAAGTTGACCACCGGACAGATAATCCAGCCGATACCGTCGATGGTGCAGGTAGATTTTGGGGTTGGGTCTGCGGGTTTTGCCACGCATTTACCGCCGACAATGACTTTACCACTGGCCGCGCATTCCGAAGCCATCTTAGCCTCGGCCGCTTTGGTTATGATAGCATCTCCGGCTGCTCGCCCTTCGTCTATGGCAATTTTAGCTGCAGCTACACTGATCTTATTGCCTTTTGCAACAAAGCATCTGGCCGTATTAGTGGACGTATCTACTACGCTGCTGGTCGCCGGTCCGCCCGTCATAGCACAGGCGTTGTAGTCGGCGACCACCTTATTACTACAGGTCAGATACACCCCAGTTTGGTTTATTATCGGAGGAGCAACACCACACACGGCCGTGATGAGAGGCGCTACGACAGCCTGGGACGCCGCTGCCGAGGCAGCCTCTTGGGTGGCGGGGTTGGTGCAGGTAACCGGATACCAAGACAGTATCCCACCGTCAACCAGCGGGCCCTCCACGCAATAACTCGCGTCGACACACATCTTTAGAAGGTCTACGGACTCTGTGCCGCCGACTGTGGCGTTTTTACCGTTCCAGGTGTCGTAACAATTATGTTGCTGAGCAGAGGTCAGTGCACTGGCATGGTTGCGGCCACCGAGCCCCACGACAATTATCAGACTGGCAATCGCAACAATAGAGATGAATGCAAAAAAGTAGCGGAGTATTTTTGTGTTTTGCCAGTACATTATAAAAATAGTATACCACCCGTATAGCCATATGCGGTATAGCTACATCAATAGATGTCCATAAGTTGACGTAAATTTCCCCTAACAAATATGTTAGGGGAAATACTGGTGATCTAATCTGCTATTTTAAATTTTTCGAGCGCCGGCAAATAACCACAGAGAGTGTTCTTGGTTGTCTTTGCCGACAAAAGTATGATAAACATACCTTTGGATCTCTGTGTTTCCGGCTGAGTTTACCCAACAGTCGACATACTCAATCGCCTGGTTGTTTTTATCAAACCCTTTTTGCAAAGAAGAGAATTTATCTACCCTTAAAGCATCAATTCCTTCCAGCTGTTGAGTTGTTCCGCTACTAGTTATGGTATCCAACGAAACCGCATATCGTGGGTCCTTTTTTGAGTCAGTGTAGTAATAGACGCCAGATAAAAGCTTTTCTTCAAGAGTTACGTTAGCCTTAGACGAGCCGACAGCGTTTGGGTCTGTCGGTTGAACATTAGCGTATGCTTCGGCAAATGAATGTTGGTTAACAATCTCTTGCCCGTTATTATCTTTTGACACAGTCTCTGGTGTGGCCGGGTTATAATCATAAAGTGATTTAGAACCACCGTAAGGTACGGCCTTCATAAATTCTCCGCCTATCCCGTCGCTAATCTGTAGCTCGTAATTGTCCCAAACAAAGGCTAGTTGCTCGTCCTGGGGACGGCTCTTAAATTGTTCGTAGGTCGAATGCTTGTTGGCTTCGACGTTAAAGGCAATGTCGGCATTTTCGGTCGGAGAGGCCGTTTCGGTTGGAGCTGTTGTCGCCTCTGCAGTAGTTGGCGATACCCTAGGGGTCGCCTCGGCGGTTGCCACAGGTTTAGCTTGAGCTACTTGGTCAACGCTGTTACCACAAGCCGCCACGCCGAACAGAGCCGTAGCAGCAAGGCCAAGAGCCGCCGCTTTACGCAGAAGTTTTTTTCTGTACTCTGGGGAGGTTTTACTAGTGTCGGTTGGCTGTTCTTGTTCGGAAGTGCGGCTTATCATATGTATTCTCCGTGCTTGACGCACTCTAAATTAAATACTGTAACATGCTTCTATGCATATATTTATATCACTAATGTTAATAAAAAGCAATAGCAATATCACTAAACTCTTGCCCCAGATGATATTTTGTTGTATTTTATAGAGTAGATATGAAAATAAAACAAACAGTAATTGCGTCAGCGCTGGTAATGGGAATTGGTGGGATCTTGGTTGGCCCAGTTGTATCTGCGGCAACAAGCTGCGGTGGCCATTCGACGTCGATTATATCTTGCGACCAAAAAGGCGGCAAAACCCTCGCAAGTACCGGTGCCTGGGGTATTTTAGTACTAGTTATCAAGATTATGACTGCTGGCGTTGGGGTGCTAGCGGTGGCCGGGATTGTCTACGGATCAATCCTATACACCAGCGCCGGTGATAGTTCCGAAAAAGTCAGCAAGGCCCGCGAAGTGATTCGGAACGTTGTCATAGGTATCTTGGCCTACGCCTTGATGTACGCGGTGCTCAACTTTATTATCCCTGGTGGACTGTTCACGTAATGAAGGCTGTATATATGAGTAAGACCAAAAACTGGACCATGGCAGTTCTGTTCGCTGTCTTCGCGAGTGGATCAATAGTTGCCGCTATCGCGCCAATGACAGCATCGGCCGGAACAGCGGCAACGTGCGCCGAGCCACTCCTCACCTTTCCCGTATGGTACCGCGGCCTGGTGGGCCCTGCCCCAGATTGTAATCTCTTAAGCCCCGATGCCTTGAATACGAAGCCTGCCGGTCAGCCAAGTAATGGGCTGAGTAATTTTATCTGGCGTATCGTATTGAATGTCACCGAAATCGGACTCCAGGTGGTCGGCTATATCTCGGTGGGTTTCATCTTGTACGGTGGCTTCCAGTTCCTGACGAGTCAAGGCTCGTCCGAAGGCTCGGTCAAGGCTCGTAAAACGATTTTAAATGCCGTGGTTGGGTTGGTGATATCGATCGCCTCTATTGCGATAGTTAATTTAACACTAGGGGTATTTAAGTAATATGAATATTTTTACGACACTCGCAGCCAAAATACCGCTTGACGCTGGCCAACTGAATATCCCTACGACAACGGGCAATCAAGTACTGGCCAACGGCCTTAATATCGCTTATTTTGTAGCCGGCACTATGGCGGTTATCGTCATTATTTTAGCTGGTTTTTCGTTTGTTACCTCTGGCAACGACCCCGGGGCGGTCACCAAAGCGAAGAACGCTATTCTGTACGCGGTGATTGGCCTTGTTGTCATTTTGTCGGCGTTTGTCATTACTCAATTTGTGATCGGGAGGTTTTAAGTGAAAAAAATGAAACAAATAATAGTAATCTTGGCGCTAGTAGTCGGCATGGGCGCTTTGGCGGCTCCGGTAAGTGTTGGCGCCGTTGATGTCTTTCAACCCTGCACGACCGGCGGTAGTACTGGCGCCGTCTGTGCCGGAAAGGGCGAAAACGCCAAAAAGATTATCGGTACGATTGTTAACACCCTGCTGTTCTTAGTTGGTGTGGTGTCGGTTATCGTGATTATTGTCGGTGGTATTATGTACACCACCTCGGGTGGTGATTCGGGCGGCGTGACCAAAGCCAAAAACACCATTTTGTACGCCGTCGTGGGGCTGGTCGTGGCCTTTATGGCCTTCGCTATCGTCAACTGGGTCGTGAAAGTCTTTAGTTAGGTCTTAACAAATAAGTTCAAATCTGCTATAACATTAGTATAGAAGTTTCTTAAGAAAGGAAATAAAATAAATGACCAAAACAATAAAAAACGCACTGGCTGGACTGCTCGTGATTCCAGCCCTCGCACTGAGTTTGTCGCTCTTCGCGCCTGTTGCGACGCCAGCCTCGGCTGCCTGTGACCCAAATAGCCCCAGCATCACCAACGGTGTTGCCTGTTCGCAGCCAACCGGCGCCCCCTCTGTTCTATTCGGTGACGGCTCAATCTTTACGACTATCGTCAACATCTTGTTGTTCATCATCGGTGCGGTCAGCGTGATTATGCTGATTATTGGTGGTATTAAGTATACCGTCTCTGGTGGTGATAGTGGTCAGGTCACCTCAGCCAAAAATACTATCCTGTATGCCGTCATTGGTTTGGTTGTCGCCTTCCTTGCCTTCGCCATCGTCAACTGGGTACTTGGTCGACTTACTACTCCTTAATAATTAGTAGTATAAATACTAAAAATACTCGGCCGTTTACGCCGAGTAATTTTTTGTTTCTGT
>DHWY01000001.1:1359-3032 GCA_002413425.1 Candidatus Saccharibacteria bacterium UBA5170 | reverse complement strand
CATTAATCCTGGCAAGGTTAGAGTCTCGAGCTCAAACATTTCCAACATTTCAGCGACAGCAGTCATAATAGTATCCTTTTCGTTAAATTATACTTTTACTATACAGACAAAGCAAACAGTATCCTAATGATCATTAGTTTTCCCATGCAAAAGTCGAATGACCGAAATGTCCATACTGAGCGGTTTGCTCGTACTGCGGGCGTTTAAGCTGTAAGAATTTGATGATGCCGCCCGGCGACAAGTCGTAGCCGACAACTTCTTCTTGGACACCATCGACCGTCACGGTTGCTTCGAGTGGTTGATTGTAGCCGATAGCATAGGCTAGATACACGTAAACTTCCGAAGCGTTTCTGCTGCGTAGATAATCGATAGCGATTTTGCGGGCCATGTAGGCGGCGGAACGATCGACTTTACTAGGGTCTTTGCCGCTAAAGGCACCACCACCGATTGGGACACGTGGGCCGTAGTTATCAACGATAAGTTTACGTCCAGTCAGTCCAGCATCGGCTTCAAAGCCGCCAATCGACCAGTCGCCGGCGGGATTAATATGGAGGTCAGTAGATGGTAGGTTGTAGATAGTAGATGGTAGCGTTGCCAGCCAATCAAGCACGGCGCTGCGGAGGTCTGATTGTGGCGCGTTTTGGAAGCTGGCGACGACTGACGCAATTTGTCCATCTTTGAGGGTGACTTGGGTCTTGCCGTCAAAAGGCCATTTTTTGTAGATATATTGATTAAGCTGGCGAGACAGGACTGTCTCGAGCGGTATCAGTTCGGGTGTTTCACTGCAGGCATAGCCGACCATCACGCCCTGGTCGCCTGCCCCGCCGATATCGACGCCTTGGGCGATTTCGGGGCTTTGCTGGGCGATGTGCTCGATCAACTCCACGTTGCCGGCTAGCCGTTTGACGATGGCGTCGACGTCAACATTTTTGGCCTTTGAAGTTACTTCACCGGTCACGAAGACTTTGCCGTGCCCGCCCGCGACGTCAACCGCCACGCGGGCGTCGGGGTCTTGGGCGAGGTGTGCATCCAAAATAGCGTCGGATATTTGATCACAGATTTTGTCTGGATGCTTTGGTGATACGCTTTCAGCGGTTCGATAATTTGACATAAAAAATACTCCTTATCGTATCTTTTGCCCGTTGGAAAAACACAAGGAGTGTATAGACTACTTATCTTTCCCTGGTACCAGGGCTAGAGGGGGCACCTTTGCACGTAGGCAGGTTGCCAACAGGTCATAGAGCTAGTTCTCTCGCTGTACTCTTGATACGATCAATTAATTTAATGATCTGCATGTTAGTATACTATGTTTCTTCAAACTCTTCGATAACATTAATTTCCGTGATGGCACCGCTCGGTACGACATAGGTTACTCTCAAATCTTCGTCTCGAAATATCATGCACGGCACACCGTCGCTAAGATTAAGATCATGTATCGAGTCGAAATGTTTGTCGGGTTGATCCATAATTTCAGGAAATTGACAGCTGACGTATCTACCGAGTAATGTAATTTGATCTTTATGATCAAGCTGGTGTGGTTCAAATAATGAATAAACGAGGCTCATTGGCATTCCGTCGTAGATATCCATATAGCGCCTAGTCTTAACTTCGAGTAATAGGTGTCGGTACTCTCGAACGTCTTCATCGAACACACCCCCGACCAACTCCAAAAT
>DHWY01000001.1:0-1247 GCA_002413425.1 Candidatus Saccharibacteria bacterium UBA5170 | reverse complement strand
GTGGCCGGTTCATCCAAGTAATTTTTGCCAAACGCCTGATCCAACACCATTCGAAAATTTCTTATTAAAGCTTCGACCGCCTCGTCGCTATCAGTTGTTGGCCACAGTAGCTCGGCGTTCGTGTTCTTTATAACGGAACTGACATAGGTTTCTTTGAGCATTTTGAGCATATCGACAGGTTGTACCAAATTAGGATGTTGCTCGTACTCCATAACACCATTATAGTTACAATTTACTTTTTTTGTATATGGGTATGTTATAATCTTTTTAATTATAAACATAAGAAGTGAATTAAAAATATAGGTTATGTCAGAAGTTGTTTTTGGAGATGGTAGTTACGAGTCACCACTTACTCAACGACGCGTTGATGAGTGCCCTGTCCTTCCGGAGTCTTTGCCTGTGCGAGAGAAGTTCTTTCCAAGGGTTAAGTTCGTCATGGGAGATTTGGCCGTAAGATTAGCCCAAGGCCCCGCTAGGTTCTTTACTAAGCGAGCCAAGAAAGAAAGTATGCCTGAGCTTTATCCACTCGGACATTACGAGCTAGCCTTCAGGAACAGTAAGAGCGCTGAACTTGAAGCTAGATTAGCGATGAATAAAGCTAATCTTGAGGTGGATCGTGTGCGGGAGGAGATGGTTGCCCTAGGCTTTGAACTAGGGTACTGGGAGAATATTCAAACAACAACTACGGCTCAGTTTGAAGCCTCGTCTATACTCAAGGCTGAAGCTGAACTTGCCGTTAAGGCTGAGCGTAAGGCTGAGGCTGCTAAAAAAGCAGCAATGCTAGGTATGATGGCTGCAAGAGGATTTACTAAACCGCCTCAAACGTACATTCCTCCAGAAGAGCCAGTAATACAAACAGAACAAACACCGGAACTTATCCAGGCACCCCAGTTATTACCGTCAACCGAGAGTGTAGAAGTGGCTCTCGCGAGTTAATACAATAAAAAAGAGACGGTTCTTGCGGGCCGTCTCTTTTATTTCTAGCGTTACAAACTAAGCCTTTAATGTATTCGAAAAGGTCGTTGTCTGTGAAAATAACACGACAATGATCATTACAATACCCACAACAACATGAGGCACCCATGCGTTTGGTGCTTCATTAACGAAGCCAAACAGAAACGGTGATAGCACAAGCAGCGCACCGACCGCTGCGTTGAGCGCCAAGTGATACGGTACACTCAGTAGCTTAAATACACCCCATTCAGATTGAGTTAAGAGGCTATATATAATTAGAGCCGCACCCAAAA
>DHWY01000002.1:367012-367193 GCA_002413425.1 Candidatus Saccharibacteria bacterium UBA5170 | reverse complement strand
TTACTACTCCTTAATAATTAGTAGTATAAATGCTAAAAATAGCTCGGCCGTTGACGCCGAGTATTTTTTTGTTTCTGTTTTTAATTACGAATAGCCAATCCTTACTTTGGGGGTACAAAGTAAGGATTAACTCTCTTAACAAAAGAAGAATAGCCTATTCATACTTCCAAACTAAAATACG
>DHWY01000002.1:282190-366817 GCA_002413425.1 Candidatus Saccharibacteria bacterium UBA5170 | reverse complement strand
AGGAAAGCTGCTGCCAGCTCATCCTCAATCAACAAGTCGTCGTTTTGTTTACGGGCCATGATATCCTCCACTTTCTCTAGGCGCTATTGACAAATAGTCCCTCACATTATAACCAACCTGTGCGGGATAATCAACCACATTAGCCTATGAAACGTAAAAATCACAATGATCGATAACTTCCTCTCTTTTGTGGCTCCACACTACTGTTGTGGGTGTGGTAATGCGGGTGCCCTATTGTGTGATAATTGTAAATATAACATCGTATATGAATTTAAAAACGTTTGTCTGGCCTGCGGAAAGCCCTGTGGAACCACTGGGCTGTGTAACACTTGTCGGGTGCCCTATGCACGTGCCTGGTGTGTGGGGCAGCGAAGAGATGTTTTGCAACGATTGGTAGGACTTTACAAGTTTGAGCGAGCTCGGTCTGCCTACCGAACGCTTGGCGATTTGTTGTTACAGACAATCCCAGAATTTCCCAGCGATACGATCATTATCCCCGTCCCTACCGCCAGGAGTCATGTCTGGGAGCGTGGCTACGACCATACCGTGCTGCTAGCTCGCTATGTTGCAAAGTGTCGTAACTTACGATTTGAGCAATTACTGACGCGCGCGACCAGCACGACGCAACGTCACGCATCGGCATCCGAACGTAATAGGCAAGCTAAGGCGGCCTTCGCGGTGAAGGGAGAGATAATAAAAAACACACCGTATGTCCTTGTTGACGATGTCATGACGACTGGTGCAACAATCAAGTACGCTTCGCAGGCATTATTAGATGCAGGCGCCAGTCAGGTTTGGGTGGCCATTGTCGCCCGGCACGCTTGATTAGTAGATAGTAGTTGGTATGTTGTAGGTGTCGAATGGTATATACTACTAACTACCAATACGGAGAGGTGCCCGAGTGGTTTAAGGGAACAGTCTTGAAAACTGTCGTGTCAGCAATGGTACCGCGAGTTCGAATCTCGCCCTCTCCACCAATAAAAAATAACGACCAAATGGTCGTTATTTTTTATTGACGTTAGGTCGAAATCCGAACTTGCGGGCGCTATCTTTTACTCACCTCAAGGTAGTTTGGAGCGGCAGTCGTCGGCGAGGAAGTGGGCGCGGCAATAGCTGGCAAAGCCTCTATCGGGCCGCTTTTTGCTGGCACGGACGTGATAGCAACACCTTGTTCGGCGTCACAATGACGATTGGCGCCAGGATTAAAGCCGAGTTTTTCGCCGTTAATATAGGCAACACTATCGTACTGCGGTTGACCTTGCACAACTGATCGGAAGGCAAAGCGCATCAGTGATTGTGCCCGACACGAGGAATCAATCGTCAAGATATCCAATGCAGAGGGCACCTCGGTGTTAATCCCTTCTTTATTCGGGGGGAGGTGGTTGAACAGGCCGCCGCCCGTAAAGCTGCCGACTTGAATATGATTGTCTTTCAATTCTGCTTGGTGCATGTGCCCATTGATTGTCAGGCCGGCCTTTTTTATGTTCTCGGCGGCATAGGGTTCGTGCGCTATGGCAATATCAGGTGCTGGCAGGGTGGCAAAACTTTCATTAAAGCGCTCGATGGCAGGAAGCTGTTTCTTGGTATTGTCTTTATTGTCGTCTCCGAAGTAGCGCGGGTCGTTGAAGCCGGCAATTGTCACGCCGTTGACGGTCGCCTCGGTATAGCTGTTACCGTCCGGCTGCAATAAAATGACATTTGGTATTTGGGCTAAGCGTGCCAAGACAGTTTGTGAGTCGGGGCTGTTGTTGTCGTGATTACCTAGGACAATCAAGTACGGCACGCCGAGATTTTGGATCGAGGCAGCAAAGTTGCTGGCACTCATTTCCTCCCCGTAGCCAAAATTAGTTAAATCACCCGTGTCGATGACTGCCGTTATCTGCCGCTCGTCAATAATCTTCTTGAGCATGGCATCTTGATTGACGTCGTGCATATCGGATACCAGCAGAAACCTGGCGGCCACCAGCCGATCTGACTCCGGCGGTACAAATTTTTGCTGGAGTTCGCTCGACAGGGCTAATATACTCGTGATAAACGGCTCCATTTGCTGTGAGCGGGTTTGAATGTTAGACATCAAAGAGCGATTGTCATAGATATGGGTTAGCAGGCCGTCGGTCGTAAAAGAAGAATAGTTATCGGGCTGATAGTTAAAAGCGGCTTGTCCAGCGGTAACACTAAAAGCTAATACGCCAGCGGCGCCGCTGGCGGCTAGCTGGCGGACATTGGGGCGTTGTCGTTTATACAAGTTGGCCCCTGCCAGCAGCAGTGCTTCAGCGGCGATAACGCCGATGCCAAAACGCAGCGCCAGTTGCTCGGCTGCCGAAGTAATCGCCTGCTTTTCTTCGCTGGCGGTAGGAATAAATGATTCGATGCCAAAATTAGTTTGTCTAGCCGCTTCGATACTTGTTCCATTTAACATTGGGGTGACGTTGATTCCTGGAGCTAGTGGCGCCCAGGAGCTAAAGGCTGCCTCCACATAGCCTGCCGTCGTCGTCAGTTGGATACGCGAAATGTCAGCTGGTGAGGCAGATAATGAAACCTCTGCCTGGTAGATATCACCAACGGAAACCTCTGCTGGATACGCGCTGGCGGCAAGCACACCCCCCGTGTACCCTGTAATAACGATTCCCAGACCGCCCAGGCCCCTATGAACACGCGTTTGCCATTTTCGACGCGTTTCCAAAGAAGAGATTTCCTCCTGTGGTTGGTGTTCTCTCATAATCTTTCCACTATACAACTAAGCTGCCTATTGGGCGAACAAACATAGCTAGATGTTAGTGCCACCAACTCCACTATTTGTCAGCGATCCTAGTACGAAATTGATAGCAGCGAAGGCCAAAAATGCCACCACTAGGCCAACGATAGCGTACATAATTGTGTTCTTAGCCCCAGTGACAGAAGATGGATTGCCACCAGACGTCACGTAGCGTAGTCCGCCGATAATAATCATAACCACACTTAAGGCACCGATGATAAACAACAAGGTGTTGGTTATCGCTGTTATCGCTCCGCCAGTGCCGAATAAGTCTGTGGGTTGGCCAGTCCCACGGGCAGCATTGACGCCTCCCTGGGCAGTCAGATCGACCGCAAAGAGAGCCGGCGCGTAGACAACCGAAACGACGCTTACCATCAGAAGGTATAAAACAGGGATAAGACTGGTAAATATTCGCTTATTGATACACGGCTCCTTGGTATTACGCAATATACATGGATTATAGCAAATTTTTGATAATAAATCTAGCTCTCACCTCTTATTTATGCTACAATCAACCCAGCGCGGAGGGGTACCCAAGTGGCTTAAGGGGATGGTTTGCTAAATCATTAGTCTGGGGAGACCTGGAGCGGGAGTTCGAATCTCCCCCCCTCCACCAAATTAAAATAACGACTGTTTGGTCATTATTTTAATTTGTTTCGAGCAATTAAGGGACGCCGATCAGTTACCACTGGTCGTTGGGGTCTATTAAAGGTGCGGGTGCCGACTCGGCTGCTTTATTGCCACCAAAAACGTTGCGGAGTTTGTCCCGCGTCTTGTCGACTCGGCTTCCGGTAGTATAATCCATACTCGTTTGCGGCTGTGCTGCCTCTATAGGGAAACCGTTGCTATCGTAGCCATCTGTGTGAAACAACTCTTCTTTGTGACCGAAGACTTCGCGAAGCTTATCTCGTGCATCGTCAATTCTGCCGCGGACATTATCGGTTCGGCTTTCAGTAACGGCATCGAATGGTTGAGGCGTCGTTTCGGCACTATCGCCCCAGTTATCGTACGACGGAGCGGCGTAGCTCTCGATGGCTGGGGGCGTATCCAACCTTGAAGCGATTTGATTCTTGCCGTAATCATAACCATGCTCAACGGCTGAATGAAGGGCAGTTCGGGCTTGGCCGCGTGTTTCGCCGATAGCCCCTTGGCGGGCACCTTGAAAGGCTCCGACGGCGGCTTTTCGAAGGGCGCGTTTCGGTTGTAAGGCCGCCCGCAGAATTCCACCCTTGCGCAACTTGAGTTTGCCGTCCTTATCGTACTTGGCAAGTCCCGAACCTTTGACTGCTTCCATGACCGCGACGCTCCCGATTTCACGAGCAACTTTAATGGCGTGATCCTGGTTCTCGGGGTTTTTGAGATAATTCTGGACGCTTTCAAAGCGGCTCTTTGGCTGCGGTGCAGAGTTCCAGTCGGTGTCATAGTTCGGGTTGGCCATTATGTTATTCAACTTTCGTATTTGTTTTATTGTGTTCACGGCGGGGTCGTTGGAGGAGTGTTTCGTTCACGTCGAGGTTTTTCGGTGGTTAATTATTGAAGCCAAGTGATCGACGGATTTTACTGCCTCGGCTTCGCTCTGGAGCGGGCACAGTATTTTGCTGCTCGTTCTTCCAATCGGGTATTTCAGGTTTCCAGTCGGGGTGGGTTTCAACCCAGGCTTGCTTCTCGGCTTCGGTTCCTCCGTTTGTGTAAAGGTTTGGGTCTAATCCGCGATAATTTGCTTCGGGTTTCGGCGTACTTTCGCTATAGTCCCAGTCTTCTGCTTTGAGAGGAACAGCTTCGGGTTTCGGAGTACCTTCGCCATAGTCCCAGTCTTCTGCTTTGAGAGGAACAGCTTCGGGTTTCGGAGTACCTTCGCCATAGTCCCAACTGTTAGTTTTTGCGGGGGCGGCTTCAAGCTCCTCGGCTATTTTAAGGTTTTCCCTTTTAATGAGTTCTGTCTTTTGGTCCTCGGCACGGTCAATCTCCGCCCACTTACGACGGCTTCTCTCGGCGCGTTCGGCTGCTGATTCTTCGACTGGAGGAGCTTCGGCTCCATTGTTCCCGCGTTTCAAGAAGTTTAAGGCCAACTTGCCAAAGTGACGCGCCCGCGTTTCGGGCAACGTTCGATCCTGCTCGGCTGCTTCTTCAAGTTCGGCGGTATGACTAGCTGGGTGCCATTCGGCTTCGGCGGCGTTAGCTGATAGTAGGTTGGGGTTGGCCATTTTTTTATGCAACTTTCTTTTTTTTGTTTTTTATTTGACTACATAAACATTAGCATAATGTGTACATAAAGTCAAGTATAGTAAAGTATGACTGGCTACGCTGGGAGGTGCCGGGAATAGTAACCAAGGAGCAGTCGCCGGCACGAGACGACGGGTAGTTCGAATCCAACCCCGCTCATGCTATACTGTAGCTATGAATCCCGACCAGCAAGACAACTACTGGCAGCAAGACCCTCACGAGGTGATTGAAACAAATACACCCGAGGCGAACTATGTGGAACCAAAAAAAGCTCCCGTCGATGAGCCGCCGGTTCATTGGATGGCCAGTGAGTACATCCACCCCGAGAAAAATAGCCTATGGTACGTTCTGTTCGTTGTGGTTGTCCTTGGCCTGATTGCAGTTGATGTATTTTTGTTACGATCGTATTCTTTCTCGGTACTCGTTTTGGTGATGGCGGCCTCGGTTATCGTCTATTCCAGACGACCACCCCGTAGTATTCAATACACGCTCAGTGGCAAACAAGGTCTGTATATCGGCGAGCGTCTGTATAACTTGGCTGATTTTAAAGCTTTTGGCCTGATCCGCGACGGTGAACATCACTCGATCATGTTGATTCCAATTAAACGATTTGCTCCTGGTGTCTCGGTCTACTTTCCCGAAGAAGCAGGAGAGAAGATTGTCGATATTTTAGGCCTCAGACTGCCGATGGAGATACTGAAGCTCGACGCGATTGATATTATCGTTCGCAAGTTACGCCTTTAGTCTCGTCGCGGTTGCCTCGTCAGCCACCTCCATGCTACAATGGCCCTTGTTCGCTTCATATTTTATGTTGCTGAAAGTACCTTCTAGTTACAATAAAAGCGTGTTCGAACGTGGCAACACAACGGGCGCGCTTATATGGACTCGTAGCTCAGCTGGATAGAGCATTGGCTTGCGGAGCCAAAGGTCGCAGGTTCGAATCTTGCCGAGTTCACCAAAGTAAAACCCCCACTTTCATGTGGGGTTTTTACTTTGGATGCACCCGGACAAAATCCGAACCGTCCTTTTGCTTTAGCAAAAGAGGTTCGGCGTAGCGACTGAAACGAAAAAGTGTTCGCTGTCCAGCGAAACATTTTTTCGTGAAGGAGCGGAGGAGGCCGAAGGCCGATATCTTGCCCAAATATATCTTGCCGAGTTCACCCTTTGCGCATGCATATTACACCTTATCTGTTAAAATAAATGACGATGGAGAGATGCAGGAGTGGTTTAACTGGCCGCTCTCGAAAAGCGGTGTGGCGGAAACGTTACCGAGGGTTCGAATCCCTCTCTCTCCACCAAGAAATACGACGACCATTCGGTCGTCGTATTTCTTGCATGGGGTTTGAACCCTCGGTTTTCAGCTTTAGCTGAAACGAACGAGGGTTCGGCGCAGCGATTGAAACGAAAATGTGTTTACATTTTTTCGTGAATGAGCGGAGAAGCAAGCATGCTTGCGCTATCCCTCTATCCCTCTCTCCCTCTCAGATATTCCCCGCCTTCTTCTGCTACAATAAACCTATGCAACAATCATCAATCTTTACGCATATCATCAACGGTGAAATTCCTTGCCATAAAATTTACGAAGACGACAAAGCCCTCGCCTTTTTGACAATCAACCCAGTTGCCGACGGCCACACGCTGGTGGTGCCGAAAGTACAAGTCGACCAGCTGTGGGACCTAGAAGTAGCTGACTATGAACATCTTTGGAAAACCGCTCAAAAAATCGCTTTGCACCTGCGAACCGTTATGAATGTCGACAGAGTTGGTGTCGTCGTGAAAGGTTTTGAAGTGCCGCATGCTCACATTCACCTTATTCCCGTTAACTTTCATAGTGGTCTGAGTTTTGACCCAGACCCACCACCCCCAACCGCTGACAACGACACACTTGCAGCTATTGCAGAACGCATTCGCTTGTAATTATGCCCATTCGTATCCTTGCTATCGGCAAAAAACACGAATCATGGGTGCTTGAGGGAATCGAGCGCTACGAGAAGCGTCTGAAACGCCCCTTTGTCATCGAATGGGTGCTGTTGCCACATTCTGCCCGCCATGACGCTGACGCCCGTCGTGACGAGTCTGAGCGCATAACAGCGCGGCTTACCGCTCATGATTACGTTGTGTTGTTGGACGAGCGGGGTAAAGCCATCGATTCGCCTACTTTATCGAAACTATTACTTGATCCACTGCAGTCATCTCGCCCAGTAACGATTATTATTGGTGGAGCCTATGGGGTCGACGACAGTATTCACACCAGGGCAAATTTTGTATGGTCGCTTTCGCCTCTGGTATTTCCTCACCAGCTAGTCCGACTTATCCTGACAGAACAGCTGTACCGTGCTCAAGAAATTGCCGCGGGCAATCCGTATCATCACGAATAGACTGACATACAGTTGACAATATACAAAGCTTATGCTATATTGCTACTTGTAAACCTAACTAAAAATAAACATGTTTCCATTACTTATAAACCCCCTCCCATTAATCTTCACTATCAGCACCGTTTTCGGTGTGTTGGTGCATGATACCCAGCTTGATATGGCTGCCATGACGGCTTTGACTGTTGCGGTCCCGATTGTTGGTTACGTCGGAAGTGGCGTGTCTTTGAAATTAAACGATCCCCACATCCATAACGAGAGCATTTCGGTAGCACAGGGTGTTCGCGAACTGAAGGATGACAGCCCCCGTACGCAGACGCGCGGCGGTGATGACAAAAAATATGTTATCCAAAAGAAAGCTAGCCTTCAATCGTATGGCAGTGAATACATCTGGCCGTCTATTTAAGAACTTGTAGTTCGTCTTCAAGGCGCCCAATGAGCGCCTTTTTTTGTTTCAGTTGTTGCTTGGATTCTTCGACGAGGGCAGCCGGAGCTTTGCTGACGTAGTTTTCGTTATCGAGTCGAACGCTCAGGGCTTTGACGTCGGCGTGAGCCTCGGTAAGACGGACCTCGAGGTTTGTTTGGTGCTCATAAAGCATCTCGTCCGAAACGTCGAGCCAGGCTTCCCTACCGCTACTGGCGAGGCGGAGGCCGCGGGCTTGATCGACCGCTGTGACGTCTTTGAGTTTGGCGAGGCGTTTGACGAGTTCGCTATTGTCGGCGATTAAATTATCGTTGCTATAGAGCAGGCTATAACGGTTGTTGCCTGGTAGTTCGGCGGTTACAAAGCGGGCTTCGACGACAAGCTTTTTCAGGCGATCGAATTCGGCACTGGCAATCTCATCAAACACCAGCGCGGCGGGCCACTTGGTGGTTATCAATAAGTCGTCGTGCCATGACAGGGTCTGCCAGATAGTTTCGGTGACAAATGGCGCAAAGGGATGAGCCAGTTTAAGGCTGGTATCAAGTACCCAGCCGAGCAGATCAAGATTATCCTGTTGCTTGCTGGCCTCGACGTACCAGTCGGCCACACTGTCCCAGATGGCGTGGTACATGCTGTCGCTGGCTTCGGCGAAACGGTAGCCCTCAAGCTGTCGGGCGATGTCGGTACTGGCGGTGTTCAGTTCGCGGATAATCCAGTGATCTGCCAGAGTTTTGGCCTCAGGCGTATGCGGTTGATGGCTATCGCCAATCTTGTCTTCGATAAAGCGAGCAATATTCCACAATTTGTTGGCAAAATTACGCCCAGCGATGACCTTACCGACGCTAAAGGCCTGGTTTTGGCCAGCGCTACGGTTGGCGACAATACCCAGTCGAAGCGCATCAGATCCGTATGATGAGATTGTCTCCATAGGATTAATTACATTACCCTTGCTCTTACTCATTTTTTGGCCTTTTTCGTCCAGCACCATACCGTGCAGATAGACGTGTCTGAACGGAACGCTGTCGGTGACGTACAGACCAAGCATAATCATACGGGCTATCCAGCGGTCAAGCAGGTCGCCGCCGGTTTCCATAACGCTGTTAGGGTAAAAGCGCGACAGGTCTCCCCCACTGAGGGCGTCGGTGGTCACAAATGGCCATTGGCCGCTGCTGAACCAGGTATCAAAGGTGTCTTCTTCTCGACGATATGTTGTGCCGTTGACAACAATTAGCTTCTCGTCAACGCGATCGTTAAAAATCCAATCATCGGGGTCGCTGACGTTCTGAAAGGCGGGAATCGGAATTCCCCAGGGAATTTGACGAGACAGATTCCAGTCGTGCAGGTTATCCATGTATTGGACCAGGACTTGCTTGCGGCTGGCGGGCGTAAAGGTAATTTCGTCCGCCAAGATGGCTTGTTTGGCGCGTTGAGCCAGCGGCTGAATCTTGAGGAACCACTGGTCTTTGATCAGCGGCTGAATTGGTAAGCCGCTCTTGTAGTCGTAACCAACGGTGTGTTCTATAGTGGTTTTGCCACGGATTAATTCTTGGGCTTCCAGGGCGGCGACGGTTCGCTTGCGGGCTTCTTCAGGGGTCAGACCAAGAAATTGACCGGGCGTATTTATCATCGTGCCGTTAAAGTCGATGACTTGGATACGCTCCAGGTTATGGCGCTGCCCGATTTCGAAGTCATTCGGGTCGTGTGCTGGTGTCACCTTGATGGCGCCGGTGCCAAATTTAGGATCGACATACTCGTCACCGATAATGGTAATCTCACGGTCGGTCAGTGGCAGCATAACGCGCGTGCCAATTAAATGCTTGTAGCGCTCGTCGTCGGGGTGGACAGCCACGGCAGTATCGCCGAACATCGTTTCTGGACGAGTCGTGGCGATAACCACCTCCCCTATTTTATCGAGCGTCGGGTAGGCAATCAGCCATAATGTCCCCTTCTCTACTTTGTGGTCAACTTCGATGTCAGAATAACTTGTTTGGTACTTAGTGCTATAGTTTACGATGCGCTCACCCCTGTAGATCAGTCCTTCGTCCCACAGTTTTTTGAATGTCGAGTTGACGGTGGCAATGACTTTTTCGTCGAGCGTAAAGACCAGGTCTTTCCAGCTGGCACTGACGCCAAGAGCACGCAGTTGCAGCTCCATGTTGCCGCGTTGTTTTTCGACGAAGTTCCAGACTTGGCTGTAGAGCTGTTCGCGGGAAAAATCAAAGCGACTTCTCCCCTCTTTAGCGAGCTCTTTCTCATAAACGACCCAGGTTTCAAAGCCAGCGTGGTCAGCCCCAGGGATATAAGCCACGTCTTTGCCCTGCATCCGTTGGTAGCGAGCCAGGATATCTTCGAGCGCGACCGTTAAAGCATGGCCAATATGGAGATTACCATTGGCGTTGGGCGGCGGCATGACGATGCTGAACGGTTCACCGTGACCGCTGGGGTTAAAAGCTCCACTCTTTTCCCACATAGCATAGATATTAGGCTCGTATTGGTTAGGGTCGTAGGCTTTGGCTAATCTCATCAGGTATCAATTCTCGTATTAGTGTTATTTTTCACGTGAAAATTGCATCAGGCGTAATAAGGTTTTCATGTGAAAACACGTATGGTTCCCTTGTTCCACGTGTTTGTTTTCACCTCCTATTATACCACATGTTAAACCATGTATAATAGGGGTATGATTGAGCTACAACAGTGCACTGATCAAGAGAGATGGGACGATTACGTACTAGAGAACGAGGGGCACCCTTTGCAACTGTGGGGATGGGGTCAGCTGAAGGCAGCACACGGCTGGAGTGTTGACCGCTTTTTTGCCTATGACCATGACGAAAGGGTAGTCGGAGGCGCGCAAATCTTGACGCGCAAGCTCCCGCTGCCACTCCGAGCCTTTTCGTATATACCACGAGGACCCCTGGGAGAAGAGGGGAGTCGGGCAGACCTGTTGGAGGCCTTGGCGGAAAACGTCAAACGTGAGTATCATTCGGTCGCCCTTTCGATTGAGCCAGATATGATGGAATTTGAGGCTCCAAAGGGATGGATACGATCAAAAAACAGAGTTTTGCCCGCTCGGACGATTATTCTTGATCTTCTAAAGACCGAAAGCGATCTTTTAACGGAAATGGTCAAAAAAACCCGTCAGTATATTCGTAAATCAGCTGCTGAAGCTATCGAAATCAAGCAGGTTCGCAGTAAGGAAGAGCTGACAAAGTGTCTGGCGGTCTATCACCAGACATCCCAGCGAGCCCGGTTCGGCCTGCACGGTGATCAATACTATCACGATGTCTTTAATATTCTAGGCGATCACTCACCGGTATTTGCGGCCTACATGGACGATGAGCCGATTGCCTTTTTGTGGCTGGCGGTCAGTGCCGACACGGCCTTTGAACTGTACGGGGGTATGAACGACTTAGGCCAGCAACTGCGCGCCAACTATGCGCTCAAATGGCATGCTATCCGCAAGACGAAAGAGTGGGGACTTAGCCGCTATGACTTTGGTGGCTTGATTGGCGATGGAGTGACTACCTTCAAGAAGAGCTGGACGACTGATGAGACAGAACTGGCTGGCACCTTCGACAAGCCACTCTCGTCATTTTATAAGGTATGGAATAATGGCCTTCCAGCCGCTAAAAAGGTTGTACGTAAGATTAATTCGTTGCGCAAATAACAACGATTAACCCTTAGGCCCAGGCGGTTTTGGTCATCGACAGGCTGGGAATTACTTCTAGGTCGAACGGATCGATTGGCTGCTTTTTCTGAGCGTAGTAAAAGCCGAGCGTGGCAATCATGGCGGCGTTGTCGGTACATAGATTCATCGGTGCGTAGTCGATGTGAAGGGGGAGTCGCTGACTTAATTTGCGGCGCAGCTCTTGGTTGGCGGCCACGCCGCCGGCGATCACGACCGACTTGGGCGTGAAGTCACGAAAGGCCAGCTCGGCCTTATCGATCAGGGTTTCGGTCGCGATGTGTTGAAAGCTGGCGGCAAAGTTTGCCCGTTGGACGTCGTTTAGAAGCGCTGGAAGGTCACGAGAGGGAAAAGTAAAGTCGACGCCCACTTCACGTTGGACGGCCCGCAGGACGGCTGTTTTGAGGCCAGAGAAGCTGAAGTTGTAGGCACCGCTCATTTTTGCTTTCGGCAGGCGGTAGGCGAGGGGATCGCCGTCGAGGGCGGCTTTGGCAATCGACGGGCCACCAGGGTAGGGGAGGCCGATAATTTTCGCGACCTTGTCGAAGGCTTCGCCCACGGCGTCGTCTTGGGTTTGGCCCAGCAGTTCAAAGTCGCCGTGGTCACGGAACAGCACCAATTGGCTGTGGCCGCCGCTGACAATCAGGGCCAGCATTGGAAATTGCGGCTGTTCTTTTGGCGTTTTGCCATCGGCCATCTTCCATCTACCATCTACATCTTCCGTCAAGAAGTTGGCGTACACGTGAGCCTCGACGTGGTGGATAGGGTAGAGGGGTTTATTTTTCAGCGTCGCCAAGGTGCGGGCGGCCAGGGTGCCGACCAACAGCGAGCCAATCAGGCCGGGCGCATAGGTGACGGCAATGGCGTCGATATCGTCCCANNATATGGCTGCGGGCGGCCACTTCGGGTACCACGCCGCCATAAACCGCGTGAATATCGATTTGCGAATTAATCACGTTACTTAAAAGTACGCGTCCATCCCGCACAACCGACGCGGCCGTTTCGTCACAGCTGCTCTCTATTCCAAGTATTTTCATCTGTTAACAAGTGTAACAGAAAATTTTGTATGCAATTAATACAAAAACAGTTGTCGAGTTATAACGTTGTAATAAAGTACATAGCAACACACTATGTACAAAGTATGTACATCAAATGTATAAATTGTACATAACACTGATGACTGCACCACTGGCAGCAGCTGCAACTAACAATGACGGAAGCGGATCCGGTATCAGCTAGTACTGGTTACTAGCTGCCCTAGCCGCTATCGGAGCCGGTTGGTGGGCAATCGCCGCCTATCACCGACGAAACACGAGAAAAATCCGCTCTTTCAGACAAAAATATTTTAAATAAGTGAGAAAGTATATTAAAATTACATATGAAAATGGTTTATTTGCAAAACTATTCGTAGCATATGCTACGGTTATTACGCTTTACTATTACAATAATAAGATTGCAAATATAATAAATATATTCCTCACACTTGGAGTAGTGGTTTTACTTAATAAGTCCATTCTTGGTGTAATTGCAGAGAAGCTGCGAGATATAGTTATTGCAAGACGAAAGGTACTAGGTGAATAAAAAGACATTAATTGTTAAGTATTTATTAATCCTTGTATGGCACAAAGGTCCGTCCTCTGTACTAAATAACAATTGCGAGCATCCATTATTTATTGGATGCTCGCTTTTTAAACGTAAGTTTTTTATACTAAGACTATCGTGGCAAAGAAAAAACAAACAAACTCATAAAATAAAGAAAGACGAACCTATCACATGCGACGTACACTTGCCTCGGCCGACACATTTAAGGTACACGGCAAAATAGATGCGCTCGCGCTCGTGGTTGGCATTATCCAGCCTTTGACGACGTTACCACAGATATATCTTGTTTATACTTCACGCGATGTATCCCAAGTTTCGCTATTCATGTGGACTAGCTATAACGTGGCCAGTGTTATTTTGCTGATATACGGGTTTAAATACAAACTATTGCCGGTTATAGGGGCGCAGATTTTATGGCTCTTGGTTCAAACACCCATGATGATTGCCGTATTCGTTTTTAGATAATTTTGACGACGCCTATTATGAAGGTTTTATACTCGTAATCGTAAGCTGTTTCGGAGGCCCTGAGCTGAATTGCGAATCCTAACGCTATTGGGCAGTACCCTTACTACCAGCACAAAAGCTAACAACACGGCAAAGCCGCACATAATTGACGGGATTGCCTTAGTGGTAGATGGGTCGAGGAGATTAAAGGTTGTGGTTGGCAGAATAAACACTAGGTAGCCGACTGCCATAGCGTGCAGGGCCTTTTTACGGGCGGGGAGTTCGTTGCCCCAGCGAGACGCCAGGTAGGTGCCGACCAGCATCCAGCCGTAGTAGTAGGCCATAAAAGGCCAGATGCTTCCTTGCTCCACGTGAAATACCGCGTAATTCGCATAGCAGGTTTGGCCGCTGACTGCGCTTTCGGCCAGGAGGTAAAAGCCCACAAAAGCGGCACAACTGGCGTAGGCTGCACCAACCAGGACTGGCAACTTTTTGCCAGCTAGGGCGACCACCAAATGAATACCGAGGGCGGGCAGCAGAGCAATGGCGCCGTAGCCGACGCGGGCCCATTCGACGTTTGTCCAGCCCAGTCCGCCACAGACCATATACTCGGCCAGCTGGAAGGTGCCCAGAGTGACTAACATGACCGTGGCCAGTCGGCTGATGGTTGTCAGTCTATAGCGCCATAGGGTATAGAAGGCAAAGCTAAATTCAATAAAAAAGGTGGCGAGCATTACTGGCGGTGAGAAGCAGTAGAGTTTACCTTGATATTTTTTGAACATGATTATTACAATAGTATAGTATATTTGCGCTAACCCATAGAGCTAGAGCGCTTTTTACAAAGCCAAGTTAGTTATGGTTGATTGATAATAATGGTAACTAGAACTATTATTTAAGGGTAATGATTTAATTTTGGGGATTATAGTGAACGCTATCGAGACAACCAAGCTAACAAAATATTATGGAAAATCACTTGGTATCCAAGACGTCGACCTGGCAATTAAAGAGGGCGAAATCTTTGGGTTCATTGGCCCGAATGGTGCCGGAAAATCAACCACTATTCGAACGTTACTAGGACTTATTCATCCAACTGGTGGTAGCGCCACCATATTTGGTAAAGATATTACCAAATATGGACCTGCAATCAAGGAAGAAATCGGCTATCTGCCATCGGAAGTATTTTATTACGATGACATGCGGGTGATTGACCTGCTGAGATACTCGGGTAGTTTTTATAAAAAGAATCCTGGGGTCATCGCAAAAAGAATTAAAGAGCTGGCGGCCTATTTGGACCTTGATCTTAAAAAGAAGATTGATGATTTGTCGTATGGCAATAAAAAGAAAGTCGGCATTATTCAAGGACTGCTGCACGAACCAAAACTGATTATTCTTGACGAACCGACCGGTGGACTTGATCCATTGATGCAACAACGATTTTTCGATCTGCTCCGACAAGAAAATAAAAAAGGTGTCACGATCTTATTTTCTTCGCATATATTAAGCGAAGTCCAAAAATTATGTGATCGCGTGGCGATTATCAAAGAAGGCAAGATTATTCGAATTGAAACCATCAGCAGTCTGGTTGAAAACGCCCACAAACGTTTCAAGCTCGAAACGGTTGAAAAAATTGACGCCAAGCCATTTGCTGACCTTAAAGGGGTAAGTGATCTGGTGATTACCGGTAATTTGGTTAGCTTTTTATACCGAGGGCGTATTAATGACGTCACCAAGATAATTGCCGGTCTTGATTTAGCTAATATGCTGGTCGAAGAGCCTGACTTGGAAGAGATTTTTCTGCATTATTACCAAAAGGACGAATAAGGAATGAATATTTTTTTTCGAGAGTTGAGGAGTTATCGAAAATCAACGCTGATTTGGGCNNGCCTACATACTGACCTTTGCGTCCGTGGCTGGGGCTATTCAGGCAATGAATCTGGGTGTAGGCGTGCTTTCGAAAGAGGATAGTGGTAAAACGGTCGATTTTTTGCTGACAAAACCGGTTAGCCGGGCTAAAGTGATTACCAGCAAGCTGGCGGCCAGTATCTGTTTGTTGGCGTTCACCAACTTGGTGTTTAGCTCGGTCGCTTTGGTGTCGGCTAAATTAATTTCTACGGCATCTTTTAGCTCGAAGACCTTTTTACTGGTTTCCGGCACGCTACTGCTTGTTCAAATAATATTTCTGGCGCTCGGCGTTTTATTATCAGTTATTATTCCTAAAATAAAATCAGTCATTGCCGTGACGCTACCGACCGTGTTTACCTTTTTTATCATAGGTACACTTGGATCTATCATTGGTAATGACAGCGTCAAATATATTTCGCCGTTCAAATTCTATGATTTCAGCTACATCATTGAACACAATACCTACGAGATTAAGTATCTGGTGATTGAGGCTATATTTGTGGTTATCGCCATTGTAGCCAGCTATATTATATATATCAAAAAAGATATCCGGGCGGTTTCGTGATGAATTTATTTTCCCGAGAAATAAAGGCCTATCGAAAAAGCCTGTTCTTTTGGTCAATTGGAATGATAGCGCTGGTTGGGTCGGGCATGGCAAAATTCGCGACCTACAGTGGTGGCGGCCAGTCGATGAATGAGTTGATTGCTCAATTCCCCAAGTCTATCCAGACAATCTTTGGACTCACGGGCTTCGATCTGAATACGGCCAGTGGTTATTTTGGCGTCCTGTTCGCCTATATAGCCTTGATGGCGACGGTACATGCCGTTCTGCTCGGTGCCGATATAATATCAAAAGAAGAGCGTGATCGAACTTCGGAGTTTTTGTTCGTTAAGCCGATTTCGCGCCTTAAAGTAATTAGTTCTAAGCTTTTAGCCGGACTAAGTAATTTAATAGTCCTTAACCTGGTTACTTTATTTTCATCGATATATTTTATCAATTATTTTGGTCATGGAGTCTCGATGAATAGTGATGTGTATGTCTTGATGGCTGGTCTGTTTTTCTTGCAACTTCTGTTCTTCTTTGTCGGCACCGTGATGGTGGCATTGATTAAGAGACCAAAAACTTCCGCTTCGCTGGCGACTTCGGTTTTACTAGTGACTTTTATATTAACCTACCTGATCAATATTAACGAGCACCTCGACGGATTAAAATATCTGACACCGTTTAAGTATTTTGACGCGAAAAACATAATGACAGACGGAACGCTCAATCCAGTTTATGTAGTATTGTCGCTTGGATTGATAGTAGCGATGGTTTTCGTGACGTATCGAGCTTATAATCGCCGAGATTTAAGTATATAGTTTAATACCAATCTGGTCAGTCTTTCTAGGGTATAATTAAACCCATGGCGAATATCCGAAAACTTGTAAAGAAACTGATTCCGATGACCTTATTCAAAACCGTCGAACCCTATGGCCACTTGGTCGAGGCCGTGCTGACGAACGTGCGCTACGGCTTTCCGTCGCGCGGGATGCATATTATCGGCGTGACCGGTACGAACGGCAAAACTACGACTGCATTTATGATTCAAAAGATGCTTAGCCAGGTTGGTATCAAGACGGCCTTAATGACGACGGTTGCCTACGGTGTCGACGACGACATTAGGGCGCAGGTCGCCCACATGACCACCGCTTCGTCGCCCTTATTGCAAAAACGGTTGCGTGAGTTCAAGCGCCAAGGTGTGGAATGGGTCGTTCTCGAAACGACGAGTCACGCCCTGGCTCAACACCGCATCTGGGGTATTCCTTATGAAATAGCGGTCATGACCAACGTCACGCACGAACATCTCGATTATCATGGCACGTTTGAGCGCTACTTGGCCGCCAAGTTGCGTTTATTTAGGCTGGCTGCCCGACGGGGCAAAAAATTTGGCGTAGTGAACGCTGATGATCCCAATGCCAAAGCCTTTACGGACGCGATTCCTCGATCGGTTACTTACGGTGTAAAAGCGGGCGAGCTGAGAGCGACCGACTTGACGCTCGAGTCGGACGGTTGTCGTTATAAGGCTACGATCGACAGTGATACCTATAGCATCCATTGCCATATTCCTGGTGAGTTTAATGTTTATAACAGTTTGGCCGCCGTGGCGGTCGGGCGTGAGTTGGGGCTGACACCACAACAAATCGAGCAGGGGATTGAGGCCCTGGGCGGTGTCGAGGGTCGTATGACCGTGGTTGACGAAGGCCAGCTATTTACGGTTGTGGTTGACTATGCTCACACGCCTGATTCATTTGAACGCTTACTACATGATGTGCGCCAGGCAACTAAAGGAAAACTTGTCACTATGTTCGGATCGGCTGGCCAGCGTGACGAGGAGAAGCGGGCGATTCAAGGTGAAATTGCCGGACGTTACAGCGACGAGGTTGTTCTGACCGAAGAAGATGACCGTGACGTTGATGGTCATTTGATCTTGCAGCAGATTGCAGGAGGCGCAAAAAAAGCTGGCAAAACGACTGATAAGGACTTATTTTTAATCCTCGACCGCGAAGAGGCAATTGGTTTTGCACTGACGCGCGTCAAGCAGGCAAAGGACACGGTTATCTTACTTGGCAAAGGACACGAAAAAACCATCGAACGAGCCGATGGCGAGTATCCATGGAACGAAGTCGAAATCACCAAGACTGCTCTTCAAGCGTTGCGAACGAAAAAATCTAAGTAAGCGTCAGAGTCGTGCAGCGGATATAGCCGCCGCCTTTGGCCAGTTCGGTAATAGCGGGCGACAATATGGTTAGGCCACGGGCGCGCAGGGCACTGGCCAGTTCAGGGGCGTGGGCACTCATAACGACTATTTCGCCCGTCGAGACCATATTGGTAGCAAAACCAGTCTG
The DNA here is from genome assembly GCA_002413425.1 of Candidatus Saccharibacteria bacterium UBA5170. Taxonomy (GTDB): domain Bacteria; phylum Patescibacteriota; class Saccharimonadia; order Saccharimonadales; family Saccharimonadaceae; genus UBA1547. The sequence continues at coordinate 348,521 of DHWY01000002.1, read as the reverse complement.
AGCTTCGGCCAACGAGACTTCGATTTTATCGACGCCGTCGAAAGCCGTCAAAAATGCGCGACTGGCCGGCATGAAAGCCGCTGGGCAGTAGGCAATCAGCCCTTTGGCACCTTCGCTGGGTGCTTTGATAATGGCCAGCGCCAAGTCGATGTCATAAAAGAAGCTGTCGGCCCAACCAGAGGCGGCGTTGATAACGGCTTTGCCATCTTCATCAAGTTGGGGATTGGCCTGCAGTTGGATGCGTTCGTAGCCGAGGGCATCAGCGGCAAAGGCCTGGGCCGCCTCGTCGCTTCGATAGCCACTACCGCAAAATAGGTAGTTACCACAGGCGAGGGCGTCACCTTGGCCGCTGAACTTGAGACCGTCTGGGACATGAATAACAACTTTGCCCAAGTCGGTCAGCACTTTTTCGGCGTAGGCCTCTTCTGCTTGTCGGGCGTTTGGTAGTCGGGCGAGAACGGCTTTATCTCCGCGCACGAGTGCCCAGTTGGCGGTGTAGACCCCATCTTGGCTATCGATTGGCGACGGGACTTTAGTGACCGCAATGCCAGCTTGTTTGATTAGATCAAAAATCGAAGCGTGCTCCAGGATAGCCTTATCAAGGTCGAGCGGTTCATGAGGATAATAAGGGTTAATGGGGTGGAGCGTGCTAAAGTTATTGGCATCTGACATGAGGACACTGGTGTTGATGAGTGGCATGGGACTCCTTTGGAGGTCGCTTAGTAATATGAATCGTGATGCTTGTAGAAATGTAGGCGGTGGGCAACGCGTTCGCCGACTTTCGTCCAGAGCGTATATTGGGGGGCATAAATCACCAAGTCGTAACAACCGATATAGTCGGTGACGGTTTTGTTAAAGGCGGTCTTGAACTGTCCAATGCCGTGATGTTTGTGGTCGGTATCATTAATTTCATCACTCGGCGGCGCCCCGCAAAAGTCGTGCATAATTGAACCCTGTGACTTGGCCCACTGAATAACGTGCCACTGCAAAAGGTGGCTGGCACCGTAAGTGGTACGTTTGCGGACACTGGCGCCATCTTTGTAGGTGCTTTTGGTGCCAAATACCATCGCGTAGGCACCGGCGACTACTTTGCCGTCGACGTAGGCAAAAAAAAGCTGTCCACTGCCAGCGTTGCCAAAACGTTGCCAAAAACTGCGGTAATAGTCGTAACTGCGGATGCCAAATTGGCCTTCGGCTGTTTCGGTCAGCAGGCTATACATTTTTTTGCAATTTGCGTCAGTTGGCTTGACGAGTTTGGTAGTGACACCGTCGCGCTCGGCCCGCTTGATGGCGTAACGACCTTTTTGGGGCAGGTTTGTCAGGATTGTTTCGAGGCTGTCGCTAATATCCAGGGTAATGGTTGAGGGGTTAGGGATAATAGGGCTGGCTTTAATAAGGCCATGTCGACGTAGTGTTGGTTGTTGCTCGCGTCGCAGCTCGGACTCGATGCGGATGACAAACACACCGTGCTTTTTGGCAAATGACTTAAGGGATTTCAGTGCACTAAATAGTTCTTTTGTTGACGTTACCTCTGGGCCTTTTGGCAGGTACCATAATTTGCCCAGCGGTGGGGTGTTTTTCTCTAAAATAGTGACGGCTAGGTCGCCAATAAACACAAAACGCGCTTTGTAGCCACCGGTCTCCTTTTGCATGGCAAATTCGTAACTAGCAAACACGTTACCACCGTCAGGGTTGGCGAGGACATGAGTATTCCATTGAGATATCTCTTGTTGAGAGGCAAAACGAGCTGTCATTGATACCTATTGTAACGGTAAAGCTACAGAAATGGAAAGCGGCCCAGGGAGATATCTCACCTGGGCCTTTATTCTCCCTCCATTTTGGGACGTAGGATGAGCGCCGTTGCGACTGAATCGGCCACGTAAGGCAGATGCAGGATGACGGTTGTGCCGTCTTCGACATCAGTGCAGGTGACGCCGAGCTCTTTGCTCAGGCGCTCGTTGAGCAGCACTATGCTGCGGATTTGCACCGTTCGTGCCTGATCGAGGACTAGAAACACTGGGCTGTCTGTGTAGATTGCTTGCAGTATCCTTTTCTTCAGATCTTTGGCTGGACCGATGTTTTTCATTATCAGTGCCACGATACACCTTCCCTAGGAGTAAGAAAGCAGTGTTATATTACCATAAATATAACAAAAAGACAATAGCTAGAGTTGGAGTTCGTGAAAGGCGAGGGTCAGTTGGTGAGCTAGCGAGTTGGCGTGCGTTTGGATGGTTTCGGCTGATAACTGGAGGCTGAGGGAGTCTCCAAAATCTGCGTCGGTAAAACCAGGAAAGATGACCACGACGTGTTTTGCCTTGTCATTGCCGTCACGGCGGGCTTTTAAGATGGCATAATTCAGTTGATGCTCGTCGATTTCGCTATAGCCGCCGCGAACTGCCGCAATATCGCTGAGCGATGACTTGATGTCGACTTTAACACGGTGGCCTTTATAGGTAACAATCAGGTCACCGCCTCGCAAGTCGTCTTCGATCGTACCAGGACTATAGTCTATTGGTGTTCGGTCGAGTAGTTCGCGGCTGGCTGCCTCCGTCCGAGCGCCCCGGGTGGCTCGTTTGATGTTGCGTTCAACTGCTTCAGATTCGCCAGGAAAGCTGGGAAGGGCTTGGTTTATGAGCGCTGTGTTTACGTCTGATAACGTACCGTGAGGATTGGTGTAGACGTAATCGGACAGGAGTTGGTTGTACCAGATCATGTAGGGTTTGAAATCTTGGTAATATTTCCATTCCTCGTCCGTTAAGTGACGGACATCGCGCTCGTTCTCGTAGTATGAAATTTCTTTTTCGTTATGCAAGTAATAGGAGGCATTGGCCAGAAGTTTAATTTGATCGGCCAGGCCCCGCCCGATTGATTTGTCTTGTTCGTGGGTATCGCAATATTCTCCAGCGTACACCGACAGGGCTTTGGCGTATTCGACGGAGGTTTTATCAATAGGGTGTAGCACAGAGCTCGATAGGGCATCGATAAAGGTCGGTTCTGCTAAAAACCCTTGAACTAGCTTGTGAGCCTCAATCCAACCCGATGGAGTGGGGGAGGTTATGGTGTCGAGGGTTCGCTCTGTTGGTAAGTAGGTTTGAGTCATGTTTGTTTTTCGATATTTCTATGTATATTATTAGCATAAACACGATAAAATGTCAGTACGTACATAGTGGTTCAACTGTTTTATGACGTGCTTTTATTGACGAATTTACCATAAATGTAGTATTTTAAGGGCAGATAATGAAAAAACTAAAATATTAAAAACAAAAAAGGAGCATGCAATGGGTGAAGGATATCCACAAAGCCAAGAACAACAATTGCCAGCTGAGCGACGCGATGAACCTGACGCAGATACGCGTTGGGATCATGACAAGGCTGAGACTATGGCAGCGGTACTTAAAGATGAAGGCACATTTGACAATACAATCGAGCAGAAAGATGCAGTTGAGCAGGAAGTAAACTCTAAAGAATACTTAGATCGCCATACCGAAGCCGAGAGTAATGACCTTAAGTTCTCGCAAGAACACGCATCTGAACCAGCGGATGCAAGATCAGCTTATGGTTTTACTCAAGCTGAACGCGAAAGAAACCTCGAGAAAGACCAAAGGAGATATGATACCGCCGTTGTCGAGACTCGTGCTTTGGGAGAGGGAGCTATCGAGAAATCACGACAAAGAGTAGAAGATAAAGTCGACCAAGTTCTTTCACCCTATCAAGAACTCTACGATCGTAACCAATCTGTTTTTGCCGAGATGCCAACGGCTGAATTCATGGGCATTGCCAAGGAGTTTTCAGAAATTAGTAGCAAGATAAAGGAAAATGAAGCCGATTCAAAGAAGATTGAGTGGTGGAGCGGCCAAATCAAAGACGCTTTTGAAAAGAAGAGAATCGTTAACTGGAATATTGTAGATGCCTTAGAAAAAGAAATAGGTATGAGTTTAGAGATGGACGACAACACCTATGATGAGATGTTGAAAAAGTTCGAAGCCGAAGTTAGCGATTCTTTCGATAAAACGCCACGACAGATCATGGAAGGCTACATGCGTGTAGCTGCAGAATACACTGCTCAGTTCGAGGATAAGAAGCAAGCTGATAAGCAACGAAAAAAAGAATTACTCGACAAATATGGGCCTGAAGCTTCAGACCAAGGCCAGAATTAACAGCTGATTTTCTGAACTTATCCTACTAGGTAGTGAAGAGGTAGCCAAGACAGTGTATTAAATGTAACTTGGTGTTAAGGCGTTGACTAGAAAATGTGTATAGATAGCTAAATTAGCACTCTCGCCTTGCAAGTGCCAATTCTTTTGTCTACAATGGGTGGTAGACAAAAGAATGGGGGAATTATGATAAGCACACCAATTAAACCTTTGGCGGATCGTGTGGTTGCCGTACGTCAGGAAATGCAAACGAAGACCGCTAGCGGTATTTACTTGCCAGATAATGCTAAAGAAAAACCAGTTCTGGCGACGGTTGTTGCTATTGGCCCAGACGTCAAGAGCTTGGCCGTCGGCGACAAAATCGTCTACAAAGAATACTCAACGACAGAACTTAAAATTAACGACACCGAATATTTGATTGTAAAAGAAGAAGACGTCCTGGGGACGATCGCTGTACAGCGATTAGGGAGTGGTAAGTAATGGCTAAAAAAGTATTTTATGATGATGACGCAAGGGAGCGCATATTGGGTGGCGCCAAAGCACTATACGATGCAGTCAAGGTCACTTTTGGACCAAAAGGTCGCAACGTGGTGATTGCTAAAGGTTACGGTGGACCAGTCGTTACGCATGACGGTGTGACTGTTGCCGAAGCAGTTGATTTGCCGGAAGTCGACGATGAAACACTCGGGTATAAAGTAGGGGCAGAACTTATTAAGCAGGCTGCGAGCAAGCTGAATAAAGTAGTCGGTGACGGCACCACTACTGTTACTGTTTTGACGTATAGCATTTTAAAAGAAGCAAGTCGACTGATTGCAGCCGGACATAATCCGCAGGAGCTTCGTAAGGGTATCGAATCTGCTGGTGCCGAAGTAATTGCTAAACTCGATAAATTAAGTGAAAGCATTGAAGGCAAGTCTGATCGCGTGGCCGAAGTGGCGACCATTAGTGCCGGTGACGAAACTATCGGTAAATTGATTGCCAGCGTGATTGAACGAGTTGGCAAAGACGGCGTCGTCACGGTTGAAGCCAGTCAAGGTTTGGAGTTGGAAGCGGAAGTTGTTGAAGGTTTTACGTTTGACCGCGGCTTTGTTAGCCAATTCTTTATTACTGACGCAGGACGGCAGGAAGCAGTCTACGAAAAGCCGGCTATTATCATTACCGATAAGAAAATTAGTCACGTCCAAGAATTTTTGCCAATTTTGGAAAAATTAGCTGCTGCCGGCAAAAAAGACGTCGTGCTGATTGCCGATGAAGTCGAGGGCGAGGCGCTGAGCATTTTAGTACTCAACAAACTAAAAGGCGTCTTTAATACTGTGGCAATCAAAGCACCGGCTTTTGGTGATCGACGTAAGGACATTTTGAGCGATATTGCTACCTTGACCGGCGCGACCGTCATCAGCGAAGACCGTGGTCTGACGTTCGAAAACGTCGAGCTTGACGTAATCGGCTCGGCCCGAAAGGTGATTGTCAGCAAAGACGCCACGACTATTATCGAGGGTACAGGAAAAATCGCCGCTATTACAGCTCGCATCAAGCAAATTCGTTCACAACAAGATAACGCTACCAGCGAGTACGATAAAGAGCAGTACGACAAGCGCGCCGCCGCTCTGAGCGGCAAAGTGGCTGTCATTAAAGTCGGTGGGGCAACCGAAACCGAGATTGACGAAAAGAAATTCCGCGTTGATGACGCCGTGGCGGCAACCAAGGCGGCCTTGGCCGAAGGTATTGTGGCCGGTGGCGGCGTTACATTAGTTAATTTGTCAGTCGCGATTGTGGCCGATGGAGCCGATTCGATTAGCGCTGGTCGTCAAATTCTCAAGAACGCCCTCAAACAGCCATTCTTGCAGATTACCGAAAACGCCGGCCTTCGCAGCGAAGCGTTGCTGGCTCAAGTCGAAGCTGGCAAAGCTGGTTTTGGGGTTGACGTTAATAGCCCGGAACTAGGTTTGATTGATGTCAAGAAAGCCGGTGTGATTGATCCGACTCGGGTTACTAAAGAGGCGGTTCAGAACGCGGTTTCGATTGCTTCGACTGCTGCCACCATGGGGGCCTTGGTGGTTGATGTGCCTGAAGCTGAGACTGCAACACCTGCTGGCGGTATGGGTGGAGGCATGGGCTTTTAGCACGGTTTGTAATCATAAAAATACCCGCCAACGGCGGGTATTTTTATGTAACTTAGCTTACTGCTGGGGGGTAGACAGGAAGTCGATCTCTTTGATGATATCGAGCAGCGCTTGGGCCCGACGAGTCTCGTCAGCAATCGCTTGTGCGGCGGCGTGAGCAGGAGCAATCAACGTTTTATCGTCGGTACTGCGAAGAAGTAGTAGGTAAGTATCAAATTTTTCCTCTGGAGCGAGGTCGAGCTTGTCGACAAGTGGGCGAAGCTCGAGGAGGGCATCTTTTTTAATACTTTCTAGGTCGCCAGACGGTGCGGTGTAGCCAATAACTGGTGCGATAACAGGTTCTGGCACGATTGGCTCGGCAACAACTGGCGCGGGAGCGGTCGGTTGCACGGGCGTTTCTTCGAATTGTAAGACGTCGTCAGCCTGTTGGCTGACCCCTGCTAATACTTTAGCAAGTTCTTGATCGTCACTGATTGATTGCGTTGCTTGCGGTTGAATATCCATGGCCCACCCCCGACATTAATACTTATGCTTCCTTTACTAAATACTGTATCATAGACATATACAGGTGAGCAATACTAGTAAGGAGATAAATTATGTTAGATGATGCCAACGTAATAAGACAACGAGACCCATCTGGCGCTTTAGCCGTCGCCGCCGGTGAATACGCCCAGGACGAATTTGCAGCCGACATCTGGAACCCTGATAACGACGGTCGCCCGATCGTCAATGTGGTGGTAGCTGGCATGGGCGGTTCAGCCTTGGCAGCGCTGCTGGTCAAGACCTGGCTGAAGAACGAACTCAAGCTGCCGTTTGAGGTCGTTCGTAGCTATGACCTGCCGGCCTACGTCGGCGCCAATACGCTGGTTATAATCAGCAGTTACTCTGGTAACACCGAGGAAACCCTCAGCGCCCTGGAGCAGGCTGAACAAAAAGGTTCCCAACTGGGTATTATCGCCTGCGGCGGCGCCCTGATCGACATTGCCAGCGGCTACCGGGTAGCCCATGTGGCGCTGCCAGAGCACCTGCAGCCTCGCATGGCGGTCATCGACGATCTGCGGGCCCTGATTGCCTTGCTGGTCAATTTCAAAATCGTCGGACAGGAAAGAATGGACGAGATCAAAGCCAGCGAGCAGTGGCTGCAAGCCGAGAGTCTGCGTTGGGCAGCCGATGTGCCGGTTGACAAGAACTACGCCAAGCAATTGGCCTTGCTGGCGGTGGGCAAAACGCCAATATTTTACGGCGGAACATTGACCGCGCCAGTCGCCTATAAGTGGAAAATTAGCTGGAACGAAAATGCCAAAAATACCTCATTTTGGAATGAACTACCAGAGTTCAATCACAATGAGTTTATTGGCTGGACGTCTCATCCAATCGAAAAACCATTTGCTGTGTTTGACCTGGTGAGCAATTTGGAACATCCTCAAATTTTGAAACGGTTCGAGATATCGGACAGGCTGCTCAGTGGACAGCGACCAAAATCGACCGTCGTTAACTTACGGGGCGAAACCGTTCTTGAACAGCTGTTATGGGGCAGTATTTTGGCTGATTTTGCGAGCATTTATGTCGCCATCTTGAATGGAGTTGATCCTATTCCCGTCCCACTTATAGACAAACTGAAAAAAGAACTCGTGTAACAGCGACAGCAACACAGCGGCGGCTAGTTGTATTCGCGCAATGATTCGATGGGATCTTTGCGGGCGGCGCGAATAGCGGGGTACAGGCCAAAGACGGTACCCATCGTGACAGACAGGGTGAGGGCGACGATGACAATCTCCCAATTCAGGACGGGATCGAATGTGAGGAACGTGCTGATCCCAAAAGCGAGGAGGTAGCCGACGACGTAGCCGGCGATGCCACCGCCCAAGCCCATCGCCAAAGACTCAATCAGGAATTGGATGGTAATGTCGGCATTGGTGGCGCCAAGGGCTTTGCGGATACCGATTTCACGCGTCCGCTCAGCGACACTGACTAACATGATGTTCATAATCCCGATGCCACCGACCAGCAAGGATATTCCTGCCACCGCAGCCGTTAAACCAGCAATCGTATAGAATAGTTGGCTAGTCGGCTGGGAAATTTGATTACCTGTCAGAATAGTAAAGTCATGCTCACCGTGGTGGGCGACAATTAATGTCTTGTTGAGATTAATGATGGCTTCGTTGAGATTGGTGACTGAGTCACTCCGGACGTTTATCTGCTGAATCTGGGGGAGGCCTTGATTGAGTTGTTTACCGCTTGTCAGGCTCACGATGGCTGCGGTATCAAAATCAATCGAATTGTAGTTAATTGGGTTGTTGGTTCGTTTGAGGATGCCGATGACGGTAAATGGTTTGCCACGGATGGTGAACGTTTTACCGATTGAGTGGTCGGTTCCAAAAATGTCAATCGATAGTTGCGCTCCAATGGTCGCAGTGTCCTGGTCGACGGTACTGTCGATAAACTGCCCGTCTTGAACCTTGAGGTTGCTGATAAGTTCCAGCTCCGGTGAGGTGGCGACAATCGGCGTTTCGCTGGGTGCGACCGAATCTGCTTTGACGGTGCCACTCAAAACCATCAAAGGGGCCACCGCTTCAACATGGGCGACGTTACTAATAAGCGCTATGTCAGCTTCCGTGAGAGAACTGGCTGCAAAATCACGATGCGGGTTAGCCAGGGTAAGGTTAGAGAGTGAATCGGGAGAAGTAATGCCAGGTCTAATGACAGCGATGTTACCGCTAAGGGCATCTACTTGGTCGCCGATGACTTTACTGGCGCCCGCACTGAGCGCCAGGATAGTCGTAATGCTGGCGACGCCGATTGTCACGCCGAGCATCGTCAGCCCACTTCTTAAGCGATTGCTATGAAGGGATTGACGAGCGTTTTGGATGTGATTGAGCAGAAGGAAGCGCATTACTTGTGGCTCATCTCGTGAGTGCGGTGCGATTTTTTAGCTTTGCGCGTTCGTCTTGAAGAACGATCTTTTAGCTTGATAGCTTTTAGCGCCGGGGAACCGCCGAGCGGGCGCTTTGCTGCTATGAGCAACGGCTTCTCGATTGGTGTATGCGTATCGGTATCGACGCGACCATCGAGCATGGTGATAACTCGGCTAGCGTAGGTGGTGAGGCTGGGGTTATGAGTAACCATAATAATGGTGTTACCTCGCTTATGGAGGTCGGACAATTCTTCCATAATGACATGACTCGAGCGGGAGTCGAGGTTACCGGTCGGCTCATCGGCCAAAATAATCGAAGGTTGGTTAACGAGTGCGCGGGCGATAGCGACGCGTTGCGTTTGGCCGCCCGACAGCTGGTAGGGCATATAGTATTCGCGTTCGTTGAGATGAAAATTACGGAGCATGGCACTGGCTAGTGTGAGGCGTTTGGTACGGCCAATACCTTTATAGGTAAGAGGCAGGGCGACATTCTCAATAATATTCAAACGTGAGATGAGATTAAAGCTTTGGAAGATAAAGCCAATCTGTTGGCTTCGGATGCGAGCCTGTCGGTGCGCGCTGAGTGTTGCGACCGCCCGACCGTCAAGATTATAGTCGCCATCTGTCGAGCAGTCGAGCAGCCCAATGATATTCAAAAGTGTCGTTTTACCGCAGCCGCTTGGGCCCATAATGGCGATAAATTCACCTTTTTGGATAACAAGATCTATACCGTCAAGCGCAAAATGTTCGGCATCACCAATTCCAAACCGCTTTTTAAGGTCGTGAAGTTCAATAACTGGTGGTGAATCAGGATTTGGCATCACCTTCATTATAGAGAGCTTTAGTGGTATACCGCAACCCAAAAATTTGACGAAATGACAAAAACTGTTGTATATTATTCATTTTTTAGAAATGTTAGACGTTTTAAAGCTGATGATTTAACCATTACTTTGGGGTACAAAGTAAGGATTGGTAATTAGTTATCATGAAGATTTTTCGTACTAACTTGGCAAACTGCTAACTGGTATACTAATAAGTAGTGGAGAGGTGGCCGAGTGGTTGAAGGCGCACGCTTGGAAAGCGTGTGTGCCAGCAATGGTACCGTGAGTTCGAATCTCATCCTCTCCGCCAATTATAAAACACCCCACCACGGAATTAATTTTACATTAGCATCGAGACCAACATAAAAATTAGGTACGATTATAGATATTTTTCTCGAACGTTGGTACCAGTATGTCGGAATAATTTCTCAGTGGCCAATGAGCGTATACTAGGCAACATGAAAACAAAACTTGTCATCATTGGTATTACCGGCGATCTCAGCACCCGCAAACTTCTGCCGGCACTTGAGCAAATCATTAGCACGGGTGATTTTGACGATCTTTCGATTATCGGGGTCTCACGCCGCGAGTTGGATATTGATAATTTGTTAGCTTCAAGTCTGGGGAACACTCAACTTTCTGGTTGTATAAGTGGATTTTCGATGGATATCTCGAACGGCGAGGATTATATGCGCCTGAAAGACTTTATCGCGCTTGGCGATAACGAACAACTTCTCATTTATTTATCAGTGCCACCAGTCGCAACCCCGCATATCGTCGAGTTTCTTGGTCAGGCCGGTCTGAATATGCCCCAAGTTAAGCTATTGCTCGAAAAACCATTCGGCGTCGACCTGGAGTCGGCTCGCCAAATGATTGACCATGTTGCCAAGTATTACAGCGAAGAACAGGTTTATCGAATTGATCATTATCTGGCAAAAGAGATGACCCAAAACATCGTTGCGTTTCGTGGCGGAAACGCGCTGTTTGACCACGTTTGGAATAAGTCGGCAATTGAGAAGATTGAAGTTGTGGCGCTGGAAAAGATTGGCATAGAAGGTCGGGCGCAGTTCTATGAGCAAACCGGTGCACTGCGTGATGTTCTGCAGGGTCATTTAGTACAATTGCTTGCCTTGACGCTGATGGAGATTCCCCGTGATTTTGATTGGAACGATATGGCCGCGCTTCGACTGGAGGCGTTAAATCAACTGCAGCCCGCCGATCCGAGTCGTGCCGTACGGGCACAGTACAGTGGCTACCAAGGTGAGGTTAGCAATTCCGGTAGTCTCATCGAGACCTTTGCCGCTATCGAACTTACTTCTAACAGCCCGACGTGGCAGGGCGTGCCGTTGATGCTTGCCACGGGAAAAAGTATGGATCGAAAAACAACCGAAGTGCGTGTTTATTTTCGAAAGAATCATGAGGCGCAAACCAATCGCCTAATTTTTAAAATCCAGCCATACGAAGGTGTAGAGATTGAGTTATATACTAAAAAACCTGGCTATGACCGTGAATTTGAGAGACAGAGACTATCATTTGAATATCCCGAGGAGATTAAACTACCTGATGCTTACGAACAGGTTATCGTTGATGCTATCCGTTCGAAAAAGAGTCTGTTCGCGACGGGTAACGAGGTGCTTCGAGCCTGGGAAGTGCTTCAGCCGGTCCAGCAGCATTGGGATATGAACTCATCAGACCTTAAGACGTATAGCCGAGGTGCTGATTTGTACACACTTATTTAAAAAGACTACGTTATCGGATGACTTCTGAGATAGTCTTGACTAATTGGTCGTTAAAGACTGAGGGGATGACTTCGCCTGCGGTCGGATTTTCGACCAATGAAGCGATGGCCTCGGCGGCGGCAATTTTGTGTTGATCGGTAATCTTTTGAACGCCGTGATCAAGCGCACCGCGGAAAATTCCGGGGAAGGCGATGGCGTTATTGACTTGATTCGGGTAGTCGCTACGGCCAGTGGCATAGACAGCAACGCCGGTTTTTTGGGCTAGTTCGTAACTCAGTTCGGGTTCGGGATTGGCTAGCGCAAAGATAATTGGTTGCTTGGCCATCAAGGCAACGAGGTCTTCGTTGAGTAGGTTGGCTTTGCTGACACCGATAAAGATGTCAGCGTTGTGCAGGGCGTCTTCGAGTTTGCCTGTGACGTTGTTGGGGTTTGTCATTTCAAGCAATAGCTTTTTTTCGGGATTCAGATCGGTCCGGTCGTGGCTAATAATGCCTTTGCTATCAACCGAAATAATTTCAGGCTGAGCGTACAAATGCAGCAATTTGGCGACGGCGGTGCCGGCTGCGCCAGCGCCGACCATGACGATTTTACAATCGCTCAGGGTTTTGTTAGTTACTTTCATAGCGTTGATGAGGCCAGCCAAAATGACGACGGCCGTGCCGTGTTGATCATCATGAAACACAGGAATGTCGAGCGTGGCTTTGAGTCGCTCTTCAACTTCAAAACAGATCGGTGCCGCGATATCCTCGAGGTTGATTGCCCCAAAACTCGGCGCGATGCGCGTGATTGTCTCGACGATTTCGTCGGCCGTGCGGGCATTCAGGACGATTGGCACCGAATCGATGCCCGCGAAATTTTTAAAGAGCAGGGCTTTGCCTTCCATGACCGGCATGGCGGCCTTTGGACCGATATCGCCCAGACCCAAGACGGCCGTCCCGTTACTGATGACGGCCACGAGATTATTAGTCCAGGTATAAACTGGTAAGAGGCTAGGGTCGCGGGCGATAGCTAGACAGGCTGCGGCCACGCCAGGGCTATAGTAAGCGCTGAGCTTAACCTGGTCGAGCGGCTCGGTGTCACGTAGCGCGATGGTAATCTTACCTTTATATTTTTCGTGTAATTCCAGAGAGGTTTCGTAAATATTCATTGCTATTATATTATATACCATGACGGCTGTTTGCGGCGTCAGCGTCCTATTGAATTAGCGCACAATAAACAACGAACCACGCTATATATAGCGCTTTTTTCTTACTTTATGCTATAATGAAATCCCATGGAGGCCTTGAAAGCAACATGGTAAAAAAACAGAAATACATATTTGTAACTGGGGGTGTACTCTCGGGGGTAGGAAAGGGCATTACCGCTGCTAGTATAGGTGCTGTACTAAAGGCAAAAGGGAGTGTCGTTTCCGTTCAAAAGTGCGACCCGTATCTCAATGTAGATGCGGGCCTTTTGAATCCGGCGGAACACGGCGAATGTTTTGTCACCAAGGATGGAGCCGAAACCGATCTTGATTTGGGACATTACGAGCGATTTTTAGATATTGAATTGACGCAAAAAAGCGCCACACTGGCTGGACGTTTGCTGAGTCAGCTGATAGACGATGAGCGTGCCGGTAAATTCGGTGGTAAAACTGTCCAATTGGTTCCACACCTGACGCGGGCAATTCAGGACGCAATTGAAGAGGCTAGTATTGGGTCGGAGATTCATATCGTCGAAATAGGCGGAACAGTGGGCGACTATGAAGGATTGAGTTTTGTAGAGGCGATTCGCGAATTTGCCGGACGTGTCGGCCGAGAAAACTGCCTGTACGTTCACGTCGTGTACGTACCATTTATCGGTACGAGCAAAGAATTTAAGACAAAGCCTGCCCAGAATGCCCTCAATGACTTGCGCGGATTTGGGATTGTCCCTGATTACGTCGTGGTGCGCACTGATGACCCAGCTCCCGAGAGTGTGGCGCGGAAGATCGCTTTGTTTGGCGGTGTCAATGAACGTGCCGTTATTTTGCTGCCTAATGCCGATACGGTCTACGAAGTACCGCTGACGATTGCCAAAAGTGGCATCAACGACCTACTGACTAAGTTTACGGGTAACGAGACGAGTCCTAATCTGTCCGCTTGGACAAAAATTGTGTCTCAACACGCAGCGAAACCAGCTGACAAAGTTCGCATTGGACTAGTTGCAAAATATATGGACAATGAAGATACCTACATTTCGGTTCTTGAGGCGCTTAAGAGTGCTGCGTGGGAAGAAAACGTCGATCTGACGATTGGATGGATTGATGCATCAACAGCCCAAGAAGCTGATTTTACGGATTACGATGGACTTGTTGTGCCCGGTGGCTTTGGAGCCCGTGGAATTGAAGGAAAAATTGCGGCTGCGCACTATGCCCTGACGCACAATGTACCGTATTTGGGTATCTGCCTCGGGCTCCAGGTCGCCGTCATTGCGGCTGCCAGAATCGGCGGCTTGAAACAGGCAAATAGTACTGAATTCGAGCCCCATGCCAAACAAAACGTGGTGTATATCATGGATGGTCAGGCGGGCAAAGAATCAACTGGTGGCACGCTCCGTCTGGGTAACTATGAGGCAATACTTACGTTGGGTTCAAAAGTCGCCACTCTATACGGCCAGCAAACAGCTACCGAACGTCATCGTCATCGCTATGAAGTGAATCAATCTTTTATGCACGAAATTACAGCTGGTGGATTGGCGATTAGTGGCACATCACCAGATGGAACACTTGTTGAATATATCGAAGCACCAGCCAGCGACTACTTTGTTGCAACGCAGGCGCATCCTGAGTTTAGAAGTCGTCCGACGCGACCACATCCACTTTTCGTGGGGTTAATACGAGCGTCGAAAATCGTCATACCAGTCCTTCAGCGCGACGAGAGCCTGGTGCATTTCTAAGCACTTTTTTACCCCTCTGTTATAATGAGGCGTAATGAATACCATCGCCCAGATTATCAAACAAACGTTATTTGACGTGTTCGCCATTGACTACGATATACACCTTTCGCGACCTGACAATCAGTTTGGTGACTATGCGACCACTATTGCCTTGCAGGTCGCTAAACCGCTTGGTAAGAATCCCCGTGACGTGGCTGCAGCCCTGGCTGCTAAATTGCGGGAAACCAATGTCTTTACAGAAGTCAGTATTGCGGGACCTGGTTTTATTAACCTTCGCATATCGGCCAGCAGTCTCAGTAGTGAACTCGATCAGCAGTGGAGCGATACGTTTGGTGACAATAAGACTGGCGCGGGTAAAACAGTCGTGGTTGAATACCCCAGTCCAAATATGGCCAAGCCGTACAGTGTCGGGCATCTTCGCCCAGGCAACCAAGGCTGGGCGGTCAAATGCCTGATGGAGGCCACTGGCTGGAAGGTTATTACCGATAATCACTTGGGTGATTACGGAGCGCCTTTCGGCGTATGGGTGACTGGTTTTTTGAAGTTTAGTAGCGAAGAAGCATTGGAACGTGATGGCGTCTATGAACTTGGTCGTGTCTATATCACCACAAAAAAGGCTCTCAAGGAAGAAAAAGAGCGGGGCGAGTCAATCTTAGCAGACGAAGTCCAGCAATGGCTGATTAAGCTCGAAAATGGCGACGAGCAAGCCAAATTATTCAGTGAGCGGTTTAATCGCATTTCGCTCGAACATATCCATACCGTCATGAAACGCCTGAAGATTTCAACCGACTATGAACTGGGCGAGGCGTTCTTCGCACCCTATGGCAAGGCGGCGGTTCAAACACTGCTCGAAACTGGCGTCGCTGTCCAAAACGAGGACGGTTCAATCATCGTTCCACTCGATGACTACGGGTTTGACGTACCGCTGCTGGTCCAAAAAAGCAATGGCGCCGCGCTGTATGCAACGAGTGATTTGGCAACTATTTTGTACCGCGAAGAACATTGGCACCCCGACAAGGTTATCTATTGCGTAGGGGCTGAACAACAATTTTATTTCACCCAATTGTTTGCGATGGCAAAAAAACTAGGTATCACGACTGACTTATACCACCTGTGGTTTGGATTTATTGACCAGCTGAACGAAGATGGTTCGCGCGCGAAGATGAGCAGCCGCAAAGGTGTTATTCTGATGGAAGAGCTGCTTGATAAGGCGGAGGAACGGGCGCGTTCAATGGTGGCGGATCGAGACATTTCAGACGAGGATATACAGAAGATTGCGCTGGGAGCAATTAAATTTAGCGACTTTAGTGCCGATCGTCGCACTAATATATTGTTCGACTGGGATAGTATTTTTGCGCTGACTGGTTTTAGCGGACCCTACATACAATATGCGGCCGTTCGAGTGAACAAAATTCTTGGTGACAATACCGACGTCGAGCCAGCTGAAACGTCCGACTATGAGTACGAAGCCGAGAAAGCCGTTCTGGCTAAACTTCTAGAGTATCCAGAAGTTGTCGAACTGGCGGCCACAAGTATTGAACCGCACAAAGTCGCCACTTACTTGTACGAACTGGCGCGAGAGATGAATCGTTATTATGAGTCAACGCCTGTGGCAACGGGTGACGTCAGCCCTGTTCAGAAACAGGCGCGGCTTGCGATGCTCGAAAAGGTGAGCCACGTCTTTACTCATGGCTTAAACCTACTTGGTATCGAAATTCCTTCTCGCATGTAGCCTGGTCAGGCCGCTATGGACAGCTTTTTATCAAATTTCGTAAAAATGGTATAATCTCCTTATAAATAAGAGGATTTTTTATGCCAACTACTAAAAAGCCGGTGACTCCGAAACCCAAAATTATCAGTGCCGCAGAGCAAACCAAGCTTCGATCGACCAAGCTTGCGGGCGCCGGAAAAACACAATTGAAAGACTTTGTTAATTTTATCCGAACACAGGGGGTTGTCGGACTGGCGGTCGGTCTGGTGCTTGGTGGTGCGGTCAGCGTATTAGTCAAGTCACTGATTGACAACGTCGTCATGCCGCCGCTGGGACTGTTGCTCGGTTCGACTGAAGGTTTAAAAGGTCTTGGTTGGACGGTCGGTGCGACGGCGGACGGTAAAGTGGCGGTGTTGCATTACGGTGTCTTCCTTAATGATTTTATAAACTTCATAGTCATTGCGTTGGTTATTTATCTAATCATTCATTTGATGGGCTTTGACAAAATTGACAAGAAAAAATCCTAACTATAGCTCGAATTTCAGGACAGTTTTTTGATGCCTGTGCAGGTGGTTTATAAGGCATGAGTATTTTACAACGATTTCGCAACACCCAGATGATTATGGTGTGATATTATAAAAACATAAGTGTAATTTGAGGTGTAAAGGATTACCCATGACCCGTTGTCCAGAGGTTTTACGTGCGTTCCCAGAAAGACAGAACAAGCTCGATAAAGGCAGGGTTTATCATCGCTACGACCAAGGTGGCCACACGGTTCCACGCCCGCCGGACGGGAAAAAAGCCGCCCTTCAGGAACGTTTCCGACAATGGGGCGCGGCGCAACAAAATGATCGCGAGTTGGGTCCCGTTCCAATCACGCCCAACCAGCTTCGGCCCGAAATAATCCGCTCAGTTCCTGAGCCTTTTACCTCTCTAGAACTAGGGCGACAAGCGAGTGAGTTTGAGCCCGAACTACCAGTTCTTGCCTACAAGGACACTATCCTTGATAGCGTCGCGCTGCACCAGGTAACCATCATTACCGCCGAAACGGGAGCGGGCAAAAGTACTCAAGTACCAGCCTATTTAGCAAAAGCTGGCTATAGCGTTAATATGACCCAGCCCAGGCGAATCTCGGCAAGCTCAGTTGCGGTACAAATTCAAAGAGAAGCGGCGGCCGTCCTTGGTTACGAAGCCGATGGTTTAGTGGCTTGTCATACGGCGGGCGAAAATACGATCGTTGAAGGCAAGACTCGAATTACAGTACTGACCGACGGTTTACGCTTAGTGCAGGAATTTAGTCACCGCGATGAGCTCGCGGACGAAGTGCTGATTATCGACGAAGTACACGAACGCAACGGGAATATCGACATGTTGATGGCTCAGGTAAAGCGGCTGACCCAGTTGAAGCCGGAGCTCCGTGTTGTCATTATGAGTGCCACGATGCAGGCCGAAAAACTGGCAAACTACTTTGCAACGAGCGACGAGCAACCACCGATTATCAATATTCCGGGTCGGAATTATGAGGTTGCCAGGAGCGAAGAGCCAGATTCAACCGTTGTTGAACAGGCGGCGAAATACGCTAGTGACGGTCACAATATTCTTATCTTCCTGCCTGGTGTGCGCGAGATCGAAGACACCATGAGCGCTATTAAGAAGGAACTTGAAGCTAAGGGTATTATGGATGCTACCATCCTGCCCCTTCATAGTAAACTTTCTAAAAAAGATCAAGAAGCGGTCATGGGTATGTATCCAGGACCGAAGGTTATTTGTGCCACCAACATCGCTCAAACGAGCATTACTATTCCGGACGTTACCGTTGTGCTGATGAGTGGCCTGGAGCGTCGCACCGAGATTGACGATGAAGGTGTCCAGAGCCTTAATCTGCGCCCAGTCTCGCGAGCCGATATGAATCAACAAAGTGGCCGCTGTGGTCGGGTAGAGGACGGTATTGCCGTTTTGACCCGTCTCAACAAGGAGACGACGTTTGTTGCGCAGGCAAGTAATGAACGGACCGACTATCCGATTCCAGAGATTTTACGGACCGACGTTGATCGCAACGTACTACTGGCTGCGTCGGCTGGACTCGACTTTGCTGAACTTGAATTCTTAGACCCAATCGAACATTCTGTGATTGAGAGATCGAAGCGAGCGCTGTTTATATTGGGGGCGCTCGACGAAGAGGGCATTATCACTAACCTCGGACGGCGTATGATTAAATTTCCGATGCGACCTATGTACGCTCGCATGGTGACTTACACCGAGGATCAAGGTTACAATGCCAATGTTCGGACGTATACCGCCGCAATTGTGGCGGCTATGGAAGTAGGCGGTCTGCAGTCGTGGTTACGCGATAGCGGCCGAGAATGGCGAGACCAAATAGACGAGACTAATAGTTCTGATCATCTGAGCCAACTCGATCTTTTTATTGCGGCACAGCAATTACCTGAGGTAGAGATAGATAGAATCGGGTTGGACGTCCATAATTTCGAGCGGGCGAGAGAGTTAAATCGTAAGGTTTGTAGACTGTTGAGGTTGCCCATCAATGATCAGATGGTCATACCAAACGAAGATGAACGTCAGCAACTGCGTCAGGCGATTACGGCCGGTATGATCGACTATGTGTATCGTCAAGGTGGGGATGCATACACGAGGGTGGAGGGGGCATCGGGGGCCCCACGAAAAAAGAGCAATCGAACGACGGTCATAGGCCAGCCGTCACTCGTTGTCGGCAGTCCGGTTGGCGTTGAGCGTTATCGTAGCGGCATCCGCACTCAAGAGAATATTCTGGGAGATATGACCGCCGTGTCAGTAGCGGATCTGGGGAGGATTGCCACCAATTTGTGTGCCTATGAAAAAGTTGGAAAGTTACGCTGGAGTAAAGGCCGCTTAATGGAAGTTCGGCGACAACTCTTTAAATGTAGTCTTCCGACTGGATTGCAGCGTGAAGAGGAAGCTATGCCGACGCCAGAAGCAGTCAAAGAAGTCGAACGACACGTGATGATGAATTCCGATACCGCTTTGCTTAAATTAAAGGAATGTAAAAAAACCTTAGAGAATTTGCAACGGCTGACAACGGACTTGCTTCCGGTAGTGACACAAGACGACCTCGAAACCATTATTAGGGTCGCCATGGACGGTGAGGACGGTAAAATCCTTGATCCAGCCTACATCGACAATCGAATTCGTGAGATTGTCGGCGAACGACGGCTCCAGCTTGATAACCTGATAAGCCGCGCCGACCGCCAAAAGATTTACGACAACTCACCCGAGACTATCAAGCTCGGGCATCAGACCCTGAAACTTAACTATAGCCACGGTATTCCTCATTTGCACGTTGACGACCCAATAGCGGCACTGGACTGGCCTGACACGATCAGCCTTCCGGATGGGCGACCAATCAGGCTCGTCTATGACCGACAGACCTATACGACGACAGACCTACGACAAGTTGCCGACCGTCTGGTGTCGTTAGTCTAGTATACTGAGGGTATGGATAA
Organism: Candidatus Saccharibacteria bacterium UBA5170; assembly: GCA_002413425.1. Taxonomy (GTDB): domain Bacteria; phylum Patescibacteriota; class Saccharimonadia; order Saccharimonadales; family Saccharimonadaceae; genus UBA1547. The sequence continues at coordinate 328,646 of DHWY01000002.1, read as the reverse complement.
AAAACTTGCTAATGCACACACCAAACGAATCCTCTGGGTCGATCTCGAGATGACAGGACTTGAGGCTAATGACGACCTTATTTTAGAAGTCGCCGCAATTGTGACCGACTGGAACTTCAAAGAAATCGCCACCTACGAGGGAATCGTTAAGAACGAAGACTTAGTACTGAGCGAACGCTTGTCTCTCAACGCAATTTTTTGGGATGCAAACCCTGCGTCGCGCGACGGACTACTGGCCCAGAATCAACACGGTAAACCACTTCCTCAAATCGAAGAAGAACTTTTGATGTTTATCGCTCAACATTTTGAAGCCGATAAGCCAGTCCTGCTAGCTGGTAACTCAATACATATGGACCGACGATTTATTACCGCTCAATGGCCAATCCTGGACGCCCGACTACATTATCGTATGCTCGACGTCAGTGCCTGGAAAGTTGTCTTTGAAGGTAAATTTAAGAAAAAGTTTGCCAAGCCCGAAGAACATCGCGCTCTTGGTGATATTCGTGGCAGCATCATGGAACTGCAGTATTACCTAAGTAAAGTAAAAGCATGACCCACAAAGAACTGCATGACTATTTATTGAGCTTTCCAAACGCCCGACTTGATTTTCCGTTCGGTGAAAAAACCTCAGTCTACAAGCTTGGCTTCGAAGAGACGGGCGGTGGCAAAATGTTCGCGATTATCCAGGATGATAGCAAACCGCTTCAGATCAGTTTGAAATGCGACCCACAGCTGGCCGAACGTCTACGCGAAGCCTATGAAACAGTCCTGCCGGGTTATCACTTGAGTAAAAAACATTGGAATACGATTCTTCTTACTGGGCAGGTACCTGATGACGAATTCCGTAGCTTGGTGCAGCTGAGTTACCGGCTGGTTTATGGCGAAGACGTTACCACCTAGCCGTTGGCGGCGTTAAACTGGGCAAACTGCTTTTGGGTTGGCTCAAGGTTCGTATAGGCACTATCGAGAAAAGCCTTCAGAGACTGGTTGTTCGTTGAGTTATTAACCTGACGCATCAACGTGACAATTGTGTCGAGTTGGTATGCAATTTCACGGGCATAGGTACGGTCGTAGACAGCATTGAGCCGGGCGTCTTCAAGTTTGTTGGTGATATCCGTACCAGCTTCACTGGCGACGAGCTTTTTATCAAGTTTGGCGACATTGATGCCCTCTTGAAGGAGTGGCGTGGCAATGTCACGATTGGTGTTGGTCAGATAAATCTTGAGATTGCTATTGAGGGTGCGGAGTTGGCTGCTCTTGAGTTTGCTTTGAGCGTTACCGACAATTACCTCAGTACTTTGGAGTCGGGCAGCGAGCTGCTTGGCTGGTTCGACGTTGTAGCTCGACGTCAGTACAGCACTGATTATCACGGTGAGTAGAACCACAGCGCCAACGACGGCTACAATAATAAATTGCAGGCGGCTTAAGCCGCTTTTTTTGGGTGTTTGAGGTGCAATTTGGTTCAGGTAGTCGACTGAGTAGGTAGGCTGATTTGGATTCATAGTTATAGCTATTTAAGCACAAACAGTAACAGAGGTAAAGGATGGTATACTAGTTGCATGCAGGATGCCAAAGAAGAAGTACGGGCGCGTCTTAATATTGAAGATGTTATTGGCGAGTATGTGCAGTTGAAACGGGCCGGACGGAATTTCAAAGGATTGAGCCCATTTAGCGGCGAAAAGACCCCTAGCTTTTACGTGAGTCCCGATAAACATATTTGGCACGACTTCTCGTCAAACAAAGGTGGTGATGTCTTCACGTTTGTTATGGAGGTTGAGGGTGTCGATTTTCGCGAGGCGCTCGAGCTATTGGCCCGAAAGGCTGGCGTCGATTTGTCGATGTACGACACAAAAGGCAGCCAAGAAATAGCCCAACGTAAAAAGCGATTACTCCTGGCACACGATTTAGCAGCTAACTACTATCAACAAAGTTTAGTAAAGAACCAGCACGCTATCGACTACGTCTTTAAAAAGCGTGGCTTGAGCAAACAAATTGTGCAGGACTTTCGAATTGGTTATGCGCCAACGAGCGGTGATGCCCTGGTGCAGTTTTTGTCTAAAAAAGGCTTCTCGGCGGAAGAATTGTCTCAGGCAGGCTTGGTCAACCGGTTTGGTGGCGATATGTTTCGGGGCCGAATGACGGTGCCTTTGATGGACGGTGTGGGCCAGGTAATTGGCTTTACTGCCCGGATTCTGGTCGATGATCCTAAAGCGCCTAAATATTTGAATACACCGCAGACGTTGCTGTACGACAAAGGTAGACATGTTTTTGGTCTTTCGCAGGCCAAAGAGGCGATTCGTAATAATGATTATGCCGTCATCGTGGAAGGTAACCTTGACGTTGTTAGCAGCCACCAGGCTGGCGTTACCCAGGTTGTCGCTACCGCAGGCACGGCAATGACTGAACAGCATTTGAGGGCGCTTGTGCGCCTGAGCGGCCACGCTCGACTAGCTTTTGACGCCGACAAAGCAGGGCTGGCGGCTACTGAGCGCGCTATACCGATTGCCCAGGCTGTGGGGATTGATCTGACAATTATTTCGCTCCCAGAGGGTGTAAAAGACCCTGATGATTTGATTCAAAAAAGCCCAAAGCTCTGGCAGCAGGCAATTGATACTGCGCAACCTATTGTCGACTGGATATTGGGCCAATATTCCAAGCGAGAGGACTTGACGACAGCGGCGGGAAAACGCGGCTTTACGACCGCCGCTCTCGGCGTCGTCCGAACACTACAGGATGTTGTTGAGCAGGAACACTATCTTCCAAAAATTGCTGAATACACCGGTTCGTCAATCGAGGTACTGCGTAATAAGTTGGCGTCGATTGATAAGCCAACTGCACAGACGCTGCGCAGAGTAGTGGCGCAAACACAGGCCGAACAGGATACATCGAGCTATCAAGATAATCTTCTAGCCGCCGCGCTTATCGACGGTGCAACCCACGATCTTTTTCGCCAGGTTGACCTCGAAACGTTCATTGGCGAAGAGCGCCGCGCTGTCGCTTACTATCTGGCTGAACACGGCGGAAAAGCACTCAAAGATACCCCTAAGGACTTGCAAAAGCACGACACGTATGTCAAAATACTTCTATTAAGGGCCGACGCTCGCTATGCCGATTGGAACGACCAAGATCGTTACTTTGAAACGGCTCGATTGCTCCGCCAAGTTGCCACAGCACATAAGAAAAAGCAAAAAGACGCATTAACCGAACAACTAAGAGACGCAGAGACGGTAGGGGATGATACCAAAGCGGGCGAAATACGTAGTCTCATCAATAATCTTATTAAGGAGATACAAAGTGGTCAAAGATAAAACAACTAAGAAAGCTGATAACGAAGTGGCTAAGGATGACATTGTGACTAGTGGTAGCATTGGTGCTTTGAGCGACATTGAAGAGCCAGCGGCCGACGAACTGAAGGACGAAGAAGAAGAAGAGGAAGATGACGAAGACGTTCTCAATCAAGGACAGTACTTTGATGATGCCAGCGATGACAGCGTCCGTTTGTATCTGCGTGAAATTGGTAAAATTCCACTTCTTAACTCCGAGGAAGAGCTAGCCCTTGCACAGCGTGTGGTGGCGGGTGAAAAAAAAGCTAAAGACAAGATGGCCGAAGCAAACATGCGCCTAGTGGTCTCTATCGCTAAACGCTACAGTGGTCGTGGACTTGATTTTCTTGACCTTATTCAAGAGGGTAACACGGGACTTTTGCGAGCTGTCGAGAAATTCGACCCTGATAAAGGATTTAAATTCAGTACCTATGCCACCTGGTGGATTCGCCAAGCGATTACGCGTGCAATCGCCGATCAGGCGCGGACTATCCGTATTCCCGTTCACATGGTGGAAACAATCAACAAATTGCTTCGTACCCAGCGTCGCATGACCCAAGAACTCAACCGTGAGCCAACCATCGAAGAGCTTGCCAAGGAGCTTGAGATGGAACCGGACAAAGTAGAGTATGTTATCAAGATCAAACAAGACATCACCTCACTTGATGCTGGTGTCGGCCGTGACGGCGAAGATGAAGACTCAGTGCTCGGTGACTTTATCGAAGACGAAGACGGTGCCACTCCGGAAGAGTCGGCTACCTCTCAACTTTTGAAAGAACAAGTTCAGGCAATTCTCTCGACGCTGAGTGATCGTGAACAAAAGATTGTCAAAATGCGTTTTGGCCTTGAAAATGGCAAAAGCCACACGCTCGAGGAAGTCGGTCAAGAATTTGCCGTCACTCGTGAGCGTATTCGACAAATTGAGGCCAAGGCCCTTGCCAAGCTTCGCAAGCATAAAGATGCCAAGAAGCTGCACGAATATCTGAACTAGATAGTAACGAACGTAAAAATACCTCCGCGTTTGGAGGTATTTTTACGTTCGTGTATCCAGGGCTTTAGAAATGAACATCTTCCAGGACGTGATTGATTTGGGCGTTGAACGCGTCGAGGTTGCCGTCGTTGATAATAAAATGGTCGGCAATCGCAATCGGACCGCCTTTTTCGAGGTTTTCAATTTCTGCCCAGTCGCGTTCGTTTGCCTCTGTTTCTGTGAGGGGACGAATCGGTCGGATGCTCAGGCGGTGGTGGCGCAGGTGTTTTGGGGCTACGACGGCGACAACGTTCAGTTCGCCAGGAAACTCGCGCTTCAGCGTTTTGTATTCGGTCCACGTATAGATACCGTCGGCGACAATGCGGTGCTGGCCGGCACTGATGAGGTCGTGAATCTGTTTAATGATACGGTTGGCGACGAAGTCTTTACCTTCGCGAACGCGCAACTCTTCGCGAAATGCCTGTTCGTTTTCCTTAGTGTGGTCCAGTCCGGCTTCGGTCATGGCATCAAGGACGACGCCCCCGAAATAAACTTTTGGGTAGCCTTTTTCTGTGACGTAATCAACCGCTGAACTTTTTCCAGATCCGGTTAGTCCTACGAAGGCAACAATTTTTATATTTTCAGTATGACTCATATAGTTAAGTTTAACAGATTATGGGCTCAGACTTGGAACTCTCACGCCTATAATCAGAGACCGACAGCACGGGGATAGTACGGTATACTTATAGTATGACAAAACGTTTGGCTATTATCGATGGAAAATCTGTATTTTATCGTGGGTACTATGCTATGCCAAACCTGGCGATGGCTGACGGGACGCCGACTGGGGGTGTATTTGGGTTTGCATCACTAGCAATTGAACTGGTTAAAAAACTCGAACCGGATTACGTAGCGGTAGCCTGGGATAAAAAAGACACCAATATTCGTAAACGTCGTGAACTATATCCTCCCTATAAAGCCGGTCGTAAAAAAGCGCCGGACGATTTTTATGCGCAGATGCCGATTCTGTTTGAACTACTTGATGCCTTTGGTTGGCCGTTGTATGAACTTGATGATTATGAAGCCGATGATATTTTGGGGGCATTTGCCAAAGAGGCGACCGAGAAAGGCATTGAAACCTGTCTACTCACCAGTGACCTAGATGCTTTGCAACTAATTGGACCGCTAACAAAAGTTTATGCGCTTAAAAATGGGTTATCGAATCTTGAAGAGTTTGATGTGGCCTACTTTGAACAAAAATACGGTATTGGCGTTGAACAGTTCCTCGACCTTAAGTCACTGAAGGGGGATTCGTCTGATAATCTTCCGGGTGTGCCGGGCATAGGCGAAAAGACAGCAATCCAACTATTACAGCAGTATCAAACGCTTGATAATATCTACGTCCATATCGATGAAATTAAACCAACCACCGCAAAAAAACTAATTGATGGTAAAGAGCTGGCCTATATCAGCAAGGAAGTGGGTCGTATTTGGGTTGATGCGCCGGTTAAGCTCGATTGGGATGTGGCCGATATCGAGGACATCGATCTTGACCGGGTAGCCGAAATATTGAAACGACTCGAATTTTCTTCACTCGTCAGGCGACTGCCGAGTCACATGCAGGCAAAGGCACCAGACGAAGAGGGGCCAAGGCCACCATCTGACTTTGTATCACTTATCGAAGTGCCATGGCCGAAGATCGTGAGTATCGATGGGCCTGTCGTGCTACACGTCCAGGAAGATACGGTCTGGTTGTCGACCGATCGGAAGACAATCTCAAGCGCAACTATCAGTCAATTAGACAGGAGTGTCTGGCGCGTTTTCGAACTTGCGACTGTTATAAGCTACGATAGTAAACTACTCTACCACCAGTTGGCCGCGCAAGATGTTTTTGTGAGGTTTGGTGAACTTCACGACATCCACCAAGCGGCATTTTTAATCAATCCCTTGCAACGCGATCGTTCGCTTTCTGGGCTCATTGGGATTGAGCTCGACGTAACTCCCCAGGCTAACATGGTAGCAATGTGGCAACTATACGATCAGCAAGTAGCGGCATTTGAGGCCGAGCCAAAGTTGGCTCGGATTGCTCGTGAATTTGATTTCCCATTAACCTACGTATTGTTCTTGATGGAGCATAGAGGAATCAAAATCAATCCTCAATTGTTAGATTCTATGAGTAAACAGCTTGGCGATGAGCACGCTACGCTTGAACAAGAAATGTATACACTTGTCGGCTATGAGTTTAATATCGCCAGTCCAGCCCAGTTATCAGAAGTGTTATTTACGAAACTTCAACTTCCGACGACTGGCATTAAAAAAGGTAAAACAGGCTATAGTACTGGTCAAAAAGAGCTCGATAAACTCCGCGGACAGCATCCAATTATTGAATTGATCGAACGTACCCGAGAGCTTGCTAAACTCAAAAATACCTATGTTGATGCACTTCCTAAGCTTGCCGACGAGTACAGCCGCATTCATACGACATTCAACCAGGACGTCGCCAGTACGGGCCGTCTGAGTAGTACGAATCCGAACCTTCAAAATATTCCAGTTCGGACAGAATTGGGTCGGAAAATTCGCAGTGCGTTTGTTCCCGACGGGGATAAGGTATTTATTAGCGCTGATTACTCACAATTCGAGCTTCGTCTTGCCGCTGTGCTGGCGGGCGATCAAGAAATGATTAATGACTTTAATGGCGACGTCGACATTCATACGAAAACCGCTAGCGAAGTTTACGGTATTCCGATGGATGATATCACCAAAAGCCAGCGCCGGGCTGCTAAGGTGATTAATTTTGGTGTTCTGTATGGTATGAGTCCGCATGGATTGAGCGCGGCAACGGGAATGAATTTTACCGAAGCCAAGAAGTTCATTGATAGATATTTCGAATTGCGATTGCCGATTCGAAAGTATATTGATGAAACGCTCAACAAAGCTCGGACTGATGGCTACGTGGAGACCTATTTTGGCAGGCGACGCCCGACGCCCGATATTCATAGTAGTAATTTTATGGTGCGTCAAGGTGCCGAACGAGCGGCAGCTAATATGCCAATCCAGGGAACTGAAGCTGATCTGATGAAGCTTGCCATGCTGGAAGTTGACCGCAAACTAGACGGAATGGGCGAACAGATTTTACAAATACACGACAGCATTTTGATTGAGGCGCCAGCCGAGAACGCTGACAAGATTGCAGAACTGCTGAAGACAACCATGGAGAATATCGCTCCGCAACTCGGTATTAGGCTGAAGGTTGATGTTAGCATTGGCAAGGATTGGGGTGAGCTTTAGCAATCGCGGGAACACAGGGGTCACTACCTCGATTGACAGAATAAAGTAAATATACTAAAGTTATTATATGGCCCGTTATACTAACTCCCGTATTGTCCCTGTCGCTCTCGTTCTTATTATCGTTGCTGTCGCAATCGCAGCGCTGGTATCTATCACCCGAGCAATATTTTTTTCTGGGAATGTACAAACAACATCGTCGCAAGCCGACGTCAGCCAAGCAGAGTTGCTCAATACGTCAGCTAATCGCGCAGTTCGTATGTCGGTACGCGGCGCGATCGTGGCGAACGAAGAGTTCCACTCATATGTGATTGCGATTACGCCTTCCAGCCGTACATTGACCACTTATACAGGTTACCTGGATAAAAAAGTTGATCAACAAGTCGTGCTTAATAATAATATTCCAGCCTACGAACAATTCGTCTATGCATTAAATTACGCTAATCTCGTTAAGGGTACCGAATTAAGCGGGGATAAAAACAATACGCGCGGTATTTGTGCGACTGGTCGTGTCTATCAGTTCGAAGTATTAAAGGCGGACACATCAGTAAAAACTCTCTGGACATCAACCTGTAAGGGGTCGCCAGGGTCTTTGGATGGTAGTGTTACTCAACTAACAAGTTTATTTACATCCCAAATACCGAACGCCCGGTCATTAATTAGTAAGATAGATCTGTAAACAGTTGATTATAGAGGAGTGTAGAAAATGGCAATAAAAGCAATCGTCTTTGATTGTTTTGGCGTATTGGTGATGTCAGGGCGAACAGCCCTGTACCATGATTTTCCAGCTCTTAAAGATCAGATTCATGATAACGAGCGCCAATCGGATTATGGCATAATTTCACGTCCGCAATTAAATGAAGCCATCGGACAGCTAGTGCATTTATCGCCCCAAGTAATCGAAGAACGCTATTGGGCAACCAGCGTTCGTAATGAATCCGCGATTGCTTGGGTGAAAGAACTGAAACAGTCAGGTGAATACAAAATTGGCTTGCTGAGCAACATTGGTCGAGACTGGCTCGAAGACGTCTTGCCGGCCGAGGAGCGTCGTGGCTTATTTGACGCCGAAGTATTATCAGGTGATGTCAATATGGTTAAGCCTTCATTGGAAATTTTTGAAATCGCGGCTCAGCGTCTCGGTGTCGAACCGTTCGAGTGTGTCATGATCGACGACCTACTCGCCAATGTCGATGGAGCCGAGCAGTCGGGTATGGGCGGAATTTTTTTCGGTACCACCACCCAGGCGCGAACCGATCTTGAGCTTTATCTAAAGTCTTACAATGCCTGAACTACCTGAAGTAGAAACGGTACGGAGGGGGCTTTCTGAGCTGATTATTGGCCACACTATCGTGACGGCACAGTCCGATAACCCAAAAAGCTTCCCGAATTCTCCACAACAGGTCAAATCGTTTCTTATAGGCGCAAAAGTCATCGATATTCGGCGCCGCGCTAAGCTGTTAATGATAGATTTGTCGACAAACTATACGCTAGTCATTCATCTTAAGATGACGGGCCAACTGGTTTATCGCGGTGAGACTGCTTTTGGCGCTGGACATCCGAACGATAGTTTAATTGGCGAGTTACCGGATCGTAGTACACGCGTGACGCTTGAGTTTAAGGACGGATCGAAGTTATTTTTTAACGATCAGCGCAAGTTTGGTTGGATGCGTCTCATGCCGATCGATGAGGTAGCGGACTTGCCGTTTATGCAAAAAGTTGGCCCCGAGCCGCTGGAAGCTGATTTTACGCTAGCGCAGTTTACTACTCGTTTTACTCGCCGTGGCAGGATGAGTATCAAAGCCGCACTGCTCGATCAGACCGTTATAGCGGGTGTTGGTAATATTTACGCTGATGAGAGCTTGTGGGGTGCCAAGATACATCCAAAACGCCTTGTGAATACAATTATGTCCGCGGAATTTGAGGCGCTCTATATCGAACTCCGTTTAGTGATGAACTTGGCAATCGACAAAGGCGGTAGTACCGATAAGAATTATGTGAATGCCGAAGGCAAGCGGGGAAGTTATATGGATTTTGCCCGTGTCTTTCGCCGCGAAGGACTGGAGTGTTCGCGCTGTGGCACGACGATTATCAAGTTCAAGGTAGCCGGCCGCGGCACGCACATTTGTCCGAATTGCCAACGGCTGTAGCGTATACTGGGATACATATGGTAACACTGATAACAGGTGACAATACATTCGAAATCGAGCGAGCAGTCGACGCGATGGTTACTCGCTTTGACGGTGAAGCTGAACGGATTGATGGTAGCACGGTAGAGTTCAAGCAATTACCCGATCTGTTGATGGGTGCAACATTATTTGCTGATAAACGGTTAGTGATTATCAAGAATTTATCTGAGAATAAGGACGTTTGGGCCACTTTTGGCGATTGGCTTCCAAGGATATCAGACGATATCGAAGTCGTCCTTGTCGAGCCTAAGCCTGATAAACGGACTGTGACCTATAAAGAGTTGAAAAAGCAGGCTCAAATTATCGAAGTGATGCAGTGGTTGGATCGTGACGTCGCCAAAGCTGAGAAGTGGGTGCTTGATGAGGCAAAAATTATGGGTGCCTCTCTGGATACAAAATGTGCGCAGGTACTAGTCCGACGGGTTGGCCTCGATCAATGGCAATTATTCCACGCTTTGGAGAAACTGGCACTGGTCGATAAGGTAACGGTCGAGGTCATCGAAAGTCTTATCGATGCTAACCCAGCTGAAAATGTCTTTAATCTGTTTGACGCGGCGCTTCGTGGTGACGGTGTGAAAGTCACCGAGATGGTTCGGACGCTTGAGCTAACCGAAGATCCCTATCGATTGTTTGCTTTGTTATCTGGACAGGCATTTCAGCTGGCGGCGGTGGTGGCATCAGGTCCGAGCGATAACGTGGCCAAAGATTTTGGTATTCATCCGTACGCGGTTTCCAAACTAGTACCAGGCGCGCGGCGGTTGGGCAGAAGCGGTGTTAAAAAAATAATACACGCGTTCGCGAAAGCTGATGATGATATGAAATTATCACGAGCCGAACCGTGGCTGCTGATTGAACGTGCCCTCATGAAAGTAGCTGCACGATAAACTAAAATACGCCAATTCATTGGCGTATTTTAGTTAACTCGGATAAATCTATTTAGTAACTATTTTTGCGACGGGTTTTTTAGCAGCCAGAGTCTTTGCGACAGCTTTTTTGACGGGTGCCACTTTTTTGACAACTGCTTTTTTAACAGCAACAGGTTTAGTAGCTACTTTTGCAACAGCTTTTTTAGCGACTGGCTTGGCAGCAGCAGTTTTGGTAGTAACTTTTTTGCTTGTAGCTAGTTTAACGCCAGCGGCTTTAGCTGCTTTTGACAACTGAGCTTTACGGCGAGCAGCGGTATTCTTCTTGAGTAGTTTTTTCTTGACAGCAGTGTCGATTTCGCTGTGAGCAGCGCTCAGTCCCTCGGCGGTTGGCTTAGCAAGAAAGGCCTTGGTAGCCTCTTTGATATCACGCTTGATACCAACGTTGCGTTCGCGGCGTTTGATGGTTTGTTTTGCTCGTTTGATAGCTGATTTGATAATTGGCATGCTGTTCCTTTAACTCTTTAAAATGATAGATACAATCAAAGCGTGATTATAGAGGAAAAAGGGTGAATTGTAAAGAGGGCCCACTGTTGTTGACGTAAAGAAAATACTTATGGTATAGTAGCATCAAACTCTAACTGATCTAGAACACAAAGAAAAAAACACAGGAAAAAATCATGAATGATGTAAAGACTAAACAGCAAATTGTCGAGAAGATCAAAAGCTCGACCAACATTTTGGTCACGGTGAGCAACGACCCTTCTGTCGACGCACTTTCGGCTGCACTTGGTCTGACCGTCATGCTGAACAAGTTGGGCAAGCACGCTACGGCTGTTTTTAGCGGTGCGGTGCCGCCTGCTATCACGTTTCTTGATCCTGAAAAGACATTTGAGGCGACAACAGATAGTCTTCGAGACTTCATCATCGCGCTCGATAAAGAAAAAGCCGACCATTTACGCTATAAAGTCGATGGTGATGTCGTCAAGATTTTTATTACGCCGTATCGAACCACGATTACGAGCGATGACCTTGAATTCAGCCAAGGCGACTACAACGTTGAGCTTGTCCTAGCGCTTGGGGTTGATAACCAAGCGCACCTTGATGGCGCTCTGGAAGCGCACGGCAGAATCCTTCACGATGCAACCGTTGCGACGGTGAGTGCTGGCGAGCAGGTCAGTCAACTTGGTAGCCTCGATTGGCACGACGATCAGGCCAGCAGCCTGAGTGAGATGCTGGTGAGTCTTGGAGACGCGTTAAAATCCGACAAACCACTCCTTGATAAACAAATTGCTACCGCTCTTTTGACGGGTATTGTGGCAGCAACAGACCGTTTTAGTAATACGCTTACCTCCTCAAAAGCAATGACCGTTGCCGCTCAGTTGATGGCAGCCGGTGCCGACCAACAGCTTATTGCCGCCAAGCTCCAAGAGTCGCATGAAATTGGTGCGCTGACATCAGTCGAAGGTGGTGGTGAGACGACATTATCCGAAGATATATCTACCAAGATCGATAAGACAACAGAGCAGCCAGCATCATCTAATGATGGAGGCTTGGCAATCAAGCACGAACAAGGCGAGACGCTTGAAGATGTCGCGAATGAGGTTAAAGCCCAGAATCAAGAAGAAGCTACCGATGTGGCAGAACAAGTCCTTGCTGACCGTTTAGAAGCCGCGCCATCGGTTCCAGCCAGTCAGGTCATAGAGCCCGCGGCTCCCCACCAACCACTAAATGGTGCGGTTGATTGGTCGCCAGCATCCGAGGAACCATCACTCGGTGGGACGCTGAATGCGACAACCGAGCAAGCCGAAGAGGACGCCCGACGCGACCTAACCGATGATCAAAATAAAACTATTCTGACGCATTCTTATTTGAGTGAATCACCTACCTACAATGCCCCAATTAACGGCGCAGCTGAGTCGAGTGATGATGCTAACGTTGATATTTTTGCCAGTAGTCCGAACATACCACCTAGCGAGACGGTGCCCGAGCAGGGGACTGTCACTGAGGCTGTAGCTTTACCGATTGATTCGACAGTTCCTTCGCCAACTGGCCAGACATTGGCCGATCTTGATGCGCAAAACCGCAATAGCGCCTCTCCCGACGATGCCTTAGCGGCCGTCCATGCGACATTTGGCGACCAATCATTTACACAACCACCAGGTATGACGCTACCATTGCCACCACCGCTACCAGACTTTTCGACATTACCGCCGCCGCCCATCTCACCGGCTTATGCACCCGAGCCACTAGTTCCGCCACCTGAGCGCTTAGGCGATATTTTTGCGCCCGAACCAACGCCGCCGACTCCCCAGCAACCACCAGCCGGCGATGACGATCCAGGCCAGTTCAAGATTCCTGGCCAACAATAGTTAGCTATTAGAATATGGCTATTGGAATGTAGCGGTCTACTTTTCGATATTTGCCGTCTTCCATCTTCTAGACGCCACTTAAGTCTTGATGGTAAAGTAATTTATGCCGAGACTATCGCCACGTCGTTCGATATGACTTTCTCCATCACCGCGTTGGGTGTGGTGGGTACGCATAATGGCGATAATATCGTCACGTAGGTGACGGGCATCAATCGCCTCGCCAATTTCTTCCTCCGTTCGGCCCGGCTCCATGTACAACCAGTTGGTATTGGCGGTTGGAAGAGCGTCGCGTTGAACGCAGGTGAGGCGAATCCGCGTCAAGCGCTTGTCGTTGGCCTTAAGGCGATAGAATGCCCAGCAGGCGGCGCGCGCAGCCACGATATGGTCGATATGACCAGAAATGCCGTTCAGGTCACTCGTCATAAACTCGATGACCGTGTCTTTGTCGGCTGATTTAATGACGTCCGTGACGAGCTCGACAATTTTGTGTCCGGCTTCAATCATCGTTTCGTTATTTAACTGACCATCCAGGTAGCCTAAAAAGTGCATGCTTGAAGCGCCCATGAGCTGGCCAGCTGTTTGCCATTCTTTCAGGCGAACGTCACCGAGGTCAGAGTGGTTATCGGGATTAGTACCAGCATCGCCAATCGTCAGAGTAATCAGGTGGAGCTCGGTGCCGGACCGCGTTTCTATCAGCAGCGTTCCGCTGGGCCCGAAGGCTTCATCGTCGGGGTGGGCAAAAATACCAAAAATTATTTTCTTCATATATTTAGTATAATCGATTGATATGACTGATGGAATTCTTTTGATTGATAAACCGGCTAACATGACGAGCTTTGGTGTGGTGGCCCGTGTTCGACGTGTTCTCAGCCAGCAACAGAACAAGCGAGTCAAGGTCGGCCACACTGGTACACTTGATCCTTTCGCGACCGGGCTGATGATTATCGTGGTTGGCAAAGAGTGTAAGAATGCCGGCACCTATAGCAAACTTGATAAAGTCTACCAAGCGACGATCCGCTTGGGTCAAACCAGCACGACTGGCGATCCGGAGGGCGAGATTACCGATGTTTCTCAGTTAGAGCCAACTAAGCTGCAAATCGAAGAAGCCCTCGATAAGTTTCGAGGCGAAATTACCCAACGGCCACCCATCTACAGCGCGATTAAGGTTGACGGCCAACGAGCCTATAAACTGGCGCGCAAGGGAGTGGAGGTAACGATGCCGACTCGACAGGCGATGATTCATAGCCTCGAGCTGACGGGCTATACCTATCCAGACATAACCATTCGGGCGAACGTTGGCAGTGGTACCTATATACGAACCCTGGCTGAGGATATCGGTAGCGCGCTTGGAGTGGGGGCGTATTGCAGCCAACTTCGGCGCATGTCGATTGATAAGTGGCAGATTGCTGATGGCCAAACCCTAGCTAGCTTTGGTATTACTGACTAGAGTTGGTTGTACAGCTTAGTGAGCTCATCCCTCGTAGCTTGGCTGACGTTACGTCCAACATCGATATTAGGGTTGAGAATTTCACCGGCCGTAGCTTTGAGGGCTTGAACTCTTTCGTTATATTTTACCAATTCACTCGGTTGTATGTTTGTTGCTGACTGAGCAGCCTCAAGGAGTACTGTTATTGCCTCGGCGCCATTATTTGCCAGATCCTCGGCTTTGTATTTACCGTTTAGAATGAAGCTAGCAGTAGCCGCAAGTAGACCTTCATGGCCTGTAATCAAACCCTGGCCGGCGAGGTCGATTGTCCTACCGCCCAAAAACATGGCCTGCCCCCCCAGGTTATTGGAGACCATACCGTCTTTGATTGTTTTTACGAAACCAATTAGCCCACCTTGATTGGCTGCGACACCGGAGAGTTCCATGATCTGCAATTTCTGTTCAAGTGAGCCTATCTTGAGCATTGTGTCAATTGCGGCGTCCTGTGTCCAGATATCGCCTCTTGCGAAGGTATAGGTATAGGTTTGGCCAGATTCTGAGGTATAACTCGCATTAACATCCGCCGTGCCTTTGGCAATGGTGTGCATATCACCGCCGGAAACATTGAATTGCCTTAACATCTGGCTACGCTCGTTGACGATTTTAACTTCGGCGTCATGTTGAACGTTCATGGCCGAGGCGAGGACCGACTTCTCGCCGTTTAGGCCGTCGATACCACCGGCGTATGTGCGAAGACTTACTCCATCAATAAGCTCGGTGTTAGTACCGGTTGCGTCGGCTAGTTGAAGCTGTTGTTTACGCTTGGCAAACTGTGAACCAATGCTTGCCAGGGCAAGAGTTTTAGTAGCCGCTTCTGATCGTGCTGACAGGTCCGAAAGCACATGTGTGGAAAATTCTCCGTCAATCGGATCGTAGCGCCGCGCACGAACATCATCGTGAATTTTATCGAGCTTGGCTTTTTCAGTGGCGGCCTCGTCGGTGACGAGTCGCATTTCCATTTCTTTTTTTAACATTTCAGGGGTCACTTGAATCTTTGCGCTAAGCTTTGTAGACAAGTGCTCTTCAATGGTCTTTTTTGCCGTCTCTATCTCATGTTGTGCTTCATAGAGCGCAGCCCCATCATGCGAGCCAGCAAAACGGTTGTCGGTCAAACCTTCGTGGTTCTTGCGTATACCCTCGCGTTTACGACGGTTGTGATCGACGCGCTGCGCATTGCGACGCAAGAACTGGTGGCGTTTGGCTGTTTCACCGAGCCGCTGAGCTTTGCGGTCATCGGCCCGATCCTTGGCGAAGTTTCTGGTTCGATCAATCATACCTTTGTTCGGATTATTGATAACGCCGGCAATTTTACCGAGTAGTGAGCCGCTGAGTTTGATAAGCAGCGGCGTAATCAAAAGTGGGGCGACTTGGACGAGGAGGCCCAAGATGACCAGGTTGATCGAATCGGCATTTTGAATAATCGCCGTGGCGGCTAGTTGAGAACCACCGAATACCACCGAGAAGGCTGGGAAAAGAATCAGCATGGTCATAAAGGTACTGCGCCATTTTTCAAACCATTTTTCGGTATTTGGTAGTAAGTAGGCCACGAAGGCGAGCGGGGCAATAATAACCAGCAGGGTGATGATTGCTTGGCGGGCGGCCATGATAAGGAGAGCGACCAAGACGCCCGTCAAGCCAATCACGAGCGCAGGCAGCAAGAGGATAATTGAGCCGACCAGTCCATAGGTCGAGAGAGTCGAGAATAAAGCGATACCGCCAACCGTTGCGGCCGTGCCACCCGATAAAATGAATCCACTCAAACTTTGCCAACTCATCAGGTTCCAGCTATTGCCACTGGTTCCTACTAGTGAATTACGTATTTGGATAAAGACATCTTGCAGTGAATAGCCCAAGATGTTCGAAATATCGATAGCGATTGAACAGATATAATACGACAGGTTGACGAGTATCGCGGCGATAATCAGCCGTGGGAGTAATTTCTTAATGCTGTAATTAGTGATGCCGACGTTGGTCAGCTGCGAATAAATAATAATCAGAAAGCTAATGACAAAAGCCACATTGGCAAAGCTGCGCATGTAGCTCCAGGCCCGAAAGAGGGCGGTGTCTTGCCCGGTGCCGGCTGGCCGGACGGCCAGAAAGCCAGATAGTATATTGAACACCCAGTCCATACCGGCAGCGAGCGTATTGGTGACGGGGCAGATAATCCATCCTAGTCCATTATCGACGTCACACGAAGTCGTTTTAGCGGCTGCGCCGGTTGTTTGCGCCGTGGTTGAGATATCGATAGGATTTGTCGGATCGGAAAAACTACTGGGTCCCTGGTAGATGTAGGTTTT
The DNA here is from genome assembly GCA_002413425.1 of Candidatus Saccharibacteria bacterium UBA5170. Lineage (GTDB taxonomy): Bacteria > Patescibacteriota > Saccharimonadia > Saccharimonadales > Saccharimonadaceae > UBA1547. The sequence continues at coordinate 311,864 of DHWY01000002.1, read as the reverse complement.
ATACTTTGCGCCCGTGGCAGTACTGACGTCAACATCGGGGGCGAAATATATAACATGCATGTAACGCGTGGCGTTACTGGTGCTGGTTCCTGTGCCAGTCGGTGCAGGGTCGACGTAGGTGTAGGCCTTCGTTTTATCGAGCAGGTTGAGCTGCTTGAGGGTGTTACTAGCGGCTGGTCCCAGGTAGGTGTTACCTTGGTAGTCAAGAGATGAACCACTCCAGCTGGCGTCCGCGGCGTGGGTTGTCGGGGCAAGCAAGATTACCCATAAAAAGGCCACAAAAAGTGCAGCTAGGGCATAGGTAAGGATTCTTCGTGCGGATTCTCGGTACGAAGGGAGGCTTGAAATTTCCCACATAACAGGCATAATAATAGCATTTAACAGATATAAAGTCAATGGTAAAATTCAGAAAAGACAGCTCTCAAGCTCGGGGCGGCCAGGCGGCCGCCCCGAGCTTGATTACAGCGTGTGATAGGCGGCGTAAACCGTGAATCCCGCCCAAAACCAAGGAGCGAACAAACTCACTACCCCAAGCCCTATTGCCCAACCCAGTGACCACCGTTTTGCGAGCAGCCGCTGGATAATCGCCGCATAAGCAACGACGGGTGGCAGTCCGAGCAATATATACGTCCACAACCCGCCAATTTTCAGGAAATCGTAGCTGAGCCTGCTACCACTTCCCAGAAGGATGACGAGGAACGCACCGAACCCGATGACTACCGCCACGATGAATGACTGGACCAGCCGCTCAACTGACGTCTCGCGGACTAACTTTCCTTGTACTTCTAGCTGGTTGGTGGCGAACAGCCACAGGCCAGCCAGAAGTGGGCCGAGTCCCATCAGCACCGCCAGCCACCCGAGAGCGAAACCCTTGGTTAGAAGTAGTGCTACGGGTAACAATATGATGAACGAGTAGGCAAGTGCCCAGGCCCAACGATCAGACCGCCAGTTGCGCTCGTTCATGTCGGTACTGGGCCAAGCCTCTGACGTTTGACTGAAATCCTGCATAACCGCTCCTCTTTGTCGAAAGGGAATGTCTGTCTTTTCTGAAGGTGCGTCTCGAGCGCCCATCACAAAAGACAGACGCGAAACTGTATATTTTTATATCATAATTATGACAAAAAGTAAACAAGCGTCATTTATACCCTTGAACCCTGTGCAAAACTCTGGTACAATACACAACTAATGATTACAGCAGAAAACAAAGCCAAAGCCTTAGCTTTGACGCAAACTCACAAAACCGACGTTGGTTCGCCACAGGCGCAAGCGTCAGTTCTGACGGTTCGTATCAAAGAGATTACTGAGCATCTTGCAACTAACAAGCACGACCACATGGCTCGTCGCGGTTTGATTCAGATGGTTGGTCGACGCAAACGGCTTCTCAAATACCTCGAACGTAAAAACTTCGATGCCTACAAGGCGACAGTCGCCGCCCTCGGACTCCGTAAATAATTGCGGAGTTTTTTATTAGCTACTCCATGTTCTTGATATCGCCACGATACAATCGAGCAAGGCGTTATCGTCGTGACGCACGGTAATTGTCGACAACCTGCTTGGGTAAGGTATAATAAGAGCGTAATAACGCCCACAGGTTTTAGGTGGCGGATACAGGAAATCTTCACGCGAAGAAGCTCTGCACCCCTTACTTATCGAACCGAGTGGGTATAAAAAGGAGGCCAACAATGGCAACTATCAACCCGTACGGAAAAAATATTATCAAGGTCGAAACTCAACTGGCGGGCAAGACCCTCACCCTAGAGGTTAACCGCGTCGGCTTTCGCACCAGCGCCAGTGTTCTGGTAACCTACGGTGAGACTGTCGTACTTGGAACGGCCATGGTCAGCAAAAAATCTGTTAGCGGCATGGATTATTTCCCCCTATCAATCGATTATGAAGAGAAATTTTATGCCAGTGGCAAAATTAGCGGTAGCCGTTTCGTCAAGCGCGAAGGCCGTCCGAGTGACGAAGCGATTCTGATTGGTCGTCTGATCGATCGCCCCATTCGTCCGTTGTTTCCAAAAGGTTATCGCCAAGAAGTCCAAACCGTGGCAACCGTCCTATCGATGGATCCGACATTTCGCCCCGACATGGTCGCGATGATCGCCGCTTCGGCTGCATTATCGCTTACCGGCGCACCATTTGATGGACCGGTGGCTGGACTCCGAGTTGCCTTGGTTGACGGTGAATTTAAAGCCTTCGCCAGCGCCGAGGAGCGTGAAAATAGCGATCTCGACTTGGTCGTCGCCGGTATTGCCAGCGGTATTACTATGGTTGAAGCTGGTGCCAATGAAGTCTCTGAAGACGTGGTGGCTGATGCCTTGACTTGGGCTTACGAGGCGTACCAGCCAGCCATCGCGGCTCAACTTGAGCTTGCCGAGAAAGTTGGCGTCGTGGCGCTTGCTTACGAATTGATTCTGCCAGATGAAGCCATTCAAAAAGCCGTCGATGCTTGGGTAGAAGGCAAACTTGGTGAAGATCTTCGCCTACCATATCCAGAGCGTAACGAGTTAGTTTCGACATTACGTGACCAGTTTCATGCGGCGACGGCCGAGCGAGTCGGTGCCGAGGACTATAAGGCACTCCGTGCCGAGTACGACGAAGCTTTCACGAGTGCCCTCCACAGTGACGTTCGAAAGGGTATTGTTGAGCATAAACTGCGTCCAGACGGACGACAACTCGATGAGATTCGACCACTGTCTAGCGAAGTCGGTGTCTTACCTCGGACCCATGGTTCGTCAATCTTTACCCGTGGTATTACCCAAGGTCTGAATATTGTCACGTTGGCCCCATTGAGCTACTCTCAAATGGTCGATAGCATGGAGCAAAACGACTACTTGCGTCGCTATATGCACCATTACAATGCACCTGGTTATACCGTCGGTGAGGTTCGTCGTCTCAGCGGACCGGGACGACGCGAGATTGGCCACGGCTACCTGGCGGAGCGGGCTATTATCCCAGTGCTTCCAACCGAAGAAGAATTCCCCTACGCCATTCGTAGCGTGACTGAAATTATGAGCCAGAACGGTTCAACCTCGATGGCGGCTACTTGTAGTAGCGTTCTGGCTTTGATGGACGCCGGTGTGCCTCTGAAAGCTCCGGTTTCCGGGATTGCGATGGGCTTGATGCTCGATGGCGACACGCCATACGTTCTGACCGACATCGCCGACGCCGAGGACTTTGCTGGCGACATGGACTTCAAGGTGACGGGTACCGCCAAAGGTATCACGGCTATCCAGATGGACATGAAAGTTCACGGTTTGCCACTCGATATTCTTCGCCAAGCCTTAACAGCTTCAAAACCTGGTCGGGCCTTCATCCTTAAGAGCATGCTAGAAACGCTGGCCCAACCACGCGAAAAACTGAGTAAGTACGCCCCACGGATCGAAAAGATCAAGATTAACCCAGATAAAATCGGGGCGGTTATCGGTAAGGGTGGCGAGACAATTAACCGGATTACCAGTGAAACTGGTGCGCAGATTGATATCAAAGAAGACGGTCTGATTACCGTGGCAGCGGTTGACGCGGCGGCAATCGAAAAGGCACTGAACTGGATTCGTGGTCTGACCGAAGAGCCAGAAGTTGGCACCATTTACGAAGGCAAGGTTGTTAGTATCAAAGACTTCGGCGCGTTCATCAACATCATGCCCGGCATCGACGGTATGGTCCATATTAGCGAGCTGTCACACGACCGAGTTGGGCAGGTGAGTGATGTCCTGACCGAGGGTCAGATTGTAAAAGCCCGACTGATCGGTATCGACGATCGAGGCCGCCTCAGTTTGAGCCTCAAAGACGTTTAAGCTTGCAAATAATCTGAATTTGAAGTACACTACTAGGTACTAAACGCAGTCTTGTAGATAAGGGTAAAGTGAGCAATAAACAGATACTTCTTGAACAAATTAGGGCGGATATTCTCACCAATAATATCTGCCCAGATTTGGCCAAGACGGCCACGAACCTTGTGATGGGTGACGGTAATATTGACGCTGACATAGTTTTTATCGGAGAAGCGCCGGGTAAAAAAGAAGACGAGCAGGGTTTGCCCTTCGTCGGAGCGGCCGGTAAGTTCCTCGACAAGATGTTGGTCAGTGCCGGTCTGAACCGGAGTGATATGTATATTACGAACATCGTAAAATACCGCCCACCCGATAATCGAGATCCGCTACTAGAAGAGAAAGAGGCCTTTTGGCCGTACTTGGTGCGTCAGCTCGATGTCATACAACCAAAAATTGTGGTGACATTAGGCAGGCACAGCATGGAATATTTCCTGCCTGATCAAAAAATTAGCGTGATTCACGGTCAACCGACGCGCGTTGCATTTGACGCGACGGAAATAGTGGTTGTACCGCTCTATCATCCAGCCGCCGCTCTCTACAACGGAAGCCTGCGCGCCACACTAATCGACGATTTTATACAGCTACCAAAAATAATAGAAATTCTTGCAAAAGAAAAGGAGAAATAACATATGGGTTCACAACGAATCTCAACACCACAGGGTGACAGCCAGTCAAAACGGCCACAGCAACACCCACGGCCAAAATCTAACAACACGGTCTTGGCTAACACGCAGACCCGCAAAGGCGAAGTCTTTCGGGCGCAACGACGCACCAGCGAAGGAGTTAATCTGCAGGCCTCACAACACCTTATTAACGTGCCCGTTAACAAGTCACTTTATAACGGTTATGAGGGCCGCCAATTTAGTACCGCCGATCAAAAACGCCAACCACGTACCAGTGGTCCGAAGCTAAAGATTATACCAATCGGTGGCTTGGGTGAGATGGGTATTGGCAAAAACATGATGGCGATTGAATACGAGAACGATATTATTGTCATCGATTGTGGCTTTCTGTTTCCAGGCGCCGATTACCCGGGCATTAACTATATTATTCCAGACATTAGTTACCTAGAGGAAAACAAGCATAAAATTCGTGGCATCGTGTTTACTCACGGACACCTTGATCATATTGGCGCCTTCCGTCACATCGCTCATAGGATTCCGGCGCCAGTTTACGCCAGCAAATTTACGATTGGTATGGTTCAGCGCACCATGGAAGAAGCAGTCAGCGGATTCGAGCCTAACTATAATGAAATGAATCCAGATACCCATGAACGCATCCAGCTTGGTGATAGCTTTAGCATCGAGTTAGCCCGCGTGAACCATTCAATCCCAGATGCAACGGCAGTGGTGATTCGAACGCCCCTTGGCGTGCTGATTAATACGGGTGACTGGCGCTTCGAAGAAGCACCGGTTGACGGCAAAAAGTTCGATCTCGATCGTTTGACTGAAATCGCTACCACAGAAGGCATTTTGATGCTTATGAGTGACTCGACTAACTGTGAATCAGAAGGCAGTCATACCCACGGAGAGTTTGATATCCAAGAGAGTATGGGGCAGGTCATGACCAAGCATCCCGCTAGTCGCCTTATTTTGAGCTGTTTCAGTAGTCAGATTCACCGTATGCAGGTTATTTTAGATGAAGCTAAGAAGCATGACCGCAAGGTGGCCTTTGCGGGATATAGTATGATCCAAAACCTCGAGGTCGCTCTTCGGGCCGGAGTGATCAAGATACCTAAGGACGTTGTCGTCAAGATGGAAGACATCGTCAAATTGCCCGACAATAAAGTCACGATTGTCTGTACTGGTTCCCAAGGTGAATTTAACGCCGTACTTAATCGTATGGCCTCTGGTACGCACAAATTTATCAAGATTAAAAACTCGGACATTATCGTCTTCAGTTCGAACCCAATTCCTGGTAACGAGAAGTATGTTACCCGAACGGTTGATGGCTTAATGCGTGAAGGCAGTGAAGTTATCCAGAACGGCAAAACGCACTTGACGGGCATTGGTCCGCTTCACCTTTCCGGCCATGGTTATTACGAAGACCACGTTCGGCTGATTAATGCTTTGAATCCGACGTATTACCTGCCGATTCATGGTGAGTTTCATATGTTAGTGCACAATGCCGAGCTGGCCGAAAAGGAAGCGGGTATTCCACGGGCTAACTTGTTTGTCTGCGATAGTGGCGACGTGATTGAGATTACGACTGAGGGTGCCAAAAAGAATGGTCGCGTACCAGTTGGCGGTATTATGTACGACGACAGCGGCACAATTGTCTCGGAGGTTGTTCTTAAAGACCGTATTCACATGGCAACCGAAGGTATCTTCGTAGTTGTTTTGACAGTCGCTCGTGGCAGCGGACGTTTAATGACTAGTCCTGACATCATTAGTCGTGGGTTCATTTACCTGCGCGATAGTGAAGAATTGATGGGTACCGTTCGCCAGTACTTGAAACAAAAGGTGGCTCGTTCGTTTAGTAATAAGCACGTCGACCTTGATGTCATAAAAAAAGAACTCAAAGACGAGATTACCCATATTCTCTACGACCAAACCCGTCGGACACCAATCGTCATTCCCGTTATTAACGAAGTGGGCGGAGGCGGTAACGGTAGTGGTCAAAATCGAGACCGCGAGAACCAAGCAGCGCGTCCCACTAAGGAAGCATCAACCAATTCGTACCGGATTGATCAACAACCGGTTATCGAGAGTTTAGAGACGAAAACGTTCCCTGAGCCTCAAATGCCCGATACGGACGCCGTCGATCCACGTGTTCGACTCGATACCCGCGGTTATTAATTAGACCCGAATCAGTCTTTAACAAACGCCCGCCTTGTCGCGGGCGTTTGTTAAAACCATAAGCCTATTGCAAAATGTAGTAAATATTGCTATAATATGTCTATCAAACAGCGACTAAAACGCTTATAATAGAAAAGATTATGGCAAAAAAGAAAAAATACTCACGAAAAAAACACTCTGTAAAGTCAGCACCCCAACATAGCTTGCCGACGGGTTTTTGGGCGCAAGTCGGAGCGGTGTTCCTGATTGCGATATCGTTCCTCTTCGTGGTAGCGTGGTTTAACGCTGGTGGGCCAGTGCTCGATTGGCTGTACCAGTCAACTCTCGACACGATCGGTTACGCCGTGTATGTGGCGCCGTTACTGTTTATTTACGTCGCCGTCGAGATATTCCGGGCCGAAGATAACCGCTTGCCGTTTGTCATGAAACTGGCGACAATCACTTCGATCGTCTGGTTTGCGGCGCTGTTTGGTCTGCTAAAGAATACAGAGGGCAAAACAACTGGCGGCTTCGTTGGTGATTTGGTAAATAGTGGCGCTTTAACGCTTGTCGATAGTGGCGTGGCTGCGTTTATCTATGTTTTACTTATACTTGTCACGGTGCTCTTTATTATTCGCGTATCGCCGTTTACCGTTATCAAGAAATTATGGGAACTTTCACGCCGTGACGAAAGCGAGCAAGAAGCCAATGTTAAGGTTATGCGCAATGCAGCGGCACTTGACGGGACGCAGCTAAAAACAATTGGCGATTTTAAACTCAACGCTAACGTTCTAACGGTTGATCCAACCGCCTATGGAGCCGACGATAAAAAGCAAACGCGCCTATCGAGCTTAAAAAATAGCGTTGCCCGCGATAAATTTGCCGAGGCACAAGCAGCCCTTGTCACGGTGAGCGACCCGAATTGGGTAGCGCCCAGTATTGATCTGCTCGAAAAGAAGCAATCTCCGGCTGATGCGGGCGATGTCCAGCAGAATGCACGTATCATCAAGGATACTTTGAGCGAGTTTGACATTGATGTTGATATGGAAGGCGCTAACATTGGTCCAAAAGTCACACAATACACACTACGACCGCCAAGTGGCGTTAAACTGACACGTATTACTGCACTCGAGACTAATCTTGCGTTGAATCTGGCTGCCCAGAGCCTCCGTATTGAAGCCCCAATACCTGGTCAAAAAGCGGTTGGTATCGAGGTGCCAAACCGCAAAGCGGCCGACGTTCGTCTGCATGCCATCCTGACGAGTAGCCAGTGGAAGGCGGCTCACGAACCATTAGCGTTTGCTATCGGAAAAGATATATCGGGTGAGGCTGTGATTGGTGAGTTGAATAAGATGCCGCACCTTCTAATTGCTGGTCAAACTAATTCTGGTAAGTCGGTTATGATTAATACACTGCTGACGAGCTTGTTATATCGTAATAGTCCAAGTGAAATGAGGCTGATTCTTGTCGATCCTAAACAGGTTGAAATGGCAGCCTACCAAGACATCCCGCACTTGTTAACGCCAGTCATTACTGAATCTGACAAAACGATAAGTGCACTTAAATGGTCGGTCAATGAAATGGAACGCCGTTACAAATTACTGGCAGAGCATCGCGTCAAAGATATTAAATCGTATAACCAAAAGATCCAAATGGCGAGAACTAAGATTGCGGTGGCGGATGAAGATGGTTATGCACAAGAACACGAGAACGGTGCTATGCCGTATATCGTGATTGTGATTGACGAGCTGGCTGATTTGATGATGGTAGCTTCCCGTGATGTCGAGGCGCTGATTGTGCGTCTCGCGCAGAAGGCTCGAGCGGTAGGCATTCACTTAGTACTCGCTACCCAAAGTCCGAGAGCCGATATTATCACTGGATTGATCAAGGCTAATATTCCAGCCCGAATCGCTTTTACAGTTGCGGGTCAGGTTGAGAGTAGAATCATCTTGGACCAGGTGGGAGCCGAAAAACTACTCGGAGAGGGTGATATGTTATTACTGACCCCAAGTATGAGTAAGCCAAAGCGTATTCAAGGTGCTTGGGTGACAGAGGATGAAGTACAGAAAATTGCCATGCACCTCCATATGCAATCGCCACCACAATACAACGACGAGGTTGTCAGCCAACCAGTCCACCTGAACGGCAAGGGCGGCGTTGTGATGGACTTCGACAGTGGTAGCGATGACCTGATGTATAATGATGCCTTGCGCGTCGTGGTAGATAGTGGCAAGGCCAGTGCCAGCTTGCTTCAACGTCGCCTCCGAGTTGGTTATGCCCGCGCCGCCCGTCTGATTGAGACAATGGAAGACCAGGGGATTATCGGCCCCGCCGACGGCGCTCGGCCACGCGAAGTGTTGATTTCGAGCCTTGACGACCTTGGCGTAAACGATACCCTCTAGATTTATTCACAGCTTATTGCTATAATCAAAGGGTTATCAACTCGGCTTATACCAGATATAAGCATCCATAACGGATTCCAGAGGAGGAAATCTACTATGAAAGAATACGAACTAACTGTTCTGATTCATCCCGACCTAGAGGCTGACATCGAGACGCCACTTGCGAAAGTGCGTACTATCGTGACTGCTGCTGGCGGAAAAATCACCACCGAAGACAACTGGGGCAAGAAAAAACTTGCCTACCGTATCGCTAAAGAAGATTTTGCTATTTATGTCTATATGCAAGTTTCGCTACCAGCTGATGCACCACTCAAAATTAGTAACACGCTTAATATTACCGACGAAGTACTACGTTACTTACTAGTGACTGTTGACGAAAAAGGCCGTAAAGCGCTTGAGGAACAAGAACTTGCTGCTAAAGCTCGCACGTCCGATAACGATAACCGAGAAGAGAGGTAGATTCATATGGCAAAAGGAATTAATCAAGTTATTTTGATGGGACGCCTAACCCGTGACCCCGAACAGCGGACAACTAGTACTGGTAAAACAATTGCCAGCTTTAGTATCGCAGTTGACCGCGCCGGCCAAGATGGTGGCGCAGACTTTTTTGACGTCACCGCTTGGGAAAAACTAGGTGAATTAGTTATCCAATATCTTGCAAAGGGACGTCGTGTCTTGGTCCAGGGACGTCTTCGCCAAGATAGTTGGGAAGATAAAGAAACTGGTAAAAAGCGCAGTCGCGTCGAAGTGACCGCTTCTGACGTGACTTTCCTCGACGGACCAAGTGATGGCGCCAGTTCGAGCCAACCAACTGATTCAAACAATTCGAATCAAAAAACTGACGATGTCGTTATCGAAGACATCGATGACAAACCTATTGATTTAAGTGAGATTCCATTCTAGGAGAATAATTATGGCTATTAAACGATTTAAAAAAGATACCCCCGCATATTTTGACTACACCGACGTCAAAACGCTTCAACGATTTATCAACATGTATGGTCAGATTGAGCCAATCGGCAAAACCGGCCTTAGCAGCAAGCAACAGCGACAACTCGCCACGGCTATCAAACGCGCTCGTCACTTGGCGCTGCTACCATTCGTTACTCAAGGGTAACCCATGGCATATCAGCCAACTGATCTCAAAAAAGGTGTTGTCGTCCAAATTGACGGCAAGCCTTTTCGTGTCACCGACTATAACCAAAAAGTGCTGGGCCGCGGCGGCAGTATTGTCAACGTCAAACTCAAAAACTTGATTGATGGCAGCGTCATCCCCAAAACATTTAAGGGTCAAGAAAAAATTGACTCGGCCGAGGTGCGTAGTCGCACTGTTCAGTATCTTTATTCTGACGGCAGCAACTTTCATTTCATGGATCCTGAGTCATTCGAACAGTTCGAACTCTCCGCCGAGACAGTCGGGGACGCGAGCGGCTATCTGAAAGAGGGCGAAAGTTTGAGCCTGCAATCATTTGATAGCACGATTATCAACGTCGAGCTTCCCAAGAACGTTTATTTGGAAGTCACGTATTGTGAAAGTATCACCAAAGGTGATACGACGAGTAGCGTTTTGAAAGACGCCACCCTCGAGACCGGATTGGTCGCTAAAGTGCCGTCGTTTATTAAAACGGGCGATGTCATCTCGGTTGATACCACGACGGGTGAATACCGCGAACGAAAGCGGGATTAGTCCGTATGACCAAACAGCGTCTTGATATCGAGCTCACCAAGCGTGGTTTGACACCGACGAGGTCACAGGCAGAGAGCTGGATCAAGATGGGCAAAGTCACGATTGATGGTAAAGTAGTGACAAAACCTGGTCAATTTGTGCGTTCGGATGCCGTTATTAATATGACAGCCGAAGACCAGTATGTCAGTCGGGCTGGTCTAAAACTGGCGTCTGTTGCCGAGGTTCTGAAGCTCGATTTTCGGGATAAGGTCGTACTCGACGTTGGCAGTAGTACTGGTGGTTTTACGGATTATGCACTGCGCCACGGGGCTATCAAAGTCTACGCGGTTGATGTCGGTACGGATCAACTTCATCCGAGTCTGCACGGTCATCCCAAGATTGAGTTGCACGAAAAAACCGATATCCGCGATTTTTATCTGAATGAAAAACCAGATATTATCGTAATCGACGTGTCGTTTATCAGCCTGCGTGAGATTCTGCCCCATCTCCACCAATACCTAAGTGGGGCCAATACCGAAATTATCGCCATGGTCAAACCGCAGTTTGAAGCTGGCAAGGATCAGACCAACAAAGGCATTATCAAAAACGACTCGATGCGCCGTCAGATTCTGAAGGATTTTGAAGTATGGTCCAAAGATTTATTCGTGATCGCCGACAAGCGAGACAGCGACGTGGCTGGTGCCAAGGGTAACCAAGAGCGATTTTATAAGCTCAAACGTCTGCAAGCTTGATCATTAACAGAGTTTAAGTATTAAAATTAACGCTTTACATTCAAAGCTTTTTGTTCTATAATTCGGAATGATCTGCATCCTCGCCCCGTTTTCGGGAAACGGGATAAGGATTGCGTGCCCTCGGATTGATACACTACGTGTGTCCCCGATGGGCGCATTTAACAATCCGATTCATTTCATCAATGCTCCCCTGAGAAGGAGCAGAAAGGGGATAGACATCTGATGTCTCTTCCCAAGTTTAAGGGCATCCCGAAGGGGATTGCCTGGTTGAGCATGGTGGGCTTGTTGTCCCTCATGTTCGCAGCGCCAGCAGTGGTAACAGCAGCGCCAGCAGCAGCGGGCGATAAGGTCTTGGTCTGCAAGGTTGTCGGTGGCCCTGGTCACTACACCCTCAAGGAGGGCAAGCAGCCAATCGAGGTCGATGCGAACGCCCTTGAGGCCGACGTGCAGCCAATCGTCGGTGCGCCGTTCAGTGACGCTCAGCCGTCGTTCGTCGTCGCAAGCGATGACCGGACACTGTGTGAAGCTGGACTGCCTCCCGTTGTGGTGCCGAACCCCAATCCAGCGGGTTCAGTCTCGTTCGTGCAGCCCAGCTGTACGGTCGACCACGTGGTGGCCAACATAACCGATGCCACCCCTCCAGGGGTGGGACCGGGTTACGCCGGAATCTGGTACTACTTGGTCTCCTCACGGGGCGCCGAGAGCCAGACTCCCGACTCAGTCGATCGGCTGTCCAGCTTCGCGCTGAACAGCCAGCCGATGTCCTTCGGCGAGACCGTGACCTTCACGGTCAAGGCGCAGCTTGATACTCCGGAAGGGTCACCGCCGCTCGTCGTCATTGACAGCTTCACGGCGACCCGACCGAACGCAAGCTCGTGTGAGGAGTCACCTGTGGTGGTCCCGGTGACCGCCAAGGCGGCCTCTGTCTGCACTGCGGGGAAGTACTCGTACTCGTTCACCAACCCCAACGACGTGGCCGTCATGGTCAAGTCGAGCGGGTTTGATGACAGCGTTCGTACCGAGACGGTGATCCCTGCGGGGGGAACCGCCACGGTCACGTCGACCCTCAACAAGCTGTACTACGAGACCTACGTCTCGGGTGTACAGGTAAAGGGATCCGCCACGAACATCAGCGCCGGCGATCTCAAGTGCACCACTCCAACCCCAACCCCAACCCCAACCCCAACCGATACCAAGGTCACGCCGGTGGTCACACCGCCGACGACACCCAAGGTGACGACACACAAGGCATCGCCAGTGGCGGTTCCGAAGGTCAGCACCCCGGTGTCAACCACCAGCACCGCCACCAACCCCCCGGTTGTCACCGACTACATCAGTAATAGTCCGACCAAGGTCGTTTCAGCCCAGGTTGGCTCAACCGGGTTTGGTTGGTACTGGTTGGCAGCTGGCTTCGGTGCCATGCTCCTCATCGGTTCCGTTCTCCCGCGCCGCAAGGTACAGGAGAACAAGCACTGATGCGCCGGCTGCTGGCTGTGGCTGGGTTTGTGTTAGTGGTAGCTGGCCTGGTGGGGATTTATCCTCACGTTGAAGGCTGGCTTTCGCCGACATCGATGCCGCCACAGCCAGTGGCCGCATCAACGTATCAACCGTCGGACTCACCGAGTTCGACGACTCCAACTACAACCTCGCCACCAAAGACCCCGGCCATCCAGCCGGTCGTCCAGCCAGTAGCCTCGGCTACACCTGCTTGGTTGTCAATCCCGTCCATTGGGATCGATGAAAGTATTGCCCCAACGGGACTCACGTCTCGGGGCGAGCTGGAACCACCACCTGGTCAGACGATCTGGTTTGACCGTTCGGCCAAACCGGGTCGGCCAGGTGTTGCGCTGATAGCTGGCCATGTGCAGTGGGGTTCGCAGCCGGATACCTTCTGGCGCCTCGCTGATGTGCCCGATGGTGCATCATTCTCCATTCGATATTCGGACGGCACAGTTTTGAAGTTTGTGGTCATTAACCGCAAGTCAGAGCTGAAGACTGACGTGCAGCACGACCCCGCAGTTTGGGGAGCGAGCGCAACGCCGGTGGTGGTGCTTATCACGTGCGACAGAGACCCAAAAAGGTCGCACTTGGTCAACCATCATTACACGAACAACTGGCTCGTGTTCGCACGGCCACTGAAATGAATCGGGTTCAAAACTCTCTCCTCATAACGAGTTGAGTGAACCCCCCGGTAGGGACGCGTCGCAATCCTGCGACCGCGTCCCCCGGGGCTTTTCATACCCTAAAGAATTATTACTTAGACGTTGAAGCGAAATTCGACGACGTCGCCAGGTTGCATGATATAGTCTTTGCCCTCAGTCCGCATTTTACCGGCACTTTTGGCGGCAACTTCTGAACCAGCGGCAATCAGTTCGTCAAAATCAACTATCTGGGCCGCGATGAAGCCACGTTCAAAATCACCATGAATCACCCCGGCGGCTTGCGGAGCGGTGGCGCCTTTTCGGATTGTCCAGGCGCGAATTTCTTTTGGTCCGGCGGTCAGGTAGCTTTGGAGGCCAAGAATGTCATAGGCGGCGTGGACCATTTGGAGTAATCCGGTTTCCTTCACCCCATAACTATCGAGGAGTTCGGCGGCGTCTTCGGGGGCTAGGCCTTTTAATTCATCTTCGAGTTTGGCGCACACAAAAATTATTCGGGCAGGAGAGACGAGCCCAGCTAGCTCGGCTTCTTTGGCGTTATCAACCAGCGTTTGCTCGTCAACGTTAAAGGCGTAAATAACTGGTTTGGCGGTAAGTAAATTTAAATCATTAATGTATTCAGACTTTACGTCGCTCAGGGATGACAGGGGGGTACCAGCTTTTAAATGCGTAAGTAAATCTGTCAGGTATTCGGCGGTCGCTTTCATTATCGGTTGGGTTTTGGCTTCTTTGGCGATTTTTGGGAGGCGGGTTTCGATAGTTTGAATGTCGGCAAGTATCAGCTCTGTATTGATAATTTCGATATCATCGATAGGATTAACGTGGTCAGAGACATGAACAACGTTATCGTCATGGAAAGCGCGGACAATATGGACGATGGCCTCACATTGGCGAATATTGGCCAAAAATTTGTTACCAAGGCCTTCGCCTTTACTGGCACCCGCCACCAAGCCGGCGATATCAACAAACGTGACGGTGGCAGGTAGTAGCTTGGCCGAACCATAGAGTTTGGCTAGCTGCGCCAAGCGCTCGTCTGGCACGGCCACAATACCGGTGTTTGGTTCGATGGTGGCAAATGGATAATTAGCTGCCAAAATATTATTATTTGTCAGGGCGTTAAATAAGGTAGATTTGCCGACGTTAGGTAGGCCGACAATTCCGATAGAAAGAGAACTCATAGAGCTATTATAACAGAGGAGGAATATTGACATAACACAAGCATTATGCTATTATGCAATCAAATGTCTGAAAGTAAACAAATTAAAGACTCCGAAGTTGCAAATATTGCCGCGTATGCTGCTTATCCATACGAGGATACAGCTCATACTCTCGAAAAGTATCATCTAGATAACTTAGCATCTGAGCAATATGTAAAAACAGACGAGGCCAGTGTCAGCGCACTTGCAGCTTGGGTTCAAAAAGCCAAGGATGATGAATATCTTGACGGCGGTGATCCACGGGAAACTGAGCGACGAAGATTGGCCATAGCGGAAGCACTTCCAAGTTTTTCGATTACCCCTCAGACAGTAGAGTCTAACGAAGTTAAGGAGCTGCCGCAGATAAATGGTGTTGGGGAGGAACTTGTGTCGCGTGTGGTTGGCTACATGCTGACTCACGATCAAGATACACCTATGTTTATGAGAAAAATTGCAGAAGATCTCGGTGGCGAAAATCCATCGAAAATCTCGAAAGCAATAGCTCAGATGACAGATATGGGCTATGTTGACCAGGAAGCGAAACTTGATTTTGCCCATAGGCCGTACAAGAAACTTCTAGCTACTGAAAAACTGAAAAGTGATGCAAATGAATTTGTAACTTGGCGAGATAAAGTAGAGTTATTTGAACTTGCAAAACAACTTGGTTTGTCTGACATAGAAACAGAACGTTATCTTGTTAAGCTCGGTAGGGCAATGCTCCTAGGCAAAAATAATTAGAATAGTTGTAATTCAATAACTTAGCTTACCGCGGATTTAACTATTATTTGGTAAATATTCCTAAGTCTCATTAAGGGATTGAATGTAGCTATTCGAATACCCACGTTTACCGCAATCAGTAGGTGGCATAGCTATTTTTAGTTCAAAAGGTAGTTGGGTTAGAACTTTAGTATGCCGATGGAGAGACTCATGCACTCATTTTAACAGAGAAAATGGTCTGAGGCGATAATGATAGTATTACGCCAAGAGTAAGGCAGAACCTTTCTTGTTTGTATGAAGCATAAAGGCTATGCTATTATGTGGGAAAGGCAGGCATACACAGGCATGGCAAATATCATCAAGCTTCAGGGCAAACGATTCAATTGGCTGCAGCTCGGTATCATTGTTAGCGTGCTGACTATTATTTTGGTGGCAGCTTTTTTCTTTTTCAAACCTCAAATAACAGCTCCTCCTCGGCAAGACTCAACGTCCACAGCGGCTCAAGAAGCTCAAAAGAACTTCACGGAAGCCGATAAGGCGGCGACGGCGGGGGATTATGCCAAAGGCCAAACTATTTTGGATGACGCCCTCAGTAATGCCGTCAGTAATCAAACGGCCACCAATACTACCACAACGAATAGTAGTCTGAGTGACATCTATCTTCAAAAAGCCACGCTGGCTTTAAATAATTTACAAAATCAGGACGCAGTTACTTTCGCTAAGAAAGCGGAAGCGTTGAATCCAACACGCATCACCGCTACCGTCTTGGCACAGGCGGCCGAACAGGTTGGCGATAAGGCGCTTGCCTTACAATACTACACACTCGTCGTCGCCCGCACCACCGAACAGGAGCAACAACTTGCCCCCGATGATTTCAGCTACTATCAGTCTAAAGTAAAAGAGCTGACTAACTGATGAAGGCAATCCAACAACTCTGTCTGGCGACGCTGGCGGCGGTGATTTTGGCGACTGGTTTGATCGCTGTCGTAGAAGCTGATCCCGGCGGTCGAGCGTGGGGCTATGGTTATTTTACTAATGCGGGCAAGAAGACGGCTGGTTTTGGTCAGGTTATCACCGGTGGCGTTCCGGCTACGACTAATAAGACGACCTTTATTAACTTTATTAAGTCTCAACTGAGTCTTCGTGACAATCAAAAACCGCCCCAGCCTCAGCGTGATGCTGTGGGGGCCGCCTTTATTATTCAAACTATGCGCGGATCATCAGACCATAGCTGGCCCTCCGCTGCTGCCGTAAACGACTGGGTCGCCAGAATCAATGACCCTGCTGTCACCATTAGCCTCGGTTACTATGGCTATCATTGGAACTCTGGTTATATGAAAAATTTTGCAAACGATGATGCTTTCTACACCTATACTGATAACCGTTATTCATTAATTTTTAAAGTCAATGGCACGACTAGTTACGTGCTGAAACAGGACTGTGGCAATCCGGTCGGTGATCTTGGCGGCTTACCTAAACATACGCCTCCGCCTCCGCCTAAAGTATGGCAACTATCGGCAACGAGTACTGTGAATAGAACTACAGCTAAGCCTGGGGACACGATTACTTGGACTCATAAACTCAGAAATAACGGCCCAGACGCCACAACAGTAGCTATATATAGTAATCTTGCAATTTCTGGCTTTACTAGCTGGGTGTCACCAGTCGCTGGGGCTAATACGGCCAGCGGAAAAGCTCCAGGTGTAATCCGAACTATCTCCAGTTTCGCAACCTACACTGTTACGCAGGCTGATGTTGGCAAAACGCTCTGCGAAAAGGTTCAATATGACCCCACAAACAGTAGCGGTGGTCGTAATGGTCGCGGTAATAACTCGTGCGTTTCCGTTCCGTACAACTATAGCCTCACGCCAGGCGTGACTACCAACGCCTCTGGCGTTATTGAGCCAAATACGACCTTTGACGTTACGCCGTTCGCAAGCAACACTGGTCCGACTAAGAGTAATACTACCCAGTGGCAGCTAACCCAGATAATCGTTTTACCTACCAAGGCAGTCCCNNGCCACCTGTTCGACTATCAAAACTGGTACAACTGTCTTCGATGAGAGTGGCGGTTGGCTCAGTGGGGCTGTCCTCTCAGCCAATAACGTGACTGTCGGTGACCTCGCCGTTGGTACCAAGCTCTGCTTCGCTTTCTCTGTCCAGCCGTACTCCAGTAGTTCAACGGAGTGGCGTCACACCGCTCCTGTTTGTCTGGTTGTTGGAAAGAGGCCAAAAGTCCAAATATGGGGCGGTGACCTTGTGGTCGGTAAATCATTTAGTGGTTCACCAATAACGTCGTTGGTTAGAACAAGCAAATCAATCAAAACGATTGGTGCGACCCGAAACACCTTTGGCAGCTGGATCGAATATGGCATATTTGCCACAGGATCAGTCACTGGGGCTGCCTCTGGTTCGGGCTACGCCGGACCTGGCGGTATGGCTAACGCCACGGATTGTATGGCAAGCAGACTGAGCTTTACGAATAATAATAACATTGCCCTCTGTGACTCTATTGGGAAATATACCTCCGCGCGGTCTATTCCCAATGTGGCAGCCAGTTTCGCTAGTCCAGGTACGATAATTTCCGGTACCGTGACACCTAATAACTTACTTGCGACGAGCGGCACTTATATAGGTACCAGTAGCAGCGACCTTGTTCTCGACACGAGTACGTTGGACCCTGGCAAATCAGTAATCCTCAAAGCCAGCGGCACGGTTACGATTACCGGCAATCAGACATATAATCCGGACAATAATGGCGCCAAATATTCCAGCGCCTCACAGCTTCCCCAACTCGTCATCATTGCCAACAAAATCATCATCAAGGACACCGTCACTAACGTTGATGCCTGGCTGATTGCCAGCGGCGCCGACGGCATCGTGGAAACCTGCAACACCGGTTCGCTAACCTACGTCTTAAGCGACCTTCTGAAGCTGACCAGCGACAAATGTCAAACCCCCCTCACCGTTAATGGCCCCGTCATGGCCAAGCAGCTGTGGCTACGCCGTACGGCTGGTTCTGGCACTGACCTGGCAAGTGGTGACCCGGCTGAAATCTTTAATCTTCGTCCTGATGCCTATCTTTGGGCAGCGACACGGGCGACTGGTAGTGGTCGCGTACAGACGATGTATACAACTGAACTTCCACCTCGACTCTAATCTTCAGTTTTTACTTGCTTTTAACGCTAGTGCTTATGTATAATGAAAAGCAATATGGTATTACTAAAAGGAGTGGGCGACTTTTTTGCACTGGATATAGGCACTAACGCAGTGCGCGTCGTGCAACTGTCTTCGACGGGTCCTGATAGTTGGAGCCTACAGCATTACGGCTATGCACCACTTGACGAAAAGACCAGTATGGGTGGGTCTGCCGAAAGTCAACGCCGCTTGGGTGAAGTTATCATGACTGCTGTTGGTCAAAGTGGTATCAAAGATAAGAACGTGGTTATTGGACTTCCTTCCAACAAAACATTTACCACCGTTATAGACATTCCCAATATGGGCGAGGCCGAGCTTCGAAGTACAATCAAGTATCAAATCGATCAATACATTCCGATGGCGATTGATGAAACCAAGGTTGATTGGGCGCTGCTTGGACAGTCGCTGCACGACCCCAAGCAGCAAGAAGTGTTACTAGCAAGTACTGCCAACGCTTATACTGAAGAACGTTTAGAGTTTATTGAAAGCCTCGGTTTGAACGTCATCGCGGCCGAGCCCGATCCACTAGCGATGATTCGTTCGTTACTCCCAAGTGGTATTAAAGATGCCCGCCTCATCATTGATGTTGGCGAGCAGTCAACTGATCTTGCGATTACGTTTGGTGATAGCCCACGACTTGTGCGCACTATTCCAACCGGACTTCGCTCACTGATCAAAGCTGCCGTTCAGAACCTTAATGTCCAGGAAGATCAAGCTCGTCAGTTTATTATTAAGTTTGGCCTCGCGCCAGATCGTCTCGAAGGCCAGGTATACCGTGCAATTGAAGGAACACTCGATAATTTTGCGGCCGAACTGGTGAAATCAATTAAGTTTTTTCAGACACGCTACCCTAATACTCCCGTTGGTGGCATCCTGCTATCTGGCTTTGCGGCCGTGGTTCCGCAATTTGGGGAATATGTGACTGCCAAGACGAGTATTCCTTCGAGTATTGCGAACCCGTGGCAAAAAGTCCGTGTTGCACAGTCGGACCAACAACAGCTTGCTAGTATAGCTGCCGAATTTTCGACGGCTATTGGTCTTGCACAGCGGAGGAATAAGTCATGATTGAAATCAACCTTATTCCTGCCGTCAAGCAAGAGCTTATCAAAGTCCAACGTGTGCGCGCGACAGTGATCGCTTTCTCTATTTTGATTGGTCTGGCGGCGATTGCAGTTGTAACGCTTCTGGCGATTTATGTATTCGGCGTTCAGACGGTACGGAGTGTCGTCGCTGATGACGCAATCAAAAAAGGCGGCCAACAACTTGCCAGCGTCGAGGATCTTTCGAAAACATTGACGATTCAGAATCAGCTTACAAAACTTTCAACGATGCATGATGAAAAAAAGATTGATTCACGTATTTTTGACGTGTTATTGGCGATTATTCCACCTGTTCCAAATAATATTCAAATATCCGATCTTGCAGTCGACTCGACCGCAGGTACTATCACGATGCAGGGACAGGCCGCCAATAGTTACGCTGCAGCTGAAGTGTTTCGTAAAACCATCGAGGGTGCAAAGGTCAAATATACGAGCGATGCAGGCGACCAAGCCGTTGCGCTGGCTTCTAATGTGAGTACGGGTGACACAAGTTACGGGGAAGATTCCTCAGGGGCAAAAGTACTACGATTCACGCTGAGCTTTACCTACGCCAAGGAACTATTTGCGCCCTCGTCGAAAAATGCGACCGTTATTATCGCGACTCAGGGTAATGTCACCGACTCATACCTGGGCGTCCCAAAAAGTATTTTTGTTGATCGAGCTACAGATTTAAAGGGGACACAGTAGTATGCAGGTACAAGACGCAGCCATTCGTAAGCGAACCCAGATCGCCAAAGCGAACCGTACTATGTTTTTATGGGTAGCGGTCATCTCGGCGCTGGTCGGCTTTGCGTTGGTCGGTTCACTATTCCTGATTCAAAAAGCAGTTTTTAATGAAAAAGTCTTAACCGAAAAAAATAAAACGGTTTCTATCTTGAAAAGTAACAATGCGAACGTCTCAGAACTTGAGTCTCAAGTACGAATTTTGGATAATAATCAAGCCTTGATTGATTCAAAAGCCAAGTCGAGCGATCAAGCAATTCAGGTGATTCTTGATGCTTTGCCATCCGACGCCAACTCATTGGCTCTCGGAGCGTCGTTACAGAACAAACTCCTTGCAAATATTACGGGATTATCGATTGACTCTTTGCAGGTCGATCCTGTGGTTGGCGTCGAATCTCTGTCGACTGACCCAACCGCCCAGAACGCCTCGACGACCGCCTCGGTGTCGGGTCAGCCCGAGATAACCTTTCGATTCTCTGTCAGTGGTAGCGAAGATACGCTCAAAGAGGTCTTGGGTCGTCTTGAACGGTCAATACGCGCCATCGACATCCTCTCGCTTCGGATTGAAAACCAGGGTAGCAAGCGCGTGCTGAGCGTCCAGGCTCGAGCGTTTTACGAACCAGCGCGGATTGTTGAATTAAAGGATAAAACGGTAAAGCCATGAAAAAAACAGATATAGCAATGATTATACTTATCGCTTCAGTCAGCATCTTGGTTGCTTACTTCGTTGCAAATAGCATTTTTGGAAACGTCTCGAAGGATAGCGTGAAGGTTAAGACAATCGACCCAATTAATTCCACTATAATAGCCCCGAGCCCTGCAATCTTTAATAAAAACGCCATTAATCCAGCGGTTGAAGTCCAGATTAACGGTATTAAATAGGATTATGCTTCCATGGCACTCTTAACTGGTGACATTCAAGAAAAACTCATTAATCTGCTGATCGATGAGGGGTTAGTCACTCAAGAGGTGCTTCGTGCCGCCGAAACGACGTCAGTAGCCCAAACAAAGCCATTGCTGGCACTGCTGACGGAAGATCACATCGTTGATGATGAGCTTTTGACGCATGCCATTGCTCAAGTTTCAGGGGTGCCCTACGTCAACCTCAGCAATAGCCTGATTGATCAAAATGTCCTGACGTTGCTACCTGAAGACATTGCTGAGCGCTTCATGGCGGTACCACTTGCGGAGGTTCAAAACCGCCTCGCGGTTGCTATGATTGATGCCAATAACGTTCAGGCGGTCGATTACCTCGCTAATCGTATTCAACGCCCGTTAAAAGTTTTTATGGCTTCGGAATCTGGAGTTCGTCACGTCCTAGACCAGTACCGGACCGATCTTTCCAGCGTCGACGAGGCCGCCGAAGCCAGTCAAGCTGAGGCAAATCTTGATTCTGCTAACGATGTAAAAACTATTGTTCAAGACTCGCCAATAAGTAAGGCTTTGAGCACTATTTTGGAATATGCCGTCAAGTCTCGAGCCAGCGATATTCACATTGAGCCTCTCGAGGCAACCCTTAAAATCCGCTGTCGCGTTGACGGCGTACTGCGTGAGATTATGCAGCTGCCAAAAAGTATTGAGCCAGCGCTGGTGAGTCGAATAAAAATTTTATCCAATCTTAAGATTGACGAACACAGGGTACCGCAAGATGGTCAATTTACCGTCAAGGCTGCCAACAAAGAAGTTGACCTTCGTATTGCAATTAGCCCCGTAGTCTGGGGTGAACAAGTTGTGATTCGTCTACTTGATAAGTCAGGTAACACCTTCAATATCGAAGAAATGGGGTATGCCGGACGCGCCCTGCGGGCCATTCGCAAGGGTATCCGTCGACCGAATGGCATGGTTTTGACGTCAGGGCCGACTGGTAGCGGTAAGTCAACGAGCCTTTACGCGCTCATCAAAGAGATTAAGGACGATACAGTTAATATCGTGACTCTCGAGGACCCAGTTGAATACAAAATGGACGGCGTCAACCAGATTCAAGTCAACGGTGACGTCGGGTTGACATTTGCAACTGGACTACGCTCGATTTTACGCCAGGACCCAGATGTGGTGATGGTAGGGGAGATCCGTGATGGTGAGACGGCCAGTCTGGCAGTCCAAGCGGCCCTGACCGGACACCTTGTTTTTAGCACGCTCCACACCAATAGTGCGGCTGGGGTCTTGCCTCGGCTACTCGATATGGGAATTGAGCCATTTTTAATCGCCAGCACCATCAATACGATTATTGGCCAGCGCCTGGTCCGGCGTGTTTCGTTGAAACGAGAGGTTTATCAGTCTAATCCGATTGAAACCCAGAACATTTTAACGACTATCGGGCACCTTTTGCCAAAGACGGCAGCTGACGTTGCGGCAGTTTCTCAAGATTTAGGCTATAAAGACTTGCCCCTAGCGGGCCAAAGCGCTTATACTTTAGTCAAGGGCATTGATACTCCACAAACACCACGTGGCTACAGTGGGCGCGCCGGACTTTATGAAGTGATGGATGTGAATACCGATATCCAAAATCTTATTGTGGCCCGAGCGACGAGTTCAGAGATTCAACGTCTCGCAGTTTCACAAGGAATGATAACGATGCGTCAAGACGGATATTTAAAAGCATTACAGGGCATCACAACCATTGAAGAAGTAAATCGCGTAGCGGCAGATACAGCCTAGGAAAGGGTGAAACAAAATGAATAATCAAGAATTAAGAATCGAAGTACTACTAGAAGAGGTAGTACGCAAGCGAGCCTCTGACCTTCACTTGCAGGTTGGATTACCTCCAATGCTTCGTGTTGACGGTTCATTGATGCCAATCGCTGGGTTTAACCCGCTTAATGAACCAGCGGTAGAAGCCTTGATTTTTGCTATTTTGGACCAGGACCAGAGACAGATCCTTTTAAAAGACAAAGAATTTGATTTTAGCTTCGCCTTTGGCACCCTGGGTCGCTTCCGTGTTAACGCCTATCACGAACGCGGTAACCTAGCAGCCGCCCTCCGATTGATTCCGAACGATATTAAATCGTTGACCGAACTTGGCATGCCTAATGTAGTGATTGGATTTGCCGATTATCCTCGAGGGCTCGTGCTCGTCACCGGCCCAACTGGTAGCGGAAAATCAACGACGCTTGCGGCGCTCGTCGACAAGATTAATAGCGAGCGTGCTCAGCATATCATTACTATCGAAGATCCAATTGAGTTTACNNCAGGACCCTGATGTCGTCCTGATTGGTGAGATGCGCGACCTTGAGACGATTAGCGCCGCCATCACGATTGCCGAGACCGGGCACTTGGTCTTTGCCACGCTTCACACCAACAGCGCCGCCCAGTCAATTGACCGCATGATTGACGTGTTCCCACCCCACCAACAATCCCAGATTCGCGCCCAGCTCTCAAACATTTTAATGGCAATTTGTTCGCAGCGACTGGTGCCTGCCATTGGTGGCGGACGAGTCGTGGCCGCTGAAGTTCTCGTCGCCAACTCTGCCGTCCGTAATATTATTCGCGAGGGTAAGTCTCATCAGCTCGATGCCGTCATTCAAACTGGTGCCGATCAGGGAATGCAGACAATGGATCGAACGTTGGCTGGCCTGGTTCAAAGCGGCACGGTTACGTACGACAATGCTCGCGACTACGCGGTTGATCTTACCGAGTTTGAAAGGCTGATGCGAGGCTAGCTATGAAAAAATTTGCTTATGAAGCGCGTGACCAATCTTCCAACAAGATTACAAAATCTACCTTACAGGCTGAGTCGGAGAGCGCGGCTGCCCACCTTTTGGTAGAACAAGGTTTTACGCCGCTTGATATCAAAGAGCAGTCAGGTGACGGCAACATTATTGCGAAGTTAGCTGGCCGCATCACTGTTAAGGACAAGATTGTCTTTACGCGCCAACTGGCAACCCTTATTGGTGCTGGATTGCCTCTGTCGCAAAGTCTTCATACGGTTCTCGAGCAGACCCAAAACAAACAACTTCAATCGGTTATCCAGGAAATTACCGCCTCTGTAGAAGGCGGTAAAACATTGTCTGATTCATTTTCTAAACACACCGATGTGTTTGACCCGGTTTTTATTGCACTTGTCTCGGCGGGTGAGCTATCGGGAACGCTCGACGACTCGCTACAGCGGGTTGCCAACCAACAAGAAAAAGACGCCGCCACTATGAGCAAGATCAAGGGCGCATTGACTTATCCGATTATCGTGCTGTTTGTTATCTTCGGAGTTTTGCTTTTTATGCTCTTTACCGTCGTACCTCAGGTTGAAAAGCTCTATCGTGATCTTAAAAAACAGCTGCCGTTTCTGACACAAGCCATGGTGGATATGGCTGCCTTTTTGGCGCACTACTGGTGGCTAACCCTTATCGTCCTTGGTATTGGCGGCTATTTCTTGGCACAATATTTAAAAACTGACAGTGGAATCAAATTGAAAGATACGGCCAAATTAAACGTTCCAATCTTTGGTCCGATGTTTCGAAAGCTTTACATGGCTCGCTTCGCCCGTACTGGGCAAACCCTACTCAGTACTGGTGTCAGTATGCTTGATATGCTGAGAATTACAGCGACGGCTATTAATAACACCGTGCTTGAAAAGAGTATTATGCGCGCCTCGGAAAAGGTGAAGGGCGGTAAAGCGCTCTCGGCAGCTATTCAGCCTGAACCGTATATTTTGTCGCTGGTGCCGCAAATGATTAACATCGGTGAACAGTCTGGCCGTATCGACGAGATGATGGGGAAGGTCGCCCAAGTCTACGAAGATGAGCTTGATGAACAGATCCGCACTATCTCAACGGCCATCGAGCCAGTCCTGATGGTTGTACTCGCGGTGGTAGCCGGGGGTATGGTGGGTGCTATTCTGTTACCGATTTACAGCCTGGTTAACGGCATAAACGTCTAGACATTCATCTATACTTAGGGTACTATAAGCACAAGCGTTTATGCGCAAAAATGTCATAATTAGTTCATAAGAAAGGTGGAAAAGTTTCTATGAACCTCCAACGAAAAGAAAAAGGATTTACGATTATTGAGGTGGTACTGGTCTTGGCTATCGCCGGACTAATCTTCTTAATGGTCTTTATTGCCCTGCCAGCCTTGCAGCGTAACCAACGCGACACGGCCCGCAAAAGCGATGTTGCGATCGTAGCCTCCGGAGTCGTCGCGTATACAGGCAATAATCGTGGTAAATTTCCGGACTCAGGTACACTCGCCAGCTACGTGAAGGATCATTCCGATAACACCACCTCCGTGGCCGTCAACGGGACTGTTGGAAAGAGCAGCTTGAGTTCAGATACGACGGGAGACGGAATTATTACCGTCACGGAATCTACCACGTGTGGAGACTCAACTGGTTCGGTTGGTGGAAACCCAGCCACTCAGACATTACTTGCGGGAACGACGCGTCAATTCACGGTAGTGACTTTACTTGAATCCGGCGGTGGTGCCTACTTCTGCCAAAACGGTTAGTTTATCTAGCAAGACACAAGAAGGGGCCGGCAGGCCTCTTCTTGTATGGAATACTTCCGTGACCTGCTATGATAGTGCTTATGGAAAACGTCGTTATTTATCTCGCCCTTATTCTGACTGGTTTATGTCTCGGCAGCTTTGCAGGGGCGATGGTTTGGCGCTTACGTGCCCGCCAGCTGTCGGAAGACAAAGCTCATCACGAGGAATACGATAAAGATGAGTACCAACGTCTCAAGAAATTGACAACTGGTGGCGCCGCCCACGATCGATCGAGGTGTCTGCATTGTTCGTACGTACTGCGTTGGTATGATTTAATCCCGCTAGTGAGCTGGCTGTCTTTGCGGGGGAAATGCCGCCAATGCCATATTCCAATCGGTTACCTTGAACCGCTGATCGAACTGGGGGTTGCGTTATTATTTGTTCTTTCATTCGCTTTTTGGCCCTATCCGCTGGAAACACCTCTCGCGATTACTCAGTTCATTATCTGGCTCGTCGCCGGAGTCGGGTTGGCTATCTTATTTTCTTACGACACCAAGTGGTTTCTGTTACCGGACAGAGTCAATTTCGTCGTTATTGGTCTAGGGGTCCTCAGCGTGGCAATCGTCATACTACGGTCAGCCGATAGGCTGAACGCACTGCTGAGTGTCGTGGGAGCGGCCGTTATATTAAGCGGTCTGTACCTGGTGTTATATTTGATTTCACGGGGGAAATGGATAGGGTTTGGAGACGTTAAACTCGGTCTCGGGCTGGCGCTGCTGTTGGCTGACTGGAGATTGGCTTTCGTGGCTCTTTTTGCTGCCAACCTGATTGGTTGTCTGATTGTTATTCCAGCTATGATAAGCGGGCGATTGAAGCGTGATTCGCACGTTCCGTTTGGTCCGCTGTTGATTCTTGGTTTTGTTATTGCCCAATTCGCTGGTATATATCTGATCGAGACCTATCTTGGCGTTGCACTTTAAGCCTTATACGGGCTACTCGCTTATGCTATAATTATGCTCAAATGAGCGCCACGTATAAATCCGGATTTACGATCATCGAGACCATGCTCTTTTTGGCAGTCACGGGCGTACTGGTGGTGGCGATTCTTGCTGGTACGGGATCGTCGATTAATATTCAGCGCTATCGTGACAGTGTCTCTATTCTTAAATCTGTTTTTGAACAACAGTACTCTGATGTATCGACTGTCCGTAATGAAGTACGCGCAACTGACGTGTCGTGTACTGCAAATGCAGTCATTGATACCTCAGGGACGACACTGCCACGCGGTCAATCGGATTGTGTCGTCTTGGGACGCTACTTGACGATTGTTGATACAGTTATTACTCAAAGTATTGTGGTTGGTAGTAATCCAATAGCGGCGCCGTCATACGCCACTGACATTAAGGAGTTACAGGACTACAAATTATCACTTTTGCCTACCAGTACCGAAACATCGCAGCTTGAATGGGGAGCGCGGATTGCCTGGCCAGCGAGTGGCTCGGGTGCGAAATCACCAACCATGCCCCGCCAGATCACTCTGTTAATACTGCGTTCTCCGACGAGTGGACTGACCTATACATTTACTGGTGACGGTGTTGCGGCACCGCTGCACGCTTTAATTGTGGCTGGAAATGCTATTCCAGGACAAGCCGAGCGCAGAGTCTGCGTCGATTCTGATGGTGGCTTTGGGGGTGGCTTGGCAGTTGTCATTGGTGCCTATGCTTCAACCGCCAGCTCTATTCAGGTGCGCTCGAATGACATGGGGGATAGTTCGACATGCTAACTACTGTACGTTCCTTGCAAAAAGGCGATACGCTTATAGAGGTGTTGTTTGCCGTCACGGTTTTTAGCCTGGTGGCTGTCGGCAGTCTGTCGATTATGAATCAAGGCACGGCCACCGCGCAGCGTTCACTTGAAATTACCTTGGTTCGGCAAGAAATCGATGCACAGGCCGAAGCGTTACGCTTTATCCATGATTCGTATATCGCGGCCTATCCCAATGCTGTCAGTGGTGAAGCGTCGGGTGAGTGGAGCAAAATTGTCGCCAACCCTGTCCCTCAGGCTTCGGCCTTTGGTACGTGTCCGCAGCCTCTGCCAACTGGTGCTTTTATCATCAATACCAAGACCGCCAAGCTCGAGCCCGACACGAAACTTACTACCGCTGTGCCAACCTACTCACAGCTGCGCTACGATTCCTCGACACCGACTGTCCTGACCAACGCCGAGGGTATCTGGATCGAGGCCGTTCGCTCCGCTGTTGTAGCTGGGAATAGCTCCGGCTCTGTTGATTTTCATATCAGTGCTTGCTGGCAGAGTTCCAACCAGACAACACCGATGACTTTGGGTACGATTGTGAGGCTCTATGAACCACGATAATAAAGGCTTTACGCTTATAGAGCTCATGCTGGCTATGACGTTTATCTCCGTCCTGTTGATGGCCATTGCCATGACCGTGATTCAGATAAGTAATATTTATAACCGGGGACTGACGCTCAAAGAAGTCAATCAGGCCGGACGTTCGCTGACGACCGAGCTGCAGCGCAGTATTGCCATCAGTCCATCCTTTTCGATTGACACCGCCGCGGTTGGCACGAAATATATCAATTCTGACTTTGGCGGGCGTTTGTGCGTGGGGCAGTACAGTTATATATGGAATTACGGCAAAACACTGTCCGATAGCACGGCGAACGGGCTTAATAGTAATATTTATAATCCCAACCTATCAACCAACAAGATTCGATTCATCAAAGTTCCCGATAGTACCGCTAGTTATTGCTCGACGAAGGATTCGGTCATCAACCCNNATTAGCACCGAGAGCACCGCAAATGACAGTAAAACGAGGCAGAGCCTGTATTACCTATCATTTGTTATTGGCACCAATGACCAAGCCGCGCTTGAACCGAGCGCAACGACCTGTCGGCCACCTAGTGATATAGCCTCCGACTTGAATTATTGCTCAGTAAATCAGTTTGATATAGTGGCCCGCGCCGGCAATGCGGTACAATAAACAATGAAAGCGAGACTTATGACCACAAAAACAAAAGAATATGGCGCGGTATCGTTATTTATTGTTATATTTACGATGCTACTCGTTACTGTCATTACCGTGAGTTTTATCCGTATTATGCTGAGCGACCAGCGTCAAGCCACCGCTGCCGATCTTTCGCAGAGCGCTTACGACTCGGCTCAAGCGGGTGTCGAGGATGCAAAACGGGCTTTACTCAATTATCAATCGGAGTGTGCTTCCGGTGATGCGCTGCGCTGTTCGACCGCCCTGGCGGCAATTAATTCAACAACCTGTAACGAAGCGTTGAAGAGCGTGATAGATTACCTACCTGGTAAAGAGGTATTGGTTCAGCAAACGGCCGGAGATGCTGCCCTGCAGCAGGCTTATACTTGTGTCAAGATTACCAGGCAGACAGATGATTATCTCGGAGTACTCAACCAAGACGATAGTAAGTTAATCCAGTTGGTCGGAGCAGCGAACTTCGATAGCGTCCATATCGAATGGTTTAGTGCCAAGGATATTCAGGGTACGAATGTGGATGTTCCTAACTTTTCGTCAGGTACGCCACTTCTCAGTCAGACTAGGTGGACGCCAAACCGCCCCTCACTGATGCGTACGCAACTGATGCAATTTGGGGACAAGTTTACGCTCGGTGACTTTGAAGATGTCAATGCTTCGAGTCAGAGTAACGCTAATACACTGTTCCTTTATCCATCGACTATCGT
>DHWY01000002.1:272054-282104 GCA_002413425.1 Candidatus Saccharibacteria bacterium UBA5170 | reverse complement strand
GTTCAGCCGCAGGTTGATTCAACTGGCCGAGCAAATGATTTATTCAGACGTGTTCAGAGTCGAGTTGAGATGACAGACGCAGACTTCCCTTATCCAGATGCGGCGGTTAGTAGCACTGGTAATTTCTGCAAGGACTTCCTGGTGACGAACAATACAGCTGACTATGCAAATAACTGTACCCCGTAACCTGAGACCGTTGCTACTCAGTTGTTTCGCTGTGGAATTTTTCGTAGATCTCACGTAGGTGCTGATCGGTGACATGAGTGTAGACCTGGGTGGTGCTAATGCTGCTGTGGCCAAGCATCGACTGAACACTTCGTATATCGGCGCCATTCATGAGCAGATCGGTCGCAAAGCTATGCCGCATCGTATGGGGACTAACGTGTTTGGTAATTCCTGCCAGACGAGCACAGGTAGTGATAATCCGTTGAATACTTCGAGCCGTTAGGCGCCGATAGTCACCACTGGTGCTGGCGATGTTATTGCGACTATAGCTCAAAAACAGGGGCGGCAGATTATCGAGCCGGGCGTTCAGATAGTTATCGACATGGCTGGCGGCACTTTCACTAATAAATATAGGGCGATCTTTTTGACCCTTCCCGCGTACCATAAATTCTCGTCGTTTGGTGTTGATATGATCCCGATTTAGATTCACCAGTTCCGAGACGCGCAGGCCACTCGAAAAAAGGAGCTCGACCAGGGCACGGTCGCGCAGACCCATCTCGCTTGAGAGGTCGATATGTTCGAGCAGGCGTTCGATTTCGTCGTAGTGCAAGAAGGTGACTTGTTTGCGGGCCGTTTTAGGGAGCTCAATCTTATCGGGGGATAGGCTAGGTATATCACGCTTCGATAAGTAGCCGAGGAACCCCCGTAGAGCAATTAAGTGGTAGCTTTGGGTGATTGTTGCAAGTTCGTCATCGTTGTCGTTTTTGTAACGGTTAAGCCATAATCGATACTTACGAACAACTTCCGATGTAATTTTGTCAACGGTTATATCATTAGTAAAACCAACGAATCTTTCCAAATACAGTGTATAATTTTCAGCCGTCCGAGCCGACCGACCGCCCTCAACTTCAAGGTGTTCGATATAATCAAGTAATAACTCTGACATATACATACTATTAGCATAGCCTAAAAGCTCGTAAGTCGGTACAATGAAACGATGCACTTATTTGAAATCATCATTCTCGGTATTATTCAAGGGTTGACCGAGTTTATACCCGTCAGTAGCTCAGGTCATCTGGTTATCGCCCAACAGCTTTTTTCGGGAGCTTCTGATCATTTGTATCTCGAGTTCATCAACATCGGCACGCTGACGGCTCTAGTGGTGTACTTCAGGCGCAAGATCGTGACTATCGTCCGTGATATTTTTTTTAACAAAAAATATAAACTTGCCCTCAATATACTTATTACCGCCATTCCGGCCGGAATTATTGGNNTGGAGCGTTTCCCGAAAGCTTCGGCCGTCAGTGACGGCGAGGCACTGAGTCCGAAACGAGCCTTAGTCATCGGTTTGGTGCAGGTGTTTGCCTTGATTCCGGGCGTCTCACGCTCTGGGTCGACGATTATTGCCGGCCGTCTAGCTGGGTTGAATCCTGCTGCGGCAGCCGAGTATAGTTTTTTGGCGTCATTGCCAATTATGCTTGGCGTGACATTAAAAATATTAGTGAGTAATAGGCAGTACTTATTTGCCAACATTGGCCCGCTGGTTATCGGTAATACGGTCGCGTTTATTGCCGGTATGCTGGCTATTGGATTTTTGATGAAGTACCTAGCAGGGCATAGCTTGGCTATCTTTGGCTGGTATAGAATTGGCCTAGCGGCTGTTTTAGCGCTTGTACTTTTGCTACAATAGGACACAAATGACCAAAGGAGAACTGATGAGACAACTTGAACGTACATTAATCATATTAAAACCTGACACATTGCAACGAGGTTTGGTTGGTGAAATTATTACTCGTTTCGAACGTGCGGGCTTAAAAATTATTGCCATGAAGATGGTAGCGCCAGATGAACTACATTTTCATAAACACTACGAGGGTATCAGTAATCTCATTTCTCGCTGGGGTAAAGATATTTACAACGTTACTCTTAGCCAAATGACAGAGGCTCCAGTAATCGTGTTTGTACTTGAAGGTGTTGAGTCGGTGTCGTACGTCCGTAAACTAGTTGGCACAACCGATCCGAAAGAGTCAGCACCAGGCACGATACGAGGTGACTATACACACGTGACTCGGGCATCGACTAATACTATCGGTGCAACACTGCCAAATATCCTCCACGCGTCGGGTAATTCCGAAGAGGCTGTTCAAGAAATCGCCTTATGGTTTGACGAGGCAGAGCTCTACGCTGATTACGAAACGGCCCAAGGTCCAATCGTACGGGGCCGCATACCAGAAAAAAAGTAAAGAAATTGTTCTCAATACCGCTATAATGATAAAGTAGGCCTCGGTAGCTCAATTGGATAGAGTAGATCCGTCCTAAGGATAAGGTTGCAGGTTCGATTCCTGCCCGGGGTACCAAAGACAATTATGACTAAAGATACAACCAAAGAACAAGACACGCAGCTCGATTTTGAAGGGCAGCGTAGTGACGAGCAGCTTCTTTTTGTGTTCCGTCGCCATCTTATTTCGATGCGAAAAGGGTTTTACCTGCTTCTTATACCGTTCGTAATAACGGCCATTCCGCCACTTATCTGGCAAAACAACTTGGAACTTTTCTTGTTGCCGATTGGCGGACTTATCATTGGTCTATTGTTATTTTCTTATCATTTTATTCTTTGGTATTTTACGGTCTATATTGTGACCGATCAGCGTATTCGACAGGTGACCCAGCGGGGCCTTTTCGGGAAGGATGTTATAGAGCTGCGCCTGTCAAAGATTCAAAACATAAGTTATAATATACCTGGATTCACAGGTGAAGTTTTCAAGTTTGGCACGATTGTCATCCAGACGTTTGTCGGTGACCTCGTTATCCATCAAGTAGAGTATCCCGATCAAACATATAATAAGCTGCAAGACGCAGTCAATAATGCCGTGAGGCATCAGGAAGAATATGAAGAAGTTACTAACTAAGTTCCGTAAAAAAGACGTCGATACCTCATCACGGATTACCAATGAAACCGTCGCCGAACATCGGGAGCGGATTTTAGCGGGTGGCCGACGATTTAAGTACCCCGTTCAGTATGCTCGTCATCGCCTTGTGTTTAACGCCATTATCATTAGTATCGTTGCGGCTATTATTATCGCTGTGGTCGGGTGGTGGCAACTGTATCCAGCTCAGAATACGAGTGCCTTTATCTATCGTGTTACGACAGTGCTACCACTGCCTGTCGCAAGCGTAGACGGCCAGTCGGTTCCTTATAGTGATTATCTTATGCGATATCGTGGTGAGCTTTACTATCTTGTCCAAAAGGAACAAGTCAGCCTTAAAAGCGAGGATGGTAAGCGTCAGTTGCAGTATCGCAAGCAAAAGGCAATGCAGTCGGCTGTCGCCGATGCGTACGCTGCTAAGTTGGCCCACAAGCTCAATCTATCAATTAGCGATAGCGAGCTCGAATCATCTCTGAAGTTGCAGCGTCAATCGAGTGACGGTGAGGTGTCACAACAAACTCAAGACGCAGCTGTCCTCAGCATTTATGGCTGGAGTCCAGATGAGTTTCGCCACGTGCTGAAAAATGCACTGCTTCTCCAAAAAGTCGCCTATGCGATTGACAGCAGTGCTTCAAAGGTTGTCGAGGCAATCGGCCTGCAGTTAAAGGTAGAAAACAGTAACCTACAGGCTATTGTGGATGCCACGAATGTAGCGGGTGGTAGTAAGGTTACCTATGGCGCCTCTGGGTGGGTGCCGAAAACTAACAATGATGGAGGACTCGCCCGCGAGGCAAGCACGCTTGAGCGAGGCAAAACGTCCGGCGTTATAAAAGCTACAACAGGCGATGGTTACTATTTTGTACGCTTACTGGACAGCAACGATACACAAGTGAGTTATGAGTATGTTCAGATTCCGTTGACTGCGTTTGCTAACGAGCTCGATAATCTCGAGAAGACCGGCAAAATTATCCGTTATATCTCAGTTCCCAAAGCGACTAACATACAATAACGTTTATACCAAAGGAGGTTACCATGTTTACATTACCAGAACTGCCATACGCCTACGATGCACTGGGGCCATATATTAGCAAAGATATCATGGTAGTGCATCACACTAAACACCATCAGGCCTACGTCGATAAATTCAACAAAGCTCTCGAGAGCGTACCAGAATTAAAAAATCGCTCACTTGATAGTCTACTGAGTGAACCCGATACCATTCCAGATGTCATACGGCTGGCGATTAAAAACAATGGTGGTGGTCATTATAATCACAGTCTATTTTGGCAAGGAATGACACCGGGCGGCGGCGGTGAGCCAACGGGCGAGCTTGGGAAACAAATCATTCAAAAATACGGCAGTTTTCAGGGATTCGTAGACGAATTTACAACAAAGTCACTCGGTGTCTTTGGTAGTGGATGGGCTTGGTTACAGCCGAATCTTGAAATTACTACAACAGTCAATCAAGATACGCCAATTGGGCAGGGTCTGCCGACTCCACTCCTAGGACTCGATGTTTGGGAACATGCCTATTACCTTGACTACAAAAATAAACGTGACGATTATGTGCAAGCCTGGTGGAACGTCGTTAACTGGGATTTTGTGGCGACTCGATTTGATTCGTAGATAGTCCTGTCGCATTATTCACTGAATCGGCTACACTAGTACTAGTGATAGATTTAGAAACATATGGCTGGAATGATTATTTTGCTAGTGCACTACGCGAGTTAGCGCTCGAGCAGTGTATTCCGGGGCGTGTCGTGGCCGATCACGGCGGCTACCTTAAGGTTGTGACCCCCGCCGAGACTATTGCTGAAATAGCCGGCGCGCTGACTCATAGCAGCGAGCCGTACCAGTTGCCAAAAGTAGGTGATTGGGTCGCCCTGCAGCTCAGTGATCACGATAAGGCAATTATTCGCGCCCTCTTGCCACGCGTCAGTGAGATCAATCGAAAAGCTGCCGGCACGGGTAATGCTCGGCAGGTCCTAGCAACGAACGTTGATATTGCTTTTGTGGTGCAGGCGCTTGATTTTGATTTTAGTCCGTCACGGCTGGAACGTTATACCTATCAATTACGACAGAGCAACATCGAGCCGACCTTTATTTTCAATAAGGCAGACAAGGCACTTGATCTGCCGAAAAAGTTAGCTATTATCAAAAGCTTGAACGTCCCGTTTATTATTACGACCGCAACAGTGGGGGAGGGTATCGAGGAAGTAAGAGCTGTCGTATCAGAGGGTAAGACTGCCGTCTTCCTGGGCTCGTCAGGGGTAGGGAAGTCGACGTTGACTAATGCTTTGCTGGGTGATGAGCGTCAAAAAACCGCGGCCGTCCGCGAATCGGATTCTATGGGGCGCCACACTACTAGTCACCGTGAACTCTTTGTCTTGCCTGGTGGTGGCTTGATTATCGATACGCCAGGTATTCGCGAGCTTCAGCTATGGGGTGAAGAGGAGTACTTATCCAGCAGTTTTAAAGATGTTGAAGAACTGGCCAGTCACTGCGAATTTCGTAATTGTAGCCACACCAAAGAACTGAATTGTGCGGTACTACAGGCGATTGCGCAACACGCACTCCCTGCGGCTCGCCTTGAAAGTTACCTGAAACTAAAAAATGAACTCCGTGCTACTGCCTTCGCCGTGGCTTCACTGTCGGCCAAGCAAAAAAAACAACGCGCCAGACGGCTGCGCAAAGCGGCGCAGCTGGACGAAAAACTCGCCTCGGACGGTGAACTGTATTGAATCAGGACGTCACGGCCGTAACGTCCTGATAAAAACTAGCTGTGAGCCCGCTGCTTCCTCTTTGGGTCCCAACAATCAGATTTGATAGTTTTGCAGGCCGCGGGAGTGTAGACAACACCCTTAGCCTCTGCCGCTTGGCGAATGTGATCAGCAAAACGAGGGGCAATTTCATCCGTCCATTTTTGACCGCTAAAGACGCTGTAATGACCAGCTTCGGGATGGACGAAATGACTTTTGTCCTCTGTTGCGATACCTGAACATAGTTGGTGCGCCACCGTCGTCTGACCTTCGGCGCAGATGTCATCTTTGCCACCTTCGATGGTCAGCAGGGGCATTGTTATGTAAGACGGCTCGATCAGATTTCCGTTATCGCGTCTCATGATGCCACGCGCGAGCTGCCTTTCTTTGAATACCTTCCGTATCGTATCCATATAAAACTTGGCGGTCATTCCCGACACTGATTGGTATTCCGTATAAAAAGCTGCTATTTTGTCGGCTTCGACTTGATTGCCGGAAGCTCTGTAGAGGAACAGTTTTTTGAAGGAGTCGACGTGTTTCGGGGTATTCATTGCAATAAAAGCACCAAGCTGTGAGGCCCCAGGGTAAATAAGTCGCCCCGCTCCAGGATACTTGGCAGCGACTTTACCAATCAGGTTGCGCTGGAACCAGTCGATATTATGCTCGTCAGCAAATTTTGTCACGGCTGTTTCCGCCGCAGCCGTATCGAGCGGTCCCGCCATCAGTGTCAGGCTGAGCGCTGGCTGTTGATCTGGGTTATTTTTTGCCATGTCGGCCACTGCTGCTAGTACCGGTACCGTCGATTGACAGATTGAAAGCACGTGGCAGTCAGGGCCGATTGCGCGCATATCTTCCTGTACATGGCCAACGTAATCGTCGAGCCCGAAGTCACCCTCTTCAATTGGGATTGTGCTGGCATCATTAAAATCAGTTATGTACACATCGTGGCTCGGCAGTAGCTGCCTGACCGTATCACGTAGGAGGGTCGAGAAGTGACCTGAGGTTGGCGCGACAATATATACCTTCGGGTCGTTTCGGTCAGTGTCGCGTTTAAAGTGTAGTAACGAGCCAAATGCTTTTTCCCGACCTTCGACCTTTTCTATCGCCACGGCGACTTCCATGCCGTCAATCATTGTTTCGTTGAGACCGAACTCTGGTTTTTTATACGTCCGTGATAGCTGCTCGGATATTGTGGTGGTAGCTGTAATAAAATTTCGAGTATCCTTTATTAATTCCGGTGCGCCACATCCCGCCGATTCCATCAAAGACAGTCCCCACATTTGCCATGCAGCCACGGCGGAGATTCCCAAATCGACTGCACTGGCAGTATTTTTAAAATGCTCGATATTTTCACACAGGTTGTGGTTATATGGTTGAGAATCAGCCGTTAGCAGTTCGGTCGTCATTGTATTGTGCCCTCCCAGGACTCAGGATTCTCTAATCTTAGCAAAAGCATAACACACTAATTACATAATAAATCAAATTTCGAAACGTTATATATACAACACTTATACTTCGTTAGTAGCGTGAACTTTGTAGGGCTATAGCCTAGGTGGGGTAGTAGTAAATTATCGTTTTTTTACTTCCAGTTCTTCAAACCCAGTCTCGCTATCCATAGCTCGTTGATAAACGACGGTATCGTCCTCGCCGATTACTATTTCCGCCGTCACACCTATTAGCGAGCCGTTTTTTAAGTGCCCACCGATAACTACGCCTTCTGTGTTCGAGCCGGCCACGTGAAGATGGCAGTCGTCCGCCGTAAGGGTACCTACAAGTGATACTATTTCAAACTCTTCATTGAGCTCCTTGACTATCTGTTTGTCAGGCGTGGCACCGGCCATTCTGACGTTCATGCACGCCAGAGCCCCAACGCAGGTCAATATGAATCCCGCCTGGATATTATTCAGGGCAGCAAACTTTCGAAGTTCTTGCCTTAAATCCTGCTTTGGGTGTAATCGGACAGTATATAATTTCATGTCTTTTAGTATAACAAAAAGAAGTCGTAAAATGGCTTCGTTTGAACGTAGGTAGCTTAGCGGACTCGACCGGATTATCGCTAGTAAACTGGCTCCTTCGTTTGCTCGTCAAAATGTGTAAACACATTTTGACCTCACTGCACTACGCGACCCGGCGCCCTTCGGGCTAGCCGGTTAAAGTCCAGACGAACTGGCACGAATAAAGTCCACCTAATAGGTGAACTTTATTCGTGGCGGACCGTAGCGGGGCAGGTATGGAACTCTTTCGTATCCATGAGTACGGCGTTAGCGCCAGTCTATTAAGTAAAGACTGCTATTGCTTGATTTCAACGCCCGCCGCTTGAGAATCGGCGAGTGCTTGGTCATGGTAGGCGGCTTGGTTCTGTCGGTAGTGAGCAGAAGTCCGTTCGATATTTGAATCGTATTTGTCTTTGGCGATTGCTACCCGACCGGCCTCAAACTGTTTAAATAAGGGGGCCTCGGTAGATTCAAAAGCCGCGTTAGCAAGTTTTACTGCTGTGGCAGCACGCCGATGCTCCGCGTATAGGTCTTCGGGCGTAGTGTCTAATTGATTAGTTACTTCTGGTTTATTGAATTCTGTTGGTGTTTTTTCGTTTTTCATATGTAAACATTAGCATAAAAATGACAATAAGTCAAGAAACAACATGGCATTCGACCGGATTATCTTCAGTAAACTGGCACGAAAAAAGTCCACCAGAAAGGTGAACTTGTTTCGTGGCGGGCTCGACCGGATTTGAACCGGCGATCTCCTCCGTGACAGGGAGGCGTGATAACCACTTCACTACGAGCCCGTATGTGCGTCGTGAACTTACAGTATGATAGCAGTTTTTGATGTCTGGTGCAACAGAGGAGACGGCGTTTGTTTCCTCTGCCCGAAGTGGTATAATTGTCAAAGTGATCGATTGAGTGCCGCTGTAGCTCAGCTGGTAGAGCGGCGCTTTCGTAAAGCGTAGGTCTCCGGTTCAAATCCGGACAGCGGCTCCACATTTTAGACTTATGAAAAAAACTATACAAGAATCATTTATACTACTCGTCGCCAATAGGTATCTATTGATACTCTGTAGCGCGCTCCTTCTGCTGGCGTTTAGCTTTGTTGTCTATATCGGGTTCAAAGTGCACCCAAGCGACCTCCAGCTCGTATCACATTACTCTGCGTTTGGCGTGGCCCACTTGTATCGTGACCAGTGGTTTTACCTCTTTAGTTTCGGACTTTTCGGCTTCTTTGTTGCCATAATTCACGTTATTCTTACTGTTAAACTTTTTATGGTTAAGGGCCATTCACTGGCTATCGCATTTGCATGGCTCGGAATCGTTATTATACTGCTGGCATGGACAACGGCCTTTACGGTATTGAACGTCTGGTCGCCGTAGTAATACAATGGTAGATCTTGAAATCCCACTTGGTAAAAGGACCGCCAGCTATCGTTTCTTTGAAATGCTGCCGGCCATCCTCAGCTACGGGGCCATCGTCCTGCTTGTCGTCTTATCGCTGGTGAGTCCGTTACTGGCCGCTATTTATCTGATGTTCGTCATTATTACCTTAATCGTCAAGGCGGTTGGTATTGCTTACCATACTATCGGGGGACGCAACCGACTCGAGAAGGCGCAGACAGTTAACTGGAAAGCGCGACTGGGTGATCTCGAATATCCAGAGTCCTCGTACGATAAAATGAAAGACGTAAAAGATAAAACCTTTGGGGCGATTGCCCATAAAGAGAATTTACGACTTATCTCAGCAGATTCACGGACATTCCCGCGTCCCTCACAGCTCTATAACGCGGTGATTGTGGCGGCTTACAATGAGTCATACGAAGTCCTTGAGCCAACAATTCAGTCGATTCTCGATACGACCTACGACAATAAAAAGCTTATTGTCACTATCGCCTATGAACAAAGGGGCGGTGAGGGTATTAAACAAACCGCCCTGCGGTTGAAACAGAAGTTCGGTCCGCAGTTCCACTCGTTCCACCTTGTTGAGCATCCTCAAGATGCCCCCAACGAGGTCATTGGAAAGGGTGGCAACATTACCCACGCCGGACGATATTTGCGGGATTGGTTGCCCAGCCAGGGGATTGAATACAAAGACGTGATTATTACGACGCTCGATAGCGACAACCGTCCTCATCGTACGTATTTTGACTACGTTACCTATGAATATATTGTGCATGAGGATCGCAAACACTTGGCTTATCAACCGATTTC
>DHWY01000002.1:201718-271996 GCA_002413425.1 Candidatus Saccharibacteria bacterium UBA5170 | reverse complement strand
AGGTGGGCCTATGGCGCCTCAGACGTCCCGTACGTGGCGACGCGTATTTTTACGCGTAACCGTAACGTATCACTGATGGGAGGCTTTGCACGGTTCGTACGGCTCCTAGACGGGCATGTCACACTCGGCAGTGTCTCTCTGTTGGTGGCATTCGGTGGTTGGGTGCCGCTTTTGATTAATAATCAAGCCTTCCGTGATCCAGTGGCGCATCAATTACCAGATGTGATTAGCATTGTGCAACAGATAGCTATGGTTGGCTTGTTCATTACTGTGTTCTTGGCTTTCAAGATGTTGCCACCACGCCCATTGCGCTACAGGCGGCACCGCAGCATATTTATGGTCGCCCAGTGGGTCTTAATGCCCCTGACCGCTATAGGCTACAGCGCAACCTCGGCTTTGTATTCTCAGGGCCGCCTCTTCCTCGGACATTACCTTGATAAGTTTGATGTTACAGATAAAGCGACCCATGACTCCGCCAAACAGGCACGAGCGCAAGCCAAGGCGCTCAAGCGTGCTCGCAAGAGCTGAGACTGAGATCGAATTTACCCCAATATAATACCCCGCTGAGTCTAGCGGGGTATTTAGTATCAAAGCTTGCGTTAGTAATGAGTCTGCAATTATAGGTTCTTGAAGGTACGAACACGCACGTCGCGTTTGACTTCTTGAAGCGTCTTATCGAACTCGAAGCCTAGGGTAAAGCTTTCGAGTTTAGAGACGATAGGGAATACCTGTATCTGTTCTTTCTTGTTCATGCACCCATATTAGCATAAACATTATAAAATGTCAATAGTACAGGTAACCACGCAATATACTATGTATGATATACAACTTGGTGGAAGTGCTTATATACTCGGGTGGAAAACTAAGTGAATGTGTGGGTAAGTCGGGATATAAAAAAACTCACCACTGAAATAGTGATGAGTTTGGCATGCAATTTGGTGGGTCCTAGAGGATTCGAACCTCTCACCTCCACAACGTCAATGTGGCGCTCTAGCCAAATGAGCTAAGGACCCAAGCCTTATAAGGATATCAAAATAGGGGTAGCGGTGCAACAATATGCTATCATAATAGATGAACGACGACGTGACCTAACCAATTACCGAGTTCCGTGGGAAGTGATGATGTGCGAAACGTTGTCTCATAAGTGCCTGTTCATAGCAGGAAGTCCGGTGGAACCGCCCAATAAAAAGGGTCCGAGACATGCGATATATAGATTTGAACTATTATGTTTGAAGCTAATCATCGCATGTTTTTTATTTATCAAAAAAAGGAGCGAAGATATGAACGAAGAACAACTACACGCAATGCGACACAGCTTGGCACATATTACCGCAGCTGCCGTCCAACGCTTGTGGCCTGAAGCCAAATTCGGGGTTGGTCCAGTGGTCGAAAACGGCTTTTACTACGATATCGACCTTGGTGAGATCAAGATTTCCGAGGCAAACTTTCCTAAAATAGAAAAATCGATGCGTGGACTTATCGAATACGGTGATGATTTTGAACGAATCGAGATGCCGATTGACCAAGCGATTACCTGGGCCAAGGAAAACAACCAACCTTATAAAGAAGAACTCCTCAACGATCTGAAGCGTTCCGGTACCACCGTCGCCAAGGACCTAGATATCAATGAGCTTGGCCTGGCCACCGATGGTGAATCTGCCGTCGAGACCGTGTCATTTTACAAGAATGGTAACTTTGTTGATTTATGCCGTGGTCCCCACGTAGCCAACACTAAAGACGTTGGGGTGTTTAAGCTATTACGGGTTGCCGGTGCCTACTGGCGCGGCAAAGAGACTAATCCTCAGATGCAACGCCTGTACGGTGTGGCCTTTGCCACTCAGGAAGAGCTTGACCAGTATCTAGAGATGCTTGAACAGGCAAAACTACGTGACCACCGTCGCCTCGGCAAGGAACTCGATCTTTATACAATGTCACCACTTGTCGGAGCTGGCCTGCCACTGTTCACGCCACGAGGCACAGTATTACGCGATATCTTCGCCCAGTATTCTAATCAACTTCGTCAAGCCTTTGGCTTCGAAAAGGTGTGGACACCACACATTACAAAGCAAGCATTATACGAGGCCTCCGGCCACTGGGCAAAATTTGGCGATGAGCTTTTTCTTGTCGTCAGCCAGGAAACTGATGACAAGATGGCTCTCAAGCCAATGAACTGCCCACACCATACCCAAATCTATGCCAGCCGACCACGCAGTTACCGTGATTTACCGGTTCGCTTTCTGGAGACTACTACTGATTATCGTGACGAAAAGACTGGTGAGCTCGGTGGCCTGAGTCGCGTCCGCTCGCTCACCCAAGATGACAGTCATGTCTTTTGTCGCAGTGATCAAATAGGAGATGAGATTAATAACTTATTGGCGAGTGCCCGCGAGCTGTATGGCTCAATTAACATGCCGCTACGTGTGCGATTGTCGTATCGCGACGATAGCGACGTTTATTTGGGTGAACTACCACTTTGGGAATCAGCTCAAACGCAGTTAAAAGCCGCTGTTATAGCCAATAAACTCGACTACTTTGAACAGGATGGTGAAGCCGCCTTTTATGGTCCAAAAATTGACTTCATGGCAACCGATGCGATTGGCCGCGAGCACCAAGTCGCCACCGTTCAGCTCGATTTTGTCCAGCCTGGTCGTTTTGGGCTCGCCTACACTGACAACGAGGGTAACCCGCAAACTCCGGTGATGATTCACTGCGCGCTGCTCGGTTCGATTGAGCGCTTTTTGAGCGTCCTGATTGAGCACACTGCCGGCTGGTTTCCCTTTTGGGCAGCTCCTGAACAGATTCGCATTCTGACCATTAACGATACGTTGCAGGATTACGTCGACGAGATCAAGCAGGTACTTGACGGCGTCGTACTGATGAAGCCGGTCAAATATAACGAACTGCGCTACACACTTGATGACCGCAACGAATCATTGGGCAAGAAAATTCGCGAAGCCGCCACCTGGAAGATTCCGGTACAACTCATTGTTGGCCAGCAAGACAAGGACGGGCGCGAAGTCAGTGTTCGTACCCAGTCCGGTGAAGAAAAAGTCGTACTTGATCAACTAAGTGATTACTTGCTGGGTTTATAGAGCTATGGCTACCGGACAAGCGAGGCCAACGATTGCGATTGATATCGATGACGTCTTGGCTGACAATGCTAAAGGGTTTGTTGAATTCAGCAATCAACGCTGGGGTACAACTTTGACTGTCGACGACTATGACGAGCATTGGGCAAAATTATGGAAGGTCGATAATGAAGAGACGGAGATTCGAGCGAATCAGTTTCACGAATCGGGAGTCTTATATAACTACGATCACAATCCTAGCGCTCATTTAGCTCTAGAGAAATTAAAAGAAAACTATAATTTGATAGTAATAACATCGCGCCGTACTCAGGTAAAGGACGAAACCACCCTTTGGGTTCATGAGCGTTTCCCGGGAATATTCGATGATGATCATATTCATTTTGCGGGAATCTGGGACAAAATCAGTGACGCGTCTATTGCTCGCACGAAAGGTGAGCTTTGTCAGGAATTGGGGGCTGACTATATTATAGACGACCAGCTAAAGCATTGTGTCGGAGCTGCCAAGCTCGGCCTTAAGGCGTTGCTTTTTGGTAATTATCTATGGAATCAAAATGGAAGCTTGCCAGAGAATGTACAGCGAGTTGATGACTGGTCGGGGGTGTTGAGGTATTTCAGTGAACGATCTGGACAATAATTTTCGTACCAAGGTTGAAGACCTGATGTCGAAGGTTCCCCGTGGTCAGGTCACGACTTACGGTGACCTGGCGGCGCTGGCTGGTCATGCTCATGCTGCCCGAATTGTTGGCGGCGTTGCGCATTATGGCGAAACCGACTTACCATGGCATCGGCTGGTGAATCGTTTTGGGGGGCTCGCCTCCGGCTTTCATGGGGGCAGAGAAGTCCAGGCTCAATTACTTGGCCACGAGGGAATCACCTGTACGGACTATATTGTTGATAATTTTAAGGCTATTCGATGGCACCCAAATCTTTAGTATTACCGTTGGTCGTCATCGTTGGTCCGACCGCTAGCGGCAAGACAGCTTTGGCTATCGAGCTCGCCGAGCAACATAACGGCGAGATTATCTGTGCCGACTCACGGACAGTATATAAATATATGGACGTTGGTACTGCCAAGCCCAACCAGGTTGAGCAGGCAAGGGTGCCGCATTGGGGGATCGATTTAATCGAACCCGGAGATTATTTTTCAGCGGCAGATTTTAAGAACTATGCCGTTCAAAAAATAGAAGAGATACGCGGCAGGGGCCATATCCCGTTTCTAACAGGTGGCACAGGATTGTACATCGATGCGGTACTGTTCGACTACCAATTCGGTGAAAAAGTCGACAACGAACAACGACAAAAATTACAACAAATGACGCTAGAGCAACTATACGACTATTGCAAAAAAAACAACGTCGTATTGCCCAAAAATTTCAAAAATAAACGCTACGTCATACGGACTATAGAGAGCAAAGGTGTATCACAACAAAAGAGGTTAAAGCCATTAGAACGGAGTATGGTTGTAGGAATAGCAACAGATAAGTCAATTTTGCGAACAAGGATCGAACGGAGAGCTGAACAATTATTTGAGGATAGTGTCGTCAACGAGGCAAAGATGTTGGGCAAAAAGTACGGCTGGGATAATGAGGCAATGAGGTCGAATATCTATCCATTGCTTCGCCTTTACCTGGAGGGAAGCATGTCACTAGATGATGTAAAAAATAAATTTATTACTCTTGACTGGCGGCTTGCTAAGCGCCAGATGACTTGGTTACGACGTAATACTTTTATTCATTGGGCATCGCTGGATGGTGCAAAAAAGTACCTCGCAGACCAGCTCGCTATCTATGAATAACCATGATATTATTAGAACACGAAAGTTATCCGAGGGACGCACTATGATTGACGCACTATTTGGTTCAAAAACACGAGTAAAATTACTTCATCTTTTCCTGAACAATCCAGGC
Organism: Candidatus Saccharibacteria bacterium UBA5170; assembly: GCA_002413425.1. Classification (GTDB taxonomy): domain Bacteria; phylum Patescibacteriota; class Saccharimonadia; order Saccharimonadales; family Saccharimonadaceae; genus UBA1547. The sequence goes on along the minus strand of DHWY01000002.1, from coordinate 267,000 downwards.
CAGTCTTTTTATGTGCGTGAAATAACCAGGAAGATTGACGAACAAATTAATTCAGTTCGACGCGAACTATCTAATATGATGGAAGTTGGCATCATCACGAGCGATAGTGCGGATAACAAATTGTATTATCAAGTCAATCAACGTTATGAATATTATGTACCGCTGCGGGCTATTTTTGGAGATGGTCTTAATGAGGCAAATGTCGTACCCGCTTCGTCGGACGAGCTGTCGGCCGAGCTGAGCGCGACGATTCGCAGCATTCCTAGTCTCAGTCTGGCGATTCTATCTGGTGTACTCGTGCGCGGCTCCACAAGTGGAGTAGATGTTATTCTTGTTGGCAATTTACCACATGTGAAAGTTATGGCGGCAATTAAAACTATCGAGAAGCTAGAAGGTCGTGATATTAACTATAGCGTGCTATCATATGATGAGTTCTATTATCGACTAAGTGTTCGAGATAGGTTTATTACTGAAATTCTGAATGGTAAACACAGCATTGTCATCGACAGAGATAATGTCCTGAGTCAGAAATAGAGGAGGTCTAAAGACGTGTTTGATATTGAATATAAAGGTGCAAATACCGTAGTAATATCTACGAAGAAGGCAACATTAGTCACAGATCCGAAATTATCGGTTGCTGGATTAAAAGATGTGAACATTAAAGAGGCTGTTGAAATTGCTACTGAAGCGCGCTTTGCGACTAACGGACAAGACGCAAAGATACTCATCGAAGGTCCAGGCGAGTATGGCGTTGCCGGCTTTCATATTCGCGGTATCAGCGCGCAACGTCACTTGGACGCAGAGGGTCAAGAACTCCTCGGAACAATCTACCGTATTGAGTGTGGCGATGTTCGTATCGGCCTGTTGGGAAATATTTACGAACAACTCAGCGAAGATAAGCTAGAAGAGCTGGGTGTTCTCGATATTCTCATTATCCCTGTTGGTGGCAATGGTTATACGCTTGATGCGACTGGTGCGGTGAGCCTTGTACGGAAAATTAGTCCTAAGGTAGTTATTCCGGTTCATTATGCTGACGGCGCTCTCACGTATGAAGTACGTCAAGAGAGTCTTGATCTTTTCGCTAAGGAACTTGGCGTTCCGGTTGAAACCGTTTCAAAGTATAAGGTTAAGGGTGCCGCTACGCTTCCCGGAACGTTAACTCTTATTGAAGTTACCCGAAGCTAATAGTGCGCCGTAAGGCAATAAAATAACCTCTTATAATAAGAGGTTATTTTATTGCCCCAAAGGCTTGTATCTAAGCGATAATGCCTTTTTTCTTAAGCGTACGAATCGCTTGAGTACTAAGGATCATTGTAATCTTTTGTCCATCAAGCTTAAACGTCTTTTTTTGAAGATTTGGCTTAAAAACGCGCTTCGTGCGACGCAAAGAGAAGCTCACATTGTGGCCGAATTGTTTGCCTTTTCCAGTTAGTTCACAGCGTGCTGCCATAATGTTTCATTCCAGTTATTTTTAACAATCTTTGCCAGTATAGCGTTTTTACCTTGATGCGTCAAGACGATACACCGATGATGCCCTGAAATAGCAGAGAGGCTGGTATAATAAGGCCTAATGAATATTGATATTTTATATATTGCAATTGTCATAGTTGTCATTTTATTGTCGATGACGCTTCATGAGGCGATGCACGCTTTCATGGGCTACTGGTTAGGGGATGATACAGCCAAAGCCCAGGGGAGATTAACACTTAACCCTATTAAGCATATCGATCCATTCCTTACTATTGTTCTACCAGTAATGTTAGCGATTACAGGATTGCCAATCTTCGGTGGTGCCAAGCCCGTACCGTTTAATCCTCAGAATGTCCGCTGGGGCGAATGGGGGGCGGCGCTGGTTGCCTTGGCTGGCCCGCTCACGAACCTGATACTCGCTTTTATTTTGTTTGGCGTAGGTGTGCTGGTTGGTGTGTCGGGTGATAGTATCTGGTATCAGGTGTTGCAGATAGCTATCCTTGTGAATCTCGGCTTCTTCATCTTTAACATAATTCCGATACCGCCACTGGACGGGTCGCGCGTATTATATGCGCTGGCGCCAGAGTTTGTGAGACGGGGGATGGAAACAATCGAACGGTATGGCATTATTGTCGTATTTGCCATTATCTTGCTAGCAGGGCCTTCGTTGGGTATCTTTCTGCGCGCTGCAATCAATTTCTTTCTGGCGGTCTTTGGCCACATCTTCATCCGCTAAAATGGTATAATAAGAGTGTCCCGGGGTCAGCCTAGGCACGAATGATTTTCCTGAATATCATATAGATAGGGAACTCTAATGATTCATTTTCTTCGAAAATGCTTTGCGAGTACCCACCTTGCTTTACGGCGGGAATATCTAGTGCCGACAGTCAAGCCTCGGGACTTTTATATATCAGGCTATAGGTGGTATGACAGCTGCACGGATCGTAAAAGCATTATAGGAATGGTAAACTAAATACAAAGAAATAATTCAAACATAGAAAGTATACCGTACCAATGAAACAAAGAGTTGTTGTTCAGGCTATTATCCAAAGCGACGGTAAGACGTTGCTACTACACCGCTGTCAGGGACGTCCTGCGATAGTCGGTAAATATGAATTACCCGGTGGCACCTTAGAGTATGACGAGCAACCTGAGGACGGGCTGAGGCGACATGTGCAAGCCGAGACAGGACTCCAAGCCAAAGCACTCCGATTAACGGATGTTATTTCAATGGTAAATCGTGAGGAAGGCGACGTGCAGCACATTTTGATTTCATACGCCGTGAGCGGATTGACGGTCGTCGAACCGATTACTCTCGGTCGTAGCTATGATACGTATGAATGGAAACAGCTGTCGGAAATACAACGAGATGAGCTACGAGACAGTGCTCAACTCCTGTTGGGATTGTATGGCGCAGAAAAATTACCGCCTAATAGCATTGCGGACGGCCAATCCGATGATGTAGACAGCACAACTAATCCTCTTTCTGTGGTTATCTATTCAGATGGTGGGTCCCGCGGTAATCCTGGTCCTTCTGCCGCCGCATTTGTCATTATGAATAGACAGCAAGAGGTTTTGGACCAAGGCGGTATCTATCTGGGCATAACAACTAACAATCAGGCCGAGTATCACGGTGTTCAACTTGGTTTGGAGCGTGCTTTTGAGCTGGGCATCCCTGCTATCGAATTTCGCATCGACAGTATGCTGGTCGTTAATCAAATGAAAGGCATCTATAAAATCAAGAATCGGGAGTTGTGGCCAATCAATGAGCGGATTCGTTCGCTGATAGATAAGTTTGAAAAAGTGACATTTACGCATGTACCACGTGAACTGAACCAATTTGCCGACTCGTTGGTAAATAAGCTTCTTGACGAACATCAAAACGATACAGCGGTAATTTGATATACTACATACAGGCAGTTCATTAGGTGATCGCTTGTACTCTCGGGTACAAGAGGAAAGTCCGGGCAGCATAGGGTATGGCAGTCGCTAACGGCGACCGGAGGTGACTCTAGGGAAAGTGCCACAGAAACGAAACTACCCGATTTATCGGGCAAAGATGAAACGAGTGAGGTAAGAGCTCACAGCATTCCATGGTGACATGGCGTGGAGGTAAACCCTGCCAGCTGCAAGGAGATCTGCATTAAAGGGCGTCCCGTCCGCAGGTCGATATCCGCTTGACCGTATGGGCAACTATAAGGCTAGATAGATGATCATCCTCGACAGAACCCGGCTTATCGATGTACTGCCTACTAAAATAATCGCTCTCCTTTCGGAAAGCGATTGTTTTTAGTGTAAGTGTAAATACGTCTCTGAAGTCTAGATTTTTGTTGACTTAACGATGTCAGCGAAAGCTTTTGGCTCGCTGACGGCTAGTTCGGATAATACTTTACGATCAAGCTCGATATTGGAAGCCTTGAGGCCGGCGATAAATTTACCGTAAGTTGTGCCGAGCTCACGGGCAGCAGCGTTAATTCGAGTGATCCAGAGACCACGAAGATCGCGCTTGCGGTTGCGGCGGTCGCGATAGGCATATTGTAATGCGCGGACGACGGCTTGTTTGGCAAGACGGTATGACCTAGTGCGGTTGTGCTGCATACCCTTAGCTAGTTTTAAAATCTTTTTGTGCTTAGCACGTGCTGTGACGCCTCTTTTTACTCGCATGATTAAATTCCTAACGCCCGACGGACGTTTTTAGCCATTGCACCTGTGACAAATGCAGTGGTGTTGATATTTCGTTTACGGCTCTTGCTCTTTTTCGCAAGCATGTGGCCGCCAAATGCACGGCGACGTGTTAATTTACCAGTACTGGTAACCTTGATACGCTTGGCTGTTCCTTTGTGGGTCTTTAACTTTGGCATTATTTACTCCTTACTACTATGCTCAGATTGCGACCGGCCATCTGAGGCTTTTGCTCAATTATTGCATCTTCTTCGAGTTGAGCGGCAATCCGTTCAATCATGACGTATCCTAGGTCTTGGTGGGCCATCTCGCGCCCACGAAAGAAAATAAGAATCTTTACCTTGTGTCCGACGGCCAGAAATTCGCGAATCTTGCGAAGCTTGATTTCGAGGTCGTTGGCGCCAATTTTCAGGCCCATCCGCATTTGCTTTAACTCGACAGTTTTGGCATTTTTGCGGCTTTTTTGTAATTCCTTCATCTTCTGGTACTGATATTTACCCCAGTCGACAACTTTCACTACAGGTGGATCGGCGTTAGGTGAGATCTCAACGAGATCAACTCCTGCATCTTCAGCTATTTTAAGTGCTTCGCTGCGACTGAGGATTCCAAGTTGGTCTCCATCTGGTCCGATAACACGTAACTGGTCTGCACGAATTGCTTCATTGATACGAATTGATTTACTGATCGTTGATCTCCTTTGCAAGTATGCAACATTTGAGGGTTTACTCGCTAGCTATTCTACCAGATATGGGTCGATACTTCAACCCATTAACTGCGGTATTGGAGCGCCTCGCTAATATGTGCCACCGAAACATCTTTTTCGCCAGCAAGATCAGCAATTTTTCGGGCAACTTTGATAACTTTAAAATAACTTCGGGCACTTAATGCTAATCGTTCTGCAGCCTGCGTCAATAGTTTTTTTGCATCATCGCCAAGAGGCGCGTGCTTGACGGTCTCGTTACTTGCGATTGAAGCGTTGTATTTGTCGCTACTCTTGTATCTGATACGTTGGGCGTCAACCGCCGTTTTGATTATATCTATCGCATGTAAGTGTTGTAAATTATTTAACGATTTCATATTTAATAATGTTTCGTTCGGTATACGCGAAACGTGTACGACAAGATCAATTCGATCGAGTAGGGGACCCGATAGTCGTTTTTGGTAGGCTAAAATCTGCGTACTCGTACAGGAGCATTCTTTTGAGCTATCACCATAATACCCGCAAGGACAGGGGTTCATGGTTGCCACAAGCATAAAATCAGCCGGAAAGGTGACGTGTCCGTTGGCGCGACTCACGATAATTTTCTTGTCTTCAAGGGGCTGACGTAAGGCCTTAAGCGTTGACCTGGGGTATTCTGGTAGTTCATCTAAAAATAGGACTCCCATGTGGGCAAGGCTAATCTCTCCAGGTTTTGGCCGGTTACCACCTCCGATAATCGAGACGCGACTAGCCGTATGGTGTGGTGAACGAAAAGCTCTCTGGCTAATAATTTCGCCGTCAGCTTCACCCACAAGGCTATGGAGTTTTGTGGTCGCGACTTGTTCGGCAGAACTCAGAGCGGGTAAGAGGTTAAGAAGGGCTTTAGCGAGCATTGTCTTGCCAGGCCCGGGTGACCCGGTGAGGAGTATATTGTGATGGCCTGCCGCTGCAATGATTAGAGCTCGCTTGGCCTGCTCTTGGCCGTAGACGTCATCTAATACGGGCGACGTAACAGGGGAAATGATAGTGGAGAAGGTTTTTGTGTATGGATCGATAAGTAACTCTCCTTTTAAATGGAGAAACAACTGTTTGATGCAGGTCACGGCTATGATCTCGATGCCTTCTATTAAGCTCGCCTGTTCGGCGTTACTCTCAGGCAGGTAGATGCGCCCGTAGCCGTTACTTTTAGCGGTCTCTGCGATGTTTATAGCGCCCTTAATGGGGCGCAGCGTGCCGTCAAGGGCCAGCTCACCAGCAAAGATGGCGCCATCAAGCTATTTTTGCTGCAATTGGCCACTGACACAAAGAATAGCGAGCGCAATAGGGACGTCATAATGAGCGCCGTCCTTTGGGAGTTCTGCGGGGGCCAAATTAATCGTAATGCGCTTCTTTGGGTAGTCAAGCAGTGAGTTGGTGATTGCGCTTCGGACTCTCTCTTTGGCTTCATCTATCGCTTTGTTTCCCAGTCCAACAATTTGTAAAGAGGGGAGGCCATTGGTTGCGTCACTCTCAACCTCGATGATTGAACCATCGAAACCAATAGGTGCAACTGTCATAACTCTAGCAACCATAAGTAACATAAATTAACCACGACTGGTGTATCCGTGCAAATTATGTTATACTCAATCTGTTACGTTGGGGCTGACTATAGCTTTCGACGGAAGGATTTTAACAGATTATTTTGCAAGTCGACCGTAGGCGTAACCTACATATTTTAATTGCAAACAAACTTGCATCAGCATTTGCATCGATGAAAGAGGCTTTTAGCTTCCGTAGTCCTGTATTTGCGCTAGCTGCCTAACTAATACTTAGCAGCCGTCATACACTATAGGCGACATAGTGGGGTATGGCGTTATACTTATGTCGCTCATTGATAGACTGGGCAGCAGCGTTTTATCAAAACACTTTACTGCGCGACGATCAGGACATTTTGCGTTTGGCTTTTAGTTCTGAGTATCGTTAATACCCAAGACAAACTAAACTTGTAGACAAATAATCAGTTACCTTTCGGACCGGGGTGCGATTCCCCGCAGCTCCACCAAAACGATGATTCAGAATCTCGCTATTTATAGCGAGATTCTTTGTTTAGGGTACTATATGTAGCTAATAGCGTAAAAATAAAACAACCGCCTGCGAGGAACGGTTGTTTTAATTGGAGTTTTTTGGATATCTGTTTATTTTTGGCTTCTGTATAAGTTTTTTATTCAGAAGCTACCCCTATAATATGCCGCCAACACGCTTGTGTCAATGATTATTTTGAAAATAAGTAAGTAAAAAACACTACGTGTGGACAAGTCCTATATCGCTATCTGTTAGGCGCCAAACCCACAACAATAAGTAACCTAATAACAAAATAGTAATAGGTAGGAGCTGGAGAGTGATTATGGCTCGGCAGAGCGAAAATCTGAGTCGGTGAATAATTCTAACGACTCTGCCTGAGCCGTGCTTTCTGTAGGCCTTATTCGACAAATCCGTTTTGGCCAGTTGTGATCGTGTTCGACGTACTGAATAAATTTCGGCCGACGCCTGCAAGTAGAATAAAGACGAGATTGTTAATAGCGCTATTGTGGCCGTGCTCGCCATGGGTTGTGTGTCTAGAATGTCGGCTGGCTTCATGGAAGCGGTCGTAGCATCTCTTCGTGCGGAAGCGCCAAAATGCCAACCACAGAATTGCAATCAACTGCTTCAGCCGGTAGCTGAGCCGACAAATTCTGATAAGGATTTCATATGCCATTTTAATGGACGGTTGATGAAAGTGGCGGAACCGTGGGCTACTATTAACTATACAAAAGGTGGTCTAGCTGATTATGTAGTAATACTATAGTTATTTAAACATCGTTATTGTAATTACAACAAGCATCAATTTACACTAGTAAATTCGTAACTGGCTAGTATTAAACGTGCAAAATACACCAATACTATATAAAAATTGTATTGACCATTGACAACGCTTATGCTATCGTTAGACCAAGCTTTTACCCACACAAACACAAAGCAAAAAACTACATTAACAATTTAATCGCGCAACCGACTCACTGTTTTGACGGACAGTCGGTAACGACACACAGTACACTTACAATGACTTGCACCTGTAAGCCACGCACCTTGAGTACTGGAAGATGGCGTTGCCGATGCTCCGCCAAATGGCGTGCAGCAGCATACCGAGTACCGGCGTATCCAACTTCCTATCTATCGATGATAGCGAGAAAGTCGGAAATGCTGAGGAATAGTATGCGTACAGACCATATGCTCCTTCGGGAGCGGTCAGTACAACAGCCCGGAGTGGCAGATGGTTCAAGTTAACGACTCAAATTTTTACATAGGAGTGCCTGTTATATCTTGAACATATACATTTGTCGCTCGGGCTTGTTTTAATTTCTTGATTTCAAATGGTATAGTAACCATAAGAATGTTAGAAAAAATAATTGCAATTATGACCGTAGTAAGCCTTGGTTTACTCACTCTTCTCCTTAACACGACGGCTCCGGCTACGGCTGGACCTTTTGGAATTTTAGCCATTTTTCTTTTTGCCTACTTATCAGCCCTGGGTATGATAACTTATTTTTTATATGGTGCGAGCCGTATTACCTCCCATCTCTCGACGGCTTTTACGGTCAAGAAACCGCTCGGAGCCATGACCTTCAAAAGAGCCTATTATTACTCTACAGTTCTCGCTGCCGCGCCAATCATGCTGATTGGTCTTCAATCTGTTGGTTCTATCGGTGTCTATGAGTTTATTCTTGTTTTACTTTTTACGATAATTGGGTGTGTTTATATTACGAAAAGAATCAATTGAATTCGCTTGCATAAGCTCGTTGTCGTTATGCTATAATTACAGATATGGAACCAGAGACTTCAACCCCTCAGCTTGGACCCGAACAAGCCCCTCTCCAATATAGGCAAAACATTGAGCGTGCCCCTGTGCTGCCAACACCTGAGCGTGGTATAGAAACCGGGCCGGAGCGGCGAGAACAGGCAGCCGAGCCCTCGATTGTCCCCGCTAGTGGCGGTCTCACGACGATATTGCCAACGCCAGTCCTGACTGACGTGCCCGTCGGAGACCCCATAGTGGCGAGCGATTCACCGATTGTGGCTGGCGATGATGACCTTATCGAGAAAGAGTGGGTCGAGAAAGCCAAGAAGATTGTGGAAGAGACTCGTGATAACCCCTATAGACGAGAGAAGGCGGTAAGCCAACTACAAAAGGACTACTTGATGAAACGGTATGGGAGGGAGCTAGGTGAGGCTTAAAAGGCTATCCTAATTGCAAGACCTGTATGATCACTTTTCTTATTACTACATTCGCTATTATGCTTTTTGCCGGCGTGGCCGGAGCCTTTATTTTTTCTCAATACAGAAAGACTTTACGGGAGGCAAAGAATTATGAACGCGGCCTTAAGATGGTATCGATGTATATACATATCCCACCATCAAGTGATGACTTAGAGGGTAACGGTCGCGATGAGCGAGATGTCACCGAAGAAGTTCTTTCCCAAGCTCAGGTGATGTATAACATTATTGCGAGTACGGCGACGAAAGGATTTAAAAGTAAAATTTATGGTCAGCGTCATTTGTCGCTAGAAATTGTTGCCCACGGTGGGCTTGTGCATTATTATGCAGTTGTTCCGACAGTCCTGATTGATGTCGTCAAGCAAGCGATTTCAGCAGCCTACCCTTCGGCGCGGCTCGAAGAGGTAGAGGAGAGGAATATTTTTAACGAGGCGGGTAAGCTCAGTGGCACGATTGGTGGTGAGTTTACCCTAAAAAAGAACTTCGTTTATCCAATCGCCACCTATCAGGAGTCAAAACGTGATGCGGCGCGGGCACTTTTAAATGCACTATCATCCGCCAAGCGGGAAGACGGCATTGCGGTACAGCTCCTTCTACGGCCGGCAAATGAGGGCTGGGCAAAGAATTCTATCAACGCTGCTAACAAGATTAAAAAAGATAAAGGTCAGAAAAAATCTGGAGTTGGTGGCGTGATTGGCGTGAAAGATCTGATGGAAGCGTTATGGAAACCACCAGAAACTGGCGACATCAAACCCGAGGACAAACAACTGACATCACTTGAGCAGTCGCTGGTTGAAGCTATTGAAGAGAAAACGAGACATCCAGGTTATGAGGTGCTGGTTCGAGTTGTCGTATCGTCAAATACCGCCGTTCAATCGCAAGCGTTGCTTAAAAATGTCGTCGCGGCTTTTTCTTTATTTGACTCAACAACCAATAATGGGTTTAGATTTAACGTCGCTAAAGACATTGAAGAACTTGTCACGGCGTACATTTTTAGATTCTTCCCACAGTCGGTCTCGCAGAACGTCCTCAACAGTGTAGAACTAGCCACATTGTTTCATTTGCCTGATCAAAATAGCATCCCAACGTCACAAGTCCAAAGGCAAATGGCTAAGCAAGTTGATGGTCCGACCCAGGTCATGGATGAAGGTTTTCTGCTTGGCTATAACGAGTTTCGGGGGATCAAGAAGCAGATTCGACTGAGTACTAATGATCGCCGCCGACATACCTACATGATTGGGCAGACAGGTACTGGAAAATCAAAATTACTCGAAAATCTTGCTTTTCAAGACATGATGGACGGGAGGGGGTTCGCGTTTATTGACCCACATGGTGACTCGGTTGATGAATTGCTTGGCATGGTGCCCAAAGAGCGAGTCGAAGATGTTATTTACTTTAATCCAGCCGACATGGAGAATCCGATTGGTCTCAACCTGTTCGAGTTTGACAATCAAGATCAACGCGACTTTCTCATACAGGAATCAATCGCCATGCTCTATCGGCTCTATGACCCGGGCCATACCGGTATTATTGGACCTCGTTATGAGCACTGGTTCCGCAATGCAGCCCTGACGATTATGAGCGATCCTGGGGGCTCCACCTTTATTGATGTACCTCAGGTTTTTAATGACCAGTCATTTACTGATGAAAAATTGAAATACGTCACCGACCGAACGGTACTGGATTTCTGGAATAAGGAAATGGCCCAAACGAGTGACGCCAATAAGTCAGAGGTGCTTGGTTGGTTTGTGAGTAAGTTCGGCGCCTTTTTATCTAATGAGATGATGCGTAACGTTATCGGACAGACAAAAAGCGGTTTTAATTTACGAGATGTGATGGATAATAATAAGATTCTTCTGGTTAACCTGGCGAAGGGCCGGACAGGTGAACTCAACTCGCAACTACTGGGTATGATATTCGTTATGAAATTTCAAGCCGCGGCCATGGGACGCGCTAATGTGCCAGAAGATCAGCGTCAGGATTTTGCACTGTATGTTGATGAGTTTCAAAACTTCGCCACAGACAGCTTTGAGTCGATTCTATCTGAAGCGCGTAAGTATCGTCTGAACTTGGTGCTTGCAAATCAATTTATGACGCAGCTGACCGATAAGATACGAGAAGCAATCATCGGTAATATCGGTACAGTGATTAGCGGTAGGATCGGTATTACCGACGCCGAGATTTTACAAAAGAAGTTTGCACCAACATTTGATGCTGAAGATCTGACGAAATTACCGAATTTCCAAACTATTGCATCGGTCATGATTAACAATGTTCCGTCGGCGGCCTTTAGTATGTCATTATTGCCCCCAATGGGGAGTCCTAGCCCGCAGCTTCGTGACGCCCTGAAAAAGTTGTCTGCTGCTAAATACGGTCGCCCCCGCGCCCAGGTAGAGAAAGAAATCTTTGCTCGACTCGGAGCGGGTGACGTCGCAAAAAAGGAAAAGCTTGATGCGATGCGAAGAGCGCAACAAGCGAGGATGAACACTTCAAGGCCAGGTATGCCGAATGGTAATACTTCTGGTGTGCCGAGCGGTAACTCTTCGTTCCTTGATGACTGGTTGGCAAAGCGGCAGCAAATCGCAGCTGCACCGCCACAGAGCCCGCCTAAGACAACTCCAGTGGTAAACGCGCCACTGATGACTACTTCGGATACGACGCGCCCAGACGGGTCTTCTGGGGTGCAGCCAGATGAGATAAAATCTACCACTGGCGGTGATACATCTCGCCCGATAGCCTCTTCGGAGGATAAGTTTCACGTTAGAGGCGAACAAGCTCAAGATGACGAAGGTGTTTCGATAAAGCTACGCTAACTGTGTCAGATGACGTAGCGCATAAGGTAGCTTACGATTTCTGGCCAGTGATAAGAACACGCAAATAGTCGTAGGTGATACCAAGGACCCAACCGACGATAAAGGCACCAATTGTCTCAAAGCCAGACAGCTGGTAGCCAAGAGTTTTGGCCATCATGTAGACACCGAGGGTTAAGATAAAGGCACTGACCGCACCCGCCAGCATTGCATTCGGTCGGGCGATAGTTGATCCTATGACCTCACTCGTTTTTTCGATGGCTTTGGCATGGATTATTTTACTAAAAGCTCGTGAACTAGGCGAGAGTTCGGCCTGAACTTGTTTCATGGTCCGTTTGTAGCTGGCTTCTTTTTGAGATTTACTGATGCTTCCGCGACGGACAGCTGGTGATGAGTCACGGCTATTGGTAGCTTTCTCTTTACCGCCCGCCTCTACGCTGACCGCACTTTCGAGGGCTTCAATACGGGCTCTCTCGGCACTCTTTTCACCACTTTCGGGACTATGTTCGCCAGTCCGCTCGAGGGTATTAGATAGCTTCTCGAGCTGCTCGGCAGCGGCCTTTTGGGATTCAAGGCCAGATTCGTGTCCATTATTGAGTTGTTCTGGGGTATTTGTCATAGTTCCACCTTGTTTATTATATCGTTCCCGTATTGAGGCTGCGACGGATGAGTCGGACTTCCTTCTTCACTTGGCGCGTGCGGGCATAAAAGTAGGTAGAAATCGCTAATACGACGCCAGCGAAGATTATGTTCTCGCTTGGGCCGGTTTTTGGAAGCTCCGAGACTACCTGTTCAACAACTTTTGGCGCGGTACAATTGACGTTAATCGTGACGGCGTTACCAAAGACATTGGTCATAACGCAATTATATGAAGAAGGGTCGCTAATACCTTGGGCCGTTGCGGGAATAGTATCAAGGACACGGATGGCGAAGGTACGGATTGCCTTTGCGTCAGGTGCGAGCTGTACGTCTGGCCAGACAAGCGTTTTGGCTGTTGCGTCGAATGTGCCACCGCCATTATCGAGCATGGTTGCATATTCGAGGACGTCGGCAAGGTGCTCTTCGAGCTTAACGGTTGCTTGGGCGTTGCCAGCGTTTTGGGCCGTAATCGTATATTGGATTTGATCACTTGCTTGGGCCGTCACGGTTGAAGCATCAACTAATCCTTGCGAGGCATTAATAGCCGTTTTAGATTGGATGATATTTTCGATTATTTGAGGAGGTGTCGGTGTGGGCGTGGAGACTGGTTTTGGAGTAGGAGCGGAGACTGGCTTCGGAGCCGGTGGGCGTGGTACTGGAGGCACTTTAGTTGTGACAAGATTACCGCAGGTTTGCATGATTGCAAACCAACCCATTTTTTGCGAATGGCCAACCCAGCCGTAAATTCGTGAAGCACTCGTGTAACCGTATAGTGTCATTGGACGGGCGTAGACCGTTGTGATTGCGTTACCGGACGGACCAGTTACTTTAACTGTCTTTTCGCCCTGAGCGGCACTAAAGCGTGATTCGAAACCCCACGATAGAGTTTTGCCAGGTGCCCAATAAGTATATTTAGCAGCGGCAATTTCTTGTCGCGTAATGCCGGTATAGTTCATAACGTCACGCAGATGATTACTGTTAGTGTCGTAAGGCGTCAGGAAGTTACCGATTGATTTATTGGCGCCTTGTCCTAATCCACCAGAGACGAAATCATTTCGATTCGAAGCATTAGCGGATTCGGGGGGTTGGAATACGGCCAACGCTTGCACAACGAGTGCGAGTGCGACAAATACAAGACCGAGCCGCCGCGTCGTTTCTTCTTTGCGCAGTCTTTTTGCGTAAAACCCGAGCTGTCCGACGAGAGCGGGGCTAAAAGTGATGTTTGAGATTATTTTTCTAAACATAATGATTTTTTATTTTTGCTTACCTCTCGTGCTCCACTTTAGCATAAGAAATATGTTCAGCGCAAGAGCTTGAGTGAACACAATTTGTTCGTTATAATGGTACTATTGTAAATAGCTATATTAGTCTGAAACAAGTGAGGGAGCTTCGTAGTGGTTAAACAAAAAATTGATAGTTCTTATACTGGGTCTCAAATCCAGGTCTTAGAGGGTCTTGATCCTGTGCGCAAACGTCCGGGAATGTACATAGGTAGTACTGGGTATGAAGGGCTACACCACCTTATTAAAGAAATTGCAGATAACTCAATCGATGAGGCAATCGCGGGTTATGCCACGAAGATTGAAGTGATATTACGTGAAGACGGTGGCGTTAGTGTCTCCGATGATGGGCGTGGTATTCCAGTCGACAAACTTGCCAAAACAGGTAAGAGCGCCCTAGAGACAGTGCTGACCGTGCTTCATGCTGGTGGTAAATTTGGCAACGGTGGCTATAAAGTGTCTTCGGGCCTCCACGGAGTGGGTTCGAGTGTCGTTAATGCCCTGTCGAACCAATTGATCGCAGAAGTACGCAAGGATCACAAGCTTTACCGTCAAGAATATGCCAAAGGAGTGCCTCAATCAGAAGTTGCTGTTGTTGGTAAGTCGACTAAAACTGGTACGACGATTACGTTCTACCCTGACGAGACTATTTTCAAAGAAACAATTGAATTTGATTACAAATGGGTCGTTAACTATATTCGACATCAAGCGTATTTAACAAAAGGTGTTTATGTTAGTGTCCGGGACGAGCGCACGAAAGAGCGCGAAGCCTTTTATTTCGAAGGTGGAATCCAGAGTTACGTCAAATATCTCAATGTCGGTAAAGATGTTGTCACCGATGACATTTTTTATGTTGAGCGCCAAGTAGAGGACTCCATGGTCGAGGTAGCCGTCCAGTATAACGAGACCTTTGTTGAGATAGTGAAGCCGTTTGCCAACAACGTGCTAACAATGGACGGCGGCACACACTTAGTCGGTTTTCGCTCTGCGCTGACGCGAGTCATTAATGACTATGCCCGCAAAAGTGGCTTACTGAAGGAAAAAGAAGAAAACCTCAGTGGTGACGATATTCGTGAAGGCTTAACGGCAATTATCCTCGTCAAACTGCCTGATCCTCAATTCGAAGGCCAGACGAAGAATAAACTTGGCAACCCTGAAGTGCGACGCTACGTTGAACAGGTGATGAATGAGTACTTCTCGTACTATCTCGAAGAAAATCCTAATGTCGCAAAAAAAATTGTCGGTAAGGCGCTGCTTGCAGCCCGAGCGCGTAAGGCAGCCCGAGCAGCCCGAGACAACGTTATTCGTAAGGGTGCACTTGACGGTATGAGTTTGCCGGGTAAGCTATCTGATTGTTCAAGTAAAGATCCGTCGGAATCAGAGATATATATCGTTGAGGGTGACTCAGCTGGAGGCTCGGCTAAATCAGGACGAGATAGTCGGACGCAGGCTATCCTACCGCTTCGTGGTAAAGTGTTAAATGTCGAGCGTGCCCGCCTTGATCGTATGCTTGGAAATAATGAGATTGTCAGTCTTATTAAAGCGCTGGGCGTCGGTATTAGTGATCAGTTTGATATCAGCGGTCTTCGTTACCACCGAATCGTGATTATGACCGATGCCGATGTTGACGGTAGTCACATCGCCACACTTCTGATAACCTTCCTCTTTAGATATATGAAAGAAGTCGTTGACGGGGGCTATGTGTATCTTGCTAAACCGCCACTGTTCTTGATGCGGGTTGGAACAAAAAAACATTATGCCTATAGTGATGAAGAGCGCGATGCGATTGTCGATCAACTGATTGCCGATCGCCGAACAAAGGGTGTTGCGATTGACGAAACGGCCGATCGTAATAAACAAGCTGGCATCACAATGCTGCAGCGTTACAAGGGTCTTGGTGAAATGGACGCCGAACAATTATGGGAAACAACCATGAATCCCGAGAACCGTGTCTTGATTCAGGTGAAGGTGGAGGACGCCGAAAAAGCCGATGCCATCTTTACGAAACTGATGGGTGATCAGGTTGACCTCCGTAAAGCCTTTATTCAGAGCCGTGCAAAATTTGTTAAAGTTGAAGAATTGGATATTTAATTATGGATGATGATAAAAATATAATAATAGAAGATGATGGAACGATTATAGAGTCTCCAGTGACGCATTCTCGTTTGATCGAAAAGCGTACCGTCGAAGACGTGATGGAAGACAGTTTCCTGCGTTATTCAATGAGTGTCATTATTGACCGTGCCCTACCTGACGTTCGTGATGGTTTGAAGCCAGTTCACCGTCGCATTTTGTATTCAATGGGCGAGCAAAACTTGCGCCCAGGCAGTAAATTCTCAAAAAGTGCGCGTATCGTCGGTGATGTTATGGGTAAGTATCACCCTCACGGTGACTCATCTATCTACGACTCGATGGTTCGCTTAGCTCAAGACTGGGTGATGCGTTACAAGCTGGTTGATGGGCAGGGTAACTTTGGTTCGATGGATGGCGACCCAGCGGCCGCCTCTCGATATACCGAAGCTCGACTCGGGCGAGCCGGTAATGAGCTACTCACCGATCTTGATAAGGATACGGTTGATTTTCGCGACAACTACGATGGCTCCGAAAGAGAACCGTCGGTATTACCGGCTAAACTTCCGAACATTCTTTTGAATGGTCAGATTGGTATCGCTGTCGGTATGGCAACCAGCATTCCGCCACATAACCTCGGCGAACTGGTTGATGCGACGATTCATCTGATTGATAATCCCGAAGCGACCGTTGATGACCTTTTGGTGCATGTCAAGGGTCCAGACTTCCCAACCGGTGCGATTGTCTATGGTGGAGCACCAATGAAGTTGGCCTATCAAACTGGTCGTGGAAGTGTCACGATTCGTGCCGTCACCAACATCGAAGAAACCAAGAAAGGCCGTAGTCAGATCGTCGTTACGGAAATGCCTTTTGGTGTAAATAAAGCAACACTAATAGAGAAGATTGCTGAACTACATAAAGACAAAAAGATCATAATTAGCGATTTACGCGACGAAAGTGCTCGTGGCAAAGTACGTGTCGTGATTGAACTTCGTAAGGATTCATACCCGAAGAAGATCCTCAACCAGTTGTTTAAGATGACTGCCTTGCAGACAAGCTTCCACTACAACATGTTGGCGCTGATCAACGGTATTCAACCACGTATTCTGGGTTTGCAAGAGATTTTGAGTGAATTCATCAAACACCGTCAGGTTGTCGTCCGTCGCCGCACGGAGTTTGAGCTGAAAGCTGCCAAAGCCCGCGCCCACATTCTAGAGGGGTACAAGATTGCGCTTGATCGCATCGATGAGGTCATTAAGCTCATCCGCGCCAGCAAGACAAGCGAAGAGGCCCAAGCCGGGTTGATTGAAAAGTTCGCTTTATCTGAAATCCAGGCTCAGGCCATTCTTGCCATGCAACTCCGTCGTTTGACTGGACTCGAGCGTGATAAGATCGAGACTGAATTGGCCGAGTTACACGCTCTGATTGCCAAATTTGAAGCAATTCTGGCTGACGAAGCAGAAATTTTGCGTATCGTTAAAACCGAGTTGTTAGAGATGAAAGAAAAGTATGGCGACGAGCGTCGTTCACTGATGGTTAACAATGAGCTTGGTAAATTTAGTGATGAAGAGCTTATTCCCGAAGAGGAATCAGTCATCTTGCTGACAACCGAGAATTACATCAAACGAACGCTTGTCAGCGAGTATCGCCGACAGCACCGCGGTGGCAAGGGCAAACGTGGTATGACGACTAAAGAGCTAGACGTCATTGACCAACTCATACCTGCCAGCACGCACGACTATTTGCTGTTCTTTACGAACAAGGGTCGTATTTTTCGCCTTAAGGCCTATGAGGTGCCAGCGGCCAGCTTGGCTGCCAAGGGTGTGGCAGCAGTTAACTTGCTTCAATTACAGCCAGAAGAGAAAATTACCTCAATCATTCGTCATGAAAAAGACGCTAAGGATGACGGTTATCTATTCATGGCGACAATTAAGGGCACAATCAAAAAGACACCACTTAAGGATTATGCCAATATTCGAACTAATGGATTGATTGCTATCAAGCTTGATGAAGGCGATGAGTTGCGATGGATCCAAAAGACAACTGGCGAGAACGATGTTATCGTGTCGACCTCAGCTGGTCAAGCGATTCGATTCAGCGAAAAGGATGCCCGTCCAATGGGACGTGCAGCCCGCGGTGTCAGAGGAGTTCGATTGCGTCCGAATGACCAGGTAGTCGGTATGGACATTGTTGATGATGACGGCCGAAGCCTGTTGGTGATAAGTGAAAACGGCTACGGTAAGGCCACAAAGGTTGCCAACTTCCCAGCCCACAAGCGAGGCGGCGTCGGTATCAAGGCTGCTGTCGTGACCGCCAAGACTGGTCCGATCATCGCTGTTCGAACACTCGAACAAGATGCCAGCGAAGTTCTGCTGATCTCTAACAAGGGACAAGCAATTCGAGTTGGGCTGAAAGACATTCCAACTTTAGGGCGAACCACTCAAGGTGTACGCATTATGCGGATGAGCGAAGGAGATAAAGTTTCTTCATTAGGTCTGATGCCCGAACAGGTTCAAGTCGACGACGACGACGAAGAGGAAGAGTAGCCGATATGTGGTATATATCGCCATATATCCTGACCATTGCCGCTGCCTGGTTAGCTTCTCATGTTGTAAAGTACCTGATTGCCATGTATAAAGGTCAGCAACTAGATTTTACTCACCAGCTGTTCATATCGGGGGGTATGCCAAGTTCACACGCCGCAACTTCCGTAGCAGTCTGGACGGTCATACTTCTTAAAGACGGAGTGCAGTCTGGTTTGTTTGGCTTGGCTACACTTCTCGTTCTGGTTGTGACTTACGACGCAGTGAAAGTCCGACGCTCATCCGGGGAGCAGGGCGACGCAATCGCTCAGCTTATTCGTGTGAGCAAAAGCGACATTCGTATACCAAGGGCCGCCAAGGGCCATACCCCTCTGGAAGTCTTGGTGGGAGCTTTATTTGGTAGCGTTATTGGCTTCGTTGTCTTTTTAGCTACAAGTTAATTCAAAATACCCTTGACGCCTAGGTGTTATCTGGAGTATGATTGTTTAAGTCTGGTTGCAAAAGCAAAGCGCAACAAACGTGGAGTTAAACAGATGAACAGAACCTTGACAATTTAGTTGTGCAAATCATCGTCAGTTTATATTGAGTATGGATAGTATCAGATTTATCTGGTACATCTTTTTATGGAGAGTTTGATCCTGGCTCAGGATGAATGCTGGCGGCGCGCCTAACACATGCAAGTCGAGCGGTAACAGGGGTAATTTATTACCTGCTGACGAGCGGCGGACGGCTGAGTAACGCGTGGGAACATGCCCCAAAGTGAGGAATAACTGCCCGAAAGGGTAGCTAATGCCGCATATGATCTTCGGATTAAAGGATTTATCCGCTTTGGGAGTGGCCCGCGTTCGATTAGGTAGTTGGTGAGGTAAAGGCTCACCAAGCCCACGATCGATAACTGGTCTGAGAGGATGATCAGTCAGACTGGAACTGAGACACGGTCCAGACTCCTACGGGAGGCAGCAGTGAGGAATCTTCCACAATGGGCGAAAGCCTGATGGAGCGACGCCGCGTGCAGGATGAAGGCCTTCGGGTTGTAAACTGCTTTTATAAGTGAAGAATATGACGGTAACTTATGAATAAGCACCGGCTAACTACGTGCCAGCAGCCGCGGTCATACGTAGGGTGCAAGCATTATCCGGAGTGACTGGGCGTAAAGAGTTGCGTAGGTGGTTTATTAAGTGAATGGTGAAATCTGGCGGCTCAACCGTACAGACTATTATTCAAACTGGTAAACTCGAGAATGGTAGAGGTAACTGGAATTTCTAGTGTAGGAGTGAAATCCGTAGATATTAGAAGGAACACCAATGGCGTAGGCAGGTTACTGGACCATTTCTGACACTGAGGCACGAAAGCGTGGGGAGCGAACCGGATTAGATACCCGGGTAGTCCACGCCGTAAACTATGGATACTAGCTGTTGGAGGTATCGACCCCTTCAGTAGCGAAGCTAACGCGTTAAGTATCCCGCCTGTGGAGTACGGTCGCAAGACTAAAACATAAAGGAATTGACGGGGACCCGCACAAGCGGTGGAGCGTGTTCTTTAATTCGATGATAAACGAAGAACCTTACCAGGGCTTGACATCCCTTGAATCACTGCGAAAGCAGAGAGTGCTTTATTGAGCAAGGTGACAGGTGTTGCATGGCCGTCGTCAGCTCGTGTCGTGAGATGTTTGGTTAAGTCCATCAACGAGCGCAACCCCTGTGAATAGTTGTATTTTTCTATTCAGACTGCCCCGGTAACGGGGAGGAAGGAGGGGATGATGTCAGGTCAGTATTACCCTTATGCCCTGGGCTAGAAACGCGCTACAATGGCTGGTACAATGCGCAGCGAAGTCGCGAGATGGAGCAAATCGCATCAAAGCCAGTCCCAGTTCGGATTGTAGGCTGAAACTCGCCTGCATGAAGTCGGAATCGCTAGTAATCGCAGATCAGCATGCTGCGGTGAATACGTTCCCGGGTCTTGTACACACCGCCCGTCAAACCATGAAAGTCACCAACATCCGAAGTCCGATTCGTCGGCCTAAGATGGGGGGGATAATTGGGGTTAAGTCGTAACAAGGTATCCGTACCGGAAGGTGCGGATGGATTACCTCCTTTCTAGGGAGAGTTATGCCAGCAATACGAGTAATCTATTGCTGAAGCTAGGTCGGTCTTGTTGTTATGTTGAGCTTACATAATAACGCAGTTCCTGATTTATCAGGAACAAGACTAAGTTCGAAAAAAATCTCGACTTAAACTTGACGATGATTGCACAACTAAATTGTTAAACAGAGAACCTCTGGCGAAAGCCGGGGGTTCTTTAGTTTTTTAGCCGAATGGGTCATCGGTTGACGCTGGCTCGTAACCCTTGCGACAATGGGTCATCTGGTATAGAATGGGTTAAGTTCGTATGGTCTATGTGGGGCATTAGCTCAGTTGGCTAGAGCACCTGCTTTGCAAGCAGGGGGTCCAGGGTTCGAGTCCCTGATGCTCCACCATATGGGGTGAATCAGGCGAAAGTCTGAATCACTCCACCAAGAACTAATTTTACAAAAAAGCATTTTCTAAATTGTGGGCGATTAGCTCAGCTGGTTAGAGCGCGTCACTGATAATGACGAGGTCGGAGGTTCAAGTCCCTCATCGCCCACCAGTTTAGAAGATGCTTTTTTGTTTGCTATAATCATGCTATGAAGTTATTTCTTTCCTCTGTCTCAATTGCGGCTGCCAACCAGCAAGCATTTCTAGATCTTATCGGTAAGGACGCGCAAGATATTAGCGTTGCTCTAATTGAAAATGGAGCGGATATGTATCCTAGCGACCACAGAGAGTGGGTTGACCGGACGCGAGGCATGGTTCAAGCAACGGTCGGCAAAGTGGTTAGATTCGACTTGCGTGAATATAGCAACGCGAGCGTTGTAAAAAATGCTCTATCGAAATTTGATGTTATTTGGGTAGGTGGCGGGAATGCCTTTTATTTAAGGTGGCTCAGTCGTCAATCTGGTTTTGATGTAGCTATAAAAGGCTTGATAGCTAAGGGAATCGTCTACGGAGGCGATAGTGCGGGAGCGATTATAGCCGGTCCGACGATTGACAATTTCCAACTTGCAGATACGCCTGAAGATGCCCCGGAAGTTATATTAGATGGATTTGGGTTAACTGATATAGTGCCGATACCTCACTACGGTAATCAGAAATATGGCCATATTATGCGTGCCATCGAAGACAAATTCAAATTATCCGAGTATAGAGCGGTACCGATAGCTGATGAGCAGGCTATTGTCATTAATAATGATAATATATCCGTGATTGGCCAAGAAGTCTGATATGCATAAGAAATATTTCGAAGATGCTGCCACTGTTGCTAAGTACGCCACGTGCTACCGAGCTCGCTGCGGGTCGGTAATAGTATCGAAGAGAAACGTTATTATCGGCCGGGGTTATAATGCACCACCACTGGGCGATGAAACGCAGCGTACATGTGATGTCGAATATCATACTGACAAGAAACCAAAATCAGATAAAACATGTTGCGTGCATGCGGAATGGAACGCGATTATTGATGCCCTTAAAAATTATCCGGAGGAAATTGAGGGGTCTACCCTGTATTTTATGAGAATAGCAGGTGATAATTCGTTTACCGAAGCAGGCGACCCATATTGTACGGTCTGCAGCCGACTAGCTCTCCAAAGCGGTATTAGATGGTTTGGTCTATGGAACGGCGGACCCCAGATGATAGATACGAAAAAATACAATCTGCTTTCGTACGACTTTTATCGGTAAAACCCTTGCAAAAGTGCATCTCGGCGAGTATAGTTACTAGGAGTTAAGCGAATGTTCATTACGAACCTCTGGCGATACGCAGTAAAAAGTGCATCGTAAGAGGTTCTCTTTATTGCAAAAAACACAACAAGTGCTACTTTAGAGCTTGCGAGGCGGAGTAGAACGATTAAAGGCTTGAGATCAGACAATGTACATCGTCATGGTGTGTGTGAATGTGACCTCAATCCGCTGTACAGCGGAGAGCGACACAAGAAATTTAACAATTTGGATGTAAGAAAAAATTTTTTAAAGATTGACGGCAGTAAGAAGTAATAATGGTTATTACCAATTACTAGTTAAGTCAATGCATAAAAAGGTACTCAAGAGCACACAATGAATGCCTAGACGTATAATACCGATGAAGGACGTGGAAGACTGCGAAAAGTCTTGGGGAGCTGTCAACAAGCTTTGATCCAGGAATATCCGAATGGGGAAACCCAATACGAGTCATGTCGTATTATCTGCACCTGAATATATAGGGTGTTTGACGGGAACCGACTGAACTGAAACATCTTAGTAGGTCGAGGAAGAGAAAATAAATAATGATTTCCGGAGTAGTGGCGAGCGAAACGGAATCAGCCCAAACCTTTTACATTTTTGCCTGGTAATTTATTACTGGGTAAATAAGTTTTCAGACGAATATGTATAAGGGGTTGTGAGATTACACAAGACCATGTCAGAGCGCTTGAAGTTTACTTCAGGAATCTGACGTGCGATCACGAACTGAAAATAGTGAGTAAAGTAAGAAAATAATGTAGTTAGTGGAATAGTTTGAATGACTAACCAAAGAGCGTGAAAGTCGCGTATGCGAAAACTACATTGACTTTATCTGTGTTTTCTCGAGTAGGACGGGGCACGAGAAACCCTGTTTGAATCCGGCAGGACCACCTGCCAAGGCTAAATATATTATACGATCGATAGTGAACTAGTACCGTGAGGGAAAGGTGAAAAGAACCCCGGGAGGGGAGTGAAATAGATCCTGAAATTGTGTGCTTACAAGGAGTCGGAGCCTCGCAAGGGGTGACGGCGTGCTTTTTGTAGAACGATCCAGCGAGTTAATTTCTAGTGCAAGGTTAAGTCAAGTGACGGAGCCACAGTGAAAGCGAGCCTGAATAGGGCGATATAGTACTAGGGATTAGACCCGAAACCGGGTGACCTAACCATGAGCAGGTTGAAGCTACTGTAATAGGTAGTGAAGGACCGAACCGTCGTACGCAGCAAAGTGCTCGGATGACTTGTGGTTAGAGGTGAAATGCCAATCGAACTCGGAGATAGCTGGTTCTCCTCGAAATAGCTTTAGGGCTAGCGTCAATTAATTAGCCAACGGGGGTAGAGCTCTGTAAAGGACTGGGGTCCGCAAGGATACCCACCCTTAACAAACTACGAATACCGTTGGTGGTATCTTGGCAGTTAGAACGTCGGGGCTAAGCTCGGCGCTCGAAAGGGAAACAGCCCAGACCATCGTCTAAGGTCCCAAAATATATACTCAGTGGGAAACAAGGTGAGATTTCTTAAACAGCTAGGATGTTGGCTTAGAAGCAGCCATTCATTTAAAGAGTGCGTAACAGCTCACTAGTCAAGAGATCTTGCGTGGAAAATGTAACGGGGCTAAAGTATATTACCGAAGACATGGATGTGACACAATTTATTGTGCACGTGGTAGAGGAGCGTTCCTATCTGCGGTGAAGTTCAACTGGAAAGTTGGGTGGAGCGTTAGGAAGTGAGAATGCTGGAATGAGTAACCATAAGACATGTGAGAATCATGTCGGCCGTAAGAGCAAGGTTTCCTGAGCCATGGTAATCATCTCAGGGTTAGTCGGGCCTAAGCCGAGGCGCATAGCGTAGGCGATGGACATCAGGTTAATATTCCTGAACCGGTTATAATTTGTACACTGTTCACGGTGAAGTAGTCAAAGCGAATTCATGGTATGTATTCGTCCAACCTAGCGGGAACGCGAAGGGAGTGAAAGTTGTTCTTCGGAACGACGATTTTGGTGAGGGCACTGGCTAGAAAAGCAGATGTACGTTAGGTTATAGCCGCCCGTACCGCAAACCAACACAGGTGCTCGAGTCGAGTAGACTCAGGCTTACGAGAGAACCTTCGCTAAGGAACTCGGCAATACAGCGACCGTAACTTCGGGATAAGGTCTGCCCCCACATCTAACGATGTGAGCCGTGTTCAACTAACTTAGTAGAGGTGGTTAGAATGAATAATTGAGTATGCATAGTAGCAATACTGTGTATCAAAAACCTTTTTTTTAAATCACAATTTTTTACTGAGATAGACATAATCATGATTGATTAAACATATCATTGCATCAGACGTTTCGGCGTATGATGTAATGATTCTTGAGCACGACCTCTCATATCCTTGGATGTGGGGGCCGCAGCAAAAGAGCCCACGGAACTGTTTACCAAAAACACAGGTCTCTGCTAATTCGAAAGAAGATGTATAGGGGCTGACTCCTGCCCGGTGCCGGAAGGTTAAGGGGAGCGCTTTACGGTGCGAACTGAAGCCCCGGTGAACGGCGGCGGTAACTATAACCGTCCTAAGGTAGCGAAATTCCTTGTCAGGTAAGTTCTGACCCGCACGAATGGAGTAATCATGTGGGCACTGTCTCAGCGAAGGACTCGGTGAAAGTGCATTGGCGGTAAAGATGCCGTCTGTCCGTACCAGGACGAGAAGACCCCATGGAGCTTTACTACAGCTTTACATTGGTCCAGGTTACAACATGTGTAGAATAGGTGGGAGCCTTTGAAGCAGATACGCCAGTATTTGTGGAGGCGCCAAGTGAAATACCACCCTTGTTGTGACTTTGACCTCACCATCACCATTATCTGGTGATGGGACCGTGTATGGTGGGTAGTTTAACTGGGGCGGTTGCCTCCTAAAGAGTAGCGGAGGCGTTCAAAGGTTGGCTAACTTCGGATGGAAATCGAAGTGATAGTGTATGCGCACAAGCCAGCTTGACTGTGAGGGGTACATCCCAAGCAGAGACGAAAGTCGGAGCAAGTGATCCGCTGTAAGTACATTTATGTACATGAACGTGGGATCGACAGCGCAAACGGATAAAAGTTACCCTGGGGATAACAGGCTTATAGCGCCCAATAGTTCACATAGACGGCGCTGTTTGGCACCTCGATGTCGGCTCATCACATCCTGGAGGGGGAGCACCTTCCAAGGGTTCGGCTGTTCGCCGATTAAAGTGGTACGCGAGCTGGGTTCAGAACGTCGTGAGACAGTTCGGTTTATATCCGGTACGGACGCAAGGAAATTTGAGGAGATCTACCCCTAGTACGAGAGGACCGGGGCGGACAAACCTCTGGTGTATCGATTGTGGCCACCTGCTGCATTGTCGAGTAGCTACGTTTGGAATAGATAAGTGCTGAAAGCATATTAAGCACGAAACTAACTTCAAGATAAGATTTCCCTATGAGGACACTGAAAGAATATCAGTTTGATAGGCGCAAGGTAGAAGCATGGCAACATGTGCAGCTGAAGCGTACTAATAGTCCCATCGCCTTTTTATGTCCTTGTCATTAATGTTAATGCTTGCATTAACAGAGGTGATAAGGTAGACTTAACTAGTATTTAATGATAATCAAAACTTCATTAATGTCGTCAGTTTTTAGAAAACTTACATTCAAATCACCGTGCATAATCGTCCCTGGACATCGACAGGTTGGAAGATAGCTATCTTCNNCCAAATCGGTGCCCATGGCGCTGGGGAAATACCTGTTCTCATTCCGAACACAGCAGTCAAGCTCAGCAGCGGCGATTATACTGCATTGCGGGAAACTAGCACGGTGCCGAATTATAAAAAGACCATCCGAATAGGATGGTCTTTTTCTTTGGTTTTGATATTTACTAAAGTCGACTTTACTTTTTTGCCGTCTGTTTCTATTGTACTCTTAGGTTGACATAGAGGTATAGGGTATAATCCAAGGAGAATTATGAGTCTAGAAGTAAAAGTTCACGATGCACAGATGGTTATATTAAGAGAATTGTTATTTCACCCTAGTGTGAGTTTTGCTAAATTACAAAAGATTACGGGAATGAGCAGCGATCATTTTAATTTTCATTTACAGAAGCTCGTTGAGCTAAAATTGGTTGAAAAAGTATCGCGGGGCACCTATTCACTGAGCCCAAGAGGCAAAGAATATGCCAATAAATTAGATACCGACAGTAACACTGTCGAACGACAGCCGAAAACAGCCGTTATTTTAGCTGTCGAACGGTTAAAAAAAGACGGCACTAAGGAATATTTGTTTCAAGAGCGCCTCAAACAGCCATATTTTGGTTTTTGGGGGTTTGCTACTGGTAAAGTACGCTAGGGAGAGACAATTACGCAGACTGCCGAACGTGAGTTACTCGAAGAAACAGGCCTACTCGCTAATCATCGCGTGGCGGGAGTCTATCATGAGTTGGTATATCAGCAAGAGACGGGCGAACAGTTAGAAGATAAGATATTTTTTGTCGTTCACTGTACGAACACGAAAGGAAAGCTTCTTGAAGTGTTCGAAGGTGGCCGCAATAGATGGATGACTCGGCAAGAAGCCTTAGTCCAACCAAAAATATTTACAAGTTTTGATATCGAAATTGACATTGTCACCTCAGACGAGACGTTCATTGAACGCCGAGTCGAGTATACAAAAGATCTTTTCTGATCTATTTAATAAATAGTATATAAAAACGACCAATCTCGCAGATGTGGTCGTTTTTTGCTTTGAATCTAAATTTGGGATTCAAACAGGTGCCTACTAATGATATCGCACAGGGTGAATAATTACAACTGTACAAATACAATAAAAAAATGCTTATGTCGATATTGACAAAAAGCCTATGCTATGCTAAGATACTTTCATACACATATCAGATGTGAGTTAATACACAAGGTGGAGACCTTGTGATAAGGGAGAAATCAAATGGCAGGAACAAAAGCAGGCGGCCAATTGGCTGCAGCTAAGAATTTAGCAAAAGATCCAAACTTTTACGCAAAGATTGGTGCCAAGGGCGGTCGTAACGGCCGAACTGGTGGTTTTGCTGCTAACCCAGAGCTAGCTCGTATTGCTGGTGCTAAAGGTGGCCGCATTAGTCGTCGCAAGAAGACTACCGTAGCAATCGAAAGTTAATAGCTTGAGTAATCAACTAAAAACGCGCCTCAATTGAAGCGCGTTTTTAGTTGTTATAACACCGTGGAGCGCCGTAAGGCGCAAATACGAGCCTCGTTGACTCGCCAAGTGTGACGACACGCCGGGCAGGCATAGACACGTTTTTTTATCTGCAGTCCAATGGCTTCGCACTGGGGGCAGGTGCTACGCGCATGAAGCCAGTCGCGGTAGGTGTCAAGGGTTGATTGGATAAGGTCGTCGTCAATTGTCACTTTATACTCTTCGGCCAGTTCCAGCGCCTTATCCCAGGCGTCTCGTTCCATGGTAATCAGTTCGATATCGTGGCTATAGTCAGCGTGATTGAGGAGGCCATGGGACAGTTCGTGGAGTAAAAAGCCATGGCCTGTAGCGTCATCAGCCGTGTAATAAACGGTATGCTCGCTAGGAGACCATAAAAAATCCTCAGCTTGTTCGAAGGCAAACTGTGGATAGTTGGCCCTAAGACGAGGTATCAGTAAGGCTGTCGAGGGCATAGTAATAGCATCCATAGATAACGGCTTGTTCTGGGTGTTGAGCCTGGACGATTTTTGGTACAGGAATATGAGCCGGCAGTTTTTCTTTGAGTATATTTTTCAGTTGGTCGGCATATTTTTCAAAATAGGTGCCAATACTGCCGCCGACAATGATAACATTGGGCTGTAAAATAGGGATGAGTACTAAAAATCCACGACTGATGCGGTCGGCAATTTGGTTCCAAGTGCGCTTACTGGTGATATCACGGGCATATTTACCGTAGACGTCGTAGATCACCCGACCGGAGGCAAAACTTTCCCATTCACGGACAACACCGTCAAACTCGACTAGGGCACGTCCACCTTCGCTATAACGAAGGCTGGGATCAATTCGACCATTCGTCACGATGCCAGTGCCGATACCGGTACTGATGGTGACATACAGCGACAGGGAGGGGATGGTGTGAAGGGCGCGCGTTTCGGCGAGACCGGCTAGATTGGCGTCGTTTTCAATCAGGACTGGGGCATCTCCCAACACACCTTGGAGTGCGGCGGAAGCGTCGAAATTCTTCCACTTTAGGTTGTTACACCAGATGGCGACGCCGTCTTTTATGATGCCGGGTAAGGCAACGACAATTGCTTCGACTGGTTGGTCTCCGTACGTTTCAAGCAGGGTTTGGCGGAGGAGGGCGACATAATCGGCTGACTTTAGCGGAGTGGGGAACTTTATTTGGTCGCCCAAAGCACCGTCTTCAGAAAAACTGGCTACTAGTGTTTTTGTTCCACCGGTGTCAACTGTAACTAACATATTTATAGTGTAGCACACCGAAGTTGTTGCATTATATTGAAAATGAAGGTATAATAATAGAAATTATAAACCTGAGGAGTACAATGATTTCTTTGAAACGAACACATCAGGGTGGCTCGATAGTAACGTTTATTGTTATAGCGATCGTACTCGCGGGTGCGGTTATTGGAACTGCTTACTTTGTAAAGCAAAGAGGCGAGCAAGTTCGTCAACAGCAGGCGATTGCTCAGGCTGATAAGTTGTCAAAAGAGGCAGATGCTAAAAAAACAGCCACAACGGACAAGAACACCAAGAGTGGTAGTGAGGCTACCTCTAACAAATCTACCCCAGTTCCGACAGAACCGTCGCCATCTGCAGCTTCAAGCGAACAAGCAGCACTTCCGGCGACTGGTGCTGAGTTGGATGGCCTTCGCCTTCTCGCAATTGGGTTGTTGGTTGCATCGAGTGTCGCGTATATCGCTTCACGGCGCATCCTCGATCGCTCCCTTTGACTTGCGCCCCTGTCTGGGGTACAATAGTAAGCAATCTAGGAGGTCGCTATTTTTATTGCGCCCCCGGAATATTAATTTAAGGAAGGAGTCTGAATAAGACTTATGGCAAAAGCCTCAATAACAATGGATGAATTGCTCGCTGGTGCGGATGACAGCGTCAAGCAACTGACACAAGGTGAAGCAATCGTAGGAACAATTCTATCAATTCGTAAACACGAAGTCCTGGTTGACCTCGGTGCCCAGGGCATCGGCCTGGTGCCTCGCCGTGAAGTTGCTGCCAAGATGGAAAATGGTGACATTATTGAAGTATCTCCGTACGACGCCAACCGAGGCGGACTACTGGTCGAGCATGATGGTGTTCGCGGATTCTTGCCTGTCTCCCAATTATCGGCTGAGCACTACCCACGTGTCGGCAGTAGCGATAAAGATGAAATTTTGCAGCGTTTGAACGTTCTGATCGGTCAAACCCTCAAAGTTCGTATTTTGGACTGTGACCGTAAAGCTAACAAACTTATCTTCAGCGAAAAAGAAGCCATCAAAGACGGCCTATCAGCTCGCTTTGAAAAACTGACCGTTGGTGACGGCGTTAAGGGAGTCGTGACGGGTGTCGTTGACTTCGGCATCTTCGTCAACGTCGAAGGTATTGAAGGCCTGGTCCACATTAGCGAAATCAGCTGGGAACGTGTCAACAATCCCAACGATTACGTCAAAGTCGGTCAAACGATTGACGCCAAGATCATCGCGATCGATAAAGACCGCCTCAGCCTGAGCATCAAACAACTCACCCAAGACCCATGGATGACAGAGGTTGACCAATTCAAGCCAGGCGACAAGGTAGAAGGTACGGTCACGCGGATTACCCCATTTGGCGCCTTTATCCAAATTAGCCCCGCCGTTGAAGCGCTGGTTCACGTCAGTGAACTCGGTGGTGGTGACGACGCTGACCCAGAAAAAGTCTTTACCCTCAACGAGCGCAAGGAATTTGTCGTGCTCGATATCGAAAAAGATAGCCGCAAAATATCGCTTAGTTTGAATAACAAAGCAAAAAAATAAACTAGTTTCCGCGCCGATTATATCATCGGAGCGCGGGTAGAAAGGGACGTTCATTATGGCCGAGAAAGTTATCATTGTTGCCGACTCAATCACCGTTGGTGAGCTTGCTGAAACCCTTAATCTACCCGTTACCAACCTGATTGGTGAACTGTTTCGGAACGGTATCGTGGCGACGATTAATCAACGGATTGATTTCGAGACGGCGACCATTATCGTCGAAGAGCTTGGACTTGACGTCGAACTCGAGAAAAAAGTCGCCGCCACGTTGAGTGACCGCAAGGTTCATACGCTATCGGACAAAGCCGTGGCGCGTCCACCGATTGTGGCTGTTATGGGGCACGTTGACCATGGCAAGACGAGTCTGCTCGATGCAATCCTTCACACTAAGGCCACCGACCAAGAAGCCGGCGGGATTACCCAGCACATTAGTGCCTACCAGACGATCCACAAGGACCGCTCAATCACATTGCTTGATACCCCGGGACACGAAGCCTTTGCCGCCCTCAGGCAGCACGGCGCCGCTCTGACCGACGTGGTGGTGATTGTGGTGGCAGCCGATGACGGCGTCAAACCTCAAACGATTGAGGCGATTAGGTTTGCCAAGTCTGCTCACGCGAAAATTGTCGTGGCTATTAACAAAATGGATAAAGAATCGGCCGATGCTGCTCGCGTCAAGGCACAGCTGGCAACCGAACATGGCCTTAACCCAGAAGAGTGGGGTGGCGATACCGTGATGGTCGAAGTCAGTGCCAAGACCGGCCTCGGCCTCGAGACGTTGCTTGACATGGTATTGCTGGTGGCTGACCTCGAAGAACTGAAAGCCGACATCGATACGCCAGCTGAAGGCTTGGTGATTGAGTCACACATGGAAGTTGGTCGTGGTTCGGTTGTCGGACTTCTCGTCGAACAGGGACTGCTCCGGACGGGTCATTACTTGGTCGCAGGAACAGCTTATGGCAAGGTCCGTACCTTGCTTGACTTCGCTGGCAAGACACTCGAAGAAGCCGGTCCTTCAACCCCAGTCACCGTGACCGGACTAAAAGAACTGCCGCAGTTTGGTGATACCTTTACAGTTGTGAAAAGCGAAAAAGAAGCCCGCAATGCGGTGGCGGTGGCACGGATCGAACATGAAAAGAATGCCGCTAGTACCAACGTGACCGGCGCCGATCTTCTGCGGATGATGAATCAGCAGCACGAATCGCAGAACCTAAACGTTGTGGTCAAGGCTGATGTTCAGGGATCTCTCAC
This sequence comes from Candidatus Saccharibacteria bacterium UBA5170, assembly GCA_002413425.1. Lineage (GTDB taxonomy): Bacteria > Patescibacteriota > Saccharimonadia > Saccharimonadales > Saccharimonadaceae > UBA1547. The sequence goes on along the minus strand of DHWY01000002.1, from coordinate 235,495 downwards.
CTCGGTGATTGATAGTTTGCGGCTGATCGATACTAAGGGTGAGATTGCCTTACACGTAATTGGCAGTGGCGTGGGAAATATTTCCGAAAACGATATTCGCTTGGCTTCTGACAAAAAGACGATTATCTATGGATTTAACGTCAGCCTGCCACCCGCTGTCAAACAGCTGGCCGCTCGTGACAAGGTACAGGTTCGTCTCTACAAGGTTATCTATGAGCTACTTGATGACGCCCGCGCTTCGATGGAGGCCATGCTGGCACCTGAAGTGGTCGAAACGGAAATCGGCGCCCTGACGATTAAGGGAATTTTCCGGACGCTCAAAGACGAGATTATCGCCGGCGGAGAAGTGACCAGCGGTAAAGTCACGACCGGCCTGTTGGCGCGAGCCAAGCGCGGCAAAGAAGTCCTGGCCGAAGTTGAAGTCACCAAGGTCCAACGTCAGCAACAGGAAGCCAAAGAAGTCTTCGAAGGTGAAATGTGTGGTATCAGCCTCAAGATTAGCAAGAAATTGCTGCTCGAAGAGGGTGACAAGCTCGAATTCTTCAGCCGAGCGCTCGTCAAACGCACGCTTAGGTAGCGCCTTGGTCTAGGTAATCAAAAAAGTCGACCTACTGTCGACTTTTTTCGTTTATATGTTTATAGAGTTGACTTATATTGAATATTATGCTAATGTAAATAACAACAAGTTACACATAAAAACAAACAAGGATACCTAAAATGTCAGAACGAGAATTTACCCCCACACCACTAGACGAACGTGACGAAGTTGCGCGTTTAAAAGCACAGCTTGCAAAGGCTGAGACAGCCGCAAATGAAGCGGAAGCTTTTGGAAAATTTGATGTAACTGCGCCTAACGTAAGCGAGCAGACGTACGAATCATATTTAGCTCAGCGTCCCGAGGATGGCATTATGAGAGACGGTGAAAGTTTCCGTGATAANNTACTACCATAACTTGATGGAGAGCGACAGTAAGCCATACGAAGAGAAAGATTTTAAGTCACTGGGGTTAAAACAACTTGTTTTTGAAATGGCGAAAGCCGAGAATCTTGGAGATAAAGCATTGTCGCTAGAAGTTCAGGACGCTATGGGCAGTCGCTTGACTGAGCTTGCAGAAAAAGAGGGCTGGACGTCAAAACAAAAAGACGAACAGGCAGATATTCTTCTCACTCAAGTCTTAAAACTTAGCGCTCGAGACGAAAACGAAGCTACCCCCACTAAGAAGGTGTCCGCCGATGCTGGCTTAATCGAGGATGAAGAGGTTATACGAAGTAATCCTGAACCCGCTCGTGATGGAGAATCAGCCGAGGAATACGAGGCTCGTAATAAGAGCGCTAAGATTGATACTCTTGAAGGCGCCGTAGTCAGTCCGGTACCTGGTGAGCAAACTCCGCCAATTGACGTACTTGATGTTTCTGGTCTCGAACCGTTATCTGGTGAACAAATGCCAGTGGATGATCTGAGTGATGCAAAGCTCGAAAATATCCCCGAATCAGACGATGCCGATAATGAGAAGCTCAATGAAGAAAAACAATCAATCTGGGAAAAGGCGCGGGATCGCTACAATGCACTTAGTATGAAAGCCTTCGCTACTTTTCGGACGACTCTATTTATGTCAGGAAATTTCATGCCAAAACCGAAACAGAGATTGGAAAAGGGAGAGACTGATGAGCAATTTGAGTCTCGCGTGAGGCGAATTGGTGCAGCTAAACTCGTTGGGGCGGTCGCCTTGATCGTCGCAGCCGCAGCAGCTGTAAAGTACGGCCTGCCTTCGCTTGAAGGTGGCGACGCACATGTTTCGCCGAAAACCAGCGCTGGATTAGGACATGGTGTCCACGATGTTCTTGCGACTGGATTGCCCGGATCTGAGTTTAGCCATTCGGCACATACCGTAACCCGTGGCGAAGGTTGGTACCAGACATTAAAGGAAATGGGTATTACAAATGAAACCGATCAGGCCAATCGTCTAGTAAAAGTCGGACCGGCCTTGCAGAAACTTGGCTGGGCCTATCCTAGGGGAAATAGTTGGGGCATTAGCCACACAGGTCAGCTTCCTGAGAATGTGTTAAAATTGATAAAGAATAGCCGATAAAGGGGATAGATAGATATGTTTCAACTAGATGATAAATTTTTAGCAGACATTGGTTTAAATGAATTGCCGGAAGAGCAAAAAAAGGCTTTCCTCCAGCACATTTACGACGAACTTGAGCTGCGTGTCGGCACCAAGCTGTCCGATGGTATGAGCGACGAACAACTGGAAGAGTTTGAGTCGATTATTGATCGTAAGGATGATGTTATTACTGAGTGGCTTAGCAAGAATGTACCGGATTATTATAATGACGAGTCGTTTAGCCGTATTAAAGAGGCAACGGGACTTGATGTTAATGACGCCGGCCTCCGGGCTGAGTATGCAGCCACGAAATGGCTGGAGGTGAATCGCCCTGACTATCGTGATGTGGTAGCCGGTGTACTTGATGAATTAAAAAAAGAGATTATCGGCAGCCGCAATAAAATTCTTGATAACGATCAACCAGTAGTATAACCGTTTAGGAACGCTTGAGCGTTCATATGACGTCCACTGGGAGCAATCAGCTCATCAACCAAAAGAGAAACACCGTCTTGGCAGACAATGTCGAGCGGTGTTTTTGATTCTGTCGAGAGGTGGGCTTTGGTGATGATAATATCGTGACCGAGTACATTCATTTTAGTTTTTGGAAAGCCCTGGTGGGCGCGGACCAGGCGTTCGGCTTGTGCCGCCGTCAACGTCTGCGGCTGGAGCCAGCCGTCTTTTTTATCGAGCAGATGGGAGTAGGTGGCGGCTGTGTCATCTTGCGGGGCCGGTTGGAGCGATCCGTCTAAAATAGCCGGCAGAACAGCCAAAAGCGTAGTCGTGCCGGCGGCAGCGAGGGTGCGGTACAAGTCGGTCCGCGTTTCCGTTCCGGAGAGGGGGTGAATCGTCTGTGCGAAGACGGGCCCAGCGTCCATACCGGCTGATAATTGCATGATCGAGATGCCGGTTTGTTGATCGCCGTTTTCAATGGCGGATTCAATTGGCGACGGACCACGATATAAAGGTAGCAGCGACGGATGAACGTTGATAATCCCTGGAGAAAAGAGGTCAATAACGCTCTGTGGAATAATTTTTCCATAGCTGACCAGTACACCCGCGACGTCGCCGAGGGACTTGATGTCAGACGTAATCGCGGAGAGTTGAGTAGGCTGCCAGACGGGAATAGTATGTTCTAGCGCGAATAGCTTGATGGCTGGCGGGGTGAGTTTTTGATTACGGCCGCGCTTGCTGTCGGGTTTTGTGACCACCCCAGCAATAGTGTACCCAGCTTTAACCAGGCCGCGTAGGGCAGTCAGACTAAAATCTTCAGTCCCAAAGAATATGATTGGTTTTGATATGTTGGTCATAATCAAGTGGTTGGAGTTCGCCTTTCTCATCGAGAGTGTAAAATGCATCTATGACGTCACGAATATGGTCGATAAAGACAATACCGTTTGTGTGATCAACCTCGTGCTGGATAACTCGGGCCAAGAAACCCTCGGCCTTAAAACGGACTTCGTTGCCGTCTTCGTCGAGTGCTTTAATGCGGATTTTTGCGAATCGCGGGACTTTTCCGTATATATTACTGACGCTCAGGCAGCCCTCGTAATCTTCAGTAATTTCACCTTCGTATTTAATGATTTCTGGGTTAATCAGGGTGGTGAAGTCGCGTACTTCCTTGTCATCAAAATCACTCCGGACGATGACTACTCGATCAAGTCGATCAATCTGAACCGCAGCCAGGGCGGCGCTGATTTCGTGTGGCCGGCTGTCTTCCCAATCCAGTGCCGCCGACACCATATCGTGAATCAGGCCTCTGGTTTCGTCGGTCACCACGTGAACCTTAGCTGACTTGTGCCGCAGGTGCGGACAGGGCAGTGTGATAATATCTTCTTTTTTCATTCCTCTGTAGTATACCAGGGGTAGCTAAAGCAGGCTAGTAGGATCAAGCTCTGATTGCCAATGAGTGGTTGGAACAAAGGCAAGGGCTTCGATCAGGTATTCTCGCTTAGGGCTTTTGAGGGTAAGTTGCCAACGATAGGTGTCGCGTTGTCGTTCATAAAATGCNNTTATAGATGCAGGTCAGTTGTAGGAGGTGCGTAAAAGGAGGGAAGAGACCTTTTTTTCGCTCACCCAATGCATATTCGTAGAATGATTCATAATCTTGAGCCAGGCCGTAGGTAACGCTCGGATGTGTTGGTCGGTAGCTTTGAACAATAACTTGCGTGGCGTGTTCATTACGCCCCACTCGTCCGACGACTTGAGCCAATAATTGGAAGGTCCGTTCGCTGGCGCTAAAATCTGGTAGGGCTAGGCCACTATCGGCTTGAATGACGCCAACCATCCGCAGCTCTGGCAGGTCAAGGCCCTTGGCGATAACTTGTGTGCCGACGGCAATATCAATCGCGCCACTATAGAGCTCGCCGTAGCGAGCATTNNATAATATCAACGTGGCCACAGTCAGGGCAAGAAGTCGGGACAGTTTGTTGGTAGCTACAAATGTGACAGCGTACGTGGTGGCGATCAGAGTGAAGGGTGAGGGGGATATAACAACGTGGACATTGTGCCGTCCAGCCGCAATTCTCACACAATGTCGTGCTGGCACTGCCGCGGCGGTTATGAAAGATGAGTGCTTGTTTACCTTCCGATAGAGATACTTCAAGTTGTGCGAGCAGCTGTTTTGAAAGAAAACGATGACCGTTGACGTTGGCTCGTTTCGTCATGTCCACTAACGACACGGTTGAGGGTAAGGTATGCTCGCGGGCCGACTTAGTCAGCGTCAAGATGGGACGATGCGATTGTTCTGCCAGATATCGATCTGATATGTTTGGCGTTGCACTACCCAGAATAACAACTGCCCCGTGGAGACGACCGAGTATCGTGGCTGCCCGAAGAGCCGAATAACGGGGAGACTGCTCTTGTTTATAGCTTGGCTCATGCGCTTCGTCGACGATAATTGCCCCAATTTTTTTCAGTGGTGTGAACAAGGCAGAGCGAGCACCAATCACTACCCGAGGAATCCCACTGTCCAGAGCCTCTTTCCAGGTGATATGTCGCTCGGCTTCGGTTATTGTCGAATGGACAATCAATATGTTTTCGAAATGATGCGAGAATTCAGCTAGAATTTGAGACGTTAAGGCGATTTCTGGCACGAGGATAATGACAGACTTGCCACTATTGATTGCGCGTTTAGCGATCTCAATGTAGACTTCTGTTTTGCCTGATCCAGTAATACCTTGGAGTAAAAAGGTCCCAGGAGAGGAGGTTTCAACGCTGTCGATTACTTTTTTCTGTTGAGTATTGAACACAATATTTGTTCGGATGCGTGAGGTGTGTTCGGTTGTCTTGGGCTTAGATCGGCGTGTTTTCTGGAGACCACGGGGGAGTAAAGTCTGCAAGACGCTCGCTAGAGGTGTGACGTAGTACTCGGACAGCCATGTGGCGAGGTTGAGGAGTTGACTGGGAAGAGGAGTTCTCTCAACAACCGAAACAATTGGCTTAGTTGGATAACTCGGCTGCTTGGTGGTACGCATAACGACACCCACCATTTGTTTTTTACCCACTTCGATTACGACGATATGCCCGACGCTCAGTAGCTGTTCTGAGGCATAGGTAAAAACGCTACTGCCTGGACGAACAATTTGATTTGGAGCTACTTCGTAGTAGTGCATAACTACCAGTATACTGCTAAAATAAGCGTATGTATTTTGAGAGTCGTGAACAGGCGGGTCAACTGCTGTCTGCCCAGCTGGTCGAACAGTACCGCTATGAAAACTGTGCTGTCGTTGCGCTCAGCGACGGAGCTGTTTTAGTTGGCGAACAAATTGCAGCTGCCCTGCACTGCGTCCTTATGATGTTGCTGACGGAAGATATTCAGGTGCCAGGTGAAAGTTTAAGTTTTGGCGCAGTTTCACAAAACGGAGGTTTTACTTACAATGGTATGTTCTCGACGGGCGAGATTGAAGAATATGCTGGTGAATTTCATGGCTATCTCGACGAACAAAAGCGCGAAGCCTTCCAAAGAATGAATCGCCTCCTTGGTGACGGTGGGATTATCGACAATGATTTATTACGTGACCACGTAGTTATTTTGGTATCGGATGGGCTTGATAATGGCGCTTCACTTGATGTGGCGGTAGATTTTATGAAGCCAATCCGTATCAAGCGCTTGGTTGTCGCGACGCCTACGGCCAGCGTGCAGGCGGTTGATCGGATGCATGTCCTGGCCGACGAGCTCCATATCTTGGATGTAAAAGACAATTTTATGGGAACCGATCATTATTATAATCAAAATATTATACCGTCCCACGAGGAGACGATTACCAAAATAAATCAAATTGTTTTGAATTGGCGTTGACCCAATCGGTACAAAACTGTAGAATAAAAAGCAACAGTGTGAGGCAGTGAGTTAAATAAAGGAATACATGTTAGACGTTTTTATTACATCCCGGGTGCGGCGAAAAATTGTGGTGGTATACGCCAAATATCCTGATTTTCGTACCCATGTTCGCGGCCTCGCTAAACTCATCAAAGAAGATCCAGGTAATATTCAACGAGAATTGAAGCGCCTCGAGAAGGTTGGTTTTTTGACAAGTGAAAAGCAAGGCAACACTAAAATCTATGCTACCAACAAACAGTTCGCTATTTTTAAAGAGCTTCAAAGTATTGTTATAAAGTCACAACAGCACGCTGGCCGTCCGAAGCGTTCGCCGTCAGATATCTAATATGTCATTGTTTGATCAGATTCTTGCCGCCCGCGGTTTGGCACCTGATGCGATAGATGATTTTCTGTCTCCGGACTATACAAAAAAACATGATCCATTTTTACTGCCTGACATGGCAAAAGCGGTTGAACGATTAGTCCAGGCTCGTCAAAAACAAGAGCATATTACGATTTATGGCGATTATGACATCGACGGATTAACAGCGACGACTGTCCTGATTGATGCGTTCGCGTCGTTTGGGTTTAAACATGTCAACGCTTTTATTCCTAACCGGTTCGTTGAAGGTTATGGGCTGACGGTCGACGCGGTGGAGCAGATTGTGGCCGGTGGCGCGCAGCTCATCGTCACCGTTGATTGTGGAAGCTTGAGTCACAAAGAGATTGAGCGATCGAACGTTTTAGGGGTCGACGTTATTGTGACCGATCACCATAACGTGAGTGACGTGCAGCCGCTCGCAGTAGCGGTGGTGAATCCAAAACGGAAAGACCACGTGTACCCCTTTATTGATCTGGCGGGCGTTGGCGTTGCGTTTAAGTTAGTCCAGGCCTTACAGACTCGCTTGGAGGGTTTACCTGTCGGCCATGAGAAGTGGCTGCTTGATTTGGTGGCGCTAGGTACAGTCTGTGACATTGTGACGTTAGTCGACGAGAATCGGACGAATGTCTACTGGGGATTACAGGTTTTGCAAAAAACCCGCCGGCCCGGGCTAAAAGCTTTGATGGCGGTCGCAAAGATTGAATCAGCAACTCTCAATAGTCGCTCGCTTGGCTTTGGGCTAGGACCACGGATGAACGCAGCTGGACGGTTAGAGACCGCACGACATTCCCTGGATATGTTACTAGCTGAGGATAATGAAAGTGCGCTTGAAAAAGCCCAACAACTCGACGCTATGAATATTGCCCGGCGTGCAGATCAGGCAATGATTCTTAAAGCAGCTATTCTACAAGCTGACCAATATGAGAGTGATCCAGTTCTGGTAGTGAGTGGCGCGGACTGGAACCATGGCATTGTTGGCATTGTGGCGGCGAAATTATTAGAAAAGTACAAAAAACCAACCTATGTACTTCAGGAGATGGGTGAGTCATCAAAAGGTTCGGCCCGTAGTTACGGTGGCTTTAGCGCCGTCGACGCCATTCGAGCAGCTGATGACATTATTACCAAAGGCGGTGGACATACTTTGGCAGCTGGCGTGACGTTACCGACCGAAAATATTGCAGCATTTAGGGTACGGGTTAATGAATTCTATAGGTCGCAGCAATTGAGTGATCAAGCAGCATTGTTGCTTCCGAAGGCAGATGTTGTCATTGAAGATTTTACAGAAGTAACCGAGAGTCTTATCGTTCAACTTTCTGGTCTTGAGCCGTTTGGCAGTGGCAATCCCGAGCCAATCCTAAAAATAGAGAATATCACCGTGATCGACCAGCGCCGCATGGGGGCAGATAATCAACACGTAAAATTAGAGGTGAAAGATAGGCTAGGAAAGAGAATGCAGGTTCTCGCCTTTAGCGCTCCTGATTATTTTTTCGCTGAACCGGGCGAGACGGTAACTGTACTATTTCAACCAACATTGAACGAATGGCAAGGACGGCGCAGCGTTGAAGGGCGATTGTTACACGTTGATGGCGCATAGCTGTTGCACCGACGTTCATTCTCTGTTACAATACACTTCATATGGTACAAGTAACACGTAAAGATGAACGAGAAGCAAACGAGAATATTATTCGTCGTTTTAACCGTAAAGTTTTGCAGAGTGGCGTACTCGCCGAGGCGAAGGCTTCAATGCGATTCGCTAAACCCCTTAGCAAGACTGAGCGACGCACAAAAGCGATTATTCGCAAAGAACGTAAAGCTGAAAAGCTAAACAAAGCACGCCTAGGACTACGATAAACGTGGCTCTGAAAGAGCAAATTAATAACGATTTAAAAGCCGCCTTACTAGGCGGCAATCGTTTTACGGGTGAAGTTTTGCGCGGGCTTAAGGCGGCAATCCTCAATGAAGAAGTTGCCCAAAACAAGCGTGAAGAAGGTCTCAGCGACGAGGTGATTGAGCAGATAGTTGCGCGTGAAGTCAAAAAACGTAACGAGAGCGCCAGCATCTATGATGGTGCCGACCGCCCAGAGTTGGCCGACAATGAACGTGCTGAGGCAAAAGTTTTGGTAGCGTATCTTCCGGCGCAGTTGTCTGAAGACGAGATTGCTTTAGTGGTGACGCGTGTTGTCAGTGAACTTGGTGTCAGTGGTCCGAGCGCTATGGGCCAGGTTATTGGTACAGTTAAAAAAGAACTTGGTAACACCGCCGACGGTGCGACAGTCGCCCGACTTGTTAAAAACGCGCTACAATAAAAACAAAAAGGAGTCCATATTATGATTATATTCTTTGGTCCCGCTGGAGCAGGTAAAAGTGTTCAGGGGCAAATACTAGCCGCCCGTCAGAGCTGGCGCTGGATGAGCGCAGGACAACTGTTACGTGATACTCACGACATTGAGCTGCTTAGTGAGATGCAGGCGGGCAAGTTGATTGCTCCTCGAAGAGTGAATGATATTATGGACGCTGCTTTAAAACGAGCGGTTGGCATGACTCAGATTATTCTTGATGGTTTTCCTCGAACGCTGGTTCAAGCAGAGTGGCTTATCGAAAGCCAGCCAACTCACGGTCGGCCCATTGGATTGGCTGTTGTTTTGGAGGTGCCTCGGAGTGAACTATTACAGCGGCTTGAGGTGCGAGGCCGCGTCGATGATACTCCGGAGGCAATTGACGAACGTTTGAAAGCCTATCGTCAAGAAGTGTATCCGATTCTAAGCTACTTTACGGAACAAAATATTAATATCGCTCACATTGATGGCGTGGGCACCGTCGGCCAGGTTCATGATCGTATTACCGAAGAATTGGTTGCATGCAAGCTCGTTTAGGATTAACTCACACTTTGTCCTCACTACTGCGGACGTGTTTTGACTACAATCTGTCATATTTTTTGTTTCTCAAAGTAGTCACAACTATCTCTCGAACCAACAAAATGAACATCTTGCAGCCAAACTACACCCTCGTAATTAAAGGAAAAGCATGAGTCAACCCTTAAAAACCGTCGCTGAAATCGAGGCTATGCGCCAGGGCGGTAAGTTACTAGCTACCATTTATGATGGTTTAAAAAAACAAATTGTCGTCGGTATGAGCGAGATTGAGGTTGATGCTTGGGTAGCCCAAGAGATTAAAGCTCTGGGAGCGATAGCGACGTATAAAACTTCGGAAGTGAATTTTCCGAATGTGATTTGTATTTCGACGAACGATGAGATTGTCCATGGTATTCCTACTGACTATCGATTTGAACGAGGTGATATCGCCAGTTTTGACCTGGTGATTACTTATAAAGGTATGAAGACCGACGGTGCGTTTAGCATGATTGTTGGTGAAAATCCAACTGGTGCTAAAAAGCATCTCCTTAGTCTTACCGAGAGGAGTTTGTATGCGGGAATTGATGCAATTAAGGGCTCAACCTACACGGGTGATATTGGTGCCGCGGTTGAAAAGGTTCTTCGCGAAGGTAAACTAGGAATTATNNTGGTGACCGAAGACGGCGTCGAGATTCTCACACAGCTTTGAGATAGATACTTTGCAACTTCTGGCATTAGCTATATACTAATAACCATGCAAGAAAACTCTCGATACGCTGTCGGTATTGACATCGGTACAACAACGGTACGCTGCGTCGTGGCACATATTGACGGAACTACTGGTTCGCCGACAATTGTCGGTGTCGGTAGCGCCCCAAACAGCGGTATGCGCAAAGGTACCGTCGTAAACCTCAGTGGTCCTGCGCAGGCGATTGATGATGCACTCGGTGAAGCCGAACGCATGAGCGGCTACCAGGTGAATGAAGCCACTATCAGTATTAACGGAACTCATATTTTAAGTACTCACGCCGATGGCATGATAGCGGTCGGTGCATCTGATCACGAGATTAATCACGAGGACTTGTCTCGGATTGAAGAGGTCGCCACGCTTGGTAAGGTACCGGCTAACCGCGAAATATTGGACGTTGTACCACATGCTTATAAGCTTGACGGACAAGACAATATCAAGGACCCACTTGGCATGACGGGTACGCGCCTCGAGATTGATGCGCACGTTGTTTCCGCGCTTGCACCACACCTGACTAACCTGCAAAAGGCGGCTGAATCTGCTAAAGTATTGCCTCATTCGATTATTGTTGCGGGTGTAGCGGCTGCACGGGCAGTTTTGAGTGAACAACAGCTTGAAAACGGTGTGGCGCTAATTGATATTGGTGGGGCAACGACAAACATTGCGATTTACGAAGAAGGGGATTTGCAGTACGCGGCGGTTCTTCCTCTGGGTGGTATTAATATCACTAACGACCTGGCTATTGGTCTCAAAACCGATCCAGAGATTGCCGAAAAACTAAAAATTGAGCACGCTTCTGCGCAACTGCGCGGCGCAACCTCGGGCGTAAGCTTGAAATATGACGGCGATATATACAGTTTTCAGACAAGCGATATTGATGAAATAGTCGAAGCACGATTGGAAGAGATATTTGAAGCTATCCAAAATGAACTACGAAAAGCACGGCGGGCTGGTAAGCTCCCCGGTGGTATTGTCTTGACCGGAGGAACTGCTCAACTGAAGGGGATTGTTGACTATGCCAAAGAATCTTTAGGATTAGCCGCTCGTATAGGCAAAACTTCAGGTTATGGCGGTGTGGCTGATAATATCGAAAAACCACAGTTTGCGACTGCAGTCGGGCTGATGCTGCTTGATTCCGAGAGCAATAGCGCTCAGTACGGAAGTAAAAAAAAGGTGAGTAGTCCGCTGATAGGGGTTGGCGGTGCTGTGTTGAAGTTCTTGTCACGCTTCAGAGCGTAGCCTTTTGCCGTGCAAGTGTTATACTAATTAAAGAATACGAATACTATGGAGATAACAGATACATGCCTGAAGTAAAACCAAGCGACATACAAACGTTTGCCAGCATTAAAGTAGTCGGTGTCGGGGGTGCGGGCGGCTCAGCCGTTAATCGCATGAAAGACGCTGGCCTAAACGGTGTGCAATTTATTGCCATGAATACCGATGCCCAAGCACTTCACAATAGTAGAGCTGATGTAAATCTTCATCTTGGCCATACTACAACTGGTGGCCTCGGCGCCGGAGCCGACCCTGCCACAGGTGAGGCTGCTGCCAACGAGTCACGTGATGAAATCCGCGAAGTACTCACAGGAGCGGATATGGTGTTTGTAACCCTTGGTGCTGGTGGTGGTACTGGTAGTGGCGCAGGTCATATAGTTGCCGAGATTGCTCGTGAACTTGGAATTTTAGTCGTGGGAGTTGCCACCAAGCCATTTAGTTTTGAAGGCGAAAAGCGTCGTCAAAATGCTGAATGGGCAATTACTCAGCTTGGTCGACAAGTTGATACGCTGATTACTATTCCTAACGACCGCTTACTACAAACAATCGACCGTCGTACACCTCTGCTTGAAACCTTTAAAATTGCCGATGATGTCCTTCGCCAGGGTGTTCAAGGTATTTCTGAGCTTATAACTGAACATGGTCTGATTAACCTCGACTTTGCAGATGTAAAGGCGATTATGAGCAATGCTGGCTCGGCCCTGATGGGTATTGGTCGCGCAAGTGGTGACAATCGTGCCGCTCAGGCTGCTCAGCAGGCCATTGAGTCGCCACTTATCGAAGTTTCGATTGATGGGGCAAAGGGTGTCTTATTCAACGTCACCGGCGGTTACGACATGAGTATGAGTGAAATTCAAGAAGCCGCAGAGATTATCACCAGCGCCGTCTCGCCCGATGCAAATATCATCTTCGGTGCAACTTTAAAACCTGATCTTGAAGACGAGCTAATTATTACGGTAATCGCCACCGGCTTTGACTCGGCATACTTCCACCAGAAAACGGATGTAACTGAAGCGGTCGTGCCCGAAAGTACTCGATTGTCAGATGATGCGGTTGATGCGATTGACCTTAATCTTGATCACAGAGACGCTGCTGCGGCATTTTCGGAAGAGACAACTCATGACATATGGAATCAGCCAAATGAAAACGAGGAAGAATCTGATACTCCCGCCTTCCTTCGTCGCCGCAAGAAAAACAAGACATCAAACGACAAGGAAGCATAGACTAGGATGTCGCAATATAACATCGGTGATAGCAGGGTCATCGAGTCTCGCGAGGTAGGGGACGGGGTGACGATTCGTCGACGCCGAGAGTCTCCAGATGGTACCCGTTTTACGACCTATGAGCGTATCGAGAAGCCTAATCTTGCGATTATCAAAAAAGACGGTACCCGCGAGCTATTCGATCGTGAAAAATTGGCAATTGCCATCAAACGATCAGTCGGAAAGTTTTTTGCTTCTGAGGTTGAAGTTGAAGAAATGATTTCGGACATAGAAGATGGACTGTATGTAATCGGTGAAAACGAAATTTCGTCCAAACAAGTCGGCGATAAAGTCCTCGACGAACTTGCGGTACGCAATGAAGTTGCCTATGTTCGTTTTGCCAGTGTCTACCATGAATTTAAAACCCTCGATGACTTTGTGAAGATTCTCGAACACCGTCGTCATCAAAAATTGGACAACTAGTCTTTTATGAAGGTTGTCATTGTCTATAAGAACGAAAGCGACCACGCTCGTGCTGTACTCGATTTTTTACGCGATTTTGAACGGCAAACAACCCACGTCTTAGAGACAGTCGATCCAGAGACTGCTGACGGAGAGCAATTTTGCCGTGCCTATGATATCGTGCAATATCCTACGGTTGTCGCTCTATCGGATGATAGCATTATGCAGAATATGTGGCGCGGTCTGCCATTGCCAACAATAAGCGAAGTTAGTTATTATGTTCAGTAAACTAAAGGTGTACTTTACACACCAGGACAGACGAGTGCGTGACAATCGTTGGATCTTTGCAAGCATGCTGATCGGTGCGCTTCTAAGTCTTGTCGCCGCGTTTGTACTATCGGTTGAAGCGGTGGACTTGGCGAAGAACCCCAATGCCCAGCTCAGTTGTAGTGTGAATGTCATTATCAATTGTGCGACCGTTGCCAAGCATCCCTCAGCAGCTTTATTTGGGTTTCCAAACAGTTTTTTGGGGCTGATTGCTGAGCCAATAGTTATTACTGTCGCTATTGCCGGCTTAGCTGGCGTCAAGTTTCCGCGAAAGTTTATGGTTATCGCTCAATTTTGTTATACACTAGGTTTTTTGTTCGCGTATTACTTGTTGTATATGAGTATGTTTGTCATTCAGGCGTTGTGCCCGTGGTGTCTCCTTGTTACATTGTCGACAACCTTCGTATTTTTCTCAATGACACGCTACAATATACGCGAAGACAATCTGTATTTGTCGGTCAAGTTGGCAAAACGAGCTAAGGAATTTATTAGAAAAGATTACGATAAATTAGCCCTTGGAATAATCGTGGTGGCCGTTATAGCTGGAATTATTTTAAAATACAGCAGTGAACTTTTCGCCTAAGGTCTGAGTGGGCACACTAAGTAGTTATCTTCAGCAGTTGCTAACGATGAAGAATCACGGTAAGATTATAAGTGAAACATTCCTGTCACGCAGGATGAGCGATTATCAAACGCGAATGTTTTTCGGAAGAAATCAGCAGTGAGAGTAGAACCGAACGATGATCGACTCGTTAGATCGAATAACTAAGCGCTAAGAAGAATCTCTTTTTGGAAACTGGATGGTACCGTCCGCTCACGCGGATTCCAGTGACTAAATAGGGATTTTTGTTTTTTCAGAAAGGAAGCAAGATGAAGTTTAAAGCCAACACCCGCCGACGAGCTCTGGAATACGAAAAAGATATTGTGGCGCAGTGGAAACAAAATAAGACGTTTGAAAAATCAATCGAGCAACGACCCAAAGAGAATGCCTATGTATTTTATGATGGTCCGCCGTTTATTACTGGCGTACCACACCACGGAACGTTGCTTAGCAGTGTCGTCAAAGATGCTGTGCCTCGTTATCAGACGATGAAAGGCAAACGAGTCGAGCGTGTGTGGGGTTGGGATTGTCACGGCTTGCCGGCCGAAATCTATACCGAGAAAAAACTTGGCTTGAAAGGAAAGCAGGACGTCCTCGATTACGGTCTCGAGAAATATATTATCGCTGCGCGCGAAAACATGGTGCAGACAAGTTCACTCTGGGAAGATACGATTGATCGGATTGGTCGCTGGGTTGATTTCAAAGGTTCATATAAGACGATGGACAAGGACTACATGGAATCTGTCTGGTGGGCGTTCAAAGAGCTTTACGATAAAGGCAAGATTTACGAAGGTGAAAAGGTGCTTATGTATTGTACTCAAGATGCGACGCCGCTCAGTAAAGCCGAAGTCACGATGGATAGCGGCGCCTATCAGGATGTGACTGATCCTAGCGTTTACGTCAAATTCAAGCTTGTCGATGAAGATGTCTCATTGCTTGCATGGACGACAACGCCTTGGACGTTGCCTGCAAATACCGCTGTAGCCGTCAATAAAGACGTAGATTATGTAAAATTCAAGACCGAAGATGGCGAAACGCTGATTGCAGCGTTCAGTTTATTAGATACACTGCAAAATAAAAGCAAAGTAGCTATAAAAGAGGTAAGTGCTACTTTGATCAAGGGTAGTGAGTTGGTTGGTCGGTCGTACGAGCCATTATTTGATGATCGCGGCGAGAACGCGCACAAGGTATGGGCAGCCGATTACGTCACAACCGAAGATGGCACCGGTATTGTTCACCTCGCACCAGCCTACGGTGAAGAGGACTTTGCTCTCGCGCAAGCAAACAAAATTCCTATAGTTCACACTCTCGATGAGACGGGTCATTTTACGGAAGGTGACTGGGAAGGTGAATACGTTTGGGATATCAACAAGACGATTGCAAAAACGTTGCATGAGCGTGGTGTCGTTTTAGCAATTGACTATGTGCGTCACAGCTATCCGCACTGTCATCGCTGCGGCACGAAGCTTATGTATCGGGCTCATCCGAGCTGGTTTATGGACATTGACGGGCAGCGAGAGAAAATGCTTGTGGAAAACACCGAAAATATCACTTGGTTCCCACCACATATCAAGCATGGACGGTTCGAAAAAACAGTTCAAACTGCGCCGGATTGGAATATATCGCGCGATCGTTTTTGGGCAACCGCTATGCCGATTTGGGAGGGTAAAGCAAGCGATGGTACTACGCTACGCAAGGTTATCGGTAGCTATGACGAGCTCGAGCAACTTTCGGGTGAACGCCTCGATGATTATCATCGCCCTTGGGTTGATGACGTCACCTTCGTTATAGATGGCGTGACATATTCCCGCATCGATAAAGTGATGGATAGCTGGTTTGAGGCTGGAAGTATGCCATTTGCCCAATTCCATTATCCATTTGAGAATATCGAAAAGTTTGAAGCCAATTTCCCCGGTGATTTCATCGTTGAATATGTAGGCCAGGTCCGAGCCTGGTTCTACTATGTCCACGCTATCAGTGTCGGTCTATTTGGCAAAAACGCTTTCAAAAATGTAATCGTGACCGGTACAATTTCAGGCAATGACGGCCGCAAGATGAGCAAGAGCTTGGGTAATTTCACTAATCCGAATATCCTGATGGACCAATTTTCAGCTGATAGTCTCCGCTTTTTGATGTTACAATCTCCTGCCCTCAGTGGCGAGGATTTTGCTTTGCAAGATAAAGAGGTAGGGGACGTGGCACGCAAACTGACTATGGTGTGGAATATGTATGATTTCTTTACTATGTACGCCGAAGTCGATGGCTGGGAGTTTAAGGGAGATTTGACCGATCCAACCGAACAGCTTGAAAACCCGCTCGACCAATGGATTATCAGTCGTGTCCACCAGCTGACTCAAACTATCGAGAAGAATATGGATGCCTACGATATCCCTAACGCCGTTAAGCCGATTTTGCCATTCATTGAAGATGCCAGCAACTGGTATGTACGACGCAGTCGTCGCCGCTTCTGGAAGTCGGGTGATGATACCGATAAAAACAATGCCTACCGAACTCTACACTACGTGCTGGTTCAACTGAGTCAAATACTTGCACCGTTTACACCATTCCTGGCCGAAGAGCTGTACCAGAAATTAACGGGCGGCGAAAGCGTTCACTTACTTGACTGGCCGAAGACTGGTCATATCAATGAACTAGTCGTCCAAGATATGGAAACGGTTCGAGACTACGTCAATCAAGCCCTTAGTATTCGCGCCAAAGAACACCTCAAGATTCGTCAGCCTTTGGCGAGCGTCACTGTGCCGACACTTGGCGAGTTCGTGAACTTTAAGGATATTTTGACCGAAGAGCTAAATGTTAAAACAGTCCTTCAAGGTGACGAGTTGATGCTTGATTTAGTGATTACTCCAGAGTTAAAGCGCGAGGGATTATCGCGTGAGATTATTCGTCACGTCCAAAACGCCCGCAAGCAGGCTGGGCTGAATGTCGATGATCGTATTGCGCTTGGCCTCGTGGCTCACGACGATGAACTCCAAACGGTTATTAGTGAGCATGCCGACGTTATTTGTGCCGAGACACTCGCTATGATGATTTCGTCTAGTACGTATAGCTACCAGGCGACGGTAATGGTCGGGGGTACAGAGCTGAGCCTTTCATTGCAAAAAACATGACCACAGACTGCTGATATATAAGATAGGGATTTAGTAGTATACTTAGAATACAACAATCTAATGGCATACGGAGGTAGTCGCATGGTTGATACAACAGAACAAGTAACTGAACAACAGGAAGACCGTGGTGGTCAGCGCGTCGTCACTCGTGAGGTGAATCACGAAAGTCGTGACGAGCACGTCAATCGAGGCGTGCGTATTGTATGGTTTTTGGTGGGGATAGTTGTAGCGTTTCTATTGGTACGAGTTGTGTTAGCGCTCTTGGGTGCTAATCTTGAGAATCAATTTGCCAATTTCATCTATGTCATCACCGATCCGTTTGTGGCTGGCTTCAGAGGGTTACTTCAGATCAGTCAATTTCAAGCTGGCGTATCACGCCTCGAGCTAGAAACGCTCGTCGCTGCACTTGTGTACACACTGATTGGCTGGGGCGTCGCTTCAGCTATTCAGCTGCTCAGTAAAAAAGCTTAACTACAGAAAGCCCTGTGAGGGGCAATTTGGAAGGTGGGTGATTGACAAAACATAGTGTTTGTGCTAATATACGTGTAGTAACACTAAAAACACACATAATATGTCACTACTAACTTATCTGCAGTTTCAACCAATTGACCCATCGTCTGACAAAGATGAGATTCCTGCCGAGCATCAGCAACGCCGAGATATTGACCTGGATGAACAGATTGACGAAGCGAACCTTGAGGCATTTTGGAATCATGTGGTTGATGATATTCACGAAGATCCCGAATGGTTTACGTTTTCGGATGAATAGACGCTATACTTAGTATATGAATTTGACAGACACCGAATTTAACGAACTAATTACTCGCGCGATGGACGAGTTGCCTCAAAAATACATTAAGGGGTTGAATAACGTCGCTATTGTCTACGCCGACGACCCAGACGAACACCAGCGAGTAAAATCTCATCTGGGTGAGCACAGTCTGCTACTTGGTTTGTACGAGGGTATCCCGCTGACAAAACGTGGGGCAGGCTATACTTTTGTGTTGCCCGATAAGATTACTTTATTCAAGAATCCTATTTTGGCGGTTGTCCAGACCGAAGCCCAGCTGTTTAAACAAATTAAACGAACACTTTGGCATGAGATTGCGCATTATTACGGGCTGGATCATAGTCGGATTGACGCTTTACAAAACAACCACGACGCCTAGTCTTGCACTCAACCCCTGTATCTGTTACAATCAGCAACTGATTAGTTAAACGTTAAAGGAACAATATGACAAAAGCAGTCGTTAAGATCGGTGGCAAACAATTTATTGTCGCCGAAAAAGAGACCCTACTGGTGGACCTCCTCCAGGAAGGCACAAAAGAGCTCACGCTTGATGCACTGTTGGTTATTGATGGCGATACAACGCACATTGGTATGCCAACTGTCAAAGGTGCTACGGTAACCGCAACGGTTATCGACGACCTTGTAAAGGGTGAAAAAATCCGTGTGATCCGCTACAAATCAAAAAAGCGTGTTCACAAAGAGAACGGACATCGCCAAAAATACTCAAAGATTGAAATTACTTCAATTAACCAGTAAATGATAAAAATCCCCGCAAGTCAGCGGGGGTTTTTATTTATGCTCATGGTATAATGGGGCAAAAGAGAGAGGGAAACAGACACGTGGCGACGGTAATCTCAGTAACCAATCAAAAGGGCGGAGTCGGTAAGACGACCACCGCGGTTAATTTGGCGTATTATATTGCAAAATCGGGTAAAAAAACGCTGCTTGTTGATTTTGACCCTCAGGGCAACGCGACGAGCGGCCTCGGCATCGATAAGCAGCTATTGCAAGGCACGATGGCTGACGTCGTCATGGAAGAGATGACACTCGACCAGATTGTCATCCCCACCGAGCACAAAAATCTGTTCTTAGCGCCAACCACGCCGCTACTAGCCAATACCGAAGTCCAACTGGCGCAGGCCGACAAGAGATTTTCTCGTCTAAAAGCGGCTATCGAAGCGAGCCAACAGGGTTATGACATTATTATTATCGACAGCCCACCAAGCTTGAGCCTGCTGACGGTGAATGGTTTGATTGCGGCCTCTTACGTGTTGTTACCGGTTCAGGCTGAATTTTATGCTCTTGAGGGCCTTGGACAGCTGCTTGAAACGATGAAACTGGTCCGCAAGGCCATGAACCCAACCTTAGAATTGCTAGGTGTCCTGCCGACAATGATAGATTCCCGTACCACGTTGAGCGGTCAAGTCCACGAAGAAATCAAAAAGCATTTTCCGGGAAAAGTGTTTAAATCGACCATTCCGAGAAATATTCGCCTGGCTGAAGCGCCAAGTCATGGTCTGCCCGTCGGCGTATATGATAGATTTTCAAAAGGGGCCAGAGCGTACAAAGCACTCGCTAAGGAGGTACTAGCACGTGTCGATATCTAACAAAAAAGGGCTCGGACGAGGCTTTGAATCGCTTATCCCGATAGAGTTACTCGACGAATCATTTGATCCAACTGCTGCTCAAGACCAGAAGGTGAGCGAAATGCGCCATATTAAGCTGACCGAGATTGTGGCTGATCCTGATCAACCGCGCCGTCAATTTGAAGAGGCAGCCCTTGAGGATTTAGCGCTATCTATTACCGAGCACGGTATTTTGCAACCTATTGTGGTGACTCCTTATAGGGGTGGTTATCAGATTGTCGCCGGAGAACGTCGTTATCGAGCAGCAAAACTCGTCGGTCTTGATAAGATTCCAGCGTTGGTCCGGACGTTGAGTGGCCAGCACAAATTAGAATTGTCTTTGATTGAAAATCTGCAGCGACGAGACTTGAATATTCTTGAAACTGCCACGGCATATCTCAAGCTTCGCGATCAATTTAATTTAACGCTTGAGCAAATAGGGCAACGGGTTGGTAAAAAATCAATCAGTACGGTCAGTAATACTCTACGCTTATTAAAATTACCCTTGTCAGTACGTACCGCTCTGGCTGAGAGAAAAGTGAGCGAAGGACAAGTCCGACCCTTAATCGGCCTAGACGAAGCGCTTATTAATAAGTTATTACCGCAAATTATTCAGCAGGAGTGGAGTGCACGTCGGACCGAACAGTATATTGTCCAGCTTAAACAGTCGCATGACACTGATGCCTCGCGACCAAAACAAACCCCGCTTCAGTCCCCATACGAGGATGATACCAAAAGAATTGCCAAACGTTTTGCAACCAATGTGAGTGTGCGAACCAATACAAAAGGCGCAGGACAGATCGTGATTAAGTTTACGAGCGGTGAAGAATTTAGAAGGATTCAGAAACTTTTGGAAAAATAATAACTATTTCTTTTAAGTTCACTCTATTTTTTGAATAAATTTTCAATCTCTAGAATGTTCGTATCTTATCGAATGGGAAAATTCGCAAGCCAACAGGACCGACAACGTCGTAGTAAGGAATGGTACCGAGGCCGTTGCGCGAATCAAGTGAGAAACTGCCTTGTCGGTGATCACCGGACACGAATAGCTCGTCCTGAGGAACGATTGTATCGGTTTCACCAGAAGTGGGGCTACCTGGTTCTCCGTGGTTAGCGTCGTCTGGGTTGAAGCCTTCCGGGAACTGACTGTTATAGACCGTATACTGTCCATTCTTTAATACGACGCGCTCGCCTGCAAAGGCTATAACTCGCTTCACAATATATTCATCGCCTAGCCCAGTACTATAATTGGGGTTCTTGAAGACAATAACTTGGCCACGGTCTGGAATATACGTTTTGTTTTGTAGTTGTGCCCATGTCACGGGTAGCCGGCTGACGACGAGGCGGTCATTTGTGTAAAGAGTTGTTTCCATACTTGGGCCTATGACGCTAAAACTACGAAAAACGAAAGTATTGATGAGTAAAGTACCGATTAAGACAGCGACAATAAACGCACTAATACTAAGCACGTCTTTTAAAAAGGGGTGTCGTTGGAGAAAAGTTGCTTCCATGTAATATTACTATACACGATTTAAAGAGAGACGAATAGCAGCTAGTTATGATTTTTAGTCTTCAAAATCTCAGTTAAATTAGGTATAGTGGTATGAGTATTCATGAAAAGCAATCGACCATCAATTGATGGATTTGTGCCCAGGCGAAATGGCAGCCAACTGGGTGATCTCCATCGCACTAAACGTCCAGCAGTTAAAGCTGAGTCTATTGACAGGTCGCTTCATACGGGTAATCGCGTTGGTCAAAGTGTTGGTGAGGTGCGTGCGAACCAAGCGATAGGCCGATCAGATATCGATGAGTCACTCCGTGAAATTGATTCGTCTGGTTCACCGGTTAAACCCACGAGTCGTCGCCAACGTCGTCGGTTAGCCAAACAGTCTCAACCGCGTAGTAAGTTGCGCCGAATTGTTAAGTCGTTCTTTATAACCCTCCTTATTATTGGCGTAGTCACAGCGGGCTGGCTGGCCTACAAGACATTCTTAGCCGGGGGCAATATCTTTAAAGGTAGTCTCTTTGATATTTTGCAAAGTCAGACCCTCAAACAAGATAGCAATGGCCGTAGTAACTTCCTTATCCTAGGTACGTCAGAGGATGACCCTGGGCACGGTGGGGCGTTTCTGACCGACTCGATGATGGTGCTGAGTATCGATCAAAACAAAAAAAATGCCTACATGTTTAGCGTTCCGCGTGACCTTTATGTCAAATATGGCATGGCTTGCAATAGCGGCTATGCTGGTAAGATTAACGAATATTTCAATTGCGTTAATGATAACTACAACAGTAGCGATGCCGAACAACAGCGCTTGACCAAGACGCAGGCATTCGTTGGCGGTATCTTTGGCGTTGATATTCAGTACGGTATTCACGTTAACAATACGGTCATTAAAGATGCTGTCGATGCAGTTGGCGGGGTTGATATTAATATTCAAGGCAGTAATGGTGATCCTGGCGTCTATGATACAAACTTTGACTGGCGATGCAACTATAAGTGTAACCTGGTTAAATATACGAACGGCGTTCATCATTTGGACGGGTTGCACGCGCTCTTTTTGGCGATGGCGCGCGGTGATGTTGCGCCAACCTATGGCCTTGGTAACTCAAATTTTGATCGCGAAAAAAACCAGCAAAAAATTATTGTGGCACTTAAAGAAAAGGCCACGACGACGGGGACGCTGACGAACCTGTCAAAGGTGACTGGCCTGATTGATGCCCTTGGCCAGAACCTACGGACGAATATCCAGACGAGGGAGATTCAGACGCTTATGAAGCTAGGTGCCGAAATCAAAACGGACAGCATTAAAAGTATTAGCCTGTTTGATGGCGACAAAAGTGTCGTGACGTCCGGTCCTTATAACGGCGCCAGTGTTGTGATGCCGTCAGCGGGTATTTTTGACTATAGTGAGATACGGGCCTTTATCAAAGAAAACCTTTCGAGCAATCCTGTGACGCGCGAGAAAGCCCACATTGTCGTTTTGAACGGTTCGGGTGTCGAAGGTGCTGGCCAAGCGCAGGCTGATAAGCTCAGGGCTGAAGGATTTGTTGTCTCTGCAATTGATAATGCTCCCCAAGGAACATATGACAGTGTCGAAATATATCAAATCGATGCTTCAAAGACGGCAACTATTGCCAAGTTAAAAGAATTTTACCCTAAAGCAGTAGTTAAAACAACAACACCTCCAGTAGCTGTAGCTGCAGATACAAGTTTTGTTATTATCGTTGTGAGTTCACAGAAGTAAACAACGCTGGCTGCGTGGTATAATAATAGGTAATCATGGAATTTTTAAAGAATGTCAGACGCCGCTCGTTTTTAAGTGAGGTTGTCTACGTAGCCCTGAACATTGGACTTGCGATAGCCGTGGTATTAATTATACGTGCCACCGAATCACCGTGGCCGGCAGTAGGCCTCGTATTTCTGAGCAAATGGAGAGTGCTGGCCGTTAAGCCAAGGTACTGGTTCGTGAACGTACAGGCGAATCTAGTTGATTTCATCGTCAGTATTAGTCTTGTTGTATTTTTGTATACGACGTATATTAGCAATATCGGGGCGTTCCAAAAGCTGTTTACCCTTGGGTTATTCACATTGCTTTACGGTTGTTGGCTCTTATTTTTAAAACCACAATCAAAGCGCTTGTATGTCGCCTTGCAGGCTGGTGTTGCTTTATTCGCGGGAGTTGCCGCCTTGTACACGATTTCGTATGATTGGCCATCTTCAATGGTGGTGTTGGCAATGTGGTTGATTGGCTTTGCCACTGCGCATCACGTGTTGGCAAGTTATAGTGAGACTCATATTTTATTTTTGAGCTTATTGTGGGGCCTTGTGATGGCTGAGCTTGGTTGGTTGGCGTATCACTGGACAACATCTTATGGATTTCCTAGAGCCGCGTTAATAATCCTTTGCATTGGCTTCATATCGCAGAAATGTTATGACTCATACTATCATTATCAAAAAATTCGAGGCAACGACATTATTTTACCAGTTCTGTTTACCACTAGTGTCGTTGTTGTATTGCCAATT
The DNA here is from genome assembly GCA_002413425.1 of Candidatus Saccharibacteria bacterium UBA5170. GTDB lineage: Bacteria > Patescibacteriota > Saccharimonadia > Saccharimonadales > Saccharimonadaceae > UBA1547. The sequence goes on along the minus strand of DHWY01000002.1, from coordinate 211,651 downwards.
ATTTTGAATATTATCGATCCAATTAACAACCACTTCACAATCGGTCTTTAGTTTTTTTGAAATACAATTACGTAGCCTTTTTTTGAGTGTAATGTAAGACCTTTTCGTTTGGCGTGTGCGACAATTGATTCATGTTGAAAAGGGTCGGCCTCTAAGACTAAAAATCCACTTTGTGTGATTATTGTAACCGATTGAATAATTAATTTTTTTATGAGCGCTCTGCCGCCGTCACCAGCGAACAGGGCCAGGCTGGGCTCGTGGATAGTGTCGGGCGAAACTTCCCACGTAGAGTCGACGTAGGGGAGGTTGGCAATGATGATGTCTGCCTGCAAGTGGTAGCTTTGCAATAAATCACTTTCCAGCAGTGCAACGTCGGCGTGTAATCGTTGAGCGTTGTCCGAGGCGACCACGAGGGCGGGAGGGCTGATGTCTGCAAGCGTCACCTCAAGCTCTGGAAACTCAAGTTTGGCGGTAATACCAAGACAGCCGCTGCCGGTTCCGACATCAATCAGGCGCAAAGTGGTAGGTGGTAGGTGGTAGGTGGTAGGTGGTAAAATTCGTTTCAAGAGATTAATAACGTCTTCTGATTCGGGGCGGGGGATCAGCGTGTCGGTGGTCACCGAGAAGGGTCGACCATAAAATTCTTTAAACCCAACGATGTAGGCAATCGGGACGTAATCAAGGCGAAGGGCTAGGTGGGCATCGGCTGTATCTTGTATAGTTACGTCTAAAATATCCTCTGAGTGGGCGTGAAGGTAGGTTCGATCTTTTCGTAAGGCATAGGCCAGAATAATCTCGGCATCCAGCCGGGCGGAGTTGATACTTGCTTTGGCGAGTTGCCTGGTCGCTTCCTCGAGCCATTCGTTAATCATTGTTAACATGCGAAAGTATCTCGTCAATAGTTTTATTTAGAACCGAATTATTATCGATTTTTATTGCTCCTTGCGCGAGAGAGCTTTGCAACAATTCCGCTTGATCTTGGATTAATCGAGTAATCATTGCCGGAGACTTACCGTATTTACTCCTACGAATAGCAAGACGATGAGCTTGATTTTCTGGTGTAACGTCGAGAACAAACACTTTTGTAAATAGATTATAAAAATCGGATTGATTAGAGGCGCTGCCACATAAGAATAACGTATTGTTAGTGTGCAAATTCTCCCTTAGTGATTTTTTATTCCAATTCCAGCTTACTTTTGTATAATCAACGAACGAAATATCTTCAAGCTCAACTGGCTTGTGGGTATGTACGTCCTCCCATCTAGCGAGTCCAGGGATAGTATCGGTATCTTTTGCGTAAAAACCTTGTTCTATAAGCGCGTGGGCGACTGCGGATTTGCCAGTTCCCCCTATACCAGTAATTAGATAAACTATCATACGAAGGCTCCTTTAGTTGCTAGCACTGGCGGCAGCGAGTTCGCGTTCATAGGCCTGTAGGTGCTCGATTAGGTCTTCAATAGCGCCGTTCATGGCCTGCGGGATGCCGCTGCGGCTATAGCCAATGCGGTGATCGGTAATGCGGTCTTGAGGAAAGTTGTAGGTGCGGATTTTTTCGCTGCGATCACCACTTCCAATCAGGCTGCGGCGCTGGGCGTCCAGTGTAGAGCGTTCTTCGTCGAGTTTGGCCTGGAGCAGACGGCTGCGTAGGACACTCATGGCTTTCTCTTTGTTTTTAATTTGCGATTTTTCGTCTTGGTTGGTGACGACCAGGCCGGTCGGCAGGTGGGTGATGCGTACGGCGCTGTCAGTGGTATTAACGGATTGACCACCATGGCCACCGGCGCGGTAGACATCGATTTTAAGCTCGTTGGCGTTAATTTCGACGTCTGTCTCGGCGGCTTCGGGCAGGACTGCGACAGTCACCGTGCTGGTGTGAATCCGACCCTGGGATTCGGTGGCTGGGACGCGTTGAACGCGGTGGACACCGGATTCAAATTTAAGCTTTGAGTAGGGGGAATCACCTTTGACGCTGAAGATAACTTCCTTGTAACCGCCGGTATCGTTGGCGCTTTCGCTGATGAGTTCAGTCCGAAGGGAGTGGGTCTCGCAGTAGCGCAAGTACATTCGGTATAGTTCGGCTGCGAACAGGCTGGCTTCATCGCCACCGGCCCCGGCCCGGATTTCAATAATGACATTTTTCTCGTCGTTGGGGTCTTTTGGCGCCAACATAACAAATAAATCGTTCTCAAGTTTATCTAGTCGCTCTTCGATGTCGGAAACTTCAAGTTTGGCAACTTCCGCCAGTTCATCGCTGCCGCCCATCAGTTCTTTAGCTTCAATTAATTGAGCCTCGAGGGTCTGGCGTAGGACGGCTTTTTCTAAAATTGCCCCCAGCTCGGTAAAGCGTTTGTTCTTGATAGTGTAGTCGTCGTCGGCGTAGGCGTCGGGCTGCGCCAAAAAGGCGCCTAGCTGCTTCTGCTCGGTTTGAAGTTCATCGATATTGAGGCTAATCTTTGGCATATTATTTCTTCTTTGAGAGCATGATAATTCCAATGATAATTCCTGGTAACCAGGTTAGGAAGGCTATTGCACCGAGCAGGAATGCTAGAATATTAGCAACTTTTACGATTGCTAGCGTTTGACCGAATAACTCTCCGTTAGTGGGCGGAAGTTCGGGCACGAAGTGCGACAGTAACCCAAGTAAAATTGCCATAATAAACAGAACGGTCGGTCCAATCAGTAGCCATAGGGCCAGATTGGACCTTTTTTGGCTGGTTATTTGGGGAATCTGAGGATTCATAATCACTTTCTTCGTTAGGTAGTGGTTTTATTGTAACAAAAAAGAGGCTAACATGATGTAGCCTCTTTGGTGATTGTTGCTATTGCTCGATGTTAGCTTTTTTAGCTTTAACGGCAGCTGCTTTTTTAGCTTTGCTGGCCAAGGCAGTTTTTCGAGATTCGGCAGCAGCGAATTTAGCTTTGTAGCGATCGACGCGGCCTTCGGTATCGATAATCTTTTCTTCGCCAGTAAAGAACGGGTGGGAAGCACTTGAGATGTGGATTTTAACGAGTGGGTACTCGTTGCCATCTTCCCATTTAATAGTGTCGGTGGTCTGCGTCGTTGACTGCGTCAAAAAGGCAAACCCAGCCACGTCATCGCTAAATACGACGGGACGATATTCGGTTGGGTGTAGGTTAGTTTTCATAATCTGCATAATTGTATCTGTTTTTGAGGTAATTGTCAAAGGTTATAACCCTTGAAATTTATTGCCCAAGGGGTTATAATCATTAGGTAAATTATTTTAACGACACAACCCGCGCAATGAAACTCCTGAAACCATCAGGCGCGCGGGTGAGGAAAAGGAGTTCAAAACATCATGGCAGTAACTGTCGATATTAAAGCCTTGCTCGAAGCAGGCGTACACTTTGGTCACAAGACCAGCCGTTGGCACCCTAAAATGGCGCCATACATTCATAGCAAACGTCAGGACAGTCACATTATTGACCTGACAAAGACCGTCGAAGGTCTGGACGTGGCACTGCCATTCTTGACGAGCGTTGTCGCCAGCGGTAAACAAGTTTTGTTTGTTGGAACAAAAAAGCACACCAAAGAAATCGTCCGTACCACCGCTGAGTCATTGAATCAGCCATACGTCACCGAACGATGGCTTGGTGGAATTCTGACAAACGTGGCAACTGTCGGCCAACAGATCAAGAAACTTAAAGATCTTGAAAAACGCATGGTATCGGGTGACCTTGAAAAGCGCTATAACAAACTTGAAGTCCAGCGCTTCCAAGAAGATATTGATGAGTTGAACGGCAAATACGGTGGTATAAAAGACCTCAACGGCAAGCCAGGTGCACTGTTTGTGATTGATGTGATCGGTGACATCAACGCCATCAAGGAAGCCAAAACGCTTGGTGTTCCTGTGGTTGCTGTGGTTGATACCAACGCCGACCCTTCACTGATTGACTACGTTATTCCTGGTAATGATGACGCCATCAAGGGCGTTCAGTTGCTACTTGATTATGTCGCCGCCGCCGTTCGCGAAGGCGCTGGTGCTGAAAAAACAGCTGATAAAGAAGCTGTCAAAGAGGATAAATAACAATGGGCGTATCAATTGACGACATTAAAAAACTCAAAGAGCTGACTGGCATCGGTTTGACCGACGCCAAGGCAGCACTGGTCGAAGCGAACGGTAACTTTGATAAAGCGCTTGAGGCGCTTCGTAAAAAAGGCGTCACCAAAGCCGAGAAAAAAGGCGACCGAGAAGCCCGTGAAGGCATTATAGACAGCTACGTCCACAGCGGACGGATCGGTGTGCTGGTTGAAGTCAACTGTGAGACCGACTTTGTGGCCCGTCTTGATGGTTTTAAGACATTCGCTCACGAGATTGCGCTTCAGATTGCCGCCATGGCACCGCTGTACGTCAGTGAAGCTGATATTCCTGCCGAAGAACTCGAGCGTGTTCGTAGCGAAGCTCACGAGCGTGTCGTGGCTGAAGGCAAACCAGCCGCGATTGCTGAAAAGATTGTCGCTGGTCAGGTTAAGAAGAACTTTGACGAAAAAGTACTCCTCAATCAAACCTATATCAAGAACGACAAGCAGACCGTGAACGATTTCTTGAAAGAGAACGTTGCCATCCTCGGTGAAAACATCGTAATTCGCCAGTTTAAACGTATTGAACTCGGCGTCACAGAATAAAACCCAACTCCTGTAGTTGTAAAAATCGCTCCGAAAGGGGCGATTTTTGCTATAATTAGGACAAAGTAAGAAAAGAGGAATATGTTTGATACGAAGTCATATGAGAAAAAGTTTGAGCTGGCGATTGCTTATTTTGAAGAGGAGCTAAAAAAGGTTCGTACTGGACGTGCGCATCCTGCCATGCTTGATGGTATTCTTGCCGAAGTTTACGGACAAAAGACACCACTCAATCAAATAGCTAACATTACGGCACCTGAACCGCAGCTACTGCAGATAACGCCATTTGATCCGAGTAATGTGCAGTTTATTGCTGCGGCAATTCGAGCCGATCAGTCGCTTGGGTTTAATCCGAGTGATGATGGTCGGATTGTCCGTGTTTCGGTTCCATCTCTGACCGAAGAACGTCGTCGTCAACTCGTCAAGCAAACGAGCGAAAAGGTCGAAGAGGCTCGTATCGCTTTACGTAACATTCGCCAAGATGCGCTCAAGGACGCCAAACGCAAAAAGGACACCAAAGAGCTGTCCGAAGATGACGTTAAGCGGATTGAAAAAGGTATTGATGATGATATCGCAACGTACAATACTAAGATTGACGTCATTTTTAGAGTCAAAGAAAAAGATATTCTGACAATCTAATGACTGACATTCTTCCTCGCCATATAGGTTTTATTGTTGATGGGAATCGTCGCTGGGCCAAAAAACACGGTCTTCCGGCGTACGAAGGCCATTTGGCTGGCTATAACGCCATCCATGAAGTCACCAAGGCAACGTTTGATGCTGGGGTTGAATATGTTTCGGCCTATATCTTTAGTACTGAAAATTGGAAACGAAGCGAAGACGAAGTCAGTAAACTGATGGGACTTGTACTGAGGCTTTTAAAGTCTGATTTGCACATTTTCAACGATAATAATATCAAATTAAAAGTGCTTGGCTCCCTCGATCGGGTTGATAAAAAAATTATCAAAGCAATCAACGAAGCCGAAGCCCAAACGGCGGATAATACCGGCGGTACGTTTGCAGTCTGTTTTAACTATGGTGGACAAATTGAAATTACGGATGCGGTTAAAAAAATTGTTCAGTCGGGTGTAGCCAGCGATGATATAACCCCTGAGTTGATTGAAGAAAACCTTTATCAACCCGGGATACCGGCGCTTGACTTGATCGTCCGATCGAGTGGGGAACACCGCTTATCTAACTTTATGTTATGGCGATCAGCCTATGCCGAGCTCTTATTTCTTGATAAGTTATGGCCAGATATGACAAAAGACGATGTAACGGATATACTAAAAGAATACAGTACTCGCGCACGGCGCTTTGGAGGATAAATGGAATTAATTGTTGGTATTGCTCTGGGCTTGATAATCTTGGTTTTTTTGATTGTGGTCCATGAATTGGGACATGCAATCGTGGCCCGTCATAACGGGGTCATCGTCGAAGAATTTGGTGTCGGTTTTCCGCCACGCGCTTGGAGTAAGAAACTTAAAAACGACGTTCTGTTTAGTCTCAACTGGTTACCGCTTGGTGGTTTTGTCAAACTTCAAGGCGAGCACGATGCTGCAAGTAGCAAGGGTGATTATGGTGCGGCAAGTTTTTGGCAAAAAACAAAAATTTTACTGGCTGGTGTTATAACCAACTGGGTCGTCGCTGTGATTCTTTTAACTATACTCGCGATAACTGGGCTGCCTAAAATATTACCCGATCAGTTTTCGATTGCAAGTGACACAGCAACAGTGCAGCAGTCGGTCGAGATTACCGCACTCGTGCCTGGCTATCCCGCTCAAAAAGCTGGCTTAAGAGAAGGTGATAAAATTATTCGTTTTGCTGGGCAGGAGGTGCCAACAACCCAAGCGCTAATTGACCTCACCAAGATCAACAAAGGAAAAAATGTTGATGTCATATATGCCCGCAGTGGAACTGAGTCTGTTGTCACTATACCTCTTCGTAATGATAAGACGGGGAGTGTGTTCGGGGTTGGACTTGGCCAAAGAGAACTCACGAAATCTACGTGGTCGGCTCCACTCGTCGGTGTCGTCACCACTGGACAATTCACCTGGGTAACTCTTCAGGGACTTGGTAATCTCGTCGGCAATTTGGCAAGCGGTTTATTTTTGCAGCTTAGTCCCAATGCAACAACTCGCATAGGGGCAAACGAAAACCTCAAAACAGTCGGAGAGAGTGTAGCAGGACCGATTGGTATTTTGGGGACTGTTTTTCCGCAAGCCGAGCGCGCGGGTCCAACTCAACTTGTCTTTCTGACGGCGATTATCTCACTTACTTTGGCTGTAATGAACGCCCTGCCAATTCCTGCGCTTGACGGTGGCCGTTGGTTCGTGACTGCTTTATTCCGAGTATCCAAAAAGCAACTTACCAAAGAGCGTGAGGAGAAAATCCAAACTGTCGGCTTCTTGCTATTAATGGGGCTAGTAGTCCTCGTGACGATTGCAGATGTTACGAAGCTCTTCTAATGCTAAGGTTGCGGGTCAGGGTCTGACAGACCTTGGAAGGATGGTAAAACCGGTGCGTCGTTGGTGGATGGCGGTTGCCTTGCCTGCGTGGGTTTTTAGTGGCTTTCTGGTCGCTCAACTGCTCGTCAGTGGGTTGCTATGGCTGCTCGAGATTCTCCATATACCACTTTCTGCTATCAACGAGAATGTGCTAGCAACTGCAGTTGCAGCTCTTATCTACCTGGTGACACTCGGCCTTGTTATCGGACTTCCCTGGCTCAAGAAACATCGCATCTCATTGCAAGACCTTGGCCTACACAGATTTCCTAGCTGGACGGATATTTGGATGGCACCAGCCGGACTGATTATCTATCTCGTTATCTCTGCCGGACTTATCTATCTGGCAACACTACTACTCCCTTGGTTTGATGTTGGGCAGGCGCAAAATACGGGGTTTGGGCAATTAAATCAGCGCTATGAGTATATCCTAGCCTTTTTTACGCTTGTAGTTATTGCGCCAGTTGCCGAAGAGGTCTTATTTAGAGGCTATTTATTCGGTAAACTGAAAAAGTTCATACCAATTTGGATTGCTATTCTTATCACAAGTTTATTGTTTGGCTTTGTTCACGGCACCTGGAACGTGGCGATTGATACGTTTTCACTGAGTGTTGTGCTGTGCCTGCTGCGGCTTTCGACGGGGAGTCTGTGGGCACCAATCCTGCTCCATATGACCAAAAACGGTATTGCCTTTTATATCCTCTTTATTAATCCAACGATATTACATACACTGGGAGGATAATATGCGATTAACAAATTTATTTACGAAAACAAGCAAAACAGCACCAGCTGATGAAGTTGCGAAGAACGCACAGCTTTTGATACGGGCTGGCTTTATCCATAAAGAAATGGCGGGAGTCTATACGTACCTGCCACTGGGAAAAATTGTCCTCGATAAGATTATTAATATTATTCGTGAAGAAATGAATGCGGTCGGTGGGAGCGAGATCAGTTTAACAGCCCTTCAGCAAAAAGATGTTTGGGAGGCGACGGGGCGTTGGGATGACAAAGTGATGGACGTGTGGTTTAAGACACGGCTTGCGAGTGGGAGCGAGTTGGGGTTGGCACCGACACATGAAGAGCCGTTGACGCAGCTCATGAAAAGCCATATCCAAAGCTACAAAGACTTGCCGGTCTATCCCTATCAGTTCCAGATCAAGTTTCGCAACGAACTGCGCTCCAAGAGCGGTCTGATGCGTGGTCGTGAATTTTGGATGAAAGACCTCTATAGTTTTAGTCGTACTCAGGCCGAACACGACGCTTTCTATGAAAAAATAACTGCTGCCTATCTGCGGGTCTATGACCGTTTAGGCCTGGGAGAGTGGACCTACAAGACATTCGCCAGTGGTGGCAGTTTCGCGCCGTACAGTCATGAATTTCAGACGTTGAGTCCTGTCGGAGAAGACAAAATTTATATTCATGAAGGCAAGCGAATAGCTATCAACGAAGAAGTCTACAATGACGAAGTTTTGGCCGACCTCGGGATAGCTCGTGACGAGCTGAAAGAGGCAATGGCAGTAGAAGTAGGCAATATATTCACACTGGGTACGAAGTTTAGCGAGCCGCTGGGGCTGACTTTTACCGACGAAGACGGAAGCGTTAAGCCGGTTATTATGGGCAGCTACGGCATCGGACCGAGCCGCGTGATGGGTTTGATTGCGGAACATTTCGCTGACGACAAAGGACTGGTGTGGCCCGAAAGCGTCGCGCCGGCAAAAGTATACCTTGTCCGTATCGGCGATCAAGCAGCTATCACTCACGCCGATGAACTTTACGGCGAGTTAGGTGAAAAAAATATCGAAACGCTTTACGATGATCGCGACGTCCGTCCTGGTCAGAAGTTTGCTGACAGCGAGCTTTTCGGCATACCCTATCGAGTGACGGTCAGTGACCGATTGCTGGCGAGCAATCAATATGAATTGACCGTGCGAAAAACTGGTGAAACATCGTTATTGACACGCGAGCAGCTGCTTGCTAAACTTAGCTGACCGTAGACACTGTTTTGGGTCGTCTGCACTGTATGGTACACTATATGTAGCGTACGGGGTGCTTAAAAGGCACCTTTTAGCAAAAAAGGAAAATAACGAAATGAAAAAATTATATCAAATTACCACCGCGGGCAAGAAAGAACTTGAGCTAGAGCTCGAGGGTCTTAAGAGTCGCCGAGGTGCTATTGCCGACAAGATTGCTGAAGCACGCGATTTTGGTGATCTGAGTGAAAATGCCGAGTATGATTCAGCGCGTGAAGAGCAGGGATTGCTTGAAAGCCGTATTGCCGAGATTGAGGATATCCTTTTAAACGCCGACCTTATCAAGTCAGGTCGCAAGACCCATGTTGCACTCGGTAGCAAAGTCGAGCTGACTGACGGTACAAAAATAGTTATTTACACTATTGTTGGGCCAGTTGAGGCTAATCCACTCGAGGGCAAGGTGAGCAACAAATCTCCAATTGGAGAAGCTGTGTTTGGCAAAAAAGTTGGTGATAGCGCCATGATTGCTACCCCGAAGGGTGACGTTACCTACCAAATTATCAATATTGGCTAGTTTAGGGCGATTTTGAGCAATTATCCACTGTTAGCTTGACGGTGGATAATTGTATTTATGCTATACTGTAGCGGATATGGCGACACTAAAAGATTTTCGTGATGAGCGGCTCAGAAAGCTTGATGAATTAAAGCAATCAGGCATTAATCCCTATCCGGCAGACAGCCACCGGACGCATGCGACCGGTGATATCACCGCTCGTTTTGATGAACTACAAGGTCAGACCGCGACAGTTGCAGGTCG
>DHWY01000002.1:105867-201694 GCA_002413425.1 Candidatus Saccharibacteria bacterium UBA5170 | reverse complement strand
CAAAGGCTTTGCGCCCAATGCCGAGCACTCAAGAGGGCTTTACTAACAAAGAAGAGCGTATGCGCCGTCGTTACGTCGATATGAACGTCAACCAGGACGTGCGTGATCGTTTTGTGCGCCGCAGCAAGTTTTGGCAGGCCACGCGTGATTATCTGAACCAACACGATTTCATAGAAATTAATATCCCCGTGCTCGAACATACGACCGGGGGAGCCGATGCGACTCCTTTTGTTACCCATATGGATGCTTTAGACCAGGACTTTTATCTGCGCATTAGCCACGAGCTGCCTTTGAAGCGCCTGATCGGGGCTGGTTTTGAAAAGGTCTATGACATTGGTCCGCGCTTTAGAAATGAAAATTACAGTGACGAGCATTTGCCAGAACACGTAGCGATGGAGTGGTACTGGGCCTACGCCAATTGGCAAGACGGTATGCAGTTCATGACCGACATGTACAAGTTCACGCTACAGGCAACCTTCGGAACGCTCGAGTTCGACCTTAATGGCAAACATGTCGATATGAATGTCGACTGGGAGATATGGGACTACGCGACCGTCATCAAGGAGCGTTACGGTATCGATGTCCACGTATCGTCACTTGATGAGGTAAAAAAAGCCCTGTCTGACAACAAGCTTGAAGTCGAGCAGACAGAGAATAGAGCCCGCGGTATCGACAAGCTTTGGAAAAATATACGCAAAGACGTCGTCGGTCCTGTCTGGTTGATTAACACCCCTACGTTTATTAGCCCGCTGGCCAAGACCAATCCTGACGATGACCGTACCGTTCAGCGATTTCAGCCCATTATTGCCGGGAGCGAGCTTGGTAATGGCTTTTCTGAGCTGAATGACCCAGTCGATCAGCTTAATCGGTTTGTCGAGCAACAAACCATGCGCGATAGCGGTGACGACGAGGCGATGATGCTTGATATCGATTATGTTGAAATGCTTGAATACGGCATGCCACCGGCCTGTGGCTGGGGTTTTAGTGAACGGGTGTTTTGGATTTTTGAGGGTGTGACGGCTCGCGAGGGCGTGCCTTTCCCACAGCTGCGGAGCGATTATGACGACGTGACGCGCGGGATTTACTCTCACATTAACCTTATATAATCGAGATAATGTTATGGGCAGGATTATAAGTATAATCATGACTGGTTGATGCTAAAATGGTTGAGTAGTTGAGTAAATATCTTTAGATGCGGCTTAAGCTAAATAAAGTATAACAGAAGGGTATGTAATGATTGAAGTGCGACATGTCACAAAAACGTACGGTAAAAAACAGACTCTGTTTACGGCGCTTGATGATATTAATTTCATCGTTCCTGACGGGGCGAGCGTGGCAATCGTCGGTAAGTCCGGTTCGGGCAAATCAACTCTGATGCATGTTATGAGCGGCCTTGATCGACCAGAAGCTGGTGAAGTGATTGTCGACGATGTCGATATTTTACGACTGAAGGCCAAAGCAGTTGATAAGTTTCGATCAGAAAAAATTGGCTTTATCTTTCAAGCGTTTTTTGTGCAGGCCAATGAATCATCGTTTGAAAACGTTGCTCTGCCACTTGAAATCGCAAGTTTGTCGGCCAGCGCCCGAACCAAGCGGGTCGTGGCGGCCCTGCGCGTAGTGGGGCTGAGTGATAAAGAGAAGCAGAAGGCCCGTAATCTGTCTGGCGGCCAAAAACAACGCCTGGCAATCGCGCGCGCAATTGTCAATAACCCCCGGATTATTTTCGCCGACGAGCCGACGGGTAACTTGGACACCACGACCGGCGCATCGGTTGAAAGGCTCCTATTTAGCCTCAATAAACAAGGCGGTAGCACACTGGTTATCGTGACTCACGACGAAGAATTAGCAGCTAAATGTGATATGCAAATCTACATTAAAGATGGCAAAATTGACCGAATAGTGGAGGCAAAAAAATAATGAAAACTTTTGATATCGTTCGTCGGGCTGGTCGTAGTCTTGAACACGCCAAAGCACGCACTATTCTGACCAGTCTCGCGATTGCGGTCGGCGCATTCACGCTGACATTAGCGATTGCAGCTGGTGAGGGTGCTAGGCAATATGCCAACACACTACTGACGACCAATATCGATCCCCAAATTCTCGCCATCGCAAAAGATAAAAGTTTTTTTTCGGGTGGACAAACTGGCCCTCAAGAGTACAACCCAAACGCCAGTTTATTGACGCGGGCGGGCGGAATGACGGTCGTTAAACAATTAACCCAAGACGATATCACTGCCATTGCTGCACGTAGCGATATCGCCAGTGTCAAACCGGCCTATACCATTAACGCGCAATATATCACCCGTCCAAATCAAAAGAAGTATACGGCGGACGTAACTCAGTACGATTCGGGTGTCACCCAGTCAGTTGTGGCAGGAGGGTTACCGGCGCTTCGTACCTCAATCGCCGATAACGAGATTGCCTTACCGGAAGCCTATGTTTCGTTGCTTGGCTTTCAGTATGCTCAGGATGCCATCGGCACGACGGTGACAATTCATCTTGAACGAACCCCCACGCCGACACAGGCGCAAATTCAGGCGGCGCTTACTCAAGGGCCGGCCGCACTCCAACAGCTCGGGGTCGCGCAGCCAAAAGATGTTCAGCTGAAAGTGGTCGCTATTGTTGGCAAGTCAGCCACTGCATTGACGGCAATGTCGAACGTACAAGTCAGCGACATTCAAGCCAAGCAATTGTCGGAGTTTAGCACTGAAGGGACTAATAGCTATCACAAATACAGCATCGCCACCGCTAGTGTCAAGCGAGGCATTGATCCCGCTAGCGTCAAACAAGCACTGGTCGCTAAAGGCTACGGAGTCGAAACGGCCAAGGATCTGCAAGGACTACTCTTCACTATCGTCAATATTTTGCAGGGCATTGTGATTGGATTTGGCATCCTCGCCCTTATTACGAGTGTTTTTGGGATTATTAACACGCAGTATATTTCGGTCTTGGAACGGACCCGCGAGATAGGTCTTATGAAAGCTTTGGGTATGCGTGGACGTCATGTCAGTCGATTATTTCAATTTGAAGCGGCCTGGATTGGATTCTTGGGCGGCACAATCGGAGCCCTCGTGGCTGTTGCGGCCGGTCTGGCGCTTAATCCCTTAATAACGAAGCAATTGACTTTGGGTGATGGTAATTATTTGTTGATATTTCAGCCACTTCCAATTGTACTTTTGGTCATTGTCTTAATGGCGATTGCCATGTTAGCGGGCTACTTCCCAGCTCGTAAAGCGGCCAAACTCGATCCAATCGAAGCACTTCGCACCGAATAACAGATAAATTTGATACAATATAAACTATGTTAGATATTCGTTTCATCCGAGAAAATCCTGATCTTGTCAAAGAGAATACCAAGAATAAAGGGTACGACGTTAATATCGATGAACTACTTCGGCAGGACGAAAGTCGGCGGGGTCTGCAACAGCAAGCCGATGAGCTGCGTGAAAAACGGAATACTATTTCGTCGCAACTGCAGGGCGGTAAGCCATCTGATGAGCTGATTGAGCAAGCAAAGCTTATTAAAGACGAATTAGCGACTATCGAGTTAACCCTTCGTGAAGTCGATGAGTTATTTACGACTATTTTAAAACAAGTTCCTAACATCGCCGCAAGCGATGTACCCGTCGGTTTGAGCGAAGACGAAAATGTTGTCGCGAAAGTAGTCGGGGAGCCAACTCATTTTGAGTTTACGCCACGGAGTCACGCCGATATTGCGGCGCAGCGTGGTTGGATTGATAAAGAACGGGCTGCCAAAGTAACGGGCAGCCGATTCGGCTATATTAAGGGCGATTTAGTGAAGCTTCAGTTTGCCATCATACAGTTTGTACTCGATATACTTACCGACGAGGAGTTGCTTGCCGATATTGCCAAAAAGGCAGGACTGACAGTCTCATCGAAGGCATTCATACCCGTTCTGCCACCGCTTATGATTCGTACGGACATATATGACGCCATGGACCGATTAGAACCGCGAGATGACCGTTATAAGCTCGAGAATGACGATCTATGGCTCCAGGGGAGCGCAGAACATGTACTCGGCAGTATGCATACTGATGAAATTATTGACGAAGCCCAACTTCCACTCAGATATATTGGGTATGCGACGAGCTTTCGTCGCGAGGCGGGAGCATACGGCAAGGATATGGAAGGGATTTTTCGAATGCACCAGTTTGATAAACTCGAGATGGAGAGTTTATCAACCGGTGAAGACGGGCCGAACGAACATTTGCTGTTTGTGGCTATTCAAGAATATCTGTTGGCAACGCTCGGTTTACCTTATCGAGTAATTCAAAAATGCACGGCTGATATTGGCAAGCCAAATGCCAGAGGTGTCGATATGGAGGCGTGGCTGCCGGGCCAAGATAATTACCGCGAGACCCACACTGCCGATTATATGACTGATTATCAAGCCAGACGCCTTAAAACGCGAGTGCGCTTAGAAAATGGCGAGCTTGAGCTCGTCCATACTAACGATGCGACCGCCTTTGCACTCGGTCGTATTATGATTGCGATTATCGAAAATGGACAGACGCAAGACGGTAAAGTAGAAATACCGCGGGCGCTGCAGCCGTATTTTGCCAATCGACTCGTTTTGTAGTATCAAACGAGACGTTTCAGCGCAGCGTAAGCATGATATTTCCTGGTGGTGGTATAATAAAGGTACCAACCAAACCAAATAGGAGGGTAACGCATGATCAAATCAATCGAGATCACAGGAATTAAATATGACCTGGACGAGACGACCAAGCAGTACGTCAACAAAAAGATTGGAAGATTGGATCGTTATCTGCCCCGACATGCACGGAAAAGTGTGACGGCCGAGGTAAAACTCAGACAGGTTAATCGTGATCACGGTAATAAGTATGAAGCCGAGGTAGTGTTATTCGTTCCTGATAAAATCCTCACGGCGACAGATTCAACGGGTAATATGCTTGCAGCCGTTGATATCGTAGAGTCAAAAATTGTCTCACAACTGCGCAAATATAAGCAATCCACAATCGCTCACGTTGGAAGACGTGGTGTGATGAGTCGATTCAAGCGTAGTTACGCCCGCGAACTATAAAACCGACACCTTGCAAGGTCCTCCCTCTGGCCGTATAATACATAGAGAATTTTACAGAAGTTTCTGATAAGTGAGGGTTTTTGATTATGGTAAGTAGGCAAAAGGTGTTAACCAAGATTTTTGGTGACCCACAAGTTAAGATTTTAAAGGTACTGCAAAAAAAAGTCGGACTGATTAATGTTTTGGCCGATAAGTATGCTAAGTTTTCAAAAGGGGAACTTAAAAAACAAACTGAGGTTTTAAAAAAGCAGCTACAAAAAAAAGGTACGACACTCGACAGTCTATTGCCCGAAGCGTTTGCATTGGTTCGCGAGGCGGCTGATCGTGTGCTCGGTATGCGACCTTTCGACGTCCAGCTCATCGGCGGAATGGCGCTGCATGAAGGCAACGTGGCCGAGATGAAAACAGGTGAGGGTAAAACCCTTGTCGCGACACTGCCTGTCTATCTGAACGCACTGGAAGAAAAAGGCGTTCATGTTGTCACGGTAAATGACTATCTTGCGCAGCGCGATGCCAGCTGGATGGGCGAACTCTATCATTTCTTAGGTCTCTCGACAGGCGTCATTATTAATGATGCCTCGTTTATGTATGACCCTACGTATACCAATGAAACCCATGATGACCCACGTATGAAACGGCTACGTCCGGTGACCCGCAAGGAGGCTTACGCCGCTGATATTACTTACGGAACCAATAATGAATTTGGATTCGACTATCTTCGTGACAATATGGTCAACGAAGTGGAATTGCTTCGTCAGCGCGACCTTCATTTTGCTATCGTAGACGAGGTAGACAGTATCTTGATTGACGAGGCGCGTACGCCGCTTATTATTAGTGCTCCAGCCGCCGAAAATCCTGACAGTTATTATCAATTTGCAAAAATTGGTGCCCAGTTGATTGAGAGTGACTACATCCTCGACGAGAAGCGTCGTAGTGTGGCTCTGACTGACGAGGGTGTCGAAAAGATCCAGAAGCTCCTCGGCGTCAAAAACTTATATAGCCCNNTGGCGACTGTTTCGTTTCAGAATTACTTCCGTCTCTATAAAAAGCTGTCAGGTATGACAGGTACGGCTTTTACTGAAGCCGAGGAATTTCAGCAAATCTATAGTCTTGATGTGATCCAGATTCCATCTAATCGACCAATTGACCGTACCGACAAGCAGGATCTTATCTTTAAGACAGAAAAAGGAAAATTAAAGGCAGTTGCTCAAGCAATCAAAGAGTACCATGCCCAAGGTCGTCCTGTCCTCGTCGGCTCGGCTTCAATCGCCAAGAACGAGTTGATTGCTGGTTGGCTTGATAAGGAAGGCGTACCGTACGAATTATTGAACGCTAAAAATAATGAACGGGAAGCGGCAATTATTGAAAAAGCCGGCGAAAAGGGTTCTATCACGCTCGCCACGAACATCGCTGGACGTGGCACTGACATCAAACTCGGCAACGGAGTTGTTGAGCTTGGCGGGCTGGTTGTGCTTGGCTCTGAGCGTCATGAATCTCGTCGTATCGATAATCAGCTCCGCGGGCGCGGTGGACGTCAAGGCGACCCAGGTGAAACACAATTTTACGTTTCTACCGAAGACGACCTAATGCGCATTTTTCAAGGAGAACGTATTGCGAGCCTGATGGATCGGCTTGGTGTTGACGAGGATACGCCAATCCAGAACGCAGCGGTATCAAAGACGCTTGAGGCCGCCCAAAAGCGGGTTGAAGGTTATAATTTCGATACTCGTAAAAATGTTGTTCAATACGATAACGTCATTAATCGTCATCGTCGGGTTGTTTATACGATTCGTCGTAAGATTCTTGAGGGAACTGATATTAAGCCTGAAATGGAACTTTTACTTGAAGCTAAGTTACGCGAATTGACTGCGTTACCTGCAAAAAATAAAAAGAACTTCGCTGACGAGTTTGAAGCTATTTTTCCACTCAGTGATAAAAAACTTAAAGCCATCGGTGACGAAAAGAACGATAAATTGCGCTTTGAGCTTGCTCGCAGAGAAGTCGATAAACTATATAAGGCTAAAGAGCAAGAGCTTGACGAAGATATCGTCCGAAAAGTTGAGCGTGAAGTCTATTTGCAGGTGCTTGATACACTCTGGATGCAACACCTCGAGAATATGCAGCACCTTCGTGAGGGTATTCACTGGCGAAGCGTTGGACAGCGTGATCCGCTGGTCGAGTACCGAAGCGAAGCCCAAAACTTATTTAGTAGTTTACAGGCAACGCTCCGCGATGAGGTCTTGCGGGCGGTGATGCATGTCCACAAGCACGACGTCGTGGCTCGTCAAGATGAAGAATACGACACCGAATTGACGCGTCTGGCCGAGAATGCCGTCGAACACGGTGTGAACGAGGTGACTGGTGGTGAAGCCAGTCGCGATACTGACTTTAAAGTCAAAAAAGTGACCGATTTACAGCAATTACACAAGAAAAAAAATGACGTTCGCAAGAAAAAGAAATCTGAGCGTCAAAATCGTAAAACTAATCGTAAGTAAAGACTGCTAGGAAGTAAAGTTATATGAATCATACCGTCGAAGAAGTGCATCTCAAGAATGGTGCTAAAGGACTGCTCATTAATGTGCCTGGCGCAACAGTTATGAGTATGCAATTTCACTTTCGTGCTGGTAATCGCTATACCAAAGCCAAAGATATCGAGCAGGTTGCCCATATCATGGAGCATATGGCCTTTGGAGCCAATGCGCGTTACAAAACAGAACACGAATTTGAATCGGAGTTTACCAAAAATGGAGCGTACCGAAATGCTTACACGAGTGATCTGTCAATGGTATACGAGGCCGACTGCGCCGATTTTGAATGGGATCGTATCATCGATCTTCAAAAACTGGCGATTTGTCGGCCTCGATTTAATGATGTCGAACTTCAGGCTGAGAAGGGCAATGTTCGGAGTGAGCTAACAAATTATTTAAATGATCACCATCGTCTGCTGTGGCCTCGAGTACAGCAGCTACTTGGTGAGGACGTGCTAACCTATCGTCAGTCACTTCCAACGATTGGCAATGTCACGCTGGCTGACGTCCGCGAACATCATCGTCGTACTCACACGACTCGTAATATGCGTTTTGTTGTCGCCGGTAAACTCCGTGGACGCAAGGCCGAAATTAAGCGTTTAATCGAGGACTTTCAACTACCAGAAGGTGAGCGGTTTACTGTTCCGCGAGACGAGCTTGCCAGTGCCAATCCAAGCGTGATTCGTCGTAAAGATGCCACTAACCTGACCTTTAACTGGTCAATGGCGATACCTCGTGAATTGAGTGATGAGGAACTGGATGCGATGCATTACCTCAACCATATCCTGACTGGCACGATGTATTCACGTATCTTCGGTGCGGCCCGCCAAAAAGGCCTTGCTTATAATGTAAGCGCTCATGTTGGGGCTGGGTATTATGACAGTAGTTGGGACATCATTGGTCAGGTTAATCACGAAACAGCCGGTGATCTGTTCGATATTATTACCCGTGAAATCCGCTGTGTTTTAGATGGAAAGATTGATCAAGCCGAGATTGAGGCAGCTAAATCATTTGCACTCGGACGCTATCAAATGGGTGCCCAAACCGTCTCGCAAATTAGTAGTTTTTATACGGGACGTTATTTTGCAGATGATTTTATCAAGAATTACGGTGCCGTACCAGAGATGATAAAAAATGTCTCACTTGATCGCATGATTGATACTGCCCGTGAATTTATTGATGCCAATACGTGGGTGCTCGCCGCGGTCAGTAGTGGAGAACGTCAAGAGCTGATTGAACTTAACGATAAGTTAGTAACATTGTTCGAACCGCGGTAGAATAACTATATGAAGATTGCAATTGCTGGATTTGGCGTCGAAGGCGCAGCGAGCTACCGCTACTATGGAGCTAATTCAGATAACGAGATAATGATTGCTGACCGACATCAGCCAATTCAAGAGATACCCGAAGGGGTCCTGACGATTATCGGTGAGGATGCTTTTAGAAACTTGGATGGATTTGATTTGGTTGTTCGAACTGCCAGCCTGAATCCATCAATAATCAAAACTGACGGAAAAGTATGGTCGGCAACAAATGAGTTTTTTGCCAAGTGTCCAGCGCAAATTATTGGCGTTACGGGCACTAAGGGCAAAGGAACGACAGCAAGTCTTATTGCGAAAATTTTAAAGACTGCCGGCAAGAAGGTTTGGCTCGTTGGTAATATTGGTATTGCTGCTCTTGATATTCTCGAAGATATAAGCAGTGAAGATATTGTTATCTTTGAGCTTTCAAGCTTTCAGCTATGGGATTTGGAACGTTCGCCGCATGTTGCAGTCGTACTATTAATCGAGCCCGACCACCTTAATATCCATAATGGTTTTGATGATTATGTACATGCGAAATCTAACGTTCGTAAGTATCAAAAAGCTGATGATCTCTGCATTTTCCATCCTACAAATCTATACTCACGCCAGATTGCCGAAGTCTCAGACCAAGGCACAAGCGAACGCTATGGTGTTAAGGCTGACGGTGGGGTATACGTAAAAGACCAAGCGTTCTATCAAGGTGAACACAAAATTTGTTCAGTGAGTGCACTGCAACTAATCGGTCAGCATAACGTAGAGAACGCCTGTGCGGCTATCTCTGTTGCGAGGGCATATAAAGTATCCGATCGGGACATAGAGATTGGCTTAAAGGGGTTTCACGGATTACCGCACCGAATTGAATTTGTCCGTGAAGTCGGTGGCGTAAAATATTATAATGACAGCTTCTCGTCGGCTCCGTCCGCGACCGTCGCAGCCATTAAATCATTCACTCAGCCTGAGATATTAATTCTTGGCGGTATCGATAAAGGGGCTGATTTTACGGAACTTGTTGATACGATTACATCCAGAGACAATGTGAAAGCAGTTATCGTTATGGGCGAAATTCGCGCTAAACTAGCTGGTTTATTACGTGCTCGGCATATTTCTGGTGTCGAGATGACCGATCTGAAAACGCTCCAGCCTATTATTGGGTTAGCGCAGTCACTGGCTATAGAAGGTGACGTTATTGTATTCAGTCCGGGGTGTGCTAGTTTTGACATGTTTAAAGACTTTTATGATAGAGGTGATCAATTCAGGACAATAATTAAAAATTTATGAATAAATTTATATTTAAACACTATGATTTTGACCATAGTACATTGACGGCATCGTTTAGCTATGGTTTTCAAAATGGATTGGATTTTAAAGAAGAGGTTCAATTTGCCAGCGCGGGTGACTACAATCAAGATACGCTCAATAGGGCGCTTTTTTTGAGTTTTATACTGGTAGGAACGTCATATTACAAGCTATTTCCGAGCGTAGAAGTCGAGTTGGAAGTAGGAACGCTCGATGCGTGGCAAGTCGATTTTTTTAACGCCGTTTATCAAGATGGCATGAGTCAGTTTGCCTACGAGAATCATCTGACGCGTCGTGATTTGGCTCACTTTTCGGTCACGACAACACAGGACAACACCCCTCAGCCGTACAAAGGTAGGGGGGTACTTGCTTTACAAAGCGGAGGTAAAGATTCGCTTTTGACATCATCAATGCTGTTGGGGGGTGGGAAGTCTTTTACGCCCTGGTATATCAGCTACTCGCCGCAGCATCCAGCCGTACTCGATACACTCGGTACCCCGCTCCGCATAGTTACTAGAAATATTGACCGAATTAAAATGGCGTCGGCTGCAGAACTTGGTGGCTTGAATGGTCACGTGCCCGTAACATATATTGTTTATTCATTTGCAATTATTGATGCTATTTTGTCTGGGAGCGGAACAATCTTGGCGTCAATTGGTCACGAGGGCGAAGAGCCTCATGCCTGGATTGGTGATCTGCCAGTGAATCACCAATGGGCAAAGATGTGGTCGTCTGAACTAGCAGTAGCAGACTACGTTACTCGCTATATTGCGCCGGGCCTACAGATCGGGTCACCCCTCCGGACCTATTCGGAATTAAAAATTGTTGAGCTGTTTGTGTCGCATGCTTGGCAAAAATTTGGTCATAGTTTTAGTTCATGTAATGTGGCGAACTATAAACAAGGCGGCGATAACAGTAGGCTGTATTGGTGTGGCAACTGTCCAAAATGCGCTAGTTCGTTCTTGATGTTTGCCTCGTTTTTGCCGGTAGGAGAGCTAACGAGTATTTTTGCTAATCAGGATTTATTTGCAAAAGAGTCACTAACAGATACCTTTAAGGGGTTATTGGGAATAGGCGACTTTATTAAGCCGTTTGAGTGTGTCGGTGAGATTGACGAGTTGCGATTGGCGTACCACAAGGCTCAATCGCGTGGTGGTTATGCGACACTTTCATTCGAGGTGCCTTCGTCGTCATTTGACTATCAGGCAACGTATCCAGGCCAAGACTGGGCCAAGCGCTTAATTTAGGCTGATCCAACTAGTGTTATGATAGATACTAATGCAATCACTACTTAAAAGAATTACGAATTTATTGGCACAGATTGACGCTGCGTTTGTCCGCTTGTCGATTGCGGCAAAAGAAAAGACAATAGGCGTATTAGAGACTGAACTTGCTTCGTCTGAGGTCTGGCATAATCCGACGGACGCACAGGAGAAGAGTAAAAAACTTGCAGCGCTTACTGGTGTGGTTGAGCCTTGGCAGGTCCTTCGGGCTCAAGTGGCTGATATTGCTGAGCTGATTGGGATGGGTGATGATAGTTTGCTTCGTGAGTTTGACGAACAGGTGACTGCATTGGAGCGTGAATTTGAGATTCGCCGGAAAGAGCTATTATATACGGGCGAATACGACAATCATAATGCAATCTTACGTCTTAGTGCAGGTGTTGGTGGTACAGATGCGCAAGACTGGACGGAGATGCTCGAGCGGATGTATTTACGCTGGGCAGAGAAGTCGGGAATGAAAACGTCAATCATTGAACGTTCGGTCGGTGAAATGGCCGGCATTAAGTCAAGTGTGATTGAAGTAACTGGCCCGTATGTCTACGGAAAACTAAAAAGTGAACATGGCGTACATCGACTAGTACGGCTGAGTCCCTATAACAGCGATAATCTTCGCCAGACAAGCTTTGCACTCGTCGAGGTGTTGCCCCAAATTGATGCACCGGAAGAGGTTCAACTTGACGACAAAGACTTAAAGATAGATGTGTACCGAGCAGGCGGACACGGTGGCCAATCGGTTAATACGACCGATAGTGCCGTACGAGTCACGCACCTTCCAACGGGAATTGTTGTGGCGATTCAAAATGAGCGTAGCCAGTTGCAAAACCGCGAGACGGCGCTCAAGATTCTGCGGAGTAAGCTGGCGCAACTGCAACTTGAACAACACGCTGCCAGTATTACTGATCTTCAAGCGGGTGAGTCGGCCAATTGGGGCAGTCAAATTCGTAACTATGTTTTACATCCTTATACGATGGTGAAAGATACCCGTACGAAACACGAAGATCGTGACGCCAGCGGGGTACTGGACGGCAAGCTTGATGGCTTTATTGAAGCCTATCTAGAGCAGCCAGGAACACCCTAAATTTATATTTCCCCTGTAGCTCTTATGCTATAATAGGCGATAGTAATGATACTACTAGATAGGGTAACAAAATCGTACGGTAAAGATACGGCGCCGGCCATTAATAGAATGAGCTTATTCATCGAGCCTCGTGAATTTGTGATTTTAGTCGGTACCAGTGGTGCCGGTAAATCAACGCTTCTTAAACTGCTCACGCGTGAAGAAAAACCAACCAGTGGCAAGATAGTCGTCGGTGGTATTGACTACGACACACTCAAAGATAGCCATATTCCTATGCTTCGACGCAAGATTGGCGTCGTGTTTCAAGATTTCAAATTATTACCACAGCGAACCGTGTTTGAAAATATTGCCTTTGCCCTCGAGATTGCTGGAATGACAAACCGTGAGATTAAAAATACCGTTCCGAAGGTGATTGAGCTTGTTGGACTGACCGGTAAAGAAAAGCAATTCCCTCATCAATTATCTGGTGGCGAGCGCCAACGCGTCGCCATTGCCCGAGCGGTTGTCCGCCAGCCAAAGATTTTGATTGCTGATGAGCCAACCGGTAACCTCGACCCAAAGCATAGCTGGGATATTGTTCGTTTGCTTGAAAAGATCAATAAGTACGGCACGACGGTACTTTTGACCACACATAACGTTGATATTGTTAACAAATTGAAACGACGGGTGATTACGATTGAACACGGCAAAATTACCGGCGACCAGGCGCAGGGGAGCTACCGACAATGAGCAAGCGCAAATTAGATTCAAAGGCGTTTGCGAAGCAAAAACAAAACCGTCGCAAGTGGCTGACATTTGTTCGCATGTGCCGCTATGGGGTTAATAACTTTTCGCGTAACGCATGGTTAACCATTGCGGCAACAGCTGTTATGACAATTACACTCCTGATTATTTTTACGGCGGTCGCTTCACGTGCAATATTGACTGATAGCGTTAGTGAACTGCGTAAAAAAGTTGATATGTCAATTTACCTAAAGACCGAGACAACCGATGATCAAGCGGCCGCCATTAAGCAACAGTTACAAAAACTTTCGTCGGTACAATCGGTAACCTACTGTAACGCCGAGTGCGCTAGGGAACAAGTCGTGCAAGATAACAAAGGCGACGTCCAATACCTTGCCGCGCTTAAAGAGGCAACGAATAAAAACCCAGGAATTTTACGTATTGTGATTGTGAATATAAACGATACTTCACAGCTAAGTAATTTTGTTGACACTAACAGCCTACTGAAGCAGCATATCGATCCGGCCCGAGCCCCATCGTTTGCAGGTGAGCGTCGGGCAAGTATCGAGTCAATTGGTCGGGCAATTGGTTTTGCCCAGCAGGTTGGTATTGTGGCTAGCTTGGTATTCATTGCTATTTCATCGCTGATTATTTTTAACACGATTCGCATGGCTATCTTTAACCGCAAGGAAGAGATTCAGATGATGAAGCTGATTGGTGCTGACCGATCTTTCATCCGTGGCCCCTTTCTGGTCGAGGCCATCGTTTATGGATTTATTGCCGCTATTATCGCGACTGGTCTGGGATTTGCGGGACTCTATGCTTCAGCGAAGACACTTAGCAGTTACCAGATTTCCGTACAGCCAACTATCGACTTCGTCACGTCTTACGGGGTCTTTGTCTTCCTCGGGATGATAGGGTTAGGCGCCTTTATTGGCATAGTTTCGTCCCTGCTTGCAACTCAACGTTATCTCAAGCTGTAATCGGTGGTTACATCGATTGACAAAATGATTATGTTTATGCTAAAATCGTCGATAGCATGAAACTGCGTACCACCACACCAGCTTCAATTCCTTTTATGGCAAAGTCATTGCTTGTCGTTAGTGTTATAGTTATAGCTTTTGCTGTGCCAATTCATTTTAGTAGTACTGTTTTTGCCGACAAGTACGACGATCAAATCAACGCGCTTCAACAAGAAATTAATAAATACCAAGCTGAAGCTTCCCGACTTGGCGGCGAAGCTAAAACACTGCAGTCCGCTTTGGCAACTCTCGCAGCCGAAAAGGCTCAAATACAAGCTCAGCTTGATCTTAGTCAGGCAAAGTACGACAAATTAGTGGTCGATATCGCTGATACCGAAAAGAAAATCAAGGACAACCAAGATGCACTTGGTGAAACTATCGCAAATCTTTATGTTGATGGAAAAATCTCACCATTGGAAATGCTTGCCAGCAGCAAGAACGTCGGCGACTATCTTGATAAGCAGGAGTATCGTAATTCGGTTCGTGATCAGTTGACTAGTACCATTGCAGAGATCAAAGCCTTGAAAATAAAACTTGACGCACAGAAAGTCGAAGTAGAACAAGTTTTGGCCCAACAGAAATCTCAGAAAGAGATTTTGGTCGCAAAAGAGACCGAGCAACAGAATCTGCTTAATACAACTCAGGGGCAAGAAGCAGCTTATCAACAATTGACTGCTAAGACGTCAACAGACATGGCGGCAATTCAGGCGCAACAAAGAGCCGCAATCGCTGCACTTACTAACAACGGTAGAAATACGTCCGGTAGTGCAGGGTCATTCCAATTCCGTAGCTTTAGCGGCAATCAGGGATCTTGTGGTGGCGGATATCCATCGTCTTGGTGTAATTTAGGGCTTGATGCAACTACAGATAATTGGGCACTTTACACCCGTGAATGCGTCAGCTATACAGCTTGGGCTGCCTATAATCGCTTTGGTAAAAAAGTAACGAGCTTTATGGGCATGGGGTTTGCATATCAATGGCCGAGCACGGCACTGAGTATGGGCGCAAATGTTGACAATAACCCTGAGGTAGGTTCGGTAGCTATTTCGCCAATTTCAAACTTTACTCCACTTGGCCACGCTATGATGGTCGAGCAAGTTTATGGGGATGGATGGGTTCGAGTAAGTCAATATAATTTTGCTGGCACGGGTGAATACAGTACCATGGATCTTAAGGTATCGAGTGCTGTTTATGTTCACTTTCAAGATCGCTAAAATTCTATAAAAGCATAACTTCTATAGCGCAATCCCTAGTGAGTGCGCTATAATTATTAGTAAGTAAAAAATGGCACCAACAGGGGAGACTTATGACCAAGCAACAACACGCAGACGCTGTGCATCCGCATGAACCAAAGGTAAAGGCCAAGAAGCCTCTTTCGACGAACTTATTATTTCTCATCATTGCGGCCACGGCTGTTTTTGGCTTTGTCGCCGGTACGCGGAGCGAACAAATACTGAGCGTTGTGGGACCCGTCTTTGGAGTCAAGGTCTATGCGGGTGATATTGACTTGAGCTCGGTCCAGGCGACCTACAAGGCCCTCAAGGCCAACTATGATGGGACGCTTAACGACAAGACGCTTGCCGAGGGTGCCAATAAGGGGCTCGTCGCCGCAGCTGGTGACGCCTATACCCTTTATATGGACTCAAAAGAAACAAATTCCTTTGAAAATGACCTGTCGGGTAATATTGGTGGCGGCATTGGCGCCGAGGTTGGTCTGCGTCAATCAAAAATTACTATTATTCGCACACTTAAATCTAACCCAGCCGAAGCTGCCGGACTCAATGCAGGTGATACGGTTCTGAGCGTTAACGATCAGGCAACCACTGGTTGGACTGTCGAGCAGGCCGTTGCTCAGATTCGCGGTGAAGCGGGTACGACAGTAAAGCTTTCCGTTCAACGCGGGACCGAAGTTAAAGAGTTTACTATCACTCGTGCGATTATCTCTAACCCTAGCGTCGAGAGTAGTGTTACTAACGGGGTTGGCACGCTGACAATCACTCGTTTTGATAGCGAAACCGGTACTCTAGCCCGCGCTGCTGCCAGAGATTTTAAGAGTCAAGGTGTTAAAGCGGTCATTCTCGATCTTCGCGGTAACGGTGGCGGCTACTTGACCGCTGCGCAAGATGTCGCAGGGCTATGGCTTGACAATCAAGTGGTTGTGAGCGAGCGCACCAATGGCAAAGTAGTTGATGAGCTTAAGTCTGGCAGCGATGCTATCCTGGCTGGTATTCACACGGTTGTGCTGGTCAACGCCGGCAGTGCCAGCGCTAGTGAAATTGTAGCAGGAGCCTTGCAAGACCATGGTGCCGCCAAGCTGGTGGGCGAGAAGACATTCGGCAAGGGCAGCGTTCAGAAATTGATTACACTGCCCGAGGGAGCGCAACTTAAGGTGACGGTCGCTCGTTGGTATACGCCAAACGGTAAGAACATTACAAAAGAGGGAATTACACCGAATATCACGGCTACGTTGGCGCAGAAAGATGTCGATGCCGGTATTGACCCGCAACTTGACGCGGCCAAAAAAGAGCTCGGTTTGTAATGCTTGTGCTTTTACGGACGAATGTAGTACTATAATGGATAGTATGGATACAAAGAAAAAGATCCTTCTTGTTGAGGACGACGTCGCATTATCGACCGTATATAAATCTCGTATGGAGCTGGAAGGCTTTGAGATTCGTGAAGTAAACAACGGTGAAGAAGCTTTGTCGGCTGCTATCGATTTCAAACCCGACCTGATTTTGCTCGATGCCATGATGCCAAAGATCAGTGGTTTCGACGTCCTCGACATTCTTCGTAACACTGCCGAGACAGCCAATATCCGCATTATCATGTTGACCGCTCTGAGCCAGCCAAAAGACAAAGAACGGGCTGAAGCGCTCGGTGTTGATGATTACCTGGTGAAATCTCAGGTCGTCATCGGTGATGTCGTCGAGCGGGTTAAATTCCACCTTGGACTACTCGAACAACAACCAACTCTATAATATTTTGAAACCCATACTAGCAACCCCTTAGCAAAGGGGTTGCTTTTTTATCAAGCTTATGCTATAGTTTTCATAAAGGTTAATAAAAACAAAAGAACATGTCTCCAGAAAAAACACCATCCACAGCACCGACACCAGACAAGCCCGCTATGATTGAAATGCCTGACTGGAACAAGCAAAAATCTGAACAGGTTGAAACTGCCGAAAGCCTCATCGGCGATGCGGAAAATCTAGACCTGGATGCACAAGGGCGACTTGAGTTGATGACTGGGTTTATTGAAAGTATCGAGGCTCTGGCTCGTAGCGGGGACATCAAGAATGGCAGTGGCGAGTCGTATAGTCTTGATAAAGTACGAGAGCAGCTCAGTGAATTGGTCCAGGAGCTAAATAATCCGACTGAGGGTTTCAACCCTACGTTGTTGATACCGCGATCAAATGGCCTCAGGTCTACTATCGATAGTCTGCTGACGAATGAATCAACTGCGTCGGCCCTTATTGACGCCATCAACGCTAGAGGCATGGAGGTCGCGGGTAAACTCAAGACTGTTGAATCTCTTGGCGACAAGGCGCTTGACGTGGTTGGAATAGCTGATCCTGCCGAGAAAGTGGCGGACCCGTTAACTGAGCTTACGAGGAACCTCGATTTTAGTGATATTCAAGTGCTACGAAGTTATGCTGAGGCGCTTCAATCGAAACGTGATGCGCAAAAAAGCGGTAATGGCGAGAATTCAACCTATTGGGGGCAAATTGCAGGACAAACCTGGCGTGAAATGAAGCCTCAGATACAAGCAATCTCAGGCCGTTACGAGTCACTGTACCGACGATCTTAGTAGACTAGTTATCGTCTCATTAAAATAACCTCCATGACGGAGGTTATTTTAATATCGTCAATACTATTAGACGACGTGGACTTGGGTGCGAGGAGTCGTTTTGCCAGTAAAGCGGCTTTTGCGCACTTTGCTGAAACCAATAACACCGTCGATAGCAGCGTGAATTGTGAAGTCACGGCTAATGAAGGTACCGGGACCAGCCAGTTTTGTTGAACCTGTTTGGCGGACCAGGACTTCGCCGGTACGGACTGTTTGGCCACCAAAACGTTTGACGCCAAGTCGGCGACCGGCATTATTGTGGACGTTTTTGGCTGAACCGCCTGCTTTAACGTGTGACATGGAGTAACTCCTTTAAATTAATAACAAAATCTAACTGATTGTACCAAATATAGTGGTGGGCGTCAAGTCTCCCGAGGGGTTATATCTTGGTCAGCGTCAGCAATTCGCGGGCGACGACCTGATCCTCGCGAAAGTACAACAGATCATTTTGTGAAATATTTCTAAATTCATGTGGCTTGAAACCCAATTGAGCGATAGTCGCGATCAGTGGCAGGTGGGTGAAGTTACCTTCTTTGCTGCGCCAGGCGGGGATAGCGATACAGACCGGGGTGCCGCTTTCAATCTGTGGTGCAAGGTTTTTCAAAAATTCGGTCAGGATATGATTACAGTTCTTTCTGACCTCTTCAAGCTTAGCAGGGGACGGCGGGGCGCTGAATGGCTGACCGAGGTACGTTTCGGCTACGACGGCGTCGACAGGCTGCTGCCACGTGGTGTTCATGGCGTCACCTTCGTGCAGGTCGAAGTCGAAGCGCAGGTGATGGGTGTCCGCCAGCCAGTTGAGGTTCTCTCGGCTGTAGCGAACCATCTTTTCTGATAAGTCGGTTCCGTAGACACCGTAGCCTTGGAGGGCGGCCTCTTGCAAAATTACCCCCGTTCCGCAGAAAGGATCAAGGATACGGGCGTGAGGCGCAGGGTGCGCCAGGTTAATCATAATTTGGGCAAGTTTTGGTGGGAGCATACCGACGAAAGCATCGCGCTTTGGGCGTTCTTGGTCACGCTTAGTGTAGGCGGTGATGTTTTGGGCACCGGTACTCTCGGCGATGATAATTTTTCCGTCTTTTGCGCGAACAATCAGCAGTTCAACTTTGTTTGAGGCAAGCCCGAGTTTGTTGTGGTGGCTAGTAGCGGTGCTAAGGGCAGTATCCTGGTTGGGTACGAGGCGAAGGCTGACTCCTGCTTTTTTGAGTTTTTGCTTGAGGATAATACCTATTTTTTGGACATCTCGAGGGTCGACGTCGAAGCCGTAAGCACTGAGCCCAAGGGTTATTTTACCTTCGAAGGCGGCCCATTCTTGCGTGTAGTGCTGAACAATTTTTTTATTCACTTTGTGCCAGTCACCGGAAGTAATGTCAATGATGACGACGCCAGCTTTGAGGGCGCCTCCGAGGTCCTGGATTTCAAGCCTGTCGGTATCGACCGTTGCCGCCAAGTTTGAGAGTGGGGTAACGTTGTTGCCACCGAAGACTCTCTCAAGTTCAGCGATGCCCAGAGCGGGTTGTCGTCCTAAAATTGTTACATACATAGGCTCTATTATACGACGTCAGGGGTGTTTTAGGTGCTATAATATAGCTTAGTTATGTCATTTCGATCCAAGGTAACGATTGTCACGGTCATTCTACTTGGCTTGGTTATTTACTTTGGTTGGCCTCAGATTTCCCAAGCTTTTGGTTTACTTGGCCAAATTAATCTGTGGATATTAGCCTTACTGGTACCTGTCCAGTTATTTAGTTACTACGCGATTGGTGCCATGATCTTTTCGTATCTTAGGGCGAAAGGTAATTTGAAAACGACGTCCCATTGGGCAATGACACGAATGGCGCTTGAACTTAACTTTGTGAATCACATTATACCGAGCGGAGGCGCAGCCGGCTTCTCATATTTGGGATGGGTACTCGGTCGGTACGGAGTCGGAGCTGGTCGGGCGACTATGGCACAGATTATTCGGTTTGCCCTCGCATTTATTAGTTTTGTGTTGCTACTTATTGTCGCAGTTATCAGTTTGGCGTTTGACCACCAAATTAATCGAATGATTGTCATGATTAGCTTTGCCTTTATATTGGCTGCGGTTGGCGGCACTGTTTTTATAATCTATATTATTGGCAGTAAACGTCGATTGGTTATTTTTTCTGGATGGATAACACGAACTATTAATACGGTCGCTTCAAGATTGACGAGGGGTAAAAAACAACAGATTGTTAAGATCGAAGCGCTTGAGGACTTCTTTGAAGAGCTACATCAGGATTACCTTGAAATTCGCCAAGATAAAAAGATTCTGATCCGTCCACTAATATGGGCTATTCTTGTCAATCTAGCTGACGTTTTTCTTTTGGTAATATCATTTTTAGCGCTTGGCACATGGGTAAATCCGGCTACTCTTTTCGTCGCTTTTGGTGTCGCCTCACTGGCGAGTATTGTTTCGGTAACGCCAGGCGGTACCGGGATATACGAAGCAATTATGATTGCCTTTTTGGCTTCGGCGGGTGTACCGGCTGATATTGCAATTGCAGGTACTTTAGTTGCTCGGGTAACGCTGTTGCTGGGAACGGTAATATTTGGCTATTTGTTTTATCAATTAACGATTGTGAAGTATGGAAAAAATCCGGTATAGCGTTAGCGATTTTATCGCCATTACTAATCAGACACTCGAATACGCCTATCCCAGTGTTGAAATCGAGGGTGAGGTTGCTTCGTTTAAGGTTAATCAGGGAAAATTCATCTTTTTTGACATCAAAGATTCAGGCGGTAGTATCGGTTGTTTTATGACCGTTTGGCAACTGCGGGTGCCGATAGAGGATGGCATGAAAGTTATCGTTACGGCCTCG
Organism: Candidatus Saccharibacteria bacterium UBA5170; assembly: GCA_002413425.1. Taxonomy (GTDB): domain Bacteria; phylum Patescibacteriota; class Saccharimonadia; order Saccharimonadales; family Saccharimonadaceae; genus UBA1547. Next base: position 180,702 of record DHWY01000002.1, on the reverse strand, counting down.
CCGAAATTAACACAATGGGGCAAATTTAGTTTGACGGTGAAAGCGGTTCGACCGAGCGGAGAAGGTGCGCTCAAAAAAAGCTTTGAACTATTGAAGGCGAAGCTTGATAAAGAAGGGCTCTTTTTAGAAGCTCGGAAGCGTAGCTTGCCACCTATCCCGCAGCATGTGGCGGTTATTAGTAGCACTCAATCGGCAGGCTATGCTGATTTTATTAAGATTTTGAATGATCGATGGGGTGGTCTACGGGTTGATGTTGCTCATGTTCAAGTTCAGGGCGCGAGTGCGCCAGATCAAATTATTCGCGCCTTGAATTATTTTAATGGACGCGATGAGTTGCCCGAAGTTATTATCGTGATTCGCGGTGGTGGTAGCGCTGACGATTTATCAGCCTTTAATGACGAACAGCTCGTCCGTGCGATTGCAGGCAGCCGCGTCCCAACGCTTGTCGGTGTTGGTCATGAGATAGACGAGAGTCTGGCTGATCTGGCGGCTGACGTGCGAGCGGCGACACCTAGTAACGCCGCGCAACTACTCGTGCCGGACAAACATGAGATTATTCGGGCTACGAGGTACCAGGTACAATCACTGTTACCGCGCGTTGANNAGGTCGGGGCCATGATAGAGATTGAAACCAATAAGGCTATAATGAAAGCAGAGGTAAAAGATGTCCACACCAAATAAAACTATTCAAGAAAAAACAGCCGAATTATCCACCCTCGTCGCATGGTTTGATAGTAATGAATTTACCCTCGAAACAGCTCTTGATAAATTTAAGGAAGCCGAAGCCCTTGCGGAAAGCATTGAAAAAGATTTGAAGGCGCTCAAAAATGACATTCAAATCGTCAAACAGAAGTTTGATAGCGAGGCCTAGATGATTTGGGGATGGATAGTCGGAGTAGCTATTTTACTATTCGGTTTGATTGTATTTCGTGGCGCTCCCTATGTTCCCAGCCAAAAACGTTATGTACGGCAAGCATTCGATGAACTGTATCCGCTTGGCATCAGAGATGTTCTGGTTGACGTGGGGAGTGGCGATGGAATTGTATTACGCCTAGCGGCCGAACGAGGCGCGCAGGCTATTGGTTACGAGCTCAACCCCTTGTTGGTGATCATTTCCCGCTGGCTCTCACGTTACGACGATTGTATTAGCGTGAGACTAGTAGATTTCTGGTTGACGCCACTCCCCGAAACGACAACGGTCGTGTACGCTTTCACGGCGACTCCCTATATTAAAAAAATGATTAATAAGATGCAGAACGAGGCGAATAGACTGCAGCGTCCACTGCGTTATATCAGTTACGGCAATGTTCTGACTGGTCTGGAGGCTGATGCGACGCTTGGAGCATATTATTTGTACACCTTCTATCCTTTACAGGCTACATAAGCGCAAGTATAATGACGCTATGATATTGTCAAAACACACACACGAGAGTGGAGCAGTCAACGGCTGGCTTATTGCAACAATCGGTCTGACTGTCCTGAGCCTAGGCGCCATTGCGGCAGCAATCTGGGGAATCCTCAATTACACCGAACAAAAGACTAATGTGGATGGTAAGGTCAATATAGCAGTTATCACTGCCAAAAAAGACCAGGCCGATAGTGACGAGGTGAAGTTCGCCCAACGCGATAAGGAACCGAACCGTCAGTTTGTTGGACCTGACGATTATGGTCGTCTAACGTTTAACTATCCAAAAACTTGGAGTGTCTATATTAACAAAGAGGCCACCCAAGGTGGGGTATACGAGGCATACCTTAACCCTGTCAGCGTCCCACCAATTAGTTCGACGCAGCAATATGCCCTCCGTGTGACGATTGAGTCAAAAAGTTACGATACCGTTATTGCTAGCTACGGGGCGTTGGTGAAAAAAGGTGATTTACGCTCAAGTGTGGTCAGTGTTGATGGCAACAACGGTACCCGACTTGACGGTAACTTTACTAAAGACATTCGTGGCTCAGCAGTGATTTATAAGATTCGTGATAAAACCGTGACACTGCGCACTGACGCTGATACGTTCAAACCAGACTTCGATGCTTTAACCGCCACAGTTAAGTTTAACCAGTAACCCCGCGACGTCACTCATGCTACACTAGAGGGAGTATGAGTGCAAAGCGAGGGACGCACGAACAGCCTTATGGAGGGCCACTAAGTGATGGTTTATCCTCGCTTGTTGCTGCCGCACATGAGCTAAAGGCACCTCTCGCCCTCGTTCGCCAATTGTCTTTGACGTTAGAGGCCGGTGAGCTATCACCAGACGAAAAGCAGCGGATGTTGCGTCAGATTAGCCTTACGAGCGAACGAGCTTTGCGTTTGACAAGTGACTTGACTCGGTCTGCCAGGCTTGAGGACGCAATGTTTGCCTTAGAGCCAATCAATCCTCATCAATTATGTGAAGATATTGTTCATGAGCTGACACCGCTTTTTGTTGCGCACGGACGAAATGTTCGATTGATGCCGCGTAAGCACCCGTTGTTACTGGTTGCGAACAGGGACCTGCTGCGGCGGATTATTATGAACTTTAGTGATAATGCGCTTCATTACGCCAACGATGACAGCGTCGTCGAGATCCAAATACGGGCACTTAATGCTGGTCAAATCATTCGTCTAGGGGTTCGTGACTACGGTCCAGCGCTCTCCACGGATATGTGGAAGACACTACAAACAAAATTGGTGGTCGCGCCACAACCAGTCCATGCACGGCCACAAAGTAGTGGCTTGGGACTCTATATCGCGAGTCAATTTGCCGATGCGATGAACGGGACGATAGGCGTTATTCGGCACCACGACGGCGCCACATTTTATGTAGATTTGCATGCGTCGCGACAACTGAGCTGGTTATGAAAAAATACTCCGTCCTCATCGTAGAAGACGATGCCTGGCTGGCGGAACAACAGGTACGCGTCCTGACAAAGGCTGGCTACAAGGCAACAATTTCACCACACCCGATAGCCGCGATAAAGGCAATCGATACCATACATCCAGACGCTATTGTGCTGGATGTATTATTAACCGGAAGCACGGCCTTTGCGCTATTACACGAATTGCAGTCGTACGGTGATACCGGCAGTATTCCCGTTATTCTCTGCACGAATCTGGCCGGTGAATTGTCGCTTGATGATCTGGCGCCATACGGGGTACGACGAATTTTAGATAAAACAACCATGCTGCCGGATGACGTTGTCGCGGCGGTGCGGAGCGTTTTGTGACGAGTAGTCTACGAACACGTGCCATCGTGCTCCGACGGACGAACTATGGTGAAGCAGACCGAATTTTGCAATTGTTGACACCTGTCGGGAAGCGGAGTGTGATGGCGCGTGGGGTACGGCGTGAAAAAAGTCGCTTAGCGGGTAGCATAGAATTATTTGCCGTGAGCGACGTGGTGATCAGGCAAGGCAAGGGCGAGTTGGGGATATTGACGTCAGCCCGACTGGTTCAATTCTATCGTCATATTATGGAAGATTATGATCGGATGCAGGTTGCCTACAGCACGATTAAGCTGGTGTCGAGGGCAAGCGAAATGGTCGATGAGCCAGAGTGGTATGACGTGTTGGCGGAAGTTTTAATGGCGCTTGATGTCCATTCAATTCCGCTTGAAATGATTCAAGCGTGGTTTTATCTACATTATGCGGCGCTGCTTGGTCATGAACTGAGTTTATGGCACGACATCGCCGGACAGAAGCTATCGGCAGAGGCAACGTATCGTTATGATGAAGCCGAACAGGGTTTGCGTAGTGTGCCGGGTGGTGAACTGGGGTCGGAACATATCAAATTATTACGTTTGGTTGCGACACGCCCGCTTAAGACGCTGGCACAGATTGGGGGTATTGAGCCCATATTGGCCGACTGCCTACTGGTCGCCCGACAGCACGCGGCTGTTTAACAAAATTAAAACCTCGCCATATTTTAGCGAGGAGGATGCCCCGGGTCGTATTGATAGACCCGGGGACTAGTTCTCTCTATCCTCCTCGTACTACCTGCGTCTGATCTGATGACCAATTTTTCGTAAGCGACGCGTGGAGCTTAACAGCACATTTCGATGCTCAACTCGCAGCAACAGAATGATGTTCTGTCGCAGCCCGTCTCCGCTTTGCAATACGTCGGTTAACATTGCGAAAGCTTCGCGGAAGCTGGGTTGTGCGAAGTTGCTACTCGACTCTGTGTCTTGTGTATGTTCGGTGTAGGGCGTAATCGCTTGCGCTGGTTCAGTCACGACAATTGCTCCGTTCGGTAGCTTGAGGTGGATAGTGTAGAGAACTTGGAATAACCATACAACCGTAATATTAAAAAGTCAATATTACGACAAGTGGGCCTGTGATATAATAGCCATAATTATGAGCGACAAAAACACCAAGAATGAAAAAATGGAAGCAATTGTGTCTTTGGCAAAACGCCGAGGCTTTATTTATCAAGGGAGTGAAGTTTATGGTGGTTTAAGTGGTACCTGGGATTACGGTCCACTTGGTGTTGCCCTGAAGCGAAATATCATGAACCTTTGGTGGAAGATGTTCGTCGAAGATCGCGAAGACGTGTACGGCGTTGACGCAGCAATTTTGATGAACCAAAAAGTCTGGAAGGCGAGTGGGCATGTCGAAACCTTCACTGACCCATTAGTGGAGGACCTTAATACGAAACAACGTTTTCGGGCTGACCATTTGCTAAAAGATGCTGGTTTTGAGGTCGACGGTCTCAGTTTAGATGATATGACGACGCTCATCCGCGAGAACGATGTCAAAAGCCCTAACGGAAATCCTTTGTCAGATGTTCGTACCTTTAATATGATGTTTAAGACGACCGTTGGACCAGTTGAGGATGAAACCAGTGTTAGCTACCTTCGTCCTGAAACTGCCCAAGGTATTTTTACCAATTACCGCAACGTGGTTGATAGTTTTTATCCCGACCTTCCGTTCGGGCTTGCCCAGCAAGGTAAGGCATTTCGCAACGAAATTAGCCCGCGTGACTTCATTTTTCGTTCGCGCGAGTTTGAACAAATGGAGATTGAATACTTTATTGACCCAGCTAACTGGGAAGCTGAATTTAACAACTGGGTCGTGCTAGTTCACGAGTGGACGGACGCACTGGGGCTGCCTGCCGAGAACGTCCACGAGCTTGAAGTACCAGAGGCCGATCGGGCCCACTACAGCAAGCGCACGATCGACTTTGAGTTTGATTTTCCCATCGGCCGCGAAGAGTTATTGGGCTTGGCCTATCGCGGTAGTTTTGACCTCGACAACATCCAGCGCGAAGCGGGTAAGAACATGGCCTATGTCGTCAAGGGAACGAACACAAAATTTATTCCTCATGTAATCGAACCGTCATTTGGCGTTGAACGAACATTAATGGCCGTGCTTTCCTCTGCCTACACCGAGGACGAAGTGAATGGTGAGAAACGTGTTTTTTTGAAACTTCCAGAGCACCTTGCCCCCGTTAAATATGCTGTTTCGCCACTGTTAAAGAACAAACCCGAGCTGGTTGCGAAAGCTCGTGAAGTTTACGCGATTTTGAAGAAAAAACACGGAAACGTGATGTGGGATGACAATGGCAACATTGGTAAACGCTACCGCCGCCAAGACGAGATTGGAACGCCGTACTGCGTGGTAATCGACTTTGATACGCTTGAAGATAACGCGGTGACAATACGTCAGCGTGATACGACCGAGCAAAAGAGAGTCGCGATAAGCGAGCTATAAATTAGCTTTCTTTTCCAAATCCTTTAACCTGAGTGTTTGTTAGAAGGTGTTCTTCTGCGAGTGAGCGAAAGTAGTCACTATCTACCGGTTCGTCAATTATTTTTTCATCATCATCAAAAGAGGTGATGACAGAGCGGGCTAATTTGCGTGCCAGTGCGCGGCTTTTTTCGGTTGGCTCTCCGTCGACGAGGTGGAGTACGGCGGCTGCTAAGGTGATACGTTCATCGCGATCGTGCTCGTATTTAGCCGCGATTATAGCTTCGGCTTCTTCGAGAGCGTTTAAAATCTCTTCTTCGTTCATCATGCCGATGGTTGAACACATTTTTACCATGTTGTCGTAAGTAGAGAATAGTTTGGAAAGCGAGTTGATAATGTCGACTAACTCTTGGGTAGGAAGAGCAATGGTTTCGCTTCCTCTAGCGGTAGCTAAAATTCCATCTATAAGACGGACAGCGCGCTCGATGTTTTCTAATGTATCCTCTGGGTGTTCGTCAGGACGCATAGTCAGCTCTGTGTGTCTAAGGCTTGGGACGTGATCGAGTGATGCCATATATCCATTCTAGGGAGTGCAGGTGTTAATTACAAACATAAGGTTTATCAAGGCCATAAAACGATGGTTGTGCGACGCCTTTGAGTATACCCATGATGGGACGAGGCGTATTAGATACTAGCGTTTTTTTATCATTAGTTCCAAATTGGATATGTAATAAATCGGATTAACCAGCTTGTGGGCTCGTAAGTAGGCGAGGTGAATTTCAACAAACGGCAGTTGATTATCGGGCCACTCTGGAGCTGTCGGGCTGTATTTGCTGACAGTCATCATGGTCGGATCGTCCTGAAGAGACTGCAGCTTTGTCGTCACTTCTTCGAGCGTCATTAGGCGGCCACCTTCACTTGCTTAGGCTTCTTGATTGCTTTGCGTTGACCAGTACCCTTTGCCATAGTAAATCCTTCCATGCGATGTCGCACATAATATACCATCTATTATGCACCAAAATTACTAAATCTCCTAATCGGACCAGTGTAGTAGAATAGAGACAGATGATTATTTATTACACAGACGGCAGTGCAAGTCCGAATCCTGGTCCTGGGGGATTTTCAGTTATAAAAAATGGTGTTCCGCATATTCTGGGGAGTGAAGATGGTGCGACGACAAATATCCGCATGGAAGGCAAGGCAATCTTGGCGGCGCTCATGGATGCCGATGGCGAGCATGCCGAGCTGTTTACTGACAGCGAATTTTGGATCAACGTTATTACCAAATGGGCGCCTGGTTGGGAAGCCAAGGGCTGGAAAAAGAAAGGTGGCGAAATCAAGAACCTTGATATTGTTCGGGAAGTGTATCCTCTGTATCAAAAGTCTCATGTTACCTTGACGTGGGTGCGCGGACATGAAGGCGATGAAGGCAACGAGATGGCTGACGAGTGGGCTAATAAGGCCCGCGATGGTGTGCGGTTATAAATGTCTTGATAGGGTGGTATTTTTCACAGCGATTGAACTAAAAAACAGCCCATTACTTGAAATAATTGCGGTACAATAAGTACCAGTTGTTAATCAAAAAAGAAAGTTAAGTAAAAATTATGGAAGCAGAAGCGCGCGACACGACCGATATTTTCCTGTGGGCGAATAACATTGATGGCATCAAAAAAGAACTTGATGTCGAATTCTTTTTGTTCAATAAAAACTATACGCCGTACACCACCAGCTTTAGCAAAGAGCTAAACTCTCAGATAAAACCACTGTTTTTGTACGACATGATAAATTTCGTCAACCTGGGTGCGGGCACCGGACTGTCGATTCGTGATTTTGAATTGTCAGAAAAAGAAGATGACGTGTTGCTCCGGACGAATCTCGAGAATGTCGGCCGGGCCGAGACGTTGCTGCACCTGATTGAGCATCAACGGAGTGACATTGTGGCGTTTAGCGAAGAGGAGCACGAGTTCAAACGCATCAAGGGAATTATTGCTCGTTTTACCCACAAAGATTCGCCGTCTAAGCCGTTCTATGCCATCAAGCAGATCTCGCAGGGACAAGTTCTCAAAGGCACCACCGCTTGGGAATTCCGCGAAGGTAAATTCGGTGCCTTTCAAGCAGATATCGGACTTAAGATTCCACCGGACAACCAAGTTTTGATTATCGATAAAGATATTTTTGTGTTCAATCAAAGCAAATTTGAGCGTCTCTTCAACTATGACTATAAAAAGCAGGCATTGGCCGATTTGAAGGTAGTAGAGATTGAAAAACAGTTTAAACTGAGCTTTCCTGACGGGCTTGATCTGCAGACGATGGTCCGCGAGCGCAAGAAGACGGTCAACAAGATTCAGAAGATTGAAATCGGGGCCATCACGCAGGAGCAGGTGGTTGATTATGCCGACACTATGGCGTTAGAGCTGATGACCGATGACGCCGGCGCCATCATCATCCTAGATGGCAACGACCTTGATACGTTCGTGAACCTGATTAACGAAGATTACACGACTAGCGAAGTCACCGGACGTCGCTTCGAAATCAAAACCAAGAAACTCCTTGACGATCCCGAAGGCGAACCACCAAGAGGCTAGGGGAACCGTTCCGTACATTTCCGTCGATCGTCACCTTCGGATACCAGCCAGTCCGTTCGGTTTGCGCGCTAGTTGCAAGCGACCGTTTCGAACACTAGTTACTTTTTAAAGTTCGATTCCACGTGCCCCTGCCAAACAGGAGAGAGAAGCTCTAATTGAGTGTTCTCCACAGCTTGACCTCTATCAATGGGGTCATTTTTGTTGGTTCTGCAGTTCATTTTTGCCTCCTTTAGAATTCGTTTACTAATGCATACTCTTTCTTCGATCGATTTAACGAATTTTGTGAGCTTAACAGAGATAGAACTGTCTTCATAATCGACTGATTCGAAAAGTTCTGCTAAAATTGTGCGTTTTTGTTCATTAGTTAGATTTTCACTTAAATATTCGTCTTTAGCGGTCTGGGTGAGCTTGATTAGATTAATCACTTGCTGATGTTTTTCTAAGCTTGTTGAGTCAGCGATGAGTAGATCATCTTTTAGCTGTTCTACTTGTTTTAATATGTCGGCGTGTTTGTTATCGTAGCGTTCTTTGGTAACTTCACCAGCAAGCTTGTCATCATATAACATCTCATCCATCTTATCGAGTCGGCTAAGGCGCATCTTGATTGATTGTTTATAATCTTCCGCCTGACTAGAGTTGTCCTTAAAATCAGCCTCTAAATGGTTAATCAGCCAATCTACAACAGCTTTTGATGGACTAATCAGGTTACCCATCTTCTCAACTAATACATCTTGTGCAATGTCTTCGCGAAGATATTTGTTTATCTTACAGTCGGGCGTAATATGATGACAAGTACCATAGTAATGGCCTTTATGCATCTCCCAGGTGATGACTTTGCCACAGTAGCCACATTTTAGAGCATTTCTAAGAACAATATCGTGAGTTCGGCGCTTAATCGATTTACCTCCATGCATCTTGGCTTGGACAGCTTGATATAACTGTTTAGATATCAACGGCTTATGCGATCCAGCGTATGTTTCACCGTTAAACTCAATAATACCCATATAGTATGGGTTTTTAAGCAGCCTATGAATTGCGTTCTTTACAAGTGGACGCCCATTATATGTAACTATGCCAGCTTGTTTTAGTAATGCCCAAACTGAATCAATCGAGCCTTGGGCTGTTAAATAATGTTCAAAACCGGCTATAACATATGGCGTTGTCTTTGGGTTAGGCACGTGTATACGTTTGCCGTTTTGAATAGCCGTCATATAGCCAATTGGCGGGCGAGAAGGTAGCCAGCCCTGAGCTAGCTTTTCAGCCCAGCCTTTCATAGCCTCCTCGCGTAGGTTATCGGTATACTTTTTAGCTACTGCCAGGTGAATATTCCACATAAACTTAACATCGGATTTGGATTCTTTATGAAGTTTAATATTTTCTTTAACAGCGTGAAGCATACGGTCGCCATCTAATTGCAACCAGTCATCGATTGCAACAGCGTCTTTTAGGTTACGAGTTAGGCGATCAGTCTTTTCAACAGCTAAATTATAAACATTATTTTGGTAAAGATAGGCGAGTAGTTCGTTAAACACTCTACGGCTTTGGCCTTTTGATGCCGTTTCAGCGATTTTATATATTTTCACAACCCGAAGGCTATTGGATAAACAATAATTTTGAAGTAATTTTAGCTGAGAATCGAGAGAATAGCCCTCATCTTCTTGGGCTTTTGATGAGACCCTAGCCAGAATTACGGTCGTGTTCTTACTATTTTCCACCTGATTCGTCCTTTGATATAGTGATCGTTCGACCATTTGCTAGCGTTTCAAGCACTGTTATAAGACTTCGGCCAATTTGTTCAGCCTCATCGTACTTTATTTCGCGCTCGTTTTGTTGCTCCAAAATAACTCGAAGCTCTTCAATAGCCTCATTATCAACCCTGAATGATTCAGTGATGATACCCACAAAATTATGAAACTTACTAATACCCATGTGCCCTCCGTTGAACAAAAAAGACGTTCCGAGATTGGTACGTCTTAACAATTCGACTAGCAGTTGGTTTTACTTATCCCAAGGCCGTCCGGGCTTTGGTCGTTCTTTCAATTCTTTGTTGACTAAGTTTTTGAGTTCTTTATCACCAGTTCTTGCGAGCAAACTCAGGACTAGCTCGCTAAGAGTAAGCCCGTTTTCTTTCGCAACTACTTTGGCGCGCTTTCGTACGTCGTCCGTAATTCGAATCTGCATGCTGACAATCTTTCTGGACATCAGTCCTATTTTATCATAAAAGTATTGCTATTTACTCACCGCAGATTTCACATTTAATTGTGTGGTTGACGATACCCCGTAAGTCTTCGTCTGGCGTCTCCTGAAGGGTATCTGCTAGGTCATAGTACTGACAAGCGCAAACCTCTTCTAGTGCCGTTGTTTCGAGTAGTTCTCTATCTATCATATATACCCTCTATTCTACCTGATACTAGCCGAATTGTTAACGTACAACCTCTATATAAATAGTAATACTAATTAAGATAAATAGCAATACTATTTAAGCTTATTATATTGTATTATTTACCTACAGTGCATAGTAGGTGAAACAGATATATATAACAGATACAACTATTCGCTTTTTACTCTCTCTTTATATATACTACGTATAGGGGAGTGAAGTAGTATGGGAGCCAGTGAAAAAGAAGTAAAACTTACAGTCCAACAACAACGTGTATTAAAGCTATTATTCAAGTTTCGATTTGTTTCTTCTCAATTATTAGGTCAAGTTATGGGTATTCGTCGTGTTAGTGTCTATGAGGTTCTGGAAAAGCTAGTTAGTAAAGGTCTAGTAACAAAGGTATATAAAAATGAATACCGGATTCATGGAAAGCCTGCCTACTATTATTTGAATAAAACTGGCGCTACAACTGTCCGCAAACTCATGGATGTTAAAGAGTCCGTCGTCCACGCCCTCTACAAGAACGAAGAGGCCACCGAGGAATTCATAGAACATTGCCTCAAGCTTACTCATCTCTATGCCTCCATCATGCTATCCATACCCGATAACTCAGATATATTCACAAAGGCTGAGATCAACAGGTTCAAACAATTCCCAAAGAACCGGCCAGATCTCTATATTCGCACACCAGACGGCCGTGAGGCCATCGTAGTGCTGGTAGACGAGAAGACTCCATACATTATCCGCAAAAGACTCGACGAGATTATTACCCATAGCGAGAATGAGGGGTGGGACGGTGATTATCCACGTATCTGCTTCGTATTAAGAGACGGCAACGCAAAAAACAGCTTTCTTTATACTACTCGTAAGAAACTTGAGAGTATGGGCTTTGACGATGAAGAGATATATATTCTTGCAACGTCGCTAAAGGCTATTAAAGAAGAGTCTCAGTTAATGTGGTCAAATGCTTTGAATCCCAAGAAGTACGTTAGTTTGTTTGAGTAGTTTAATGTCATGCTCAGGACGGGGGACTAATCCTCTTCGTCGTCAGCTGGCAGGATAATATCTCCTGTCATACCGCGAAACGCAACACTGTCAGAGATATTGCCATATTTATTGATCCATACCTGTACGTAAAACGGTTCGGTGTACCATCCATGATCTTTAGCGATAGCCGCCCACAACCCTCGGTTATATTCAATCTGCCCACGTGTCTCTTGATCTAACTCGTTTAAATTCATAACAACTCCTTTAGGATTAATTTTGATGGGCGGTTTTAAGTCACACCCAGGACTAAAAAAACGAGGAGTTAGTACTCCTCGGCTAACATCACCGTCAGGGTTCGGTTGCAATCCGGACTGAGCGGATCGCACCAGTACTGCAACTGCTGGTCGTAGTAATCTATCTTCCAGAAAACCTTGTTGCCCTCAAAGCTCAGCGAGCCGAAATCGTGCTCGCCGTGTGGGTCGTTATCTTCAGTAAACTTACTGAAGCTCTCTATTCTTCGGGACAGCCCGATTAGATCCATAATCCCATCTCGCACCCCACTTGTGTAAAACACATTGAGACACATCCCGCGGAACCTGTCGTTTAGCTTTGCTATGTTGATAACTTGAGTTTCCATGAAACCCTCCTTTGCTTTGCGAGAGGGCTTTCTGCCTCTCTGTCATTGAGGGCTCGGGATGAAACGAACTGGGTCAAGGTGGAGCGCCCCTTGACGTTTACCAATGGGACGAACGACCTTGATGCGGTTCGTTCACCCGTATAATGAGAAGACAGAGGAAGGAAGTCTATATTTATACTCACACGTCGTTAACTAGTGGTATATAATGATATTAAGTAATGACAAGTTTTGAAATTAATCGAACATATATACCGGAAAACATTAGAGCGGTTGTGTTTGATTTTGATAACACGCTCGTTGACTGTATCAAGCCAAAGGTTCCGCAGCATAGACATACCGCCAAGCAGCTAGGTATCGAATTATCCGACGAAGACATTTTATCTAATTGGTCTAGTCATAGCTTCTCGGGTCTCCTCGATAAGCTATACGGAGTACAATCGTCATTGGCAAATCAGCTTATCATCGAGCAATACGATCAGTTTCCAAAAGAGATATACCCAGATACGATACCTACTCTACGGGCTCTGGGGCAATCTGGTCTTCATCTAGCGCTCATGACTTCTCTTCGTATCGATAGGCTCGAAAAAGATTTTGAGGCTACGGGAATCGAGCCGCTTCTTCTCGAATACGTACAGACCGAAAAGGATACTCCAGTTCATAAGCCTAACGGCGCAGTGTTCGACCCTACGAAGAAATGGCTACACTCAGTTAGCGTTCACGACCCTGAAAATGCATTATATATCGGTGATGCGATAGAAGACATGCAGGCAGCGAGAGCGGCCAAACTCGGCTTTGTCGGTATCGACCGCGGATTCGTCACCCGAGAGCAATTCGAGAATGCCGGTGCGCTATGTGTATCTTCTTTGGCTGAGTTAGTATTGCGATAGCAATAGAACACCCGCATAAGCAGTCTCGAGGGGCCTGCTCGGTACGTATAATGAAGAATTGCGTGAAGTGAAGGGTTATTAAATAACTCTGCCTGGAAATAGCTAGTGTAATCGCGTCAAGGTGGAGACTTGTACTACCTTGATGCGGTTAGTACAAGCCGTATAATGAGGAGGACAGTGGGAGGTTAAGCTCATACTTAGTTAATACTATATAGAACTTCAATTTTATGGTATATATATATTAGCTATGGAGAAAAATATGAAAAAACCTTTCTACTTCTGGTTGTGGTGTCTAGGACTGGGAATTATATTAACACCATTTCAGGGTAACCCATTTATAGCTACTCTACGCGATTTGGCCTATACGGTATGGCTCGTACTTGGAATTACTCTGTTAATCTTGACTATCATAAATCGAATTAAAAAAAGGCGCACTAAAAGTAGAAACGACAGTCGTAAGGGGGACGGTTATGAGCGATAAAAAAGAAACAAATAAAGTAATAGTATTAGTCATTGTTGGTCTAGTTCTTGCTTGGCTTGTCGGTGGCTTCATGGGTGGATTTATGGGTAATATATTCTTTGCAGTTGCTATGGCGGCAGTGATATTCTCGGGAGTCTTTGGAGCAAAAGCCCTTGGAAGTGTTGGCGGCATAAGCGTTCCGTTCTCTATAGGAATAATTATCGCCACAGGCTCGTGGGGGCGATGGTGGCAGTATATTATATGTTATTTGGTTGCCATATTTATCGGTAATGCTTTATCGAATTTTAGGCCAAACTCTAAACAAGAACTCTTTGAACTAGATAACGAGCTAAAATACGATTTGTTTGTTAAAGATGATAACTTTGCTATCAAGTTTCCTAAGAAACCAAAACCTATAAAATTCGGTTCGACTAGAATGTATCGCTATGATTATAAAAATAGCGCTTCTTTCAATATGAGCGTTAATGATACTGATACACCTAAAACGAAGAAAGAAGTATGGGAAAAATTAGCTTCTGAACTAAGAGCACGACATAACTTTGCGGAGGTAGATTATGAAAAAAGAGAGATGCTCGGTCATCCATGTGTAAGCGCTACTTCAGAAGACCAAAATGGAAACATTTTTTATGAAGTGATTTTTCTAAACGATAAGAAAGTTTATGTGATCGTTCTGGCTGTGACTGAAGCGGACGAGACTTTATTTAATAAATTTGTTGATAGTTTTCGATTTATCAAAAGCTAGTGGGCAATAACCTGTTGAGTGGAGACCTTTGGGAGGAGTCTGATCAATCAGGCTCTTTTTAATTGATACGTGGCTAGCTATTGGATGTACGCTGAGGACTTATACGTAAAGAACGGAACTATTTTTACATATTTAGGTAAGATGAAAAATTTCTATTGCTTTTTTCTGATATGATTAGTAGCGTAAGAATGGAGTTGAAATGAGCTTTTCCGACAGACCACTAACCGCCCAAGAACAAGATGCCATGCAAAATACTATCGGCAATTCACCAACAGGATATATAGGGGGTGTACTATTCACACTTATAGCGGTAGGTTTAGTAATTGTAGCGGCAATTTTAATAGTTAGGTATGTAAAAAAATACAAACTTACAGGTACAGCTGCCCGCAACAGACAGTTTTATGTCAAATTAGACAAAAAACCGATGTGGCGCTTAACTAACGTTATCTACTGGTCCATAGTTTGTATATCAATGTTAATAGCATTTGTATCTACCGACCAGTTTGGGAACAGTCTATATGTAGGTTACGGGCTATTGATTGCTATATTGTCCTATCCTGGCTATCTGGGTCTAAAAAGGACAGTAGCTTACGTGTTCAATGCCAGCGATACTATTAAGAAGTAACTTTTGTTCTCTGCCAGCGTGAGCCTTTGGTCGGTGCTGGCCTAATCTGGCGTCGATAGATAAAGTCGACTTAGTCACCGTCAAACGGATCCGATAATAATTTTTCCGGGTCTTTTTGGCGGCGCCGAACGACTATCTATTCAATTAAATTAGCTGCCTGTTTGTGCACCGCCTGAAGTAGGTTTGCTGTATGATGGAAGCTATGAACATAACTACCGCCGATTACTTCACCTTTAACGTAGATAACTCCCTTCTATTGGTCGGTCAAACTGGCTCTGGTAAAAGCTATCTGGTCCACCAAATGGTAAAAAGATATGAATCAACCTTTTCGGCCAATCAGATGAAGTATGCCTTCTTCGATTTGAAGCAAGTTGAATTCAATCCGAATTATGAGGGTGGCGCAAAACCGGAGTATTTGTTATTTGACGTCGAAGAGGGACTTGCGCCGGACTACGGCTTTAACAGACTGGACGAACTAGTCTCGCTGTCAAAACAGCGCTCTGAAAACAACATTACGAAGCCGTTCATTTTTATTTATATTGAGGAATGCGATATGGCCCGTCGAGACCAGAATAGATTTGACGAAGCAGTTATAGCAATTAATCAAAACGCAAAAAGTACCAACATGAAATTAATATATTCGACCTCAGCGCCTCATCTAGAGAGCGTATCCGATAAATTACTCTGTAGCTTCGATTTGATATTGGCGAGCTACCTAGATGATGACTACTATAAACTCTTAGGCATCCCAAAAGTAGACAATATGGGGCCTTATGGATTTGTCGTTACGGCCCAGGCCGATAGGGTTAGCGTTAGTCTATGAAACTATTTCGCTATCGTAAGCCATCAATCCGAACTATTGTCGGCTACACTGGCGCCAAGCGTAGGATAAAACATTCGCTTGGTATCAGCCAAGTTCAGAGTTGGACGCGGCCAAGTCGGATTAAACAGCGGGTTAAGTATAGACTCGGGCTTTATTCACCAGCAGTTCGGGTGATTCGGAACACAACAAAAGGGAAGTTCCCGTCGTTTCTTGGTTTCTTTACAAAGAAATAAACAATTATGCTATAAATAAAGTGGGTCCTGTGGTGGAGACCTTTGGGAGGAGTCTGAGCAATCAGGCTCTTCTTAATTTATATTCGATTTAATGTGCCTGGAAATAATTTAATACTTGTCTATGTTAAAATTATGTTTATGAAAAATATAAATAATACATTCGCTTCATCTACGGGACGCACTTTAATCTATCTATCCATCTTCATCGCGGGATCGGCATTGCACGAATTACTCTTTAGACTTATTCACCCGGTGATATGGTCTGGTAGCGCACTGCTACTGACTCTGGCCACTCTCGGCGCCTTTATGCTTATCGGTGTGCTATTTGCTTGTAAACGACATATACAGTCCCGAGTAACGTCAGCTGCCACTTTGTTAATCCTCGGATTTATCGCCCTGAGCATAGGTCATCATTCCGTTCCAGACCCATATTTACTCGTTGCTGCTCTCGGTGTCGCCATAATTGGCGCCCAGCCAGTGCTGCACCGTCAGCTAACGAGTCTTAAACAAACATTTTTATACAGCATTCTAGCTGTTTTTATCTCGATAGGTATAGTCATTATATTTACCTACGGCATGACCGTGCTTGACCGAATAGCCATGCAGTAAGAGTATGGCTCCTGCTATCACATAAAGCACAGAAATAGCGAAATCTCCTAGCTATTCACTGCGCATATCTTCGATTGGTGATCGGCGCACGCTCCTAATAAGTGGCTGTAGTATCGCCAGTAAACTTACTACGAATATCGAAGCTATAACAAGCAGGAGATACGGAGAGGTCAGGTCAAATAGGCTGAAGCGCATTCCGCTGGTAATGGTCCCGAACGAGGCTGTCGCTATATCGGTCAGTTGCGAGCCATAGACGTAATCAACCACGTAGGCCGACCCGATACCGAGGATACTGGCGGCGATAGCGACCCTCAGGGCAATTATCATGCCGTAGGTCACGTAAATAGCCACGATGTCCTGTCGTTTCGCACCCATAGCCCGGTAGACGGCCGTCTCTTTACGATTCTCGGCCATGACACGAACCATGGTGAACCAAATGATAACCGCGGCTAGACCTAGAACTGCCGGCAGCGCATACAGCATAAAGCGACTAAACATTTGTCCGATTTCATCAAGTATCAAATAATTCGATCCGTACGGATTGGAGGTAAAGAGTTTTTTGCAATTAGAATCATAACCTGGACAGGTTTCGTTGTCTATAAATGCCCGCGCCTGGTTAACGGTTTTAAAATCGAGCACGTGAGTCGTTAGTCCGTTGGCGACCCGGCCATCAGAGTACTGGCTATAGGCGGATGAAGGGCCTGAAGACTCGTCGAGAAACTTTAGACTAGCGGGGATTTTATCGTACATTTGCTGTGGAACAAAGGCCGAAAAGGTGAGGTTGTCGGCCGCCAACAGGTTTTGCAAATAGCTTTGAATGTTAGCTGTGTAGTTAGAGAAATGACGAGCATTCATGATACCGACGATCTGGAAAGTCAGCGTTTTGTGCTGCGGTTCGATATAGGTGCCGAGCTTCTTTTGATCTACTATCAGCTGGGCAGCGGCCTTTTTCTCGGACAAGCTGCGAGTGTCCTGTTTGACGGTAATATCCCCACAACCGGTCGTCGGTAGGTTGTATTGCAAGCTGGGCTGGACGTAACCTTTGGTGTCTTTGTTGTTGATGATATCGGCATAATCTCGTTGGATCTGTTGTATCTTGGCGAGCTCCGGTGTATTACGGTAACACGCCTGGTAGGTGTAGCCGGCGAACTTGGCCTGAATAGATTGCAGCCAGGCGGCTTTTTCTTTAGAAGCCTGTGGCTCTGGGCCGATTGATTTCTCTTTACCAAACAACGAAGCCACTTCCTGAGAGGTTACTACTACTGGGATACCTTTGGTTTCGCCGACAACGCTAGGTGGCAACAGGTAGCGCTGGATTAAAGCCTCGTCTTGCAGCTGGTAGGTGCCGTTATGGATTGAATTGGTGCTATAGCCGAAACTGGTTGAATCGCCAGACTTATGCTCGGTATCGGTAAAATCTTCTTTCCCGTTTTTAATCAGCATCATATTTGGAATAGCCTGGGCGGTAATCACTCCAGCCGAAGAGTACCGGGTCGCCCCGTACTTGGCGCCAACCAGTTGCAAGTCGCTCAGTTTGTTTTTAGCGGTCTTGGCGTAAGCGGCGAATTTTAGGGCTTGATCGTAGGCAATAACCGGTGAGTCCATTGTGATATCAAACCGCTGCTCGGCCGGCAAAGAGGCTGGCGAGTAAGCCGACGGACTCAGGGCTGAAACCTCAGTAGATGCATCGTACTTTAGGCCGGCTGCTTTATATTTTGCCGCCAGCTGGCTGTAATATTGTTTTTCAATCGCTCTAATATGGCGAATTGTCTCGATAGACAACGGCCGGTCGTAGGAATAGACGTTAGCCGGTATGACCGGATTTACTTCGACGCGGTAAACACCGTCGTTGGCTTTGGTGACAAAATTTACCGCGCTATTCTCGGCACCGGTGAATATGATGATGGCGGCTATTAAAACCGCAAATAAAATACTCGAGATGACTATCGATATTACAAGCAGCAGCCTTTTGGATTGCAGCTTGGTACGGGCCAGCTTTAGGGCATGCCGAAAGCGGATCACAGGATAGCCCCATCTTTTAGAACAATGATCCTGTCGGCTTGCTGGGCTATGTGCTCGTCGTGGGTGACGATAATTACCGTCGTACCAAAGTCGGATCTAATCTTTTTAAACAACTCAATGATGGCGTTACCGTTGGTCGAGTCGAGATTCCCGGTTGGCTCATCGGCCAATATAATCTTTGGTTGGTTAATTAAGGCCCTGGCTATAGCCGCTCTTTGGATTTGACCGCCTGATAGCTCCTTGGGGAAATGCTGCCGATATTCATTGATACCAACCTGTTCAAGCAGCGACGTGACCGCCAGGTCGATGTCACGAATCGGCGTCCGGGCGAACATCGCTGGTACCGATACGTTCTGGTCTAGTTTTAAAAACGGCTGGAGGTAGAAAGACTGAAAGACAAAACCAATCGTTTTTTGTCGTAGCTCGCTTAGCTTACCGTCGCTTAGTCGACTGGGGTCTTTACCGTCAATCATAATCTGACCTTGCGTTGGCTTGTCCAGGCAACCAATCATTTGCAAAAGGGTGCTTTTGCCACTACCGCTGGCCCCGGTTATGGCTACGATTTCACCTTCGTTGATACTAAGACTAACGTCATTAAGTGCCATGATTGACTGTTTGCCGACTTTGTAAGATCTACTGACGTGTTCCATAGAGACGATAACCGGAGTATCGCGGGTGTTTTGAGTACCTTTTTGAGATAGTTCACGACGGCTACTTCGAACGTGAGCAGCGATAGTTTTTACCGCATCAAGAGGGGAGTCGAAAAGTGAAATAAATTCATCGATCTGCTGACTCGTCGCGTTGCCTGCCATAGTTGAATCCCACCTACATACTTGTTATGCTTTTGTAGTTATCATACCACGTGGGGCAAATGTTTTAGATAGAACTACATCCCTTTTTAATTTTACTTACAGTATTCTACCTAACAACCCGCGGCAGAATAAAAATGTAGTGAAATTGTTACCTCGGGTATTATTATGGATGTATGTATACACACTTACAGACATACGACTCATATGAAGATAGCTACGACCGGATAACGGTCGATTCGGCTCGCCAAGACATGGCCACGTTTACTACACTATACGAAGATTTTTTTAAGATAATGCCTGACGAGCCCCGCAAGTCAATCCGCGCAACAATTCATCTTAATATAATTTATATGGCTACTGTGGGTTACGATCTCATAGAGCGCTACGATAATCGTAATGACGCTATCCGCGACATGATGGCATGTGACCGGGCTAAAGACGAGCAGGTAGCTAACGCTCGGCTTACGAGCGAGCCGCTCTGCCAGCATTGCAGTATGACTGGGTTACGGATCACAAATAAGTTACTTACGAGCCGTTCCGGCAGTTATAAGTCTCAAGAAGTGCTATTTATGCTGAAATGCTCTCACTGCGATACCAACAGTGCGTACTGGGAAGACGGCACACCACATGAGCGATTAACAATTTATTGTCCAAAATGTAATTCAACTATGAACGAAAAAACCGCTACGACCGTTAAAGCTGTTACAACTACATATATGTGTTCGTCGTGCGGGCATAGCTACAAAGACAAATACGATCTTACTCGTAAAGAAGAGGCTGTTGATCCTAATTTTGAGGCAGATAGAGTTCGTTTTTGCCTGCAGGACGAAAAAGTTCGCGACGAACTACGAAGAGCTAAACAAAGATTTGAAGAAATGGCCCGGATTGGAAAAGAATACATGGACAAAGAAGACAATAAGCCGGTTTACGATTCCGTTGATAAATTAGTAAAACTTAAGATCGCTGAAATCGTCCCACTGTTGCAGCCTGTGCTTGAAAAAGCCGGTTACGCAGAGCTTGGTTTGGATAAACCAGAGATGGGCAAAGATGTCCTTATCGGCTTTAATTGTCTCGACACGAAATCTAATCGTAACGACCATGACAGCGCGAAGACCCTTAAGAATCTCATCAAGAAGCAGCTTGAAACCACTAATTGGCGACTTACGGGCGACGGCGTTCGTTATCGTCTTGGGTACTTAAACGGGCGGCTGCGTGCGTATGAACGCGAAGAAGACCTGAAACAGTTAGTTATGAAGAGTAGAAAGTCGAAGCCCAAGCAAGAGGCTGGTGAGCCCGATAAAAAGAACAACTATACTATCAAAAACGAAAACGGTGAGACAATAATTCTATGAGGTTGCTTAGCACTAAAGAAAAAAGATTCCGTCTTCATATGGAACATGAGCGTCAGAAAGGTTATCTACTGGACGAAGCGCCTAACGGTCAGTGGTTTGTTTCTGGCCCATCCCCCTTGGATATCAAAGAAATGCATGGCGCCGTCCTAAATCTCTATGATCGCAGAAAAGGCTGCGTGTCTCAAGCCAAGATAGTTCATAACAATGCAGAGCAAACACTACTTATTGGTGATATAGAATCGGAAATTGAAAATAAAGGCTACGGCTCTATTCTAATGAATAACATCATAAATATTGCCGTAATGCTTGAAGCTGACTCCATAACAGGTAAGCTTGCAGAAACAGATAGTGACCATTTTGATAAGCTCAAATACTTCTATGAAAAATACGGTTTTATTGTTAAAATCAGCGATCCCAGCAAAACAGGGACCATATATCGGAAAATGATGTAATCATATCTCATTTGTCTAATTCTAAGCTACTAAATTGTGCCAGACTTACATACTCAGCCAGATACAACAGCATAAAACGACTCGGACTCCTACTTATATGCTATTGTTGAATAAAATAGCGAAAGGATGATGTATGGGATTTTTTGGGAATACAAAAGGTAGTATAATCAGCGACTATTTTAAGCTGCTTGAAGATGTGGGGGCGTATAAGGCAAATAATATGTGTGATGTTGCGCTATACGAAGATCATCTTGAAATAAAGTCACCATTAGTAAGTCAAGAAGTTAGGCTAAGACATAATCAGATTAACGATGTTTTTCATGGATTTAAGACTGAGCTTATGGAAAGTAATAAGTCAGTCCTGGGACGAGCCCTGTTGGGCGGCGTACTACTTGGTGGAGTCGGCGCGCTAGTTGGCGCTGTAAGCGGAACAGGCAAAAAGGTCAAAAAAGATACCAAACTATACTTAATAATAAGCTACACAGACTCTGAAAATAAAGAAAAAGTCTTGCAATTTGAAGATACCAGGAAGTATAAAGGCAAAAAGCTAGCTGAACAGCTCAGGCAATTGTGCAAGCTAAGTTCGGCAAGCAACGAGAAGACAGTAAATTTATAGTATATATTTCTTCCTGAAATGTATCCACTAACCCAGCCGAGTGGAATTATCATTGCCAAAAACAATCAATTCGTATGACCTTTTTATTTTTTCACTCTCACTTGAGAGTCTTATCATTCCAAATCATTAATTCGTAGCTGCTATACCGGTGTACTTCGAAGGTTAACAAGACTGTAATCCACGAGTTGCATCTTGAAGTAAAGGCGTATACTTTTGTGATACATAGGGATCTGCAATACCATTTGTCGCAATATCCTTATTAAGCTGGTATAGACTTTGACACTGCGAGTTGTCACCGTACTGTTTTTGGCAAGATACGAGCCCTTGAGTAGAATCTATTAGTGTCTGAATGTATTTTTCTGCTTCATATGGATTCTTTACGCCAGCAATGGCTGTATCATAATCCTGTTGATATTGACCATTACATTGCGCAAGTTTAGTAGAGTTAAGAGACGCACTAGAAGGAGTAGCGGCGTGTTCATTTGATTTTGGGATTACCATTAAAATAATTAGACATAATGCAACAAATAAGCCTGCTATGGTTACATTTCGAATAGAATGACTTTTACGCATATTTGCTTTCAG
Source organism: Candidatus Saccharibacteria bacterium UBA5170 (assembly GCA_002413425.1). Classification (GTDB taxonomy): domain Bacteria; phylum Patescibacteriota; class Saccharimonadia; order Saccharimonadales; family Saccharimonadaceae; genus UBA1547. The sequence continues at coordinate 158,213 of DHWY01000002.1, read as the reverse complement.
TATACCAAGTAACCAAGGCATCACGATAATTAAAAGTTCTAAGCTCGTTCACTAAGGGCTGCTACGCTTATGCTTATATCAAAATGCCACCGGAATGGAAGCATTTTGTTAGACTATATATATGACCAGTATTCCAGAAAGTATCATTAAGGTCACGTTAGTCAACAATCTGACCGGTGAAGAATTTGAGCTAGAAGAAAAAGAGGGGAGTTATTGTCTCTTTCTGAAGCAACAGGATGCGATATCATACGTGGCTGATTATATAAGATTCCGATTAGACTGGAACGATTTAAATAAAGATGGAGATCCGTCGTTAGACGCTGATATAGTTGACGACCAAGGCAAACAATACCAGGAAAAGATTTCCGCACACCACACGACAAGGCGAATAAATTCTGGCAGTAATAACTATACCTATCATTTTCAGCAGGGAACGATTGACATTCTCTTTACTACAAGATTGGCTATGCAAGTGAATCAACACGCTACGGCCCATATCATACAAAACCCTTAAAAATAAAAGCTCGAAGTTCGTCCGCTAGGGGCTACCCCATTAAATTCTAGAAAGTAAAACCAGCCTACTGCATGTGTTTCGTAAATTTTACTTATTAACTGCTTAGGAATATAGTCATACGTATGAATGCCCTAGGTAAATATGAAGTGGAAATTGATAAACTAAGAAAAATAGCGCTAAAACTAGATCGCGCGTGCAAGGAGGGGGAAATAGCTACGGAGCTACCCGAGAAAGCGCAGGATTATCTAAATAGCGTGGCTGGTAACATTATCGACAGTAAATCTGTCGGAAGTGAGGCGTATATAGTATATGAAGTACAGGCACTTCTTCACTGGGTAAAGGGAGAGGAGGATGACTCTCGAGATCTCGCAAAAAGCGCCGTAATAGTAAAGGGCGACAAAAAGTTATTTACCGAAACAGCCACTGCTCTATTAGATTCACCCAACATCAAAACCAAGAAAGAGGCGAATAGTCAACAAAAAAGTAAGAATTTTTCATTAACAAGCATATTCATCATATTTGTAATATTCATTATTCTAGGGGCAATAGTGAGACAGAGTATGAGTATAATTGCTGGTGACGCTCTATCGACGGTTGGCGATATTTTTCTAATCGTCTGGATTATTAAAGGTATTGTTTACCTAACTCGAAAGGGTAAATGATATGGGTTTTTTCAGAAAAACAAGCACACAAGGTCTCGTGAAAGATAAACTCAAACGAGAATGGGCAGTGAATATATATAAAAACATAAATCTTATGAACGAGGCCGAGGGGCTTACTCTTGAAACGGATGAGGCGCTGATAGAACAAATGATAGAAAAGATTTTTCAATCAGCTAAAAATTACGAGATTCAACTAAAGTCCATAGGAATCAACAGGTGGGAAACTCCGTTGGGGATTGCGTATGGCGCAGTTAATTTAATAAAACCGACAGATACCAGAGAAAAGAAACTATTTATAACTATTATGGTATTCGCGATTATTCAGCAAAACTTTGGCATACAATTTAATGATAGCGGCATGCGTCAAGTATTCAAAGATAATGGATGGACAGAGGAAGAGATAGATAGTATTTAAACTTCTAAGCATAACAGTGACGGTGATTCACGACTTGTTAAGGCGCATTGACAAAGAGAAGGAAGCTCTGATTAGACATTGCGTATTGGACAATTAGATAGAGGTTAATCTGCAAAAAGACCCGGACGCACTAGGAAATTACCTACATAGTTTCCCAATACCTATTAATATGATTGGAAATAGCACAACGGTTAAAGTTTACGACAGACTATCGACTTTAGACACGAGTTCGTAAGTTTCCTTGCGCAGTTCGTCGATAGAGCGTAAGTGCCTTTTTATTGTATCTAGACGAACTTTATCAGCATCTGGATGATAACGGACGTCATTAAAATGCGCCTTAAAGAACTCGTGACTTTGGATATACTTCTTATTTAGTTTTAAAGCTTGGTTATCATCAATGAAGTGGCTAAATAACTCGTGCACTTGGCTATGAGACAATCTGACACCCAAATTTATTTGTGGACTTGCGGCCAGTCGAGCCTTAATCAAGTTCTCTATAGCAGTCATGCCCAAGGTTATACATGCGCGACGTGAACCATCAAGGGCTACACATGCCTGATTATAATACTCCTCACCGAGATTGAGATATTTGCCCACTTGCTTTGCCCCGTAGAGAAAACTGAATGATACAGAACGCCTGTCTTCGTATTGGGCGATTGTAATATGGCCGAAATCTTTATCCTGTTCATCTTGATCGGCAAAGAAAATATCTTCAATATTAACCATAAGGATTGGGTCACCCTTTTTTACGGCCTTCCTGAGCTTAACTTTGAAGGTGCCCTTAACTTCATTATTCAAGCGAACCATATGTGTACCGTCAATTCCAAAGAGCACTTGAGCATAAGATATCTTCGTAGATAGTTTATTAGAGCTATCATTGGAATATCTTTTCAAGATTTCTGGATTAATCCATTTGTCAAAAGCTTGCTCACAAACTTTTGCTGCCATCTCCTCGTTATTCATACAAACTGGCTATACCAAAGAAGGACTCTTAACTACACATAACACTTTTGCTTGGGCAAGGTAGTCGGTTCCGTCGTCTTCACCGATAATTATTGGGGGGTAGTCTTGGGTTGATTCCGATACGAGAGCTATCTGGCGATTTTCTTTGTCGTCAACAAACTTCTTTATATTTGCCAAGCCTTCAATTAGAGAAAGTACGTAGTCACCTGTTTTTGGCACAAAAGTTCTAGCATCAGCAACGACATAGTCGTTATTATTAGCTTTTTGACGATCGATACCGATAGAAGCGCTATTCATAGAATCTCCTATGACCTTCAGCGCGAATAGCTTACCTGTTTTATAAGTACCCGGCAGCTTACTGGTCGAAACTCGTAGATAGCCACTTACTGTACCGTCTGCGTATATAGATGCTGGACCAGCGTTTGCAGCACCAAGAACTGGTATAGAGATTAGGTCTGCGTTATTTAGGATTCCTTTGAGCACTTTTGTTGCTTTGGACTGTGTGGGTGCCGACAGCAACCCTTTCTTTATTAGCTGCTCCCTATGGTGTTTAACCTGTTGGAGACTTTTAATATTAACTAACCGAGCTAAGTCGGCTAGTTTCATTGATGAAATATCGTTCTCTTTTGAAAGCTGAATAAGCTTCTCTTGGATTGCGTGCATTACCTTAATTTTACACTAGATTAGTGCCAAAATCAAGCCATATCTTGATTTACTTGATTTAGGCACTTGATTTCGCTTGACGTACGCAACTATTTTAGCTAAACTAGGGGTAGTCTAAATTGTGTTTTGTGGGAGCACGACGAAAACAAGGTGCATTATTAAATATAAACGAGGTTAGAATATGGCAAAATCAAAGCCGGTCACACCAAAATATCACAGTGCTGTAACAGGAAAATTTGTGTCACCACAGTACGCAAAGTCACACCCAAAAACGACAGTTAAAGTATCGGGACCACATAAAACAGGAGGCAAAAAATAATGGCGTATCGAATTACGGGTATTAGAAAACCGGGTGGTGTGTCTAACGTACATGAAGCAATCAGCCACTATAGGTGGATCAAGGACGGTCAAACCACGTCATATATATCTGATAGAGTAACTTTTATCGGTCTGGTCGAAGGTAAAGTCGCGACTTACGTTCAAGATAGCTCTGGCAATAAGGCTTACTGCAAGATTAATGTCAGTAAATCTGGTACTAGATTCCTGCAAACATATTCAGACGGCAAATGGACAGATAATTTACTAAGTTTGCCATTGGTATAATATAAGAGTATGAGCGACAATCTAGCACTAGCCGTCAATATGCTGTCAGTTCTTTTGGGGTCTTCATTGCTCGTGGCAGTTGTTAATAACTCTCGCAAAGCAAGCGCTGAGCATAAAAAACTTGTAGCTGAGGCAAGTAAGTCAGTGCTGAAGAGGGTTGAGATGTATTACCGCATACGTCGCCGTACGAAAAATGTTGACGACACGATTGCAATTCGTAACACATTCCATCAGATTCAAGAAGAAAACGAGTATTACAAGACACTACTGATTAGTGAGTCAAAATGGCACGGCGAAAGATATGTATTGTATATATCTGCAATTCAAAAACTGACCGCAGATCAAACTCGAGATGCTTGGAAGCAGCGACCTTTTGGTCCAGATGCCGAAATTAAGCCAGAACAAAGGCCAAACCATCAGAGGATCAACGAATTAAGTCTTCAGTTCGCTAAGGACACTAGGCGTCTCATGAATCCTGTCGTGCGGGTTTTTATGCGTTTACGAGATAGTTGGCCTGCTAAAAAGGTATGGAAGATCACTGTCTATGAGCCTTGATAGATATAATACGCTGTTTGAAGCCTATCTCCTGAATATTGCCCTCACTAAGCAGCAAGCGACAAATATTGATACAAAACTGTCAGAGGCAATAGCGCTGTTCCTATCAACATATGAAGGTGATCTTGATATTTATGCACAAGGATCATATGCAATGGGAACGATAGTTCGTCCGTTGACTGAAAAACAGAATCCGAGTGGTAAGGCTGGGGAATATGACATTGATATTGCGCTTGAGCGTTCGCACTGGAGTGGCGCGCAGGATACGTTGCAGGATGTACGGACAGTACTCGAGGATGAGTACGGTGAGCTCGTTGATCAGAAATTGCGTGAGAGCTGCGAAAGAGTACGCCATAATATTGATGATGATACGGGTGTTGATTTCCATGTGGACTATGTGCCTATTAAACAATTAGATGGTCGTAATGCCGCTAAAAGAAGTTCGGACAAATGGTTTCCGAGTGACACAAAGCAACTAATCAAATGGTTCTCGGAGTACTCAGAAACCTATACCTTTTTACCTGGACTGATACTTATATTCAAACGGATTCGAGATTTCGCAGATCTGAGAGAGGATATTCCTTCTATCTGTATCACAGCACTCGCGTGCATGTACTATGAAGATAAGGGCTCATATGCCGATGACCTTTTAAATGTTCTGGAAAAAGTTGTTGCACACTTCTCTGTTCCTTATAGTCAACTTTCAATCAAGATTGACCCAATCGATGATGATTTGGCAATCAAGATATCTGAAACAAGCCACTCAAAACTCTTTTCATTTTTCACAAACTGCGCAAAAGAGCTACGTGTCGGGTTCACCAACGAAGATATTTTATCCATGCAAAAGTATTTAAGCTCATCGTTTCCCGTAAACCTAGGTGACTATCCTGAGTTTCTTGAGGCACTGCGAAATCGAGATATTGGTATTGAGCTTGATGGTTCCTTGAATATTGTCGACATCAATGAAGACCATGGCAAGGGCTCATACGTGAGCCATGTTCGGCGAAAGTTCTTTAGTTCTGGTGAAAAACTTATTTTTCGGGCCAGTGAATACGATAAACAACTGTTTGGAATACGATGGCAAGTACTTAATTCAGATGAGTCACCGATAGGCAAACGTCGTGGCAATCTATTCCATGCACGTGGTGCAGATGGTAACGAGGGTTCAAGTTCCAATGACTTTGTTAACCATGAAACAGAGCAGTATAGTGGCGAGCACTGGATTAAGTACTATATATACAAGAAAGAAACAAAACTTGTGGTAGAAATAGGAAGAAAGTTCTTCGTCGAAGTTGAAAAATGATATCGCCGTATTCATCACTTTGATTTTTCTGCAAGAAGTGTCGAAGTCTCACCTGACCGCGCTGACTGCTGATAGTTCATCATTAGCTTTTTTTGTCAGGTGACTCTTCCCAGACTTACGTGTTGGACTTTTCTCTACGGCGGGTAGGTCTAGTTTCTGTATAGGCGGTTCTTCTAGTGCCTTCTTTGCGTAAAGCTTTCTTGATGACTCAACTACACGCCTAGCTACATCAGTGCGACCTTTATCCTCAACGACGATTGTTACACCCGACATTGGTTCTTGTGCCTCAACGGCCGCAATACGCGCATAGTACGAGTAAGCTGGCAGATTAGCAATCTCTCCTTGCTGAATGAACGGCATAAATAGGGGTAATATAAGTCTTTCATCGGCTGGACTACCCGAGCGAAAGCAGATGATTGTACCAACGTTCGCAAGTATAATATCAACAAGTCGCTGTTGATCCTGTTGTGAGGTGGATTGCTCTGCCATCGTTAGGAATAGTTTGTATTTCCTAGCTTCAGATAGCATTTGAACGAAGCCCATCGTCGCGAAGTTCTGGAACTCATCCACGTAGAGATAGAATGGTGTGCGATCCTGTTCAGTGATTCGCGCCCGACGCAGCGCAGCAGTCTGCAACTTGGCGAGGACAGTAGTACCAAATAGGGTCGAGGTATCTTCACCAAGCATACCTTTTGAAAAGTTGCAGATTAGGATTTTGCGACTTGCTAGAATATCCTCAAAGTCGACGGTTGACTTGGGTTGTTCAAGCACGCGGCGAGCTGAGGCCGAAAACAGGAAACGTCCAATCTTGGCCGTGATACCAGCTGCCATTTTGACACGCTGAAACTCTCCGGCTTTGCCGATCTCGTTGTCCCAAAAGTCTTTGAGGTTCTTGTCTTCAAGCCCTTTGACTACCTTGCGGCGGAACTTTGCATCGTTCAATAACTCAAATATCGTAAATAGAGTTGAGCCTTCAAGTGTTAGCGCGGTTTGGATAGCGTTGCGTAGTACGTACTCAATACGGTGGCCGCCAGAATCGTCGTCAGAGAATATCTTACGCAACACGGATATTGCAGCTTCGGTGATGAGGTCTTTTTCGCGCAGGAGATCATCACCTGTGATACCTTCGGCTAATTCGAGTAAGTTCATGCCAATCGGATGAGATAAGTCATCTGGGTTCATGTAAATAACATCTTTGATTCGATCTTCGGGTATGTAGTGCAGTATACGCTCGGCTAAGTCACCGTGAGGATCAAGAACAGCAATGCCGTTTCCGGCACGAATGTCCTGTAAAATGCTATAAAACAGCATGGTTGTTTTACCGTTGCCTGTGCCTCCAATAATGTAGAGGTGGCGCTCGCGCTCAGCTTCGGTCAGTCCAATGGGTGTGACTGTGCCGTGGTGGTGATTATCTCCAATTACAATAGCCAGCGCCTTACCAGATTTTAATGATACGGGAGCGGGAAGTGTCCGGCTAAGTGACGTTATGAGGTTATCGGTTTTACTAATGAGGCTTGATGGAAAGTGATAGAGACTTGAAACTTCTGACGCGGATAAGACTAGTGCACCGCGACGAGTGAGCGAGGGGAGTCGATTCAATGCAAGTGATGTCCTGTACTGTTGAACAATTGGCACACTCAATCGTGCCTTGAGTGATTGATATGGTGCAACACTATAGCCATCAAGTGCTGAGCGTAGTTCTCTGCTGTATTCTTTTGATCGCTCACCGGAGATAAGAAGCCGCAAGTTAACGCGGAAGAGTGGCTGTGTTACTTTTTGATGCATCGACTCCATGAGTTCAAGCTCAAATGCACTCAGCGTCCGGGCTGGACGTTGTCGTTTCGAAACTTGAGCTTGAAATTGTGCATCTTTTACACTTGATGAAACGTTATTATAGCTTGTTGTCGTGCCATGATATACCTCAGTTGTAAGATCGGCAGCTCCCATAAGAATATTATTTATTACGTCACCGATAGCATAGAGGAATCGAAACCGATTACCGCTTACTGTCCCGAGAATATCCTCATTGCTCAGTATCTTGTATGAAAGCCGCTTTGCTTCACGTAACTTAATAGGTGATAGGACTAGCTGCAAACTGATATGTTCTGTATCGCTCAGTTTTGTCATGGCACTTGTTACATATGACAAGGGGTCGTGCTGAGCGAGTGCCGACGTCAGCGTCAAAGGCAGAACGTAGTGACCAGTTTGTTTGAAGTCAATGACGCGACCAGGTTGCTGAGCATGCAGCACAACGGCTACTTTCGCGTTCGGTATATAGGCTGTCATGGCTTTTTGCATACTCTCAGATTGAGACTTCTCAACTTGTACGAGATAGCGGATACCTTTCTTCCTAGTTGAATCAATTTCAAAGCTCATGACTGGCGTACGTCTCAGTAGTCTATCTTTTATATGCCGTGAGGAATAATTGCCATGGATAACCGAAAAGAGCTGTTCTGTCGCTTCGGGAGTTTTAGTGATTGATGACGGTGGCGTTAGTTCGATCCATTCAGTCGCTCGCTTCTTAAGCCATCGTCGGTTACTAATCGTAACTGTACTGATTACAAGCAATATAAATACGAATATTGTACCCACGATAAGAATAATGGGTTGATATTGTACGATATCGTTGATTAACCAGGATATGTTCATGGAGTCACCACTTTCTTATCGTGAATAAACTTATAGTAGATTGCTGACGACGCAGCAAAGGTACGACTACTCACAACGTTTAGATGTGGCGCATTCATTTCCGAGATTGTCCATGTACCAGTAACCTTATCAACGGCAGTGACATAGGCAACGTGGCCGGCATCTCCTTCGTCTGTTTGGAATATCGCGCTTACGGTGGGGGTGTGATCAACTTTATATCCATCGCGAATAGCATTGTTATCCCACGTGTTAGCATTACCCCACGACGTTGAAATAGATTTATTGTCCCATAGCCGCATCGCATACGCCCAATAGGTGCAGTTGCCCCATACATACGTGTCTCCTGGTACAAGTCCACCCATATAGAAACCTTTCGTTGCAGCCGACTCAGCGCTTGGAGTGCCGTTTAAGAACGACACGACATCTCCTCCCAGAGAAAAAACTGCCGTGACAGGTAGTGCAACTATGACAACTATGGTCGCAAGTACCAAAGTAACTTGATTCTTTGTTGTACTGCTAATCAAACCCAAACTCAAAAATGCATTCATTAGCTATACAACTCCGCTGGATTAGTCGTAATAAGAGGATGCTCTTTATCACTAGCCACAATCTTAACGGCAACGTGGTTCTGGTCGGCAATAATTAGAGCGTCACCTCGCTCACAAGTGAGGAGGAAATTTTGCTCATATTCACTGAGCTGAAACTCACTGACGACATTCTTGATTGTGGTTGTATCTTGCCGCATAAGAATACGTAGGGCAGATTGCGAGGCAATCGCTCGGCCATACTCGGAATGCAGGAAGTCATTTGCTTGTTGGGAAATAATCGAAACGCCCAGATAATATTTGCGGGCTCGCCTCACCAGACCTGCGATAAAGCGAGCACTTTCTTCGTGTTGGAGGAGCATCCAGCCCTCGTCAATAATTAGAAGACGTTTTTCAGGCTTAGCCTTCACTTGATTCTGAACAAAGTTAGAAATAATAAGCATCATGATTTGACGAAGTGATTCAGGCAGATCTTTAATGTCAAAGATAACGAGTCTGCTATCTAGCTTTATGTTCGTTTGGGCATTAAAGACATCAGCCAGTGATCCGGAGATATATTTCTCCAATCGCTCACAAAGCTTTAACTGCGCCAGCTTATGAAGTTCCTGATACAAGTCTTCAAGCAGCGGTTGCTCGTCCTTAGCTTTTTTATAGATACGCAAAATTGCCTTATCGACAGCCGCTTTCTCGCGCGATGATAACCCTTCGGCCATCAGACTCACAACTTCCGTAAGGTCCTGGGCATGCTCGGACAAGTCACTCGATTTATGAAATGTTGTTGCTAGGTCAAATGGATTGATCTTCTCTTTGCTTTTTGCAGACAACTTAATGTACGTACCGCCGACCGATTCAGTTAGTCTTTTGTACTCTCGCTCTGGATCAATCACGATGACTTTGGTACCTTGCATTAACTGACGGAGTATCTCGACCTTGGTTGTGTAGCTTTTGCCCGAGCCACTCTGGGCAAAAACAATACTATTCGCGTTATGCAGGCTAAAACGATCAAGAATGACAAGTGAGTTATTAGACTTATTGACGCCGTAGAGAATACCCGACTCTTGGACAAGCTCCGAACTCATGAATGGAAAGGTAAGTGCTGCCGAACTACTGTCGAGATTTCGCTTTTGCGTGAGCTGATCCTCGCCACGGGGCAAAATAGATTGTAACGCCTCTAGTTGTTCATAGCGCGCAACTTTTGTATAGAAAAGTCGTGACGATAAGGTCGCCTCAAGTAGTTTTGTAATCTTATTGAGTTCCTCGAGGCTTTCGGCTCGAAGACAGATATATATCGACATCTGAAATAACTTTTCTTGGCCACGTTGGATCTTATCGCGAAGCTCTATAGCCGATTCAAGCGGATCGGTGATCTCAGATCCGATAATTTTGCCGGCACGAAGCATGGCTCGCTTAGTAGATTCTAGCTCGGTAATTTTACGGTGTAGTTTTGGAAGTGCGTGGAGCGCGTTTACTTCGTGTAGGTGATAACTAATATCTGTATCGTGATTAAAATTAATCAATGTATCAAGCCAACCACTTGAGGCTACGAACGGATATCCCGAGATAAACAGAGTGCGAATATAGACGCCATCAATCAAAAGATAGTCAGTGTTCTCTTCAAGCGCTGAATACGACATGACATCGAGTGCATCTTGTTCTCCAAACGTTAATGTCTGCTGATGCTTCATCGCGCGTCTTGTTTCTCGGCGCTTTTGTATGAGATTTGTACGACGTACCATTTATGCGTCCTCCTTGCTGATTAATGCCGTGTGGATGAGCTGCAAAGCCTGTTCGGTAAGTGGCTGTAGCTTTGCTTGTGAAGGGCTGTAGAAGCTATAGAACAGGTCGAGTACTTCAAGGCTACTTAGTTGTCTAGCGTGCATACCAAGCCTTGTGATGCCTTTAGCGACGATATCAAGCGTTAAGCTTAACTGTTCTTGTATAAATTCGAACTCTCCTTTGCCATTACTAGTAAAGGGTACGATGATGTAGAAGTGCCGTGTCAAGATTTTGTTTGTTTGAATAAGGGATCGGATGAATTCCTCGTAGTATTCAAGTTGATCACGATAAACCTGTTCCTCCTCATCACCTAATTGCTCGTGGAGATCTTCAAGATATTTATCCATATCAATCTCACGAGTTCGAACTAGTATCTGCAAACTTGTACCGACTGAATTGAGAAAACTTTCGTAGGTCTCAATAATGGCGTCTTGTTCGTCTTCGCTCTTCAGTTCGAAGTTGACTGGTGATACCTGTAGAACTGCGCGATACTGGCTATGAGGTAGCGACAAGATCCCATCACGAACACTTTTTATCGCAATTTGCGGGCGACTACTCGTTTTATTCTTCGATTTCTGTATAGCGAACATATAACCCTCCTTTTTTAGTTGTTTCATACCGTAACTGACGTAAAGGATCGTCGAGCGCCTTGAAGGCTCGTGCGCTATCGACGAGGCCAAGTTTTGGTAGTACAGGTAATGACAGCTTAGAAATGCTGCGTACGTCGACTTGATCTGGTGGCGCAGAATGATTGGGATAGTTTTCTCGGAAGCTATTCGTGTTCTTGTTGAATAGGTAAAACTTCGGGCGCAGGTTATAGCGAAGTAGCACAATCATCCAAAGCAGAAGAATTTTACCTTTAATCCGAATGGCGAGCACCGAGCTAAAGACTGTAACAATGCCAATAACGACCAACTTGTATGCACTTGCACCCATACTAGGAGGAAGAACCGCATAGAAGAGCGAACCTCCAAACACTGGTATTGCAAATAGAATTAACTGCGAAAAGCCGAGATTACCGGCAACCCGATCTTCGACAGTTGTTACTTGAGCCGGTACTATAGTAGCTTTCATGCTGCTTTGTCCTCCTTGGTTGATGATTTTGAAGAGTGTGATTTGCTGGTTGGTAACTGACGAGCGGTTGCACGTGGTCTCTCCGAAGCTACCATCGGTGCTCGCGTCGTTTGCCCAGTCGGCGCACGTTTCCGTGTTACCGTAACTGTTGGCCCAGTTTGTGGTCGCTTATAGCTAGACGAACTTGTCGATCGTGATGAAGATGCCGTTTTCGACGTTTCGCTACGACTGCTTACTTTGCTTGCCACTCCCGACACAACTGACTTACCCTTGCCTCCCATATAACTCACACCGTTCATAAACTGCGACCCGAGTTGCCTCATGGAGCGTGGGCCGAGACTGACATAGCTAAATTGCATCATGACACCCTGCGTTTTAAGGAGTGCAATCACCGTCGCAAGACCGACAACCATGGCGATCAGTGTGTTCGGTACGTTGTTGCCGGTCGTCATAGACATACCCGCGAACAGCGATGCGGCGAGTTGTAGGATAACAACGTGAACAAACAACACGAATGTAGTCGAGACATATGACTTCATAGCCGTTTCTGAAAAATCTCGAAAACCCGGTACTAACCAGACGAGAAAGACTAGCGGAGACAGCACCGCCCCAATAAACAGCGTTACGAGTCGTCCAACGTAGTAGACGAGTAGAATAACAGTAAAGATCAGGAAGACTGACATGATGAGTAGCGCTGCCACTCCCTGGCCGCCAGATTGATTAACGACGGTCGTGAGTACCTGCCAAACTGATTCTGTGCCACCAACCTTTCCAACGGCAATGATCAAAGCATTCGATAACTCAATAATCCCATCAATCAGAAATATTGAAGTGTTAAGGAGCAAAAATATCAATCCAATCCTTGGTAACAAATGTTTAAACTCTATTTCATCTAGTCCGAATGTTGCCGCACTCATCACGTGAAAGCCAAGTAGTGCAATAATAACCACGAAAAGTGCATCCGTAATACCAACCATCGCCAGCCAAAGGTTAAAGACACTCGCGTTATCGGACATAAGAGGAGTCGACTTTGTGAAAAAATCGAGTGCGGCCAAGAACGGCGTTGCAACTGCCTGTATGATAACGTTCAGAAAGCCTGTTACGGCATTGATCAAGACATCGACCAACCCATTATTCGAAGGTTTCGGTTCAATCGATTGGAGATTTGGTAATGTCGCATTGATTGGGGTGGCAGTATGCACTATTGCGCCATTTAGAATCGCTGTAAGCGTGGCAGCTCCAAGCACAATCACTAACCCAACTAATGCATTACGCAGTACTCGCTTAGCTTGCTCAAGCTTGTCGGGACTGCCCCGACTGGTCATGTATAGAATGCCTCCGTGGACAAGAAAGAAGGTGCTCGCTATTGCGGCCAGTGCCGTAAAGCCCTGCATTGTCGGTGCTACATAATCACGCATGGCAAAAATTGCGCCAGACGAATCGGCCATGAGGCCGAGACTCATGGTAAATATATTTAACATGGTAGCCTAACTCCCGAATGCGTCCGTGGCGATTGTTGTAACAATATTACTAAGCACAAATGCCGCAATCACAATCGCAAGACCGATGCCAGACCAAAGCAGCGTACGCTTTGCTTTATCGAGATGCTCAGGATTACCGGAACTCATAATATAGCTAAAGCCACCAATCACAAAAAAGCCGGTCGCTATGAGACCGGCTAAACCTGCGATGACTTTGATGACATTACGGATAAAATTATCTACCTGCGTAATGTCGGCGGATGCCGCGAACGCCGGCGGAGCGAGAAGGAGCGGGATGGCTGCTGCCATGACAAGAATTACTATTTGGTATTTTGTGGAACTTCTGATCATCTGATCCTCCGTTGGTAAATAGTTGTTTACATTTTCAAGGTAGCACGTTATCTTCAAACAGTAGTGCGACATAAGCTTTTTCAATACAATCACTAGCATTTTCTCAATCTGTCAAATATATTGACTATTCTACAACAGATTTTAATTGATACAACTAATCACTCATTCTTCCGGTGCTGTAATAATTGCTCAAGTCGCCTGGGAATATACGTAAATAAAAAAGTTATTATTAGTAAACACCACATTCGAAATGAACCCAGAAAACATATTGAATGGGCTTGATAAATTTACAGGTGAAGTCAAATTTGTTTTTGGCAGTAAAGATCCTTCGATTGACTGTGCTAAAAAACTGAAAAGAAGTACGAAGTCACTGTTATTGATGAGGCTGACCACAATTTCTCTGGCAACTATATAGATAAGTTTATTGAGCTGTCATCAAAGTAATAGTGTGACGACTAGGGTATTACACTTAAAGCCTATTTGCAGTATAGTTTATAGATAGAAATGTACAAATCTATATGGCCATAAATCTAAAAGAAATCGAACAAAAAGTTAAACCACTTGGTGGCAAGTCTAGATATGACAATGAATTTATATTTGATTTGCTCACTGCTTTCGGAAGAGCACCCGCTAACATTACACGCTTACGTAATGGGCAGCTGAATATTGCAAACGATAAACAGACTGAAGTTGCGCAAAAGAATGTGGTTTACTTTAAGCCAACCGAAGATAACGTGTATGCTGTAATTGATGAATTAAAAACCAACCCTACTGTAGTTCGCTATAGCACTCGGTTCGTCATCGTTACAGATTATAAAAAGCTCCTAGCTATCGATACAAAAACTAATGAGCCATTAGACATTGATATTAGCGACATAAACAAGCATTATGCCTTCTTCCTACCGTGGGCGGGTATGGAAAAGTCGCAGTTCGTTAATGAAAATCATGCCGATGTAAAAGCTGCCGAAAAAATGGCCAAGCTGTTTGACGAGCTAATAGCCTGTAACGGCTTTACGACGCCTCTTGAATGGCATACATTAACTGTATTTTTTACTCGTATATTATTCTGTTTTTTTGCAGAGGATACGGGAATTTTCAAAGAAAATCAATTCGCAAACATTATCAGATTGTCTCAGGATGATGGCGTCGATTTGCATGAAATATTCAATGAATTGTTTCAATCACTTAATGCCGAAGATAAAACAAACTTCCCAGAGCATTTTGCGAGTTTCCCATATGTAAATGGAAATCTTTTTGGATCATACAATCAAATACCTATGTTCAATGCAAAATCTCGAGAAATCATGATTGAGTGCAGCAGTGGGCTTGATTGGAGTGATATAAACCCAGATATATTCGGTAGTATGTTCCAGGCAGTTGTCAGACCTGGTCAAAGATCGGGGTTGGGGCAACACTATACTAGCGTGCCAAATATCATGAAAACGATAGAGCCACTCTTTCTGGATGGACTAAAAGAAGAATTTACAAAATATTATGAAAATCCTAAAAAGTTAGTGCAGTTACTTAGGCGCATTTCAAAGATAAAAGTATTTGACCCGGCATGTGGTTCTGGTAATTTTCTTATCATTGCGTACAAAGAACTTCGTCGACTAGAGAATGCTATTTGGATGAGGTTCCTTGATTTTGGGATACTAGACGTACGCATTGCAACTGCTATAAAGCTCGAGAATTTTTACGGTATAGAGATTGACGATTTCGCTTACGAAATTGCCATATTGTCACTTATTATCGCTAACCACCAAATGAACATGGAGTTTAATAAGCAGTTTAAGGCCGACTTACAACTTATTCCCCTAAAAGATAGCGCCAAGATTATAAAAGCTAATGCTACGCGAATAGATTGGAATACTGTCTGTCCAAACGAGCCGCACGCAGTAAGCGACAACATTCTCAAAGAGCAGACGACCCTAATGCCAAATAAAAATGAACAACCGAGATTGTTAAGCGATGAAGCAACGAAGCAAATCGAATGGGATGAGATATATTTAATTGGCAACCCTCCATATCAAGGTTCAAAATTACAGAATGCTAACCAGAAAGCTGATTATAAGTATGTATTTAAGGACGAATCATATTCCAAGAACCTAGATTACATTGCGTTATGGTTTATAAAAGGCGCTCGATATATAGCAGGCACAAAAGCTGAGCTTGCCTTTGTCACTACTAACTCAGTTTCACAAGGCGAGCATGTTGGATTAATGTTCCCAAAAATATTTAAACTTGGGCTTGAAATTGGTTTTGCATACACATCATTTAAATGGGAGAATAATGCAAAGTATAATGCAGGCGTTACGGTAGCTGTGATAAATATTCGAAATGCTTCAAACAAGCCAAAGCAACTAAATGTAAATGGCTACTGGCATGAGGTGAAAAATATTAACGGTTATTTGGCTGAGGGTAGATCTGATATATTCGTTGACCGCAAAAAGGATGTTTTATCAGGTATGCCACCCATGGTGTTTGGCTCTATGCCGCGAGATGGCGGTCATTTTATACTCACCACAAAAGAGAGAGATGAGCTTATATCTCAACAACCAGACGCCACAAAGTATATTAAGAAATATCTTGGTTCTGCTGAGTATATTCGCGGAGTTGATCGTTATTGTCTTTGGATATCTGATGCTGAATATAATGAAGCCAGTATGGTTCCTAAGATTCGTGAGCGACTTAATAAGGTTCAAGTTTTTCGATCAAAAAGTGACGCAAAAAGTACTCGTGATTATGCGTTACGACCTTATCGTTTTGTTCAAATCAGCTACAAGCCTACAAATTCGATAATAGTTCCTCGAGTTTCATCTGAGCGTAGAGACTATATTCCTATTGGGTATTTAGACAAAGATACTGTAATTGCTGATTCCGCCTTTGCGGTTTATGACGCCGCACCCTATGTATTTGGTCTTATTTCAAGCCATATACACATGGTATGGGTTAGGGCTGTTGCTGGCCAACTGGAGACGCGAATACGTTACTCATCTGCGATTGTTTATAATAATTTTCCAGTCCCATTATTAAGCGACAGTGATAAGGCAAATATTGAAGAAAAAGTATATGGAGTGATGGACGCTCGCGAAAATCATCCCGAAAAAACCCTGGCCGATATGTATGATCCAGACAAAATGCCAGATGATTTAAGATTAGCTCATCAAAGATTGGATGAAGTAATAGATAATATATATCGCAAAAAACCATTTGATAGTGACGAGGAACGCCTGACGTACCTGTTTGATTTATATGAACAAATGACTGCTAATGAAATAGGAGCTAAATAATATGACCAGCGAAAAACAACCAGTCAATATAGTTGACGTAAAATATGAACAGACTGGTGAAAGTGTAAAAATCGACGACATGGGTATGCGTGAAATGCAACGGTTGGCTTTTGAAAAACGCAACGCTCAGCATCTATTGATAAAAGCACCCCCAGCATCCGGAAAATCTCGTGCTCTTATGTTTATCGGCCTTGATAAGCTGTTCAATCAAGGGCGCAAGAAGGTTATTGTTGCCGTGCCGGAGCGTTCTATCGGTGCGTCATTTGATGGCACTGAACTAAAAAAGTATGGTTTTTTTGCTGACTGGGAGGTAGATGATAAAAATAACCTCTGTACCCCAGGACTTGAAAAGAGTAAGGTTGATGCATTCGTACAATTCATGGATAACAATGATCCAATTCTTATTTGCACACATGCAACACTCCGATTTGCATTTGAGGCATTAGCGCCCGAAAAGTTTAATGGTTGCGTATTGGCAATCGACGAATTTCATCATGTTTCAATGGATGTAAATAATAGTAAATTAGGCGAATTGATTCGTAGTGTAATGCAAAACAGCGACGTACATATTATTGCCATGACGGGGTCTTACTTCCGTGGTGACGCTGTGCCGATCCTATCACCGGAAGATGAAGAAAAATTTACACCTGTAACATTCAACTACTATGATCAACTAAATGGTTACGAATACCTGAAGTCACTAGGAATCGGCTATCATTTTTATCAGGGCAGATATACATCAGCTATTAACGAAATACTTGATACTGATAAAAAAACAATTCTGCATATTCCAAATGTTAATAGTGGCGAATCTACCAAAGATAAAATCGAAGAGGTTGGATTTATTCTGGCAAGCATTGGTGCGGTAGTAGACGAGGATGAAGAAACAGGCATAATTCACGTAAGACGTGAAAGTGACGGTAAAATCATTAAAGTTGCCGATTTGGTTGATGATTCAGATCAAGTAAAACGTGCTCGGACATTAACTTATTTAAGCCGAGTTGCCAAGAACGATATTGATGCCGTAGATATAATTATTGCGCTTGGTATGGCCAAAGAGGGCTTTGACTGGCCGTTTTGTGAACATGCACTAACGGTTGGATACAGAGCGTCGTTGACTGAAGTAATACAGATTATTGGTCGCGCTACTCGGGATAGCAGTAATAAGTCACATGCTCAATTCACTAACTTGATTGCTCAGCCAGAAGCAACTGGCAGTGAAGTTAAATTGTCTGTGAACAATATGCTCAAAGCGATCACCGCATCATTATTGATGGAGCAAGTTTTGGCTCCAAATTTCAAATTTAGAACAATGTCAGATAATGACGATGCGCCAACGCCCGGCGAACTTCGCATAAAAGGCTTCAAGGAACCAAGCAGTGAACGCGTTAAACAAATAGTTGATACCGACTTGAATGACTTAAAGGCAAATATTCTTCAAGATGAGACATTTATTAAGGCGGCAGCTGGAAATCTTGATCCAGAAGTAACCAATAAGGTATTGATACCAAAGATAATTCGCGAAAGATACCCAGATCTTGACGAAGAACAAGTTGAAGAATTACGTCAACAAGTGGTTGTTGATTCAGTAATTAAGAACGGTGAAATCAAGACTATCGGTGACAAAAAGTTTGTTATGATGGCAAATAAGTTTGTGAATCTAGATGATATTAATATTGATTTAATTGATCAGGTTAACCCATTCCAAAAAGCGTTTGAAATCTTATCTAAGTCAGTTACGACTCAAGTTTTAAAAGTAATACAAGAGACAATTGCTTCGACTAGACTTGATGTAACTGAAGATGAGGCTTTGATATTATGGCCAAAGATTAAATTATTCGTAGAAGTTAAAGGCCGTCGCCCCGATATTAGCTCGCACGACGAGTCTGAAAAGCGCATGGCAGAAGTGCTACTTTATCTACAAAGAAAAAAACGAGAGGCTGAACAGCAAACCGTATGATGTCAGATAAATTAAATAGAATATTTGAAAGCGACGAATTGGGATTATTAAACACATCACAGCGCGAAAAGCCCCAGACATCTAGTGATAGGCTTGAGTCTGCATTTCTTGAAGTTGTTGATTTTTACAATGAGTATAACCGCGAACCAAGCGCAAAGACAACCGAAATGGCTGAGCGTAAACTAGGCGTTCGGTTGCGTGGCATACGTGCTGATGATAATAAAATCGAAGCATTAAAGCATCTTGATTCGCATGACTTACTCGTTCCCGAAGCGCCACCGGAAAGTATTGATGAAGTATTTAGCGATGATACACTTGGGCTATTTGATGATCCAACGGGCATACTAACATTAAAAAATGTTACTAAGACAAAAAAACCGGCTGAGGATTACGTTGCTCGTCGTCAACATGCAAAAGATTTTGAATCATTCGAACCTATGTTCATTAAATGCCATAATAATCTAAAAAATGGCGCATCAAGGTTAGTACAATTTGAAACCGAGCGTCAGATTATGGCGGGACGTTTTTATATTCAAAATGGTGTCATGGCACTAGTAGCTCACATGGAGCCAAGAAAACGCAATAGAAGTGGCGACTTAAATGCACGCATGAGAATAATTTATGAAAATGGTACTGAATCTAGTGCATTACTACGTTCGTTCGCAAGAGTATTATATGATGGCGGAAAAATTGTCGTAGGGCCCGGCGACGAAATGATTGAGGAACTTAATGTCATTAATGATGATGACAGTGAAAGTGGATATATTTATATTCTATCTTCTTTGAATGAGGACCCAAAAATTGGGAACATATCTGATTTATATAAAATTGGTTTTTCGACAACATCTGTTGAACAGCGGATTAAGAGTGCGGAGAACGATCCAACTTATCTCATGGGGCCAGTAAAAATTGTTGCGACGTACAAGGCTTTTAATATGAATACTCAAAAATTTGAATTATTACTACATCGTGTTTTCAACGAAGTAAAGTTAAATATAGATATGATAGATAGAAACGGCCACCACTATACACCTAGTGAATGGTTTGTTATCCCAGTTGACATTATAGATACAGCTATCCGTATGATTATATCTGGTGACATTGTTCATTATGTTTATAATAAAGACGCAAAAACACTTGAGGAAAATAATTAAGCCTGAATGTTCAAGGCATTTATAAAGGCGTAAAAGTAGATAATATAATGGATTTAATTAAATGCCCACATTGCGGGAAAGAAATTGAACTTTGGGAAGCTCTAATAAAAGACATCGAAAAGACCTTTCTTATTGTTTGATGATGATCTTTTCTGTAAGAGAAGCAATCGCTTTTTGAGCACAATGTATTTGATTGCTGGATAGACGTTAACCTCGCTAAAAAATTATGATCAACTAGGATAGATTTTCTCTAGTTTCCCACCGCCAATCAGTCTACTTTGACGTATTTTTAACTTTCTTCTGGTAGTCTTTAATGACCGCGAATACGACAAGTCGTTGATAGAAGCCGATACGATGCCCTTTATCCAGTATTTTATAAAATAGAATTCCAACAATACTAATAAATATACCTACGAGATAGAGGTACCAGTGAGTCCAAAATATTAGGGCAGGCGCTAGAAGGATAAGCGATTTAGGACTTAGGAATATACTTTTAAGACCTTTATAGTATCGCTGGAAGTATTTGAAACTAGTAGGTCGCGCAGCCTGGTGCAGTCGATAGTAATCTGAATATACTTTGACACCGTCGAGCTCAGTACCAATAAATGAATAGGTGACTTCATCATCGGCATGATCATACAACCATTCAAACTTATCCTTCGTCCTAAATGGCGAAAGGTATAAAAGGATTAATATATACTCAGCCGAGCCTTTAAACCAGTAAAAGCCAAAAAGAATACCTACAACTAGCGCAATAATCTCCATTAGTTCAATCATATCACTAACACCATTTCTTGATACCAATAAACTTCCTCATCTGTTCAACCGTCTCTTTGGATTCTATTCGCCGCATTAATTCACAACTATCGTTCTGTGAAAGAATATTCAGACTGCCCTCCCATAAAATACCGTCATCAATAATAGCTAGCTTTCGGTGATGCCCTGCTGTCATCAAGACTTCAATCCCTATGTCCTGCATGATACCGACTGCCCATATTGCCTGACTTTGATATGCTTGTTCATGCTCCTCGAACGGTTTTGTATTAATAATGACACGGACGTCTTTAGCCCTTAGCTTCAGTAGGGCAGGTAGGAGCAGAGACATACGTTTCTTGGTAATGAATGGGCTTTCGATAACAACGCGCGACTGCGCTCGACCTAAGTCACGCAGAAAGGACTTATAGAACGTCGACTGATCATAAAGCCTAGAAGTATTAAGACTAAACATCTGATTCCTCCTTCGAAAAACATACTATACCACAATAAGTTCTGCAATCGTCCTGGAGCCCCTGGGATTATTTTGGATGGAGCCGTGCTGGTGTTGAGTATATTCACGATGCAGATAGTGTAAAATTCTTGCCAAAGTTCGTTAAGGAGGCTCGTTACGTTGAAATAGAGTGTTGGCCAGGGATCTCCATCAGCTTTACCCCACTCACAACCACGATTTACGCACAAACACACTACGTAACAGGCAAAGAACTTAAAGTTATGAGAGAAGTGGTTAGCGAGATCGAAGAGTATCTATCTAGGTGTACTGATTCATTCTTTAATATTTGCCTACTTAAGTAGGCAAATATACGCTTCCAGTAGCACATGACATACAGCGGTGTTATCATGAATACATTGCAGAAGAATATACCAAGGAGAACGGCTATAACACGGCAAGCATCAACTCGTACTAATTTCACAGATGAAACCCTATTAGAGGGGGCTCCTCCTTGGCTAATTAAGTCAATTAAGGCTTGGGTAGACGAACTTACAGAGAGTAGAACTAGAGATCGCCGTACTGGGGATAGGGTTATAGGAGTAACTACTTCTGCTATTCACGCCGTGGAACGTTACTTGCAAATATCACTACCTGAGGACCCAGAAGACAAATTCGAACTCAAGAAACAGTTACTCGATTATTGTAACGACGAGATTCATTGCCTTGATGTCGCGGTAGCTTTCATGGCTATTGGAGATCCTCATATGGCATATACATTTGATGAAAGCTTCGTTAGCTTAAATCTAATACTAAAGGAATCGGGTTCAAAATGGATTGCAGTTCCCGGTGGGCAGCACACAGCAACTTTCGAGGAGAGAGTAAATGAAACAGCCCAAGAGGCTTACGCCGCTACTGTCTCTGAAGCAACAAACTTGTCAGGTGATTTTCTGAAAAGAGCATGGAGTGCAGGTTTTGGAAGAAATCCAAATCCCTCTGAAGCATACAATAATGCTATCAAAGCAATGGAGGCCGCAGCTTGGCCTATAGTCACCCCTCAAAACAATTCTGCGACATTAGGGCACATCATTGGAGAACTAAAAGCAAACCCTGGGAAATGGCAGTCTGCACTTAGAGAAGCAGAGGTAAATCTCGGCGTTGGAGTAATCCGTCAATCAATGCAAGTTGTGTGGGAAGGCCACAGTGATAGGCATGGGACAGGTACGCCCCAGGATATCTCTCAAGAAGCGGCTGAACAGTCAATTTTTACAGCAGTAACAGTCTGCGTTCATTTTAATCGTGGTTATATCAAATTAAGATAGACTCATTGGATATTTATTTCATGGAATTATCATTGCAAAAAACCATCATTATGATTCGCTAAATACCAAATTTTTTAGTAAAATACCTTCATATAGATTAAGTAATCGGGGTTATATGACGACGGAAGCTGGAAGAGAGTACAAAACAACCTTTAGTGAAGCGATAAAGGTGAAGCTACCTACTTATATTAGCGTCAATTATTTAAGAGCTATAGCTCAAATTATTGCGCGTAGACTATCGGTTGACGAGTCCGTGTTAAAATTTTCATTTCAAACTGAAATTGGCGCAACTTTTGAAATTTCAGATCCTTATGGCATGACACTCGTCTTGAGCGACGCGAGTAAATATGGACGTAACATAGAAAGTATAAGCATAAAATCAGACATTGTTAATAAAAGTAAGACTAGCGATACGCATTATTCGGTTGATTTTACTTTGAACAGATACAATACCCGTTTTGACGGCCGATTGTTCGTATATGCAGTAGCGAAAGATGTTGCAGATTCTCAGCATGTAATAGACTGGGGGTCTGGTCTTCTGAATGACTTTAGGAAAATGAGTCTTAATGGGGACGAATTAAATAAAGGAGACTTTGTGATTGATGCAACGAATGGCAGGGTCCACAAATGGGATAAAGATAATGAGGTTCAAAAAGTTGAAATTGTTAATGGTACACCGCAAAAATGGTTAGATAAATCGAATGTTCTTGCCGTAGGTGGCATTGTAATCGCGGTCATCATCGCATTAATTACTTGGTTGTACTTCTCGAATAAAGGTTCTTAGCTCGTCCACGAGGGGCTGCCAGGACAACAATGCTTCAGACTTGGTACATACTCTTATATGTTAAGATTGGAAAGGCAGCAATAATTCAAATAACGAAGGAGCTTGTCATTACTACTCACCACAAAACGCATGATTACGCCGTCATTATGGCGGGAGGCTCGGGCAGTAGGCTTTGGCCGATGAGCCGCCGGAATTCGCCTAAGCAGCTACAGGCTTTGTTTGATTCTCAAAAAACCATGATCCAGCTAATGTACGACCTGTTGCGCGAGTTATTCCCAGCGGATCATATTTTCGTGCAAACAACCGGTAAGTATGCCCACGAAGTCGAGAAGCAACTAGCCGAGATGCCAGCTGAAAATATCTTCCAAGAGCCGGAACAGCGAGATACGGCTCCGGCCTTTGGCTTTGCCTCCGCGGCTCTGTTGGAACGCGATCCGGAAGCCATTATTGGCATCTTTTATTCGGACCATATTATCAACAGCCCGCTGGAATTTAATAAGGCTGTACGTACTGCGTATTTGGCGGCGGTTGATTATCCGGAGTTCATTTCGATGATTGGAGTGAAGCCGACATATGCTCACACCGGACTCGGCTATATAAAGATTCGTAATCAGGCTAAGTCGTACCCCGAAGGCGAAGCCTTTTACGTCGACAAGTTTATTGAAAAACCGGACCTAGAGACGGCAGAGCAATTTACCAAATCGTGGGAATATTTCTGGAATACTGGCTATAAAATTGGCCGGGCTTCACAGTTCTTCAATCTGATTGAGGGAATCGATCCATCGATGGCCAAAACGTTGCGTAAAATTTCGGAGTTGATGGGGGACTCTAAAAATGACGGGGAAATTAAGAAGCTCTATAGCAGCTTGCAGAAGGTTTCCTTTGAGTACCTAGTGACTGAACACAGCGAAAAGCTGTTAATCATACCTTCAGACATCGCGTGGTCGGACATTGGCGACTGGAAGACGCTCCACGGTATGCTGGCTGACCTGAACGATCACGACGTGATTACTAAAGGCAATCAGGTGTCGGTGGATTGTCATAACAGTTTGATATACAGTGGCGACCGGTTGATAGCGACTTTGGGTCTTAATAATATAATTGTGGTTGATACTGGCGATGTGGTGCTGGTGGCCGATAGGGAGAAAGTTTTGGATATGAAAGAACTAATCGATGAGCTCAAAAAGCAGAACAGGCACACATACCTATGATTACTCCAAAATATTTCCTACCCCATCTAGAAAAAAAGTTGGCTGATTCTTCGCAGCAGGTCGTACATATCGTTATGATTGCAACCAAGCCGGACATAATTAAGCAGGCACCAATCTATCTGGAACTGAAGAAGCGCGGTGAGCTTGTGATTCTGTGCCACACTGGTCAGCATCACGATTTTCGGTACAGCGGGGGCATGGAAGAAGAGTTCGGTCTCAAGGTAGATATACAGCTGGCAATCGATGGCACTCTTCACCAGAAAGTTGCTCAGATGATTGAGCGCTTTGGTGAGGTTCTAGAGTACCTGCTTGAGCAAGGCAAGACGCCGATACCTTATATCCATGGTGATACGTCTACCTCGATGGCCATTGGGCTGGGGTCGTACATGCATCGGGTGGCGTGCGTGCACGTGGAGGCCGGTATCCGGACGCTCACGCCTAAAGCGGAGGTGTACGATGAGCATTACGCCGCTTTCAAGGCTGGAACGTTTGATTGGCAGCAGTATTATGAGGCGATGCAGATTCGGGAGAATTTTGAGCTCGGTAGCATGGAACCGTTTCCGGAACAGTATAATACCAGAGTGTCGGAACCAGCTTCGGGTTATCACGCGGCACCGGTTGAGTTGGTTAAAGGATTCTTGTTGTCCGAGGGTTTTAGCGCTGACCGCATCGAGGTAGTCGGTAATACCGTGGCAGACGCCACAGTGTTGGCTATCGCGGATTCGGAGCAGTCTACAATTTTTGAAACCTACCCGCAAATTAAAGGTGGCAAATTCATCCGGTTTTGTATTCATCGCCGCGAGAATACCCAAGACGAAAAGCGATTTACAGTCCTGATTGAAGCAATGGAAAAATTAGTAACATCAGGTCATCAAGTTTTGCTGATTTCACTGTTTGGAACGGAAACTGCCATCGATACGTTTAATTTACGAGGTCGTATTGATTCGCTCGTAACGCGGTATCCAGAGACCTTCATCTATTCTCAGGTGTGGCCATATTACCGCGACGTGATTGCCGCAATGCGGGAGTGTGCGGCGGTGGCGACTGATTCGGGGAGTATGCAGGAAGAAATGAATATATTGGGAGTGCGGTGTGTAACTTTACGGTTTGGCTCGGATCGCGGTGAGTCGATATTGGCAGGCGGCAATGTGTTGGCGCCACCAATCGATAGTGATTTTATCGTTGAGATCATCAGGGGTGCACTCAATAATGAAAAGATGGCTTTAGTGGGCAATATCTACGGTGCCGACGTTTCAAAGAAGATTGTCGATGGTGTTTTGAGACGAGTGGATAGTAAATTGGGCTTGTTTAGGACAGAAGAAGCTAGGCTGAGTCTTAAGAGTAAGACCGGAACCGATACATTACTTGACATTAGTCGCCTAGAAGGGGTACTTGCGGGCGAAAAGTAGCTCAGGTTTTGCTTCTTTTGCAGCCAAAAGAAGCGCGTTTGTCCGCTGTACAGCGGAACTTTCCGCGTCGAAAGTAAGGATTAAATAAGCCATTGTTTGTGGAGGCGCCGGGGGAGTCTGGTAGTGGAAAAAGCTCCGATAATTCATCAAGCATTATCTCGAGAATTAAGTTTACTCTAGAGGCGAACTTCTAAAAAAAGATCCAAGGATAGTTCACGAAGAGCATCCTAGCGATTCAAGAAAAAGGCTACTACCATCAGTGCGATAAATACGACTGCAGTCGTTCCGAGTATCCATATAAAGACTTTGCTCGGTTTTTTTAGATCAATTAACTCATTTGCTACATTAGCCAATATGCTAGGCTTTTCTTCAATAGGCTCTTCTGGTTCAATAGCCACTGGTATATTAGCTGGCGTTTCATCCGCAACCTCGCTCGAAACATCGCTAGTATTGTTATTTTCAAGAGCAACCTTAATGTCATCTAGCAGATATTTTATATCAGTAAGTCTGGTCAGTGTACCTATACCGAAGATGAGCCAGATTATGAATATTATAAAAGCTATTATTAGGGGTATGGACGCCACTCCGATTAGGCCAATCAGCCAATCGTTGTTTGCAGATTGAGGCATAGTTATTTCTCCAATTTATTTATATTATCAAGTATAACCCTTGCGCTTACTTTATTGTCAAAAGTTCTAAAATCCTCCACGAGGGGGGGCTCCACGCATAAGTATGGACAGATGACCTCGTGGAATCCTTCTTCTTGCTTGGCGCGGATTACCAAATAAAGGATTCTGGGTTTCTATAAAGACTTAGCAATAGATTTGCCAAGGTGCCTGGCAATGATGGCCATGCGCATAGGTATCATGTTGGCCATTTGCTCCACGTCCTTCATTCTAGGATCGGTATCCACGCTGGGGTGAAGTTCGTCTCTCCGTGGTCGGGGGTGTAGAACGATGCTGTCCGGTGACATCTGTTGTATTCTGTCGTAATCGACTATCCAGCTGGCATAGTCTCGAGCTAACTGTTTGCTTCGTAGCTTTTCTTGGCTGTCATCTCCGGCGTATTCATCGGGGTTGCGGCCGAGATACAAAACGTCAGCAGCCCGCATCGCTTCGTCCAAATCATCAGTTCGGGTCAAGCTATCACCGAGTTGTTCCACTAACGCAGGCGGTACCAACGCCGCTGGCGATTCAACGGCCCTGATAGACATACCGAGTGCTACAGCTCCAATCATAAAGGAGTGGTGGGCGCGATAACGCTCTTGGTCGCCCACGACCGTAGCCGTCAAGCCTTCAAAGCTTCCGAATTTTTTGTAAATGGTAAACATATCGCCAAGTGCTTGGGTGGGGTGCTCGTTGCGGCCATCGCCCAAATTAATGACCGGCACGAGGTTAAGTAGACTACCACGCTCTGCTGCCGTGGCTATGGCCTGCGCGGCGAAAGCCGGACCTTCGTCTTCGGCCGTTCGAATACCCAGAATATCGGCTTGAGTTGCAAAAGCTGCCCATGAATCAGCCAGTGATTCGCCCTTGGCCTCAGATGAACTGCCCATACCGCTGATAAGCTGAGCTGAGCCGCCTAATTTTTCCATTGCTGTTGTCATACTGCCGCCCGTGCGGGTTGACGGCTGTCGCATGACCGCCTTCAAGACGTAGTGGGGCAGTAGCGTCACACCCCGACGCGAGGGATCTCGTAAAATCGTCTCGGCGGCCTTAGCTTCTTTGATATAGTCGTATATGTCCTTATCGCTGAGCTGGTACATGGAAAGTAGGTTTTTTCCGTGAGCATCACCCTTGATTGGCTCCATGTACGTTAGTCTGTTGCTCGGATTCGTTATTATTTCTGCTGACAGTGTCATGTTGTCTCCTTATAAAAAAACCGGTAGGTTACCCTACCGGTTATTGCTATTGAATGTATGTCTGATGTAGCTTTTGTATGATTGTGAAACTCCTGATGCTTAGTGTAGCATATGATTAAGACCAAATAGCGCCTATTTGAGGCGCACGACTTGGATGCCACCGTCAGTATAGTAGAATACATTAAATTGCTGACCGCGAAATTTAATTTCTTCACCCGCTTCGGTCGTATGCATCCTCTTGACTTGGTATGTCTGTTTGAGCGAGTCGACAATAAAATCTCGTTCGCGATCAGAGTATTTATTGCCGCCATGGTTGAGTTTTCCGGTGTGCCATTGAATGTCGACGGCGTGCGACTCTTCAATCGCGGCACCTATCCAGATCTCTTTTTCGAGATGAAGCAGATGACGGAGTTGATGCGTCCAGAACTTATGATGGCTGGAGTCCTTTTCGCCAAAAGGGGGTATTTCTAGTCGCCAGAAACGGACGTGGTGCCGGGTTCGGGCGCTTCGGGCGTCGTTAAGGGGGATTTCGAAACCAATATCTTGGGGACGATTGAACAGATATAGGGAGGTAAACGGAGCACGTTCGTACGGCGTGTTAAATACGATAGATACAAGCTCGCGAAAGCGGTTTTTCAACGTCGCCGGATCGGCGGTATACCAGCCGGCTTTTTCCATAGCCACCTGGAGGTGTTTGCGATCTTTGACGATGACGGCCAAGTTGACCGGATCAGACGGCCAACCGTCGCGCATCGTGGTGTACAGGGGAATGCGGTTAGGCTTTATGACCAGGCGAAAGACACGGATGAGGGCCGGAACTGCAATGTAAGCCAAGAGGTAGTAAAGCAACAGCAGCACGACGTAAAACGGCAGACGGTTATGGGCGTAGGGGTAGACCCTGAAGACGGTTAACCATAGAATCAGGGTACCAGCCGCAAAAATTAAAACCCGCCAAAGGGTGCGAAATAGAAAATTAAACATTATCAATTCATTATAGCTGACTAAGGCAAGCTTGTGTAAAAATGATATACTTAAAGTAATGAATCAGGGACTTGCACTAGAGATTATGCTCGCGGGGGAAAGCGTGCTACTGACCGGACCAGCGGGGGCGGGCAAGACTTTCGTATTGAATCAGTTTATTCACCTTTCTAAAGGCGAGGGTAAGCACGTGTCGGTGACGGCCACGACGGGGCTAGCGGCGACACACCTGGGCGGCACGACTATTCACAGTTGGAGTGGCATCGGTATCTCTGACGAATTGGCACATGGCTTTGGCGATCACNNGCTGCACGACTTTCGCCTCGATATGGTGGATGAGGTTTGTCGTATCGTCCGCGCTAAAGATGAACCTTTCGGGGGCATTCAAGTCGTCATGAGTGGAGATTTCTTTCAACTTCCACCTATCAACAGGGGTGATTCACGGGCGGGTGGTTTTGTCGTTAGTAGCAAGGTCTGGGAAGAACTCGATCCGACCATATGCTATCTGCAGGAGCAGCATCGTCAAGATGATGAGCAGCTCCTCGATATCTTGAACTCTCTTCGGGCCGGCGAGCTCCGTCGTCATCACGCTGAAATGTTATTGGAGCGCGTCGGCGTCGAACCGGAAGAGGGGAGCTTGCTGACAGAGCTCCATACGGTGAACGTTGACGTTGATCGAATCAATGACAAAAAACTCGACGAACTGGAAGGTGACGAACTTTTTTATACACAGACAACCACTGGCTCAGATAATTACGTCGAGAATTTACAGCGGTCAGTCCTGGCACCGGCGACGCTTCGTATCAAAAAAGGCGCTTTGGTCATGGCAGTAAAAAATAGCCTCGAGCGTAAATACGTCAATGGGAGTCAGGGTGTCGTTATCGACTTTGAGCCAGGTACGGAATATCCAGTGGTAGAATTTAAAAACGGTAAGACAGTCACCATGAGCCCCGATACGTGGGAGCTGCGTGACGGCGATAAAAAACGTGCCAGTATCTCGCAAATACCACTTCGTTTGGCGTGGGCTATCACCGTCCATAAGTCACAGGGCATGACTTTGGATGCGGCCAAGATCGACCTGCGCAAAGCCTTCGTCGAAGGCATGGGATATGTCGCTTTGAGCCGAGTAAAAAATTTGCACAACCTATATTTATCCGGCATTAATCGCATGGCATTGCAGGTGAGTGAGGCGGCGCAAGCGATTGACGTCTCACTGCGTGACAAAGCTGCCCGAGACCTCAAACGCTTCGCTTATCTGGAGACTGCGGCCGGAAAACGTAAAACTGAGCTGCCGAAGAAAACGGCCAAGACCAGTGGCTGGGCCGAGAAGATTGCCGTTATGCGCCAAACCTACCCCAACGCTTATCGACCGTGGCAACCGCTACAGGACGCTGAACTGAAAGAGAAGTTTCAAAATGGTGCAACCATCAAACAGTTGAGCAAACTATTGGGGCGACACGAAGGTTCTATCACCATGCGCCTGCAAAAACACTTCGGTGAGGACGTAGTACAATAAGTGCCTGATAACTTGTGTTGTCTAAACAGAGTATAATAATGAGATTGCTATGAATAAACCTACCAAGCCAATACTCGAATTTCCTAAACGTTTCTTGTGGGGTGCAGCAACCGCTGCTCACCAGGTTGAAGGGGGTAATCACAATCAGTGGACTGTTTGGGAGTTAGAAAACGCCAAGGCAAAAGTAGCTCAGGCCGAGTATCACCTGAATGATTATGTCAGCTGGGAACGGATAAAGGACCAGGCCAAGGATCCTGACAATTATGTGTCCGGTGAACTTGGCGACCATTATAACCGCTACGAAGAGGACTTTGATTTACTCGAAAAAATGCATATGAATGCCTATCGCTTTAGTATTGAATGGTCGCGTATCGAGCCAGAAGAGGGTAGATGGGATGCCGAGGCGGTGACACACTATAAAGAGTATGTTGCTCGACTCAAAAAAAAGAATATCGAACCAATCGTGACACTTTTTCATTTTACGCTGCCAGTTTGGTTTGCTCAAAAGGGTGGTTTTACGAAACGATCGAACGTCAAGTATTTCACTCGTTTCACCGAAAAAATTATTAGTGAACTGGGGACAGACGTTCGACTAATCATAACTATTAATGAACCCGAGGTCTATGCAACTGAAAGTTATTATCATCAAACGTGGCCACCCGCTGTCTATAATCGATACAAGTGGTGGAGAGTCATTAACAATTTGGCTTACGCGCATCGCCAATCCGCAAAGGTTATTCATCGACTAAATCGGCGCTACAAGGTTTCGATTGCCAAAAATTCAAACTTTTTTTATCCGGGTGACAATGCTTGGCTTAGTCGTCTGAGTGCGGCAGTGATGCAATACACCCAAGATGACTATTTCATAAAGAAAGTAATAAAACATTGCGATTTCTTAGGTGTTAATTATTATTTTAGCAACCGCGTTTATGGTTACCGGATTCATAACCCCGATCAACAACTGAGTGATTTAAATTGGGACTTGCACCCCGCAGATATTCAGTATGCGTTGGAGCGACTTCATGGCAAATATAATATTCCGATAATAATTACCGAAAACGGTCTGGCTGATGCTGACGATAGCCGACGTCAATGGTGGATAACACAAACACTTATTGGTATGCAAAAAGCGATAGCCAACGGTGTGCAGCTTCAGGGTTATTTGCATTGGAGTTTAATAGATAATTTTGAGTGGGCCAGTGGTAAATGGCCGCGATTTGGATTAGCCGCCGTTGATTACGCGACAGGCGCGCGGATGTTACGACCGAGTGCTCGCTGGTTTGGGCGCGTCATTAAAAAAATACGAGGCGTATAATAACTAGTGATGAATGAGCCGTTTGCAAAAACTGATATAAAGATTGCCGTTATCGGTGGGGGTACGGGGAGTTTTACGTTGCTTTCGGCATTAAAGGACTACACAAAGCAACTAGCGGCAATTGTTAATATGGTGGATGACGGCGGTAGTACCGGCATGCTAAGAGATGAACTTGGCACACTACCTCCGGGTGACGTAAGGCAGTGTCTCGTCGCCCTGAGCGACTCACCTAAAATACGGGATCTGTTTGACTATCGATTTGAAGAGGGCACATTTGGAGGTCACTCATTCGGCAATATCTTGCTTACTGCGCTCGAGAAGGTAAGCGGTAGTTTCAATGAAGCGGTCGAAATCGCCTCAGAAATCTTACGTGTGAATGGTACAGTTATTCCAGCCACACTTGATGACGTTCGGCTCAAGATGGAATGGCCAGAGGCAAGCTTGATTTTACGTGGCGAACGTGTGATTGATGCTAATTATTTTCGCTACGATCCACGGCGTGCTCGCCTTTCGCTAACTCCAAACCCGACCGCTAACCCGACCGCTATCCTGGCAATCGAGCAAGCTGATATGATTATTATTGCCCCGGGCGATCTTTATACATCACTAGGCCCGCTACTGGTGATAGATGGCGTTGGCGACGCGCTTAGGCGGACAAAAGCACTCAAGGTCTATGTGTCGAATCTTGTGACGAAAGATGGCCAAACCTCTAGTTTTACGGTCAGCGATCACGCTGCCGAAATTGAGCGTTTTGCCGGCGGAGACTTCTTGAACTACGTACTTTATAATGAGCAAAAGCCAACTCGAAGTGTCGAGGCTCGCTATAAACATGAAAAAGCTTATCTAACAAAGGTCGACAGTGGCGTCTTAAAAAGGGCTCATTACAGAGCAATCGGGGGTGAATTTTTGGGTAAGATTGCTAAGACTCATAAAGCTGATATCTTACCTGTGACGCGTTCGTTGATTCGTCATGAAGCGCCAGCCGTGGCTAATGCAATTATGGAGATCTATCGTTATGAACGAGAACGCTGAACCAAAAAACTTTTTTGCACTCGACCTCGATCGTTGTTTGTTGGATCTTAACGAGACAACGAGGCTCTATAACGAGCTCGTTATAGAGCGGTATCCTTCTATTGGGACGCAGCTTGACCGGGTTTCCCGGGCGGCGGTATCAAAAGGCGATTCATTTGATATATATCAATACCTTGCCACCAAGCTTGACGACCGGGCGATAGAAGACCTGAATTTGTCTTATATTAAAGCCGTTGAAAACAAAAACTTATTGAACGATGGAGCGAGTCAGTTAATGGAGCAGCTTGCTTTGAGCGAGCACGAATATGGTATATTGACGTTCGGATCACTTCGGTGGCAGGAGTTTAAGTTGCGCGCCAGCGGACTTGATCGGGTGCCACACCTTATTACGGGTCAAAAAGAAAAGGGAAGGCTTATCGCTTCGTGGCGCCAACCAAGTGGTGAGTTTATCGTGCCAGATCAACTTTTGGCACAATTTGGTCAGTCAGGCATCTTTTCATCCGTCATTTTGGTTGATGATAAACCGGACTCGTTCACGGGTCTACCAGCTGGTGCTCGGGGGTACCTTTATAAAAACCCGCGCTATAAAACATTACCTTCACAACAGGGCGGTATTTCGGGGGCCGTCACTATTATTGACGATCTTCGCCAAGTAGTTGACAACGAGCAACTTAGCGACAATTAGTTGTTACGCATCGCTGTTATTTCTTGATAACTATGACCTTCGGGTTGCGACGGTTTTATTTATTCGCTAGTAGGGGAGAGTATGGTGCTAAAAATACCACACCAATATGGTTATGGTATTTTTTATACCTCTGTTAACATAACCATTTATCCACAAAACTGTGAACAACTATCATATGACCTTAAGAAAATGTCAAAAAAAGGCTTGTAGTGGGTAATTGTGGGTAGTATAGTTAACTCAGTGGAAAAAAGTGGGTAACACCACCAAAAAAACAAACACCACTAAAACAATTAAAAATAACCTAACGGAGCCGCGGATAAAGCACTACTATGGCCAGCGTAGATTATTTCGAACGAAAGCTTGACGACAAGCGTCGGTTATCCATACCGACTGAACTTCGAAATGAATTTGCCAGTGGCGTCGTATTGACTCGTGGTTTTGGCCAGTATCTCCATCTCTACTCAAAAACAGTATGGGACCAGGAGGTAGAATCGGCGTTACACGCCAGTGGAAACATTCTCGACGAGAAGACCGCTGACATTAACGTAAGGTTCAGGCGCGGGAAAACCGAGGCAGAACTTGACCAGAAACAGGGTCGAGTGACAATTGAGCAACATTTGCTTGATTATGCCAAGATTGACCACGGTCTGGTGGCGGTTCGAGCGGGCGCTTATTGGCGCATACTAGCCGATACCGACGTGTAGGTTGCGTAGGCTCACTTCGTTCTTTAACAATTTGAATCACAACAAGAAAAACTCTCGAGATCAGCTATCTGGTAGTTAGGCAGTGGGCTACGGAACCACATTAAAAAATTCGCGCACCTTGTTCAAAAAAACACACCTCCCAAAAAACTCCACCTCACACATAAGTCTCTCAATCGAATAATTGATAGGGTATGAGTTACATCGTAACCCCCTATACACCAATTGTTCGGCCACTTATTAAAAAAACAAACACACTTATAAAAACAAAAAGCCATAACTACCAGATAGGTGATCTCGACCGTCCGACCATGTTATATTGGAAGGACAAATGAGTATCAAAGAACATCCATCACAATCAGGAGATGACTTGGAAAAAAACTCCGGAGAATCTCTCGCATTACATGTTCCGGTCTTGCTGGAGGCAACGTTACTGTCGCTGAAACCAAAAGCAGGGGAGAGCTATCTCGATCTGACTGCTGGCTACGGAGGGCATGCGCGTGAGTTTCTAGCAGCAACCACAAACTATGCCGAATCCGTTTTGGTCGATCGTGACGATTACGCCATTGAGCGTTTGAAATCATTCTCGGACAAGGGAGTAAGGCTATTGCATACCGATTTTGTATCCGCTGCAAAACAGCTCATACAAGAAGGGAAGCGGTTTGACATCGTATTGGTTGATTTGGGGGTGTCATCACCACAACTCGATAAGAGTGAACGAGGTTTTTCTTTTACAAATAGCGGCCCGCTTGATATGCGGATGGATCGACGCCAAGGCGTAAGCGCAGAAACGCTGGTTAACACCGCCTCTGTGCACGAACTAACCCGTATCATAACCCAATATGGTGAAGAGCCGTTGGGTTTTGCCAGACATATTTCTACGGCGATTGTCAGCAGCAGACCACTTTTCACAACCGAAGAACTCGCCAGCCTTATCAAACAGACCTATCGTGGCAAATGGAAAAAGACACATCCTGCCACTCGCACCTTTCAAGCACTCCGGATTGCAGTCAACGACGAGCTACGGCAAATCGAAGACCTACTGCCGCTTTTGCCTCGCCTGCTCAACCCAGGCGGGCGATTGGGCATAATTAGCTTTCACAGCCTAGAAGATCGCTTGGTTAAACGCTACTTAAAAGAGCAGTTTGACCTCGGACTCGAAGCTGAACTTCTGCCACTGACCAAAAAGCCAATTGCCGGAAACATTTACGATGTTCACAATCCGCGTTCGCGAAGCTCAAAGTTTCGTGCCGCAGTGAAAAAATAAAATAAACAGAGGGAAGGGGCAAAACCATGCCAATCCACATCACAGTACAGTACGCCGACGTAGCACAGGTTGTTGCGGTCCGCGTAAAATAAATTCCAACGCCTCGCCGTCCTACGTGGACGGTGGGGCACCAAAACATAAACAATAACAAAAAGAAACATCAACTACAATGTCTTATCAACGTACGTCGCAATACAGCGGTAGTCGTCGGCAGCAAAATTGGTCGCGTAACCAAAACACTGTCGCGTTTATCTCATCTGTCAAACTTGGCCCCGTCGCTCATACAGTGCTGGTCGCACTTATGATTACTGTGCTGGGCTTGATATACTTGACACAGGCAACTCGTGCCACAAGCTATGACTATGAAGCACAAAAGATTGATAGTCAGATTGCAGATCTGAACACAAAAAAGAGTGACCTTGAAGTTGAAAATGCTCGACTAACTGCACTTGAGACGGTTAAGAATAGCAGTGTCGCTCGTGAAATGACGACGGCTTCCGGAACTGCATATGTCCACGAATAAAATATTATGAAACTAGAACTGCAAAAAGGTAGTCGATCTCGCACTTTAGCGGTCTTGGTGCTTGGCATTATGGCTATATTTGTTGTTCGACTTTTTTATCTGCAGATCATCCAACA
Source organism: Candidatus Saccharibacteria bacterium UBA5170 (assembly GCA_002413425.1). Taxonomy (GTDB): domain Bacteria; phylum Patescibacteriota; class Saccharimonadia; order Saccharimonadales; family Saccharimonadaceae; genus UBA1547. Next base: position 122,331 of record DHWY01000002.1, on the reverse strand, counting down.
CGGCTACTATTCCGGTTTGGCCGATAACGAGCAAATAAAACGGTTAACAATTCCAGCCAAACGTGGACTGATTTATGCGCTCGATGGCAATAAACCTGTGCAGCTTGTGATGAACGAAACGGTTTACACGGTGTTTGCCGACCCACAAACTACGAAAGATGACAGTACAATTATAGACGTTATTCGCCGGATTGCCGGAGGAAATGCGCGCTCCGATTTACAAGGCCTCCTCGGTAAAAAAGACAGTCGTTATCAGATTTTAGCAACAAAAATTACTCGCACCCAAGCCGATAAAATAAAACAGGAAGGGTTGAAGGGCATTGGTTTTCAACAGGAAAGCCAACGAGTCTATCCCGAAGGATCACTTGCCGCGCAAACGCTGGGATTCGTCGACTTTTCAGGTAATGGCCAGTATGGTGTTGAGGGTAAGTTGAACAATCGACTCCTTGGACACGACGGGCTCTTGCAATCGGTGACTGACGTCAGTGATGTCCCTCTTACGATTGGTAATCGAAATATCAATAAGCCGGCCGTTAATGGTGATAACATCGTCCTGAGTCTCGATCGTAACGTTCAGTCGTATGCTGAGCAGGCGCTGGCGGCCGGCCTTAAGCGAACGCGTGCAACGAATGGTAGTGTTATCGTCATGGATCCAGCGACAGGTAAAGTCATGGCAATGGCAAATCTACCATCATTCGATCCAGCTAACTTCGGTCAAGTACAGAACGCGGCTGATTTTAATAATCCAACAGTTGCAGCTCCCTATGAACCAGGTTCTGACATGAAGACTCTAACGATGGCGGTTGGAATTGATAAAGGTGTCGTGACACCGACTGCAACGTATAATAACCTTGGCTATATGAATGTTGATGGGATAACCGTACTAAACGGCGTTGGTCTTGGTAATCTGGGGGTTATTACCTTACAGACAGCGATGAATTATTCGCTAAACTCAGGCTTTATAACAGTTGCCGAACGACTTGGCGATGGTTCGAATATTACCTTGCAAGCCCGTAATACGATGTATGACTATTTTTATAATAAATTTAAGCTCGGGCAGGTGAGTGGTATTCAAGTAACGGGAGAGGCTCCCGGTACGGTGATTCCGCCAACGAGTCCGCAGGGAAATGCGGTTCGTTATTCAAACATGGCCTTCGGACAGGGTCTGGATGTGACTATGTTGCAAATGTCAGCGGCTTTTAGTTCAATCGTTAATGGTGGGCAGTATCATGTTCCGACTATCCTGGCCGGTGTCTTGAATACTAACGGTGTCTATATTCCTCAGTCGACAGCAGCAGCTCAAACGACCGTTAGCCGCTCGACGGCCGATCAGGTGCGTGAAATGACTCATGTTGCTCGAGGCACTTTATTTGGCCGTAATGACACGCCAGGCTATGAGGTGGGCGGTAAGACGGGTACGTCACAGACGCTCATTGACGGTAACTATAACAATAGTCAGACGGTTGGTACGTATCTGGGGTATGGTGGCGATAGTACGCCTCGGTATGTCATAATGGTGCAGGTGTCGGGAAAGAACATGACACTTGAAGGCGGACGTGATGCTGGACCGATATTTACCGATTTGTCCAACTGGATGATTGACTACTTAAAACTACAGCCGAAGGGATAAACAATGGAAATACTAACATCTGTCAATTTAACACACGAGCTCACGAGTACTTATATTTTGAGTGTGGCGGCTTTCTTGCTGGCAATGTTCCTGACTCCAATCTATACATTTTTAGCCTATCGCTATAAATTTTGGAAAAGGCAACGCAGTACCAGCACGACTGGCGAGAAGCTTGAAGTATTTACCAAGCTCCATGCCGACAAGTTCAAGCGCAATATTCCAACGATGGCTGGGTTAGTGTTTGTCGTCGCTATTAGCGTCGTGACACTGTTCAACCTCAATCGCGGCCAAACGTACCTCCCTTTAGCGGCGCTCATCGGTGGGGCATTTGTCGGACTACTGGATGACATCATTAATCTTCGAGGCCAAGGTACAGGGGTGGCTGGGCTGCGTTCGAGTTTAAAATTCGTGATGATAACGGCTATTGGGCTCGGACTTGGTTGGTATTTCTTTGCGAAAATCGGCATCGATATTGTTCATGTGCCATTTTTGGGTGATTGGACGCTTGGCTGGTTGATAATACCGCTGTTCGCATTTGTTGTGGTTGCTGCTGGTAACGCAGTGAATATTAGTGATGGTCTGGATGGACTTGCTGGTGGTCTGGTATCAATTAGCTATGGTGCCTTTGGAATCATTGCGCTCCTGCAGGGCCAATTCTTTCTGGCTGGTTTCTGTTTTACAGTAGTTGGCGCACTCCTTAGTTACTTGTGGTTTAATATTTACCCGGCCAGGTTTTTCATGGGAGACGTCGGCAGCTTCGCTCTCGGAACATCGTTGGGTGTTGTCGCGATATTAACTAATACGCTATTTCTTCTTCCGATTATTGGTATCGTCTTTGTCATTGAGGCCGGCTCGAGCTTAATCCAGATTGTCAGCAAGCGGGTATTCAAACGAAGAGTATTTATTTCTGCGCCAATTCATCACCATCTTGAGGCGATCGGTTGGCCAGAGACAAAAGTAACCATGCGCTTCTGGGTGATTGCGTATGTAGCGGCTTTTGTGGGCGTATTACTTGCTTTGGCTGGAGGTCATATCTAGCATGGCATCGGGAGGCAGCTCACAGGCAATACTAACGGCGCTTAATACCCCAGGACAGTCTGAGGCGACATCTGTTCGACGTCACCGTCCTGACTACTATATAGTTCTCTTTATGGGCTTGTTGATGTTGTGCGGCCTTATTATTATCTATGCGATTGGGCCGCAACGTGCGAATGTGCTGAATAATTCGTACGGAAGTGACTACAGCGACAGTTATTTCTTCGTCAAACAGGCGATTAGTCTGCTGCTCTCGTTGGCGGCATTTGGAGCAATGTCGACGGTATCGTACACATGGATTATCAAAAACGGTAGCAAATTGCTATTAATTGGACTTGCCGCCTGTGCTGTTTTGGCCGTAGCGGGGTGGGCACATCTGGGAATTGCCCAGGAAAGCCTCGGTGCAACTCGCTGGTTTAACCTCGGCCCACTTGGCAGCCTGCAACCGGCTGAGGTACTTAAGTTTGGCATTCTCGTCTTTGTCGCGGGTTTTTTAGGTACCAAGACAAAACAGGGAAGAATCAATGATGTCCAAGGGACGCTGGTGCCAATTGGCACGATAACAGCTCTATCGATGTTTTTTATTATTATTATTCAACAAGATCTTGGTACGGGAATTGCAATGATGAGTATTGTTGCGACGATGTTACTCGTTGCCGGCATTAGTAAAAGGATTGGGCTTATCATATTCGCGGGTGTTTTGGTTATTGGTGTGGGGCTCATTATAGCCGCGCCCCACCGAGTCGGACGTATTAGTACGTTTTTCAAAGGCGACGACAGCTCGACGAGTGACGCCGGAAGCTATCATATCGAGCACGCCAAGATAGCCATTGGTACCGGAGGGTTATTCGGTGTTGGAGTTGGCAACAGCGTTCAGGCAACTGGGTATTTGCCCGAGGCTATTAATGACTCGGTATTTGCGATTATGGGGGAGACATTTGGCTTTATTGGCCTTGTGACAATTTTAGGTCTATTCGCCTCGCTGCTGATGCGACTGCTTAAGGTAATGGACCATCTGGTCGATCTACGCCTCAAATTACTCGTTGCAGGAGTCTTTGGATGGTTCGGCGCGCATGTTATCCTTAATGTAGCATCAATGATTGGGATTTTTCCGCTCACTGGAATCACGTTACCACTACTCAGTTTTGGTGGTACGAGTATGATATTTATTGCTGCAGCGCTCGGATTGGCATTTCAGCTATCGCGCTATACCGTTCATCCATCAAGATTAAAGGAGGCATCATATGAAGATTCTAGCAGTCGGCGGGGGATCGGGCGGTCACGTCACTCCAGTCGTCGCAGTTCTTAAAGAGCTAAAAGAGCGACATCCTCGCGCTGAGATTAGGTTTTGGTGCGACAAAAAATTCGCGTCACAGGCCCGGGCGCTGCTTGGTCATTTTGACCAAGATTTACCCGTTCAGACAATTATCTCCGGCAAATTACGTCGGTACTATCACTTATCTGTCCTGCGCCAATTGCTTTGGCCGACACTAGTACTGTTGAATATCCGAGACGGATTTTTGGTTATTATTGGTTTTGCTCAAAGTTTCGTTAAACTTGTACTGTGGCGGCCAGACGTTGTCTTTACCAAGGGTGGGTATGTCTGTTTACCTGTCGGATTGGCGGCCAAAATTCTTGGTATTCCACTGGTTATTCATGACTCTGATGCGCATCCGGGTCTGACGAATCGAGTTCTTTCAAAGTGGGCGACAGCAATTGCGACTGGCGCGCCACTCGAGTATTACTCGTACCCTAAGGCAATATCACGTTACATTGGCATTCCGATAGCAAACGAATTCCATCCGTTTAGTATGAGCGAACGTCAGGTGGCGAGAGAGTTGTGGGGGATTGACCCCAATCGTCCACTTATTGTTATTACTGGTGGGGGACTTGGTGCGACCCGCATCAACGACGTGGTGGTCGAAACCCTGCCAGACCTTTTAGTACTCGGTTCGGTCGTTCTTGTTGCGGGGGCAGGTCAATACGATGAACTTCGCAGCCTAACGCCACCAAACGACAGTCACTTTCAGCTACAGGCCTTTATCTCAAACGGAATGGCGGCGCTACTTGGTGGCGCGAATGTTGTCGTGACGCGGGCGGGAGCCACAACAATACTTGAGCTTGCGGCGCTCGCCAAGCCAACTATTTTGATTCCCAATGGCAAATTAACGGGTGGACATCAACTGAAAAATGCTGTGGTCTACTCGGACGCAGGCGCTGTTGTCGTCGTTGATGAGCAAAGTATGATAGATAATCCAGCAGTATTAAGACAGGCAATTAAGCGCATCTTAACAGAGCCCGAGACATCGGCGGCGATGACAAAAAAATTCTCGACCTTTGCCAAGCCACACGCTGCGCGCGACATGGCGGATATGATCCTCGATGCTGTCAAATAAGCTATACTAGTCATAGTTATTATGGGTATCTTGCATAAAAAAACATCAAATATACCAAACCGCAGACAGTCAGCGAGTAGTCCTGATCGTCAGGTTGCAACCGACGCTCAGCGACAGAACCTTTTTCAGCGTAATCGTACATTGACAGGGAGCACGTCGAATAAACTGAGCGCCACTCATCATTCAACTGACCTACAGTCGCCGCGTACGCACGCGCACTACTTGGCACTCATGCGACGTAAGGTCGGGACAATCCTGTTGATTGTTCTGAGTGGGGCTGTTCTTTTGCTGTGGTTGCTGACACAGTTTACTGCCCGCGTCGTCGTCAGTATTTCGGATACAACTATATCTCGGCCGATAGACACCACCCTATACCAAAAGGCAATTGATGACTATTTGGGGCGAAATCCAATCAGTCGATTGCGCTTCGCTATGGATCAATCCAATCTTACTACCTATCTCTCGCAAGTTCTTCCAGAAGTTGAGGGTTTGACACAGACGAGGTTCAGTAGTATTGGCGCAACGGAATTTATACTGACTATCAGGAAACCTGTTGCCGGCTGGAAAATTGACTCAAAACAGTACTTTGTTGACGCCAAAGGTGTTGCGTTCGAGCGGAATTACTACGGGAACCCCGACGTACAGATCGTTGATGATAGTGGCGTTGCCCTGCAGCAAGGTTCCACTGTGGCGAGCAATCGTTTTCTTGGCTTTGTCGGCCGTATTGTGGCTCTCTCCAAAAGCAGTGGCTATACCGTCACTCAGGCCGTACTCCCTGTGGGTACGACACGTCAGCTAGAGATACGGCTTAAGGACGTCGTGCCTATTGTGCGTTTATCGATTGACCGACCAGCAGGGGAGCAAGTAGAGGATATGAGTAGGACACTTGGGTATTTTATAGGTCGCGGCGAGGCTCCAGCCTATGTGGACGTCAGAGTGAGCGGTAAAGCCTTCTATAGATAGGCGCTAGGGTAGTCCACCGCCTCACCCTATCGATTGTTCTATATTTGTTCTATATTCTTTTATAAATATATTATCATAAAAAAACATACATAAACACGATAATTATAAAAAAGCAAATAATTTAAAAAGAGGCGAGCAGGGAAGTGTCGAAATGTTTTCACAAAAAAGCAAATAGCCGCATACACGGCACTGTGGACAAATCAGCATAACCAGCCAGTGGTAAATCTTACAGTCCTACTTTACGACACAGCGGGATATCTACGTGTAGGTAATTGTTGAACATGAATAAGCAATAAGTTAATGAGTGAGATTGTTATCGGTGAACGCACAGAACTACTCCACTCGCACGTCTGTAGCTGTTTTTAGCACTCTATGAGACATATAGATAATCATCTATTGTGCATATATCTAATGTCGTAAAAGATATATTGTGCGACGTATAATCACTGTGCAGATTATGACTACTCATTCACGTGTTGTCAAAGATTTTTTTTGTTTTTTACGTTCGCCTACTTGCGTGTTTGTTCTTCGCTCTTTATTGTGCTTTGGGTCGCCTCTTTATGTCTATGGATTAATCCTAACCATGAAATATCATTTACATAATCTGGATCTCTGCATGATACTTGGGCATAATTATCTTAATAACGATTAACTACAGCGTATATCAGTGATGTTCTAATTTTGTTCTATTCCGTATCAACTAATATATCAAACAGGTTTTATGGGTGATAGAAAGAGCTGTGAGTGAGTTAAGGCGGTATGACTAGTGAAGGTAGAGTTCGTTGGAGCTTGGATGTTTGACGCTTGAAGGCGTTTGGCTTATTGACTCGTCTGGCGTCGAGGGTTTTCTTTTACGAGTTCGAGTTCGCTTTTTCTTTGCAGGGTCGGAACTTAAAACGCCAGTCGTCTGAACTGTCCCCTGCCCCGATGTTGGAGATGTTGGTGTCACTGTCTGTGATTGCGCATTGATTGGCCACTGACGGGCTTGTGCCGCCGATTGTGGGTGGCTGGGTTGAAGGTGTTGCGGTGGTTGAATGGCCAGACTGATCTCTTGCTCGATCTCGGCTCGGTTGCGGCTATAAGTACGCCGAGTGTTCTCGATAATCCTGCCTGTGTTATCAATCTGTGGCGGAGGTAGCGTCAAGGTGGTGGCGCTAAAGGCTGGCGATTTTTCGCCTCCGATTACCATGTTGATAATAAAACTGCGATTGTGCATTTGCAGCAGGTCGGTCGGTTCAAATTGTGGTTCGAATTGTTTGGCCAAGATGGGTGCGTCGTCAGCCGAGACGCGGAAACATATCATGGTGCCGACGTTACCAAAAACAGCATCTCGAACAGTGTCGGTCATCTGGCTGATGTATTGGTTGGCAACGGTGAGGTTGAGGCCGTATTTTCGAGCCTCGGAGAGAATGGTAGCAAATGAGTCGGTCGCAAAGTTTTGGAACTCATCGACGTACAGATAAAAAGGCCGGCGATCTTCGATCCTTTCGATATCGCTTCGGCTCATGGCGGCGAGTTGGATTTTTGTCACCATAAAGGCACCGAGGATGGCGGCATTGTCTTCACCAATCAGGCCTTTGGATAGGTTAACGATTAGAATCTTGCCCTCGTCCATCATCTGACGAATGTTAAAGGTCGACTTTGGTTGGCCGATTATATTACGGATGATGGGGTTGGCCGTGAAGGCGCCGACTTTGTTGAGCACTGGCGCAATCGCCTCCGAGGCGAACTTATCGTTCCAGCTGGCGAACTCCACTTTCCAGAAGTTTAGTACGACGGTGTCTTGACAATACTCAAGCGTTTCTTGACGAAATTTCTTGTCGGTTAACATACGGGTGATGTCGAGCATGGTTGTGGTCGGACGATCAAGCAGCGCCAAAATAGTGTAACGCAGAATGTATTCGAGCCGTGGGCCCCAGCTCTCGCCGAACATACGTTTGAGTACCCCTATAACCTCAGAGCTAATATTAGACTTTTGGTTGGGATTCGTGATCTCTAGCGGGTTAAAGCCGAGTGGATACGCCGTGTCGGCTGGGTTAAAATAGACGACATCTTGCATCCGGCTACCAGGGATAAAGCGCATGTTATTGACCGCGAAGTCGCCGTGCGGGTCGATGATAGCGTAGCCGTGGCCATGGAAGATATCGCTCAGGGCGAACAGCTCGAGCGTGCCGGTCTTCCCTGCTCCAGTTTGTCCAATAATATAGACGTGGCGCGATCGATCTGAACGTAGCATGCCAAACTGGTGATTAATGCCGCGGAAGTTGGTCAATCCGAAGGCGCTGATATTCTCATCGATAGCGGTATTGCCAGTAATAAGGGGCAGCTTGGCTGGCGGTTCAGCGGTTTTGCTGGTTGCCCAGACGATGTTTGGCGTTTCGACGTTCGTGTGCGGCAGGTGGAAGACGCTGGCCAGTTCTTCGATATTGAGGATATAGCCGTGATCGTCGAAGGAGCGGGTTCGATACTTCGCCAAATCTTCTTTTTTGAAGGTGCTACTAGTCATCTTGAAACCGTTCAGGTTGGTGCTATTGAATTGCTTGAATGTTCCAACGATTGCCTGCATGCGGAGCCGAGCGTTGGTGGTACTATCCCCCAGGAAGGCCAGGCGGATTTTTACTTCGTAACCTAATTTGGTGGCCTTTTTCTCGGCTTCTGCCAGTCGGGTTTTGTCACGATCTGATAGCTCTGGGGCGATAGCTCCGGCAGTCTTCCCCTCTTCTGGCGGTTTCCATAAGGCTTCCAGTAGGTCGCCAATCCATGAGAAATTTAAGCTATCTCCCCCAAACAGTGATGATGATCTACCTTTTTTAACGTTTGAGACCCAGCGTTCCGAGCGTTTGTGCCAGTCGTCGGTGATTGGTCGGGCGAGAATTTGGATCCACACTTCTTCGCCACTGGATTCAAGCTTGGCGAGCGTACCGGTGATACCCGCCAGCGGATCGACTTCGAAACTCTGGAACGTTTTAATCGGCAACATTTCATTGTCGGTCAGTGTAATTTCTGAGGTGTAGACAACACTGTGCTCACGCTCGTGCGCAACGTAATCCTCGTCGGCCTCATGAATTTGGACGGTGGGATACTGTGAATAAATCTGTCCTTCGACAAAACTTCGGAGTGTTCGTGGTACCCAGGCATAAAAGCGGATTTGACCATTAACGGAGGCAATCTCGAAACTTAAATGTTCTTGGACCCCGTTATTAAGTCTTAACTCTTCTTTATCGCGAAAGATGCCATGAAGACTGGCGAAGAGCTGCTCGGCCGCCAGCTCGCTCTTGTCGTTGGCTTTCGGAATCTCCAAGATAAGGAGGTCGCTTTCGACGGTGTCGGCTGAAGTTTCGAGTTTACGATAATTACGCCACGTCAGGTATGACAGCAGAAGCACAATCGGTAGCCAAATATACCATTGCAAGAAAAAGCTAATTATTGCTGAGATAAAACCCATATTTACTCTTGTATTGTCTCACCTCGGGGGCGACTTGGCAACGTTCCCGCTTAGTTACTTCTCGGCCAGTCCATAGGTCGCTTTGGCGACACGTTTGAACTGCGGTTTGCTTTGTAAGTTCAAGAGAATAGTCGTCTCTTTAACTTGACGGCTTTCAAGGACACGTTTAACAATTTCATCGCGATGAAGCGGTGCTTTAGATTCGCGGAGCACATCAGCAATAATGTCTGATACAGTCCCCTTGCTGAAGCCCCAGCTATCAAGCGCGTAAATACCGCGACCAATCAGGACAAAACGCTTGTCTTTGATAAGCTCGTTGTGGATAGCCTGAGTCGTGACGTCTTTTCGCTTGAAATTACTATCTTTGATTGAACTGGCGATTTCGGAAAAATGGAGCGGTTTGCCGTTCTCTGCCAAGATGACATAGATTTTATCGCGAATATTCTTTGGATTGACCGTTGGCCATTTAACCAGTCCCCAACTATCTTTGAGGTGAGCCAAAAGTTTACTGACACTGGCCAGGGCGCGTGCATGAGATGGGTGCTCGTATGCAAGCTGGTCGTGAAGCTGCTCGATAGTGAGTGGCTGGCCATGCTTCTTGATTGTCTTAACGATTTCGTCAACCGCTGTGCGAATTTTCTTTTCGTCACCATAGTCACGAATACCGACAGCATGGAAGTAGCTGTCGTTTTCGCTAACGACTGTCAGGCCAGGAGCCAGCTCAGCGATGAAGGCGATATGAGCATTCTCTCGTTGGTCGGCTGCCTTAGCAAGAAGACGATTAGCGAGATCCTGGACACGGGCGATTCGTCCAAGCTCGGTAAGATTACGAATAAATACTTTTTCGAGGGTGGTAACGGATTCAATTTTACCGTCTTCGGCTGCAATCTTGAGGCGAATGAGAATTGCTTTTTCAAGTTGGCGGACGCGTTCGCGAGTAATGCCAAGGAGCTCACCGATTTGTTCAAGTGTTTCGCGACGGTCATACAGACCGAACCGGCGAGTAATAATTTCACGCTCGCGTTCTTGCTCAATGATTGACAAGATTTCGGTAACGCCCGCTTTTAGATCAATTGTTGGTTCTTGGTCTGTTTGTTCGCTCATCGGTTTAAGAATTCCTCTCCGCCGCACCTCAGAAAATTTGTTATTGTATTTATGTATGATTATATAAGAATAGACTTATAATGTCAAACGTTTTATGTACTTAACTCATTATAGCATGAAATAGACATGTCTTGTAAAGAGTGTTCTAGGACTTTTTATATATAGCCTATGTGGTATGGTCGAATTATTTTTTTGGTGAAACGGGACGTTTTTTGGGACGTTTTGTTACGGTGGTTCTGGCGGTTTTACGGACGGGACGTTTTTTACTGGCAGGGGCTGCGGCGATAAGTTCTTTGGCTAGCTCGTGTGTGACCGTTTTTGGCTCAATATCCTTTGGAATCTTGGCATTCTTGACACCGTCGGTGATATATGGGCCATAGCGTCCGTTTAGCACCTTCAGACCATCGCCAAAATCGGTGATGTTCTTTTCGGCTTCAACCTTTAGCTTGGCGGCGTACAGCTCAAGGGCCCGCTCGAGAGAAATGGTGTGAGGGTCGAGCGGTTTGATGCTGACAAACAGTTTATCAATTTGAATATAGGGACCAAAGCGGCCAACGTTGGCTTTGATAGGAACTCCCCCGCTCGTCTCCCCGATTACGCGGGGTAGCGTAAAGGCAACCAGCGCTTGTTCGAGCGTGACGGTGTCGATTTTGGTATGGGCTGGCATAGGTGCAAAGCGAGGCTTATCGCCCTCGTCCTCAGCTAGGCCAAGTTGAAGCATCGGCCCGAATCGTCCGAAGCGAGCCAAGATAGGTTTGCCTGTTTTGGGGTCAGTGCCAATCTCACGAGCTTGGGCGACATCGGAGCGTTTGATGTCACTCGAGCGCTCAATCAGATCATGAAACGGCGTGTAGAATTCTTGTAACATATCGTTACGTTTGAGTTTTCCATCAGCAATCAGGTCAAACTCTTGTTCGACATGCGCCGTAAAGTCGTAATCAACAATTTTTTCAAAGTGACCTGTTAAGAAATCAGTTAACACTTCTCCCCCTGGGGTTGGGATGAGTTTACCGCGGTCCGAACCTGTTTTTTCCTGAACGACGTCCCGAGTGATTGTATTGTCAGCCAGACTTAGCACAATAACGTCTCGCGGCGTGCCCTCGAGCTCGCCTTTTTCGGCGTAGCCACGGACTTGAACAGTATTAATAATAGTAGCGTAGGTTGACGGACGACCGATGCCAAGGTCTTCGAGTTTTTTAACCAAGCTACCTTCGCTGTAACGGGCAGGTGGTCGGGCAAACACTTGACGAGCGCTAGCGGTCTGGAGTGGTAATGCATCGCCGGAAGATACAGCCGGTAAAATATCGGCGTCTTTCTTGCTGCCACCGTAGACTTTCAAGAAGCCATCGAAAATTATTATTTCGCCTTTGGCTTCAAACCGTTCGGTACTGGTGGAGATGGCAATCGTCACGACGGTTTTTTCGAGCTTGGCTGGTGACATTTGGCTCGCCAAGGTGCGGCGACGAATTAGGTCGTAGAGTTTTTGGTCGTACTCGTTGCTGCTTCCGTGTTCGTGCGCAATATCGGTTGGTCGAATCGCTTCGTGGGCCTCTTGAGCGTTGGCGGATTTAGTTTTAAAATTCCGGATTTGGCTGTATTGTTGTCCGAAGGTGCTCGTAATATAACCCGCGGCGGCATTTTTAGCTTCATTACCGAGATTCACCGAATCGGTACGCATATAAGTTATCTTACCTTCTTGGTATAGTTTTTGGGCAGATGACATGGTAGCTTTGGCGCCAAAACCAAGGCGGCTGTTAGCTTCTTGCTGTAAAGTACTGGTTGTGAACGGTGGACCAGGGTTACGAACACTCGGGCTGGTCGTGACGTCACTGACGCTGAAGGTGGCGTCAAGGAGCGTTTCGAGGAAGGTCTGAGCTTCTGGCTCTGTTTTGAAACGTTTGGGCAGTTCTGCCTTCATGGCCGTGCCGGCGGCTTCAAATTCGGCAACAACCTTAAAGGTAGCCGAGCCTTCGAAGGCGCTGATTTCCCGTTCGCGTTCGACGAGGAGTCGGACGGCTGGTGACTGGACGCGACCAGCCGATTTACCGCCAGGGACTTTTTGCCAGACGACTGGTGAGAGTTCAAAACCAACTAGTCGGTCAAGGATTTGACGGGCTTGTTGGGCTTGCACGAGACTCATATCAACCGTACGCGGGTGCTTGATGGCCTCGGTGATGGCGTTTTTTGTGATTTCGTGAAACACGATTCGCTTGGTTGCCGTCGGGTCGAGCTTGAGGACTTCACATAAGTGCCAGGCAATCGCCTCCCCTTCTCGGTCTTCATCAGTCGCGAGCCAAACGGTTTCGGCAGCTTTGAGGGCTTTGCGCAGTTCGGCGACGGTTTTCTTTTTTTCGCTGTCAATTTCATAGATTGTCTTAAAACCATCTTTGACATCAATTGGCGGCGTTCCGTTCTTGGTTTTCTTGACAATACTGCGAATATGACCGACGCTTGATAACACTTTAAAATCACTGCCGAGATACTTCTCGATAGTTTTGGCTTTGGCTGGTGACTCGACGATGACTAGATTTTTCATAAATTGGTTGTGCTTGCTTGTCAGCTAAACACAATGCGTTATTGTACGCAAGTTGTGGGCATTTGTAAAATGCCGAGACAAAGATGCGGGCGTTATCGTAATGTCCACTGATTACCACCAAGGGCGCGGACGGTACCGGTAATTTCCATCATGGTCAGCGTTTGCGAAAATTCGCTGACGCTCGCTTCGGCCTGCAGCTGTAATTGATCGCCGTCGCGAATACCAGATTGTATCAAGCCGATAATGGTTGATTCCAGCGGCGTGTTGCCAAGGGGAAGCATTTGTTGGGGCTTGAGTAAGTCTGGTGCGACAATCTCCAGCACGTCTTGGGCACAGGTAATCGGATGCGCGCCCTGCTTAATCAGCGCATTGCAACCAGCCGACAGCGGACTGGTGATGTTACCTGGGACGACAAATACCTCCCTGCCCTGCTCTAGGGCGTGGGTAACGGTCGATAGCGTCCCGCTACGAATTGCAGCCTCAGTGACGATAACGGCGTCCGACAGGCCGCTGACAATCCGATTGCGCTCAAGGAACTGGTACTGCTGCGCTAGCGTCCCAGGTTCGTATTCGCTGATAATTGCGCCGTCATGTTTAATAATGTCGTCCGCCAGGCTTTTGTGGGTGGCCGGATAGATGGTATCAACGCCATTTGCCAGAATGGCGAGTGTGGTGCCACCTGCCTCCAGCGCCGCCCGGTGGGCAATTCCATCAACGCCCAGCGCAAGACCACTAATAATGACTATGCCACGTTTCGCGAGATCATAGCTCAGCTGATACGTTACCTCCCGCCCATAGGCGGTTGGCTTACGCGAGCCAACAATTGCAACTGAGGGTCGTCGCTCTTCAGGGAGACTACCAATAAAGTATAATCTTTTAGGCGGCTTGGCAATAGTATCAATAATCTGTAGATACTTATGCTTCAGAGGTGATATGCTATTGATTTTCATATATTTTATGTCCGTAAGTATTGACAGTATGTCAAACACGTGCTAATATGAGACACGATTGGTTGCATTGCGAGATTAACCAAAAGTACCTTATACCCCCTATTCTAACGTAAGTTAGGGTACATGCAATGTTGTTATCTAGTAACTACCCTCCACTCGATAACATTAAAAACATTGCATGCATACTAACCCCTTTAACCAGCGAACATCTGCGATTTAATCGAGACCGTTACGCTTGCCCACGGGTGGGTTAAAGGGTAAAATAGCGCCAGGTGAAGCCCACCCTTACCTGGCGCTTTTTTATTTGAATTTTTTTATGTAGTTATTATTGCCTTGTGGCTAGTGGCCTCAAGTGATTCTTGGCAAAATTGTTCAATTCGCTCGACGACGTGGGGTAGTATAGTGGCGTCAAGTTGTTCGGACTCTTCTTTGTTAAAGCGCGACAAGACAAATTCAGCATCGTCCATGCGGTCGCGGAGCTCGCTCCAAACGCCGATACGAATACGGTGATAATTTGGTCCGAGGTGATTGTTGAGCGATTTAATACCGTTATTACCTGCATCACTTCCCTGTTTGCGGGTTCGGATGGTGCCAAATGGTAAGGAGAGGTCGTCGTGGATGACCAACAGATCGTTTGTTGGATCGAGGTTGTAAAAATCGACCAGTTTGCGGGCGCTAAGGCCAGTTTCGTTATAGTAGGTGGTGGGTTTGACGAGGAGGACTTTCTCGCCTTCGACGACAGTTTCGGCCACGAAGGCATTGAACTTCGCTTTTTCTGACCAGGTACAGCCATACTGGTGCGCAAATTGATCGATGCTGGCAAAACCGACGTTGTGTCGCGTCCGGTCGTATTTGCTATCGGGGTTACCTTGGCCAAGGATTAATTTCATACGTTTGATTATAACAGACCAAAAAAGCAAAAAGACAAACGCCCTTGCGGGCGTTTTTTCAGCAAATCAAATTAACTACTTAGTTTCTGGATCGATTGTCTCTTTGGCGAGCTTTTCTTTGTCAGCCTGCTCTTTTTCGCGATTAGCTTTGATTTGTTTTTCGTCGCGGAAACTAAATCGAATTGGCGTACCAGCGAAATTGAAAGTTTCGCGCATATGGCGCTCGAGGTAGCGTTTATAGCTCCAGTGGATATACTTCAGATTACTGCCGTAAATCACGAACCAGGGAGGTGAAACGTCGGTTTGGACGATATAACGGAGCTTTGGATGCGTGTTCTTGAGGCCGGCTGGTGGATGGCGTTGAATCAGTTTTTGGAGCAAGTCATTCAGATGACGAGTTTTGAGCTCTTGTTTGCGACGGGCATCTATATCAAGCGCTAGGTCGAACAATTTGGTAACATTTTGACCAGTGACGCTACTGGTGAAAATAAGCGGTGCCCAAGGAGTGAATTTGAAGGTTCGGGCAATGGTTGGCGCTAGGGCGTCACGAGTATAGGCATCTTTGTCTTCGACGCTATCCCATTTCGTAATTACAATCACCATTCCCTTGCCAGCTTCGTCGATGATACCGGCTAGTCGTTGATCAAGTTGTGTGTTCAGTTCGTTAACATCCATCAGCATCAGACAGACGTCACTCTCTTCGATTGCCGAAAGGGTTCGCAGGACGCTAAACTTCTCGATCCCAACTTCTTGCTTGCCGGGTTTGCGCATGCCGGCCGTATCGAGGAGTTCGATGTCACGGGCGCCATAACGAACTGCGATGCGGTTGACGTCACGGGTTGTGCCAGCGATATTGGCTACGATAGCTTGCTGCTTACCCGCCAGTGTATTAAACAGAAAGCTCTTGCCAACATTTGGTCGGCCGATAAGCGAGATGCGCAGTACGTCGTCGGGAATTTCTTCGTATTTGGCGGGAATAAGTTTGACGATACTATCAAGCACTTCCAGCATACCTTGATTGTGCTCGGCGCTGGTGCGGATAATCTCTTTGATACCGAGGCGTTTGAATTCATCGATTGGCAGGCTGCCAGAGAGGTCGGCTTTGTTGGTCAGTAATAGGACAGGTTTTTTGCTGCGTAGGGCTTTTTTGGCAACCGTTCGGTCTTGGTCGCTGACATATTGGCTGCTATCAACCACCACCAAGATGACATCGGCAGCCTCGGCAGCCTCGGTAATCTGCTCTTGAATTGAGGCCTCGAACTCATCATTAGGGTCTTTGAGACCAGCGGTATCGACCAGCCAAAAGTTGTGGTGCTTGTGTTCGACGCGACCGATGACATTATCGCGAGTGGTGCCGGCTTCACGGGCAACAATTGCTTGCTGTGAACGTACCAGACGATTAAAAAGCGAACTCTTACCGACGTTCGCTTGACCAATAATCGCAACCGTTGGGAGTTTCGAAGCCATAACTGTCGGTAATTATAACAGAGATGAGACTGCTTGGCGAGCATAAGC
>DHWY01000002.1:0-105851 GCA_002413425.1 Candidatus Saccharibacteria bacterium UBA5170 | reverse complement strand
GGGTGCGTCATCGTAAACGCGAAGTTGCCATCGTTAGACAGCAGGATAATACCGCTACTCTCACGGTCTAAACGACCAACTGGTTTGAGGTGATGATATTTTTGTGGTAATAGTTCGTAAATCGTGGGCGTATCACCTTGTTGTCGGCGAGAACAGACGTAGCCGACTGGTTTATGGAGAATGATATATTCGTAGGCGGTGTCGCTTTTAAGGTCTTTACCGTTCACTGTAATACTATCGCCGTCGCTAAAACGGGTCCCAAGCGTCGCTGGAGTGCCGTTAACCGTCACAATCCCCTCTTCGATAAGATTATCGGCCTCGCGACGAGAAACGCCTAGCTGCAAGGCAAGGTGTTTATTCAAACGATATACTTCTGGAGTTTCTAGTGACATTATCTACTAGTATATCAGTTAAGAGAGGGTTTGGTCTTGACTAGGAGTTGCTGGGCCGATAGGCATCGGTGGCACTGGTGGCGTCGGTGGTTGAGGGACGGCAGGACCGCTGAGTTCTTGGTTTATAAGATTACCGACATCTATCGCTGGAGTTTGATCTGTCAGAGGATGAATGACTCGGTCGCCAAGTGACGAGGGTCGTTGCGACGAGAATGGTGCTGTCGGTTGAGGTAACGGATATGCCATTGGTTGGTTTACGACTGGTTGCAGGGGTTCGATGGTAGCTGGAGGCGTATTAATGACCGGTTGAGGTATCTGTATCGGCTGAAGTGGCGCAGGCTGTGTAACAGTAACGGGAACGCTAATCGGTTGTGATTGCACGGGTGGTTGCGTGACACTAGGTTGAGTGGGGTTAACAGTAGATTGTGGACGCGGTGCCACTGGCGCGAAGGGTCGTGCAATGGCCGACGGAGTTGGTGTTCCAAAAGTTTGGCTAGGAGTTTGCGGCACAACCAGGCTATCACCCAGAACGTCATGGACAGTTCGGACGACATCTTCGATACCCACTTGGGATTTGACCAAGTAACGATCGGCACCGAGTGCTTCACCGCGAGCGCGTTGATCTTCACTGCTGAGAGCTGTCATCATAATAACTTTAATAGCTTTTGTCTCGGTCGTACTTCGCAAAATATCGAGCATGTCAAAACCACTAATTTTTGGCATCATAACGTCACTTACGATTAATTGCGGGCGCTCTTTGATTGCCATAGCCAGGGCTTCTTCTCCGTCGCCCGCCGATACAATGTCGTATCCTTCAGCCAAAAGCCGGACACCATAGATTTCGCGTAAGCTTTTGTCATCCTCTACTAATAGAATTTTTGTCATATTTACCTTTATTGTACCTAAGCCTTGTTAAAAATACTATACTTCTTGTGGTTATTGTGGGGGTTGGTTAAAGTTACGTACTGGAATTGAGATGTTCGGCGCACGTTGAGGCGCTGGTTGAGTGTAGGCGGTCGGATTTTGTTCAATAGAAGTCAGAGGGGTATTTGGCAGAGTAACGGTTGGCATTGAAGCTGGGGTTGTTGCCTGCTCGGTCGCCGACTGTTCTCGCGCCAGGGCCTGAAGTTTGGCGACCTGGGCGGCAATTTGTTCCGGAGTCAGGCTCTCGCCCCGAGGAACGGTTGTCGCCGTCGGAGCGGTTGGCTCAGGCGTCCGTTGGGACTCGGCTGGATTAAACGTCGCCACTTCAATTGGTTGCAGCGCGGCTTGATCTGCAGCGGCCTGAGCTGCCAGTGTTTGCTGTTCGGTCAGCCGAGAGGCTTCTTGGCTACCTATGCGGGGCAACTCGACATAAAACGTACTCCCCTTTTTATATTCGCTTTCTGCCCATATGCGTCCACCCATTGATTCCGTTAATCGACGGCATAGATATAAACCAAGACCAGTGCCACCGATTTGACGGGTGTCAACGTTGTCGACGCGATAAAATTTTTGGAAAAGGTGGGACATATCTTCGGTCGGAATACCAATACCGGTATCTTTCACGCTAATAATTACCTTGTCGTCACTGCCCGTGACGTCAACTATTACCTCGCCCTGAGGCGTGTACTTGATAGCGTTTTCCGTTAAATTATTGATGACTTCACGGATGTGGTCGTTATCAAGATTCACATTATAGACGGGGCTGATATGTCGTTCTTCATCGTCTGGGGCGGGTTTGAAGATTAATTGCAGACCTTTGTCGGTTGCTTTTTGTCCCAGACCCTGCAGGATGTCATGCGTATAGGCCATGACATCGACAACTTTTGGATTATTGGACAAACGCCCATCTTCGGCCTTTGATACATCGAGGAGGTCCTGGAAGAGTCGCCCAAGGTGCTGGGCTGATTCATGAGCTTTCATGATAAAATCACGGGCTTTGGCGTCAATTTGAGCTGTTTGGGGGTTGAGAGCTAGTCCGAGGTAACCTTCGATAGAGGCAACTGGCGTGCGCATTTCGTGGCTGGCAGTACTGATAAATTCGGCTTGTTCGCGTTCCTCGGCTTTTTCTTTGGTGATATCACGAAAGACGACAATAACACCCGACCCGACTTCACCGATCGGTGAAGTCACGAGCGAGGCCATAATTTTTTTACCACTATGGGTTATGATTGCGAGATCGTTGTTACGAACCTGTTGATTGGCATTGAGAACCTGTTGAATCGGGTCAACCGTTATGTCGAGAGGTTCGCCCTTTTGATTTGCAAGTTGCAGGACTGATTTGTAGTTGAGCGCGAGGGCATCTTGTTTACCCCAACCGATAATGCGCTGAGCTGCTGGGTTAATGAGTTCAATCGTCCCCTTGTTGTCGACTGCGATAACACCATCACCGATAGCATTAATGACTACCTCCGACTGGGTTGCAACTTGGGAGAGCTCGTTGGCAAGATCTTTGTAAGCACGGTCGCTGCCGTCCGCCTCACTTCCGCCCGATTTACTGTGCCACAAGATAAAGCTGGCAATCAGTGGCAATAGTCCGGCAAAGGCAACCACCACAATGAGCTCAGCGCTTAATTGTCCTTTCAAATACTCAGCGGCAACAAAAGTACCCACTGCTACTAGTATTGGAATCAATCCCCAAATACCAAAAATTCCTGAAAACACTGCTACGAGCATCCAGAGGGCAATAAATGGTGACGTCGCTCCCCCGGTGGTGACGATAAGCCCGCCCGCCGTTGCAGCTAGCAGGAAGTAAATAAGAAGTGCGGCTGGCAAGATGGCTTTTTTAGGTATCCACAAGTATGAAACTGTACTAATGAAGGCCGTCAGGCTGGCAATAATAAGTATTGGGGTGTTGACAAGTAGCGTGCGGCTGACTGGCTTGTCGCTAAAGTACGGCAAAAAATACAGCAGAATGACGCCGATTGCCACTAATAACGTCGCCTCACAGATGCGGCGATGCCAAAAACGAGTTAACGCGACTGGTTGTATAGTGCCCCCTATTTTTCAACTTTATCTGGCGTTATTATGACGATTATGGTTTGTTTTTACAAGAGGCGACTCGAGCACTAGGTGTTGTTGGGTTTTTCGGCTATACTAACGATAATATGCAATTATCTGACCTTCACAGAAAAGTTAATCATACAGAAGCCGGCTGGCATATTATTGTCGCCCTCTTTATCGCGATTGGGCTCGAATTCGTTCTTAGTAATGCGCTGACGTTCGGCGCTAAGTATGCCGTTGCTGGACTAGAAGTAACTCTTGTATTGTTGTTGACAGTATTCCCGCTACACGCGGCACTGAAGCGTATATTTGCTATTTTATTACTTGCCCTCATTTCACTTGCCAACCTGGCGTCGCTCGGTATGGTAATCGCTGCTTTGTTTGGTGGCCTTCATGTTGATGGTCATGAATTATTAATTTCAAGTACGGCAATTTACCTGACAAATATAATCGTTTTTGGATTATGGTATTGGGAACTTGATAATACCCATCAGACTATCCCCGACTTTCTCTTTCCACAACAGTCTAGTCCAAAGGGCGAACGAGGCTGGAGTCCAACGTTTTTCGATTATCTGTATATCTCGCTTACAAACGCTACCGCTTTCAGTCCAACTGATGCTATGCCACTCACCCACCGCGCCAAGTTATTGATGGCGATTCAGGCGGTCGTTTCACTCGTGACGGTCGCTTTGGTTGTGGCCCGCGCCGTGAATATTCTCAGCTAGGGCCGAGGCCATGTATTATCTAATTGATTTGTACCCGCCAGGGACTCCATTTTTAGACAAAACAATTTGCCACAACTGGTTTTTTCTGGCGCGGAATGAGGCCGCGCTTAACAATAAGTAATAGCGCCACATCCGGTGGAACCTTTCGTCGTAGGTTGCTTGTAGGTGATTCCAATTAGCTTCGAAGTTTTCGTGCCACGCCATCAAAGTCTGGTCATAATCGGTGCTGAGATTATGCCAATCTTCCATCACGAACAGACCTTCGATCGATTTGCCAATCTGTTTGATTGAAGGAATCATGCCGCTGGGGAATATATACTTCCCCATCCAAGGGTCGACTCCAGTTATAGAATTATTGCTCCCAATCGTGTGCAGTAGAAACAGACCATCGTCGTTTAGGGCGTTATGGGCAACTTTCATGAACGTGCGGTAGTTTTTGTAGCCGACATGTTCAAACATGCCGAGCGATACGACATGGTCAAATTTTTCATTGATATCGCGGTAATCCTGAAGTCGAGTTGTGACTGGAAGATTTTTGTATAAGGCATCAGCTAGTTTCTTTTGCTCTTTCGAGACGGTAACGCCGAGTGCGTCGGCGCCATACTGTTTAGCGGCAAATCCGATAAAGCTACCCCAGCCAGAGCCAATATCGAGTATTCTTTGTCCCTTCCGAAGTCCAATTTTTTTGCAGACAAGGTCGAGTTTAGCTTCCTGTGCTTCGTCTAAATCTTTGGCATCCCGCCAGTAGCCGCAGGTATAGGTGAGCCGTTTGTCGAGCATGGCGCGATATAGGTCATTACCGATGTCGTAATGTTTCTCCCCTATTTTAAACGCCTTTGACTTTCTACCTGCGTTAAAAATATAATTCGTCGCTACTTTAAATAGCATATTCCAATCGCCCTGTATTTGTTGTTCGAGATTTGCACTTAAAACTTTATAAAAAAACTGGTCAAGCTTTAGACAGTCCCACCAACCGTCCATGTACGACTCGCCTAGTCCGAGCGCACCTTGTCTGAGGACGCGGCTATAAACAGCCTCGTTGTGTATCTGAATATCGTAATCTTTACTGCCATTTATCGTGATTCCAGCAGTTTCAAGCAATGATTTTACAATTTCTTTATCTTTTTTCATAAACTTTTTTGCCTCCATGCTATATCTGCTGATTTTCAATGTCGATACAGTCTTTACTAAATAATACAACACTAGTGACTATAAAAGATAGCTCACATATTGAGGATATGTGAGCTATCTTTGTTGGTAGATTGTCGAAATGATTTCTTTGGTGATCTCACCGGGAATCGAACCCGGATTGCCAGGATGAGAACCTGGTGTCCTAACCGTTAGACGATGAGACCGAACTCGCATTACTGTACCAAATAACGGTGGTGATGTCCAGCTGGCTGCTAGGCGGCGCCGAGTTGTTCGATAACTTCGATAAGTTTTCTAGGTGTAATTTCCGCTTTAATTAGGTAGGCATCGGCGTGTTTTTGCATAGCACTGCGCGAGGCGTCGTCTTGTTCGAAATTTGTCAGAATGATAACTTTTGTATCTGGAATCAAATCTTCACTGCCACCACGAAGCGCGTCCAGGATTTCGGTCCCCCGCCGTTCAGGCAACATAACATCAAGCAGAATGACATCGTAGGGTTTATTGCGGGCGGTAATCAGACCGTCATTACCATCGACCACCCAATCAACTTCATAACCAGCTTTTTTGAGGCTCCGTACGTACATTTCGCCAATAAAGCGGTCGTCTTCGATACATAAAATTGTGTGAATTGCCATTACGTTATCCCCTATACATTGAATGATTCTTAATCCAGCCATTACCATGTTCAATAAGGCCTTCGTTAGTATTATCACCTGAGTTTAATTTATCCGCAACTGTCGCGTAAATCGGCAGGGCTGCCGTAAATGTCGAGCCTCTACCCTCTTCGCTTCGAACGCTAATCGTGCCGCCGTGCGACTCGATGATAGCCTTACTAATATAGAGACCAATACCAGTTCCGGCGACCGTTTCGCGTGAACGATGCGACCGGTAAAACTTTTGGAACAAGTTACTGACCACATTGCCGGGCATACCGATACCGTGGTCCTCGATTGAAACTTCAACAAAATCTCCTTTAGCCTCAGCGGTGACGTTAATAGCGCCGCCTTCGTTACTATATTTGATGGCATTATCGATCAGGTTGCCCAGAACTTCGCTGATACTGGCGCGATCAGCGGCGATAGTTGGCAGCTCGGCGGGAATATTGACTGACAGCAGCCTGTTCTGGGCCGTGGCGCGCAGATCCATGTCGTCCCGAATCGTCTCGTAAATACCCGACAGGGAGTCTTCACTTAGGTGTACCTTGAGGTGGCGGCGGTCGTAGCGCGAGGTATTAAGGATATTATTAATGTAGCCTGACAAACGATTGGCTGAAACCGTCAGGCGGCGGAAGAGTTCATGTTGGTCAGCCTGGAGGACACCGCTTAATTCGTCTTCTAGGACCTCCAGATAGCCGCGGATAACGGTAATCGGTCCGCGTAACTCGTGGGCGGCGAAGGCAATAAAATCGAGTTCGTCTTCGCTGACGCTATAGGTCGCCGTTCGGTCAATTAACGTCAGCACTGTTTCGTTGGCGGCGCCTTTTTCATACGATGCGATGACATCAAACAGTCGTCTGCCTTCGTCTTCTGGAAGACGATCAGCCACCCGTGTCCAGGTATGTTCGGCGTGTACCGAGTGTTGCTCGCACTCGTCAAGCCAGGCTTCTAGGGTATCATTACCGTTGAACACGAGACTGAGGGCTTGGGTATTGTCCGGCGTGATATGCACGGGAGCTGTTTTGTTGGCGTAGAGTATATTTCTATTATGACCGAGTACCACAAATCCACAGCTGGTAACATCAAGCGCCGATTGAATAGCGGACGCTTTAGTATCGGGTGTAGTATCGGTTTGGAGAGGCGTAGCAACTTCTTTACCGGCAAGTTCATAAATTGTTTGCAGGGCTTGTTTGAAGCCATTATTGGCATACCGCTTATCATTCGGACTAGGTGGCGTTGTAGTGGTGGGCTCACCAGCCACGTGGATAATTGCCGCCAGCAGATCCTTCGATGGCCGGGAGGCATAATTGAGCAGCGTCATTGAGGCGACGCTACCAACGACGAAGACGCCACCGATAATTCCCCATAAGACTAACGAGTCGAGGGCAAATGTTGCGCTGAGAACGAGAGCTGCCACCAGCGCACCAGCAATGATAATTTGAGACATAAAAATAATAAAGAGTGCTTTGCCATGAAACGACGGCCAAAAATCTCGAATAAGCTTGGGTACGGTCGTTACTGCCACGTTATACTTCCTGCACCGTTAGGAACAGCGGCAATCCAGGTTTGGCCGCGTATAAGTGGTACGTCTTTACCTGCAGCGTCAGTATAAGTAACTTGATCAGTCTTACTAGCTTTATGCCAAGTAACTTCTTGCACGGTACCATTTTGGAATATGGTCGCCGCACCACTACCGACCGTAATAATGGCTTCCCGCTTTCCGTCTTGCATGACGGTACTTTCGTCGACTTTCATTGCCACGACGACGCTGGGGGCGAGTTGGCCTTGTTCGCGGTCAGCGTGAGGCGCGCCAGCCTGGGAACGAAGGTAGGTATTTGTCGTCTTGTCATACGCGTAAGTACTGTTATAAAGGGCGCTGCTAATCTTGATGTCAATTTGGGTTGCCGTGGGTACATCGCTTGCTTTGCCGTCTATGCGCGTGAAACCAGTGAAGGTCGAAGTCGTATAACCTTTTGCGATATTGAGGGCATCGAGCCGTGCGAAACTAGTATAGACATTGTGCGGTGAATAGCGGTCGGCTGCTCGCCAGTAACTGCCAGCGTTGAAGAATTGATCGATATCTCGATAGCTACCGTTACGGACTTCGGCCAGACCCGCTGCGCTGCCACCAACGTGCGCAATGCTGGCGTTGAAGGCCGCCACCCAATCGACGTCATAAAGCCGAATACTACGGACTGGTCCGATAAGTTGGGGTTTTTCTTGTTGATACAGGACCAAAAAGCGCGTAATGCCGCCTTCGGCGATAGCTTCGAAGACGACGCCACTATCTTTGAGTCCTGATTGTGGACGAGCATCGGGACTGTTCTCTATCATCACCGCGGTAACAGCTTGTTTGGTGGCGGCCTCGTCTGCCACAAGGTTGCCGGTCAATGGAGAATAATATTTTACTGGTTCAGGTTTTACTTCTTTTTTTACAACAAGAACAACTGGTTCTTTTTTAACTGGCTGATGATACAGCACAAAAAAGGCCGTTGCGGCACTTGCCGTAATCAGTAGCACGCCGCCGATACCGTAGGAAAGCGTGTGATGGGTACGAATCCATTGGCGAGCGTGAAACCAGAATTTTAGTATATGTATTTTTTCCATGACTTAAGCGTCATTATACCAAAAAGGTTATGGTTTGTAACCACTAGACATCAGCACAAGTACTAAACAGACAGAGAATAGACGATTAAGCGGCGTCGATAGCCTGTTGTAAGCGATCAAGGGTGGCGTGTTGGCCAAGGGCCGAGATTGTATCGTTCAGGGCTGGACTAAACGGTGCCCATGACACACCAAGGCGTATAAGACTAAAGAGAATGGCTGGTTTTTGGCCAGTTATTTCAAGCAGGCGGTTAAGTGTTATTTGAATCGACTCGCTATCAAATTTGCTCGAGGACAACTCGTTTATGCTGGTTCGTAAAAGAGCGATGTGTTCGTCACGGCTCAGTTTTGATAGCTGCTTGTTGTCATCTATCATCGTCCAGTTTGGTGTTGGCTCCTCGAAAAAGTACGACGACAGAACTGCCAGATCAGCCAGTGTCTTTAGCCTGTCTTGGACGAGTGCGAGTACTTGCTTTTTGGCACCTTCACTCGCCTGCTGGGCGCACTCTGGCCAAAAATTAGTCGCGCGTTCGTACAGGTCCTCAAGCGCTAATCGGCGGATCCACTGCCCGTTGAGCCATAACAAGCGTTGTTCATCAAAGCGAGCCGGGCTTTTTTGGACTCGGTCAAGCGAAAACTTTTTGATAAGTTCGTTCACTGAGAAAATTTCTTGTTCAGTTCCGTCGTTCCAACCAAGTGTGGCCAGGAAATTCATCATTGCTTCTGGTACATAACCTTCATGGCCGTATTCAAGGATATCTTTTGCGCCATCTCGTTTGCCGAGCTTTTTCTTGCCGTCAATCGCCATGACGTATGGCAGAGTAGCAAGCACTGGCTGTTCGATTTCGAGGGCTTCGTAGAGGTTGAGAAATTTTGGTGTGCTACTAATAAACTCTTGGCTCCGAAGCACGTGCGTGATACCCATCAGCGCATCGTCAACGATATGGCAGAAGTTATAAGTTGGGAAACCGTCACTTTTGATAAGGATAAAATCGTCAATTGCTTCTGGTCCCGAAGCCAAGTCTCCCATAACAGCGTCCTTCCAGGCGTAGTTCTTTGGATCTGATTTGAAGCGTAGCGGTTGAGAACCGTCCCAGACTGGTGGTTGTATTGGGCGATGATCGCGATACAAAAATGGTCGCTTGGCCGCCTTGGCTTTGTCGCGGAAGCCCTCAAGCTCTGCTTGCGAATACGGATCGGCATACGCTCGACCGCTGTCGACCAGCTTCTGTGCCCATTCTTTATAGATCGGCAGACGTTCGGATTGCAAGTAAGGTTCGTGGGGGCCACCAACTTCAATCCCCTCGTCCCATGAGATACCTAGCCAACGTAAACTGTCTTTGATTTGAGTAATACTACCTTCAACCTCACGGACTTTGTCGGTATCTTCGATGCGCAGTATGAATACCCCGCCATTTTGACGGGCAATCAGCCACGCAAAGAGTGCGGTGCGGACGCCACCGACGTGCATGAAACCGGTGGGACTTGGGGCAAAACGAGTGCGAATAGATGTCATATAAGTACTATTGTAACATTTTAACGCCGTTCTCGGGTCCTGTTGCCCAGCTTGCCCCTAAAATTTTTTATCGATTACGTTAAAACAATTTTGGGGCGGCCCCGCTGGACACCACCCGGGCCTTACAAACTGGTGGCGATACGGCGAATTTGTTCACTCGAGAGCGGTGCATTACCCTCGATGCTATAAAGGATACCAGCGTTAACCCAGGTGGCGTTACCGTCATAGGTGTAGATTGTCAGCCCTCGCTCTTGGTTCGTTATATACTTATCACCGACTTTTTTGCGGACAATGCTATCCAGTACGGCCGACGAATCCAGTGAACTTTTTGACTGCTTGAGGCTGAATTTACTACTGCCCGTATTGGCCGCAAAATCAATCGTCACCTGGCCGTCGTTAAAAGTAACAGGACCATCAAGACTATATCCGTCGGGGCGGTATTCTGGATATGTCGCATTGATACCCGCCTGTCCAGCGGCAACATGAACCGACCAGTTGGGTATATTCAAGTAAGTGAAATAACCACCAAGTATAATAATCACCACACTAATACTAAAGATGTTTATAAAGTGTGGGTTACGTTTGAAAAATGATTTTTTCGTTGCTTTGACGATTGGCTTGGCTAGGGCTGCGGCAATTGCCTCTTGTTTGATATCTTTGGCCAATTTTGGCGGTTGGGGTGTGACGCTAGTCTGTTTAGTAGCATGAAACTTATTGATCTTTCGGACAGATGGATGGATGGCGGCTGGGGTATCTGGAATGGGAGCTACTTTTGCGGTTAGATTAACTGGATGTGGGGCAAATCGAGAGATTTTTCCACTACGAGCAATGTCCATCGATCGGCCAGGCGTCCTAGTTGGGCGACTAGCGGGAGACGCGATTGGCTTTTTCGTGGCACGACGAACGAGTGTCTGTGATTTTTGAGGTGCTCCGTGAATACCGGCAGCCGAGGTCGCCTTGGCGGTGTCCTGAAGAGGTTTCGCGGGATTAATTGGCATCCCCGTGTGGGCGTCGTAACGTTGACCATTAATGGTGACAATTTTAGTTTTATCCATCGTTTGTTTCCTTAGATTCCGCCCTATGTTGTTTATGCATTGTGCATAAGCATTATCACTATAGTAGAAAGGTTAGCTGAATTATGCAAGGTTTTGATCAAAAAATGTATGCAACTTGGTATAATTATAAGCAGATGTATCGTCGGCCTTCAAAAAAGAAAGAACTTATTAAGCGTATAGCAGTCTATACCGCTATGACTTTTTCGGTTTTAGTCATCGTGACAGGACTAGTTTTTGTTACTCTGGGTTATCGTTTCGATACCGATAACGGTCGGGTCGAACAAGGTGCCTTACTACAATTCGAGACCATTCCTTCAGGCGCGACTATCGAGATTGACGGTACTGCCATTAGCGCAAGAACACCGGCAAAAAGCTCAGTTATGGCCGGAACACATAAGTTCGTCATGTGGCGTGATGGCTATGAGACATGGCAAAAAACGCTCGACATTAAGGCTGGTACGTTGACGTGGCTTAACTATACGCGGCTAGTGCCAAAAAATAGGCCAGTCGCTTCCGTTGCTCAGTACACGTCAATTCAGGCCAGCTTGGCGACCGTTGACGGCCATAGTATTCTTGTACAACAAGACGCTGCCGTGCCGACGTTTCAGTTGGTTAATCTGCAGTCTGATGATATTAAGACGACAACGCTGACGATACCGGCTGTACTCTACAGTGAAGCTTCGACTGCGGGCGTCGTTCATACTTTTCGAGTTGATCAATGGGATACCGGTGGTCGCTATGTCTTGCTTCAGCATACTTATGGCAATAAAAAAGAGTGGCTCGTACTCGACACTACAGATATTGGTGCCACAAAAAACATTACGAAGCTTCTTAATTTTGATATTACTTCGGCCAAGTTTTCTGGTACGAGCGGTAATATCTTGTATGTACTCGGAGCCGGTAATGATATTCGCAAAATCGATCTAGCGGCTGGAACTATTTCACGGCCTCTCGTCACCAACGTCACCAGCTTTGAATTGTTCGAAACCAACGTGATTACCTACGTCGGTACTGATCCGGCCGATCCGACGAAACGTGTCGTTGGTCTGTATCGTGAAGGCGACAGTAGCCCGCACGTCATTCGTACCGTTACGAGCGCAGCCGATGTCCCCCTTGGTATTTCGACATCACGCTACTTTAATCAAGCCTACGTTGCGATTACCGAGGGCAACAAGGTCTCAATTATCAACGGAAGTTATCCGAGCTCAAGCAGTGATAATAGTAGTCTCGTACCATTTGATACGTTTAATTTTGTGACTGCTGTCAGTCGGGTGTCCTTCAGCGCCTCAGGAGATTATCTATTAGTGCAGTCGGGAGCCAACTTTGCAAGTTACGACATTGAGCACAAAAAGGTGACTACGTCTGTCGTGGCGAGCGATGTTACGGCTACGGTCGCACCGCTGAAATGGCTCGACGATAATTACATTTGGTCTGATTATGGCGGTGACGTCACGATCCGCGAGTATGATGGCGCGAATAATAACACTATCAATAAAGTTGTCACTGGTCAGGATGTCGTGTTGAGTCAGAATGACCGTTATCTTTA
Organism: Candidatus Saccharibacteria bacterium UBA5170; assembly: GCA_002413425.1. Lineage (GTDB taxonomy): Bacteria > Patescibacteriota > Saccharimonadia > Saccharimonadales > Saccharimonadaceae > UBA1547. The sequence continues at coordinate 93,223 of DHWY01000002.1, read as the reverse complement.
CAGTATCGGTAAAAACGCGACAGGTTACCAATTACAGCGTGTCCGAATGATTCTTCCCTAAGAGCTAGCCGCCAAAAATACGTTCAAAGAATGTTGGTGAATTGCCTGGGATTGCTTGGGTGGCTGTGCTGGTTGTCGTTGCCGGTGCGGCCGTAGAGGCGCTCGGGTCTGGACTGACCTGCTCGGCGATTACCAGCAGACGGTGGAGCGCCGTGCCGACTGGAGTACATGTCAGGAGTGTAATGACTGGTTTTGTGGTCGGATAGACAAGCTTGTTGACCTCGGTTGGTTCGACGACTTCCTTTTTTGTAATCGTGTACGTGTATCGTTTGCTATTATAATTTGCGTAAATACTATCCCCTATTGCTAGTTTATCGAGTTGGGCAAAAATGAATTTATAATCACCAGTATCTAAAAGATCATTGCTGCTGTGGCCGGCAAGAACCGTATTTCCAATTTGTCCAGGATGGCTGCTGGCGCCAGGAATAGCAAAGTGTGCCAGTCCGCTCTCCATGGCCTTCATTTGGGAAGCGTAATCATTGCCGATGTCATAGTGAACTGGAACATCAACATTAATCTTTGGAATAATCAAACGTGGTGCTGGTCCGACATTAATGTCGGTGGTTGGATCAACCACGATATTTTGAGGGTCGATACTACCAGGACTCACGTAGGCCATAACGCTTCCAATTAAGACACGGTTATATTGCAAAAAAACAAACAAAAGAACAACAATAAGTGCGGCCGCAATGGGAACGAAATGTCGGCTTTTGCGTACTTTTTTTGCTGAACTTTGTACTTTTACGAGTAAATTTTGGCGTAAGTCAAACAGCGCCTCGTCCCTACTAAGGACTTCGGCTTCAGTCACCGATTCNNTGGTGTGAGTAATAGCCTTCGTAATATTTTTGATAATAGGTCTGCCAGGCGCTATGGTACTGTTTCCACTGATCGGGCTGTGGTTGCGGATTGCTGACATGGGTCCGGTCGTAAGGGTTGACGTCTACGAGTTGAGTTGGTATCGCTTGAGGCTCAGTGTCCGAAACGGAATTTGGTGTAGCGTAGAGAGCATCAATTTTGGTACGCAAAAGCTCAGCGGCAGCCTGCTGGCTGTCGGGTTGAGTTTTGGTAGATTCGCTGGTGCGTTGCGGCAAGGGTGGCGCATTAGCGGGGGTGGTACTGACTTCGTCTGGTCTCATGTCTATAGATTCCTATTGAGTTCTATTGTACAATACATTGGTGGCAATCGCCATTCCTCTTATGTTGATACCAAGAGGAATGAGTAGATGCAAATCAAACGATTTGCCACGTGATATTGGTTCTGGGTGAGTGGCGGAATTGGTAGACGCGCTAGATTCAAAATCTGGTTCTCGTAAGGGAGTGGGGGTTCAATTCCCCCCTCGCCCACCAATATCACGGACGTGACAGCAGACTTGACGTGACGCTTTCGAGCGTCTTTTTTGGTGTCCATAGCCAGTACACCGAGGCTTTGGTGGCCACACTTCCTCGCCAAATAGCCATTGGATTTTCCCATGGGGTCGAGGTGACTTCTCCACCGGTGGCGACAATGAGTTGTTCTTTAAATAAAACAGTTACCGAGACTGGATAAGTAATGGTGAATTTATGAAGCGCCTCAATCAGACTGGTGAGCTGCATGCTAAACGTCAGAACTTTTGGGTAATAGACAAGTTGGAATAATTTCTGGAGCTGAGCAAAGGATAGTATAAGTAGTGTATCTGGTCGCTCAATGATTAGCTGACTGCTGTGTTTAACCAGATCGATAGCGTCACGCGTCATCGTGAGTGGTCCGGTGTAGGTTTGGATAAAATCCTCGTAGACAATCGCCGTCTCGCTATTTCGTCCAGCATCACCAATGAGCAATATGCCTGTCGCCCACTGCCCTATCGTCTTCATTTGGATGAGGGCGTCCCGAGCGAGACTACCCGACGGGTTGGTGGCTCCAAAGACTGTATCGGTAATCGTGGCGGGGATGGCCTTGCGCAGGACATCGGGTAACAACACGCGCACCTCACCAACCCCGGCTGCGACGGCGATGCCGTAGCCTTCACCAACCCCCGCAAAACCTAGTTTATTGCCACCGATTATCCCCAAACGACCAGATTGGGAGCGCTGTTCGGGCTTACCCCAGTCAATATCGGGGAAAAGAGGCGTGGCAGGCGTCTGTTTACGCCAGTACGAATGTGTGTCCATTTGGCTCCAGTTCATAAATCATATTTTTACGCTCCACGACCACTTTCCAGTCGTTTTTCTTGGCCGCGTCAAATAAATCACGGTCTGGATTAAAAGCAATCGGCTGCTGCACAATCGACAGCATTTCAATATCGCCACGAGAATCACCCACAGCGATACTACCTTCGAAACTAAGGCCATTCTCTTTTACGATGCGCTGCAAAATAGTACCTTTCCCGTCATGGGTCTTGATGATATTGCCGGTAAAATAACCATTGTCACCACGTTCATACTGTTGCCCCACCCACGCGTCAAAGCCGTATTTGTCAGCAAACGGTTTGACAAGTTCTTCTTGGGAGCCGGAGATTGCAATCAGGGTGTAGTTTTGCTGTTTAAGTTGTCGGACGAGGTCGCGCGTGTATGTATAGACATAATCGCTCACCCGCTCGAACACCGCCATCGCCGCCGCGTCGAAATCGCTACATTTTATGCGTGGCAAGACAGAATCAAACGTATTCGCCATGGCTAGTTCGTACATTTTAAAGGCATCGTTGTGCTTGCGTGTTTTCCAATCGACTTCAAGTTGGGTGAAGGCTGTTGATAGCTCAATCGGCGCCTTATTGGTGGCGATTAGCTCGTAAACGATCTCCCGGTAAAGACCGGATCGAAAAATCGTTCCGTCGATATCAAACACCGCGAACTTTTTAGCCATGTTAGCTTACCTCGATACTGACCGGACAGTGGTCTGAGCCCATGATATCCGGGTGAATTTTGGCATCTCTAATGTGGTCGGCTATCGATTGACTGGCNNAAGGTATCAATCAGGCCAGCCGCCTCAAAACTATCAAAGCCGGCGCGTTCTTCGTTCGTGAAGCCGTGCTTGCCGACGTTTGCTTTGGGGTTGGCCAGGTCGATTTCGTTATGGGCAACGTTAAAGTCGCCACACACTAGCACAGGTTTGGTCTTTTCGAGCTCTTTGATGTGCTCCAAAAAGGCTGGGTCCCATTGTTTGTGCCGTAGCTCAAGCCGCGACAGGTCGCCTTTGGAGTTTGGCGTATAGACGGTGACGACCCAGAATTTTTCGAACTCGGCCGACAGGACCCGCCCTTCTTTGGTCGGATCACCATAACTATCACCCGCCAGATGATATTTTTCAGCAATTGCGTCCGTAAAGCCATTGATGACGCTATGTGGCTTTATTTTGGTAAAAATTGCCGTGCCGCTGTAGCCGGCTTTGTCGGCGCTATTCCAGTACTCGTGGTAGTCGGGCAAATCAATCACGGCTTGGCCCTCTTTGGCCTTGGTTTCTTGCAGACAGAGAATGTCTGGCTGCTCGCTGGCTATAAACACCTGAAAAGCGCCCTTGTTGATGACCGCGCGGATGCCATTGATGTTCCAGGAATAGAGTTTCATGTGTTTATTATACCTTTACGTTGCGGGTCCTGCCACCCGGTTTACCCCTAAAAATTTTTATTGATTACAATAAAACAATTTTGGGGTGGCCCCACCGAGTGTCACCCGTGGTGGTTAGCTATTTTTTATGGCGCGCTGTGATTCGCGCTCTTGGTCGCGTCGCTTGAGGGTTTCGCGTTTGTCGTAGTTCTTTTTACCCTTACCGAGCGCAATCACGACTTTGACGAACCGGCCACTTGTCAGGAGTTTGAGAGGGACGATGCTCATGCCCGATTGCTTACGGGCGGCCAGATCATCGATTTGTTTGCGTTTGGCGAGAAGTTTGCGCGGTGAGGTGTCGATACTGCGCGCCCCGACCTTGCCCCGTTCGTTTAATTTGAGGCTAAAACTGGCATTATTAAGCCATAGCTCGCCGTTTCGTATCGTCACGAACGACCCTTTAAGTTGGATGTGCCCATCTCTGGCTGCCCGGGTTTCAGGTCCGGTGAGTGCAATACCAACCACTAAGTCCTCGTCCAAAGCGTAATCAAACGAAGCCCGTCGGTTGACGATGGCTTTAGGTCTGAGGCTGACTTTCTTCTTTTGTGCCATGATAAAGCTATTGTAACAGATTAGTCTTCTTGACAAAAGCGAACTTGATATGTCATAATATATATCGATACGACGCTCGACCGAGTGCTCGTTGATTCGTTCTTTTCATCCTTCAAGATTGGAGACTGCCGTGAGCGGTTTGTTGCTGTCTGAAGTCGGCACGATGCTGTCCAGCTGGTCATTCTGGCTAGTCTTCGCGATGGCCAGCTTTACTGCCTACGGTATGTATATCGTCGCCTACCTGTTTGAATCACGCCTTCCGGGTCGTGGTCCAAATGACGTACCTGTTTGGTACCAGCAGTCCAGGGCTTTTATGCCCGGAGATTTCGGTCTGGCCTTGTTGGTGGCTGTCGGTGTGTATTACCGCGACGACGATGTCATCGTAGACTGGGCTGGATCGGTTTGGTTCAAGTCGTTGTCGATTGTGGTGGGAATAGTGACGTTTTTGGCGGCACGAAGGTTCCTGTACACTCCGCGCGACTACCCCCCTGAAGCTTGGCGTTCGCCGAGCAAGCGATATCACGATATCGTGATGTTCTTTGCCTTTTGCGCGGTGGCGATGTACGTTTGTCTCCCGGCATATTTCATGACGTCGTGGACCGAAACCGTGCTTTCTAAACTGTTGGGTCTGTTGGGCCTGGTGGTGTGGATTGTCGGCAATGTATGCGACTTCAAGAACGACGAGGTTCCGAACGCTCGGCAACACCCGAGCATCTACGAACCAATCTGGCTTAAACAGCGACGTTCATCGGTCGCCAAACAAGGATGAAAGGACATACCGCTTTAGTAAACCGTGCACTTAAAATGCATAGTTGAACGAGCGGTTCTTTCATATCGCGAGTCTTGAGGATTAGTCTTGTATACTAAGGTCATGTATAAACGTATTCTATTGAAATTATCGGGCGAACAACTACAGGGTAAATATGATGGCGGCTTTGACGCCGAACGGGTGCAATGGATTGCTGGTGAAATCAAAAAAGTAACCGACAAAAATATTGAAGTCGTCGTTATGATTGGTGGTGGCAACTACGCTCGCGGCGCGCAGCTGGCGCACGGCGGCGTCCAACGCGTGACGGCCGATAACATCGGTATGCTAGCCACTATGATGAACGGACTGGCTATAGTCGATGTGTTTAACGCCAGCTGCCTGTCCGCTCGGGTCTTGACTAATATCAAGTCCGATCAAGTGGCCGATCAATTCACCCACCGGCGAGCATTATCTCACCTGGCCAAAAATCGGGTCGTGGTCGTGGCCGGCGGTATTGGCCGACCTTACTTGACCACTGATACAGCGGCCGTTAGTCTGGCGCTGGAACTGGAATGCGACGTGATACTAAAAGCCACTAAAGTAGATGGCGTTTATGACTGCGATCCGAACGAAAATAGCCATGCCGTGAAGTATGATCACGTGTCACTCAAGGACGCCGTCGAACAGCCCGATATAAAAATTNNGCGTTGGGCGAAAAAGTCGGCACGACGATCTCTTAGCCTGACGACGCGTGTCACGAGATAAGCTTTTCGGCGCTACGTAGGAGTATGCCGGCTGATTTGTTCCAATTGAAGTGGTCGATATGTCTCTTGCCGCTTGAGGTAATTTGTTCCCTTAATTTCAAATCATCGAGCTGCAGTATTTTGTCGGCAAAAGCCACCGGGTCTTTGGCTGGGAAATAAAGTGCCCCCTCCCTCGCAACCTCGTGAAAAATTGCCAGGTCACTGACGACCGCTGGCACACCGAGCTTCAGAGCCTCGGCGAGCGGTAACCCGTAGCCTTCGTCGCGGCTGGCGCTGACCATAACGGCATTATCGGCCAGCAGTTGAGCGTATTGTTCGTCCGTAACGCCATCGTGAAAAATAATTTTTGCTTTTTTGGGCGCCGATGTGAGCAGCTCGGCTTTCCGTTTTGGGGTAACGCGGCTGAGTAAATGGAGCGTATAGTCTGGTAAAAATTCCATACCGGCTACCAGTGTCTCGACGTTTTTATAACGCATAAACGAACCCATATACATTAGGTTCTTAGGAGTTTTTGCGAGGTTGATTGGTCGATGCAAATACTGGCTCAAATCTTGAGCAGCGTTAGGCACGACGATAACTTCACGCTTTGTGAGTGAGGCTTTCAATATATCATTTTTACTGGTCTGGCTGACAGTGGCGATAGCATCGGCGCCATTAAGCGTTAAGCGCTGCGGTAGATAGGTCGCGTGGTACAGCCGCCAGCCAAGGCCGATAGCTCGGTTCAGTTGGTGCGGTGGCGTGCGGTGGCGATAATAAATCATGTCATGAAGTGTCAGAATTAACTTGAATTGACGGCCGAACGACCCCATTGTTTGCATTGGGCTGAACACGACGTCGGGATGGTACTTGTTTAAGATAAGCGCAGTCAACGGTTCTTTGGGCGAAGTCGGGGCATGGATAAGGATATAGTGGGAGTTTTTTGGCAATAATTTAATCTGAGCTTTGGCGCAAATTAGGAAAGTGACGGGTGTCAGCTCGACGAGCGCGGCCCCCAGCTCGGCGCTATAGCGACTAATGCCGTCGTGAAAATCGGTCCTGATGTAGCGGGCGTCAAAAAATAGCTTCATACCTATGGCTAATTTTAGCATGGTATAATAAACGACATATGAAAATCTTGATTGCGTCGGACCTGCATTGGCCGACCATTAACGGCGTCTCGACCTTTACTCGGAACCTAGCCCAAGGCTTGGCCTCTCATGGTCATGAAGTGATTGTGATTGCGCCGAGTCAAACGGGAAAACGCTACAAAGAAGTGGATGGTAACTACGCGGTCTATCGCACGGCGGCGGTCCCCTTTCCGTTTTATCAGAACTTCCGTATCTCATTGACTCCACAACGGGAAGTGAAAAAAATCATTCAGGAATTTGATCCAGACGTTATTCATATCCAGATGTTGATGAATATCGGCCAGGCGGTCATGAAATACGGTAATAAATTTGGCATTCCTATCGTTAGCACAAATCATGCCATGCCCGAAAATCTGATGGATAATCTGAGACTGCTCGCCCCCGTGGCCCGTCCGATTAATTATATGCTTAAAGGCTATTATGCTCGGTTCCACTCAAAAGCCGATTTCGTGACGCTACCGACACAGTCGGCGATTGATATGTTTTATGACACGGATAAGGTCAATATGCCAATCGCCGCGGTTTCGAACGGGATTGATCTGTGCCGATATAAGGTTGGCACGCCTAGCCCCGAACTGTTGGAGCGATTCGCGATTCCGACCGACCGACCGATTATTACCTACATCGGACGGGTCGACGCCGAAAAGCATTTGTTCGTTCTGCTCCGGGCCTTCAAGCGGATCCTGGCTCGTAAAGACGTGCATTTGTTGATTGTCGGCGACGGGACTGATGCCGCCAATCTTAAGGTCTTGACACAAGAATTGGGACTTCTAGGCCATGTTACCTTCACTGGTCGCGTCAGCGACGACGACCTGGTGGCGCTTCATCAAGTCGGAACGGTCTATTGCATGCCCTCCCCCGCCGAGCTGCAGAGTATCGCCACCCTCGAAGCGATGGCGAGCGGTCAGCCAATCGTCGCGGTAGATGCTGGCGCACTCAGCGAGCTGTGCCAAGATGGCCGTAATGGATTTTTGTGTCAGAAAGATGACGACGAAGAAATTGCCGCCGGACTACTAAAAATTATTTCAAACAAGAAGCTACGCGCGAGTATGAGCGCTGAAAGCATTGCTATTGCCAAGACGCACGATCTACAAGAGACGTTGGCACGATTTGAAGCGATTTATACTAAACTCATCAACGAATAAAATCGTCGATGAGCCTGGCAACCTGGTCGGGCGTTTCGTAGTGAGTTAAATGTCCCACACCTTTGATAACCTTTAGCGTGGCCCGAGGAAATAATTTGACCAGCTCGCGCTGCTTGGCGAGTGGCGTGATGTCGTCAACGTCGCCCGCTATCAGCAGCGTCGGTACGGCAATAGTCGGTGCGTGCTCGCGGACCGTATGGCTGATCGACGTCTTAAAGGCTTCCGATAACACGGTCGGATTTGCATACGTGCTGAAGTGTTGCAAGTGCTGATTATGGATGAATGCGCGCAACGACTTGTTTTTTGTTTTTGCCATGGTACTACTCATAACCATCACGATCGGCTTGGTTGATAACCAGCTATGGGCAATTTTTGGTGGCAATTTTCGGCCGAGTAAGTAATAAAATATAGCCAGTTTCGTTAAGGCCGCTTTGGGTCCTTCGAGCGCCGGTGCCCCAATTGGATTGACTAGTATCAACTTTGAGATTGTACCTGGATATTTACCGGCATAGGCGGCGGTGACGATACTGCCGAAAGAATGACCAAGCAGAACTGGTGGCTCTGGGAGTTTAAGCTCGTCGATGAAGGCGCGTAGCCACTGGGTGTAATTATCGAGGCTGTGTTCGTTAGTGAGCGGTTCGCTTTCACCAAAACCAGGTAAGTCGGGCACAATCAGGTGATGGCCCGGCAACGCTTTGGCAATCAAATCAAGTCCGTGATGTGTGCCACGAAACCCATGAATCATCACGATGGTTGGGAGCGTTGTGTCGTGATACGTCCAGTACGCAATCTTCGTGCCTTGTAGTCGAATAATATTTCGCGAACTCATTATTGAATAAGTATACTCCAAGCCGGGTAGTTACGAACGGCCGTCCCTGGTTACGGATTGAGGTGGCCGCATAAAATACTGGTAAATTCTATCATCGACATTTTTTGTGTATGCCATTGCCATCGTATGGATATCGGTCAGCGAATCCCCGCATTCGGCTCGTTCGAAGCAACAAGTTTGTAGGTGTTGGGCTTCGGCCTCGTACCCCATACTAACGAGCATCGCAATGACGTTGCCTGTTATTAGCTCAACGAAGGGTGCTATTTCGGGCGTCAGGTTTGGCCTCTTATGGCCGTCAGTGCCGGGAAGATAGAATACATTCATACTCAGCGAATGCCCCGCCAGCTTGCGCGACCTTGCGTGCCTCGAAGCAAAATTAAGCTCAATAACGTTACTGTTTTTTGTTGCTTCAAACAAAGGCATCGCCTCTATGACTTCCCTGTTACTCATGAAGGTATTAAACACCCGTTGTGTTTTTAGTGCAAGACTTTTTACTTTTATCTTTTTGTTTTTGATGGTGCGGCTGTACTTCCACCTCTATAAATGGTACGATGGTACGAATGATTGCCGATATTACTATTACCGAAAAAAGCTTCGGACCCAAGCTTCTGATGAGTGGGATTCGGTTTAGTATTGATGACGGCGAGAAAGTCGGCGTTATTGGACGCAATGGTGTCGGCAAATCGACCCTTTTTGGAATACTAACTGGTGCCGATAAAGACTTCAGTGGAGAAATTATTTTTAAACGCGGTACGGTCGTTGTGGCGACAGCGCAAGAACATCACGCTACCGGTGATACTACCGTCTTGCAATATGTCCTGGCGGGACTACCCGAATACAGTGAATTGAGCCATATTATCGAAAGCCATCCCCTGACGATGGGCGATGATATGAAATTGATCAATGAATACACCCAGGCGCTGATGCGGTTTGACGATAAGGGTTTTTATCAGATCGAAGAGCAGATCGAGCGCGAGCTCGACAACTTCCAGTTGCCTGGCGTGGCGCACCGGGAGTTCTCTACCCTATCGGGCGGCCAGAAGCGTTTGGTGGAAGTCGTCAAAGTGATGCATAGCGATGCGCATCTGGCGCTGGTTGACGAGCCGACCAACCATATGGACTACATCGCTAAAGCGCAATACGTCGAATGGATGAAGACGGCCCGTGAGGCCATGTTGGTCATTACCCACGACCGTGATGTTCTGAATGAAGTCGATCGTATCATCGAGCTTAAAGATGGCGACAGCGTGAGCTACAAGGGTAACTATAATGCCTATTTGAAACAAAACGCTGTCAGTACCGGCAGCCAAATGAATGACTTTGAAATGGTTGAAAAGCGAATTGTTAACTTGAAGGCAAAAGTGATTGACTACCAGCGTTTGAAAGAGAAGTCTCGCAACCCAGGTACTATTCAGAAGTTTAAACGTTTGGAGGAGACCTCGCGTAAGGAGCTTGGTGAACTGCAAGCCAAGGAGAAGCCAACCTTTTGGATTGATAAAGAATCAGCCTCGAATCTGAACTACAAAGTTGCCGCCCAATATGACAAGTTCAAAGCCAAAAATATTCGCATGAGCTTAAAAGGTGACGAGTCGCGCAGTAAACATGTTTTAGTGACCGCCCGAAACGTCTCGCTGGGCTACGGTGATACTCCTTTATTTGATGGCGTCAATATTGATCTTCGCGAAGGTGAAGCTCTCGAGCTGCGCGGACGTAACGGGGCTGGTAAAACGACCCTCATTAAGTCTCTTTTGCAAGGTGACACCTCGCAAAAGAAGAGTGATATCACCAAATTTGCTGGTGAAATGTCGCTTGATCCACACGTTCGGATTGGCGTTTACGAGCAAGAAGTCTCCCCTACTTATTTTGAATTACCGCTTGAGGCCGCGATTGAACAGATGTATCTTGATCGCAACCTCAGTATCTCTGTTTCTAAGGTTCGTAATCTGTTAAGTGATTATTTGTTTAACGATGGTGACGGTAAGACACCCGTGTCACGACTTTCTGGTGGTCAAAAAGCCAGGTTCCAGCTTATTTCGATGCTGGCAAATAATCCACAGCTGTTGATTTTGGACGAACCAACCAATCACCTTGACCTTCCGAGCATCGAAGAACTTGAAACGGCTCTCAGTAAATACGCTGGTGCGGTTATTTACGTTAGCCATGATGGCTATTTCCGTCAGGCACTTGGTGGTGACGTTCTGCAAATTGGTGTCAAATAAAATAGCGAAATTAGACAGTCACCGGTTGAATGTTGTGCGCCTTAATGGCTGCTTGGAGCTTGGGGCGATCGAAACCGAGAATAAGGTCGCCGGCAATGTCGGTAACGGGTACGCCACTAAAGGCACCACCATTTTTAGCCATTAATTCGGTATAGGCGGCCTTATCGGCTTCAATGTCTTTGGCTACGTAGGCAATACCTAGCGTGTCGAGCCATTGTGTCTCGGCGTGACAGAAGGCGCACCAACTGGTTTTATAGACAGTGATTTGTGGTGTCGGGCCGTTACTCATAGTGGTATATCCCCTTTCGTACTATTACTATACATTGTACACTATTTGGTAGGCGGTCAATAGTATATGGTTGATAGGATAAAGACTACCATCTACCAATTTTTCGCGCTTATGCTATACTTAGCGCATAACAACAGAGGTAAAAACGTGACAGACGTCGAGCAGCCAACAAAATCAATAACGAGTGGATACTATGCACGCGGCTTTGCCCTTCCAACGATTCTGATTAGCTCTATTGTCATGCTTATCGTACTGCTCGTATCTGTAAGTAGTACGACGGCCGTTCGGACGGCTATGAAAAATCAATACTACGCCCAACTGGCACAGGTCGCTGGCGAGGCGGGCATAACCTATGCCGAGGCGTGTCTTAACGCAAGTCCTGGTGGCGTACCGACGTGGAGCAATGCCCAACCACTACAGTCAAATACGGACTGCTCTGGTGTCGAGACGGTTGACTGTTCTGCGGCACCATTAGATGATTTGTGCTCGGTGACTCGTAATGGAAATGTTCGCAGTAATTTTAGTATAGGTATGCCCCCAGTCGATGCAAATGGCAAAGCAAAAACACTTCCCAATACCGGATTTGTTGAAATCCTACGAACCTCGAATGGTGCGGTCTGGCGTCGATATGAACAAAAATCGGTTCCAACCACCGCTGTACCTGATCTTTGTTCGGGTAAGGCCACCGGTGTACTTGGGTGGAATAATGCGGTTGTGGCTGGGACTGGCAATCCTTTCCCCGAGGCCTCGGCACAGCAGATTAAAAATATTTCAGGTACTCCCTACGCGGGTCCTATGTATTTCCGCAAAGATTTCAGTGTCACTCAGGCTGGAGTGTATGTGCTGAATAATATGGGAGATGACGACAGTGAAGTGTCTGTGGATGGGCGGTTGGTGTCAACGGCAGCAACGTGGCCGGCAGTCGACACCAAAACGGTCAACCTCGCCATTGGTTGTCATACCGTGGTCGCTAAACTTACTAACGAGGGCATATTGCCTAATCCTGCCGGACTTAGCTTTTCTCTCGGATTATCTGGTGCGAGCAGCCCACTTATCGTGTCGGATACTACCTGGCGAGTGAGTTCGGGTAATTTGTTTCACTACTCTTCGCCAAATTATGAAGTCGAGACGGGTGGATGGTCGCCCGCACGAGCTATTCAACTTTGGAGTGCTCTTACGCCAGTATGGACAGTGGCAACCGCTCCCGCGTGGAATACGACTACAGGAGATTCCACCGCGTATCGGATTAGTACGACACATAGCTACACTAGTACCGCCACATACCCTGCAGCTTCAACCACGGTTTTTAGGAACACGGATAATATAGTTGTTACTACGCCTATGCAAGTGAAGCTTGGTTATGTCTGTGACGATAGTTGTACGATTTGGCTTGATGGCGTCCAGGTAGCTACCGATTCAGCTGGCCCGTACACTACTAACACGACTACGGTGACCTTAGCTGAGGGTTCCCATCAGTTTGGCGTGAGTTTAACGAATGGCGGCGCAGGACCAGCTGGTTTTATGTTTGCTGCCGTCGATACGTCTACGGGTACAGTGCTTACAAGTAGCGATGCTACATGGCAAGCGGCAGTTGCCTGGTATGCAACCGACCCGAACCCGTATTCGTACGACAGATTATTTACGCCCAATCCGCCAATTGAAAGGGGCGTAAACATAGCACCAGACTTTTCCCTATGGACACTATCTGGCGGTGCATCTTATAACGTGGCAACAGGAGTACTTACTTTGCCGTCAACTGGCAGCGCTAAATCTCCCACCGTAAGGGTAGACGCGCCAACGGGTATTGTCGCGGGAGGAGACTTCTACGCGACGATGGCATCACCCTACGTATCATTCGCACCGAACGGAGGTTACTTGCTGGGTACCTCGTATTATGCGCCCGACGGTATCACTCCCGCTTACAACGCGTCACTGCCGACAAGTTATACGGCAAACGGGTGTGCGGAATCTATCAGTCTTTCTGTATGGACGTCAAACGATAGCCGCTGCGTCTTTACCGGCGGACCGAACGTACGTTATATGTCCTTCGTTTATACGGGTTCAAGTGGGGGTTACTCGAGTCCGGACCTAACGATTAAAAATCCCTTACTGATACTAAGTCAGTAGCTAGCAGCCTACTGACTACGGCGAGCCTGAACGGCTAAGTCATTTTAGCTCGAGTAGTTCGAACCGTTAAGGTTACGGGTCAAATGCCAGCCGTTACATTGATCGCACTTATAGACTCGTAGCTCTATGTTCATGTTTATGAGCATTTGATCATCAGCGGCCTTAAGGGAGGATTGTTCATTATTAAAACGACGCTTTGACGTGCAGTCGGCTTGTACCGATGTTGCCAAGGGCTTTATCCGTTTATTGCGTCGGGGCATGACTGTACAAATCTCTCTTTCACTGTTAGAGTATATAGTGAAATGACTCAGTCGCCTAGCCCTACAACGAAGGCAACAAAGTTACCGCAGTCTGCGGTAATTTTGTTGCTACTGACAATCCTCGATACAACTTGGCGGGCTTTTATTCCGACTATCGGCGGTACAGTGATAGGTATTGTTCTTGACAACTTATTTCATAAAGCTCCCCTCTTTACGACGATTATGATTATTGCCGGCTTTGCAACCAGTGCGGCTTTGATTACATTACAGATTAGAAAGGTGAAACGATCATGATTGGCGCCTTTGCGACTGTCGATTTTCGCATCAGTATTGCGGCCGAAAAACTTTTTTCAATCGGTGGCATTTCGGTGACAAATGCTATGGTCACTGGTTTGGCAGGTATGATAATTATGGTTGCCATTTTGCTGTACGTCGTTTATAAAGTACGGACTGGCCGCTATAATCGATTTGTTGGACTGGTTCAGTGGGTCTTTGAAGGTTTACTCAAGTCAATCGACGATGTTGTACCCGATCGGGTCTTGGCTCGTAAGGTAACGCCGTTGGCGATAACAATATTTTTTTTCGTACTGATTAACTATTGGCTGAGCATGCTGCCGGGTCTTGACTCGATTATGATTGGTGGCGTGCCGTTACTAAGAAGCCTGACGGCTGATTTGAATTTCACCTTGGGCCTGGCTATTATTACCGTCGTCACCGTCCAGTATTATGCGATTAGGCATCTGGGTGTGCTAGGTAATGCGCGCCGCTATTTTCGTAATCCCGTTAAAGACCCGATTGGTTCATTTGAAGGTATCCTCGAGCTGATTGGCGAATTGTCACGCGGCACCGCTCTGGCGCTTCGTTTATTTGGCAACGCTTTTGCGGGTGAAGTATTGCTGATCGTAATAGCAGTTTTAACAAATTACTTTGCTAGTGTGACATTACCATTTTTCATGGCCTTCGAACTATTTATTGGTTTTATTCAGGCCTATGTGTTTTTTATTCTAACGCTCATTTTTACCTCACTGGCCGTTACTTCGCACGGTGACAATTCCCACGACCATTCCCCTGCCCTAGAGTCACAAACAGACCCTCAAGCTGGAATGATATAATGAATATAACTAAGATAAGAATTCGCTGTACAGCGAAAAGGAGATAGAAATATGCAACAACTAGCATTTGGCCTCACGTATGCCCTACCGGCACTCGGCGCAGCAATGGGTATCGGCTTTATTGGTGCCGGCGCGCTGAACGCATTTGGTCGTAACCCAGAGAAACTCAGTGACATTCGAACGCTGATGATTACGGCAATCGTGTTTGCTGACTCACTGGCAATCATCGGTATTATCGTAGCGATTATCGCGAAGTTCTTGGGCTAGGAAGCATCTTAATGCACACGCTTACGCAATTTGCATCAACGACTACCGCCACAGGCGGTATCTTTGAGGCGCTCGGTATCGACTGGAAGACATTGCTACTGCAGATGGTCGCCTTTTTGATTTTAGTCTGGCTACTTGGCAAGTTTGTCTATCCGTGGCTTATGAAGTCAGTTGACGAACGCCGAGACGGCATCGAGGCAGCAACTAAGGCCGCCGCCCAGGCGCAAGTCGCCGCCCTTGACGCCCAAACGAAAGTTGCACAGTTGCTCAAAGAGGCTCAGCTGAATGCAGCGGATATTGTAGCAACCGCGAAACTCGAATCAGTTGCTGCTCTAACTGTCAGCGAGCAAAAAGCTCAAAAACGTGCCGAACAAATCGTGTCTGATGCCCAAGCCGAGATAACAAAAGATGTTTTGGCGGCTAAAAAAGCACTTTACAACGAAACACTCGAACTGGTTGCTATGGCGACCGAAAAAGTCATCGGCAAGGTTGTGACGGGCAAGATTGACCCGAAGCTCGTCAGTGATGCAATAAAGGCGATAAAGTAACATTATGGCTATACGTTTGTCGCGTCGCAAGATAACGAGCTATATCGCCCAGCAATTAGTGGATGGCGTTGAAGTCGAGCAACTAGTACGACAGTTGGCGGCTTTTCTTATCGATAGCCGACGGACAGACGAAGTAGGTTTAATCGTACGGGATATCGAATACGAACTGACTAAACGGGGTGTTGTGCTGGCTCGGGTAACCTCGGCCTTTAATCTTGCGGAGGCTACGCGTCATGCGGTGACGAAACTTATCCAAGCTAAAACTGGTGCCCGCCAGGTGCAGCTTCATGAGTTTATAGATCCGAGCGTGCTAGGAGGAGTTAAAATCGACTTGCCTGGGCTGCAACTTGACGCAACAATCGCCCGAAAACTGACATTATTAAGAACAAATTATAAGAAATGATAAGGAAAAACGACATGACCAAACTATCAGTAGCAGACCTTTCTGGGGACTTACGTGCCGCAATTGCGAGCCTGGAGGCCAATGAGGGCTTAGAGAACGTTGGAGTGATCGTTCGGGTTGGTGACGGGGTGGCGTGGGTTCATGGGCTCCACAACGCTGGCTACAATGAGGTATTACAAATCGAAACAACTGACGGTATTATTGAAGCATTTGCTCTGAACCTGATGGAAGATGAAATTGGTGCGGTACTGCTTGGCACCGACGCACAAGTATCGGCCGGCAACACAGTCCGACTTAAGGGTACGATGTTGCAGGTACCGGTTGGCCCAGAACTCCTTGGTCGTGTCGTTGATCCACTTGGGCGGCCTATGGACGGTGGCGGCCCTATCAAGACAAAACAATTCGGCCTCATCGAGCGCGAAGCTATCGGTGTCATGGGTCGTAAATCTGTTCATGAGCCGCTTATGACCGGTATTATGGCCATTGACTCGATGTTTCCGATTGGCCGTGGCCAACGTGAACTGATTATTGGCGATCGCCAAACGGGCAAGACGGCGCTAGCCATCGACACGATGATCAATCAGACCAAGCAACAGACAGGTGTGGTCAATGTCTACGTCGCTATCGGTCAAAAGCTGTCTAAGGTCGCTCGGCTGATTGACCGTTTGAAACAAGAAGGCGTGATGGACCAAACTATCGTTGTGGCGACGGGTCCCTCTGATCCAGCGTCGCTGCTCTACCTCGCGCCTTACGCNNTTATGATGACCTGACAAAGCATGCCGTCGCCTACCGCCAAATGTCGCTCCTTCTCCGTCGTCCACCAGGACGCGAAGCCTACCCAGGCGACGTCTTTTACCTCCACTCTCGCCTACTTGAGCGTTCAGCCAAGTTAAGCGATGAGCTTGGTGCCGGTTCGCTGACCGCCCTGCCTATTATCGAGACGCAAGCCGGTGACATCAGCGCGTACATCCCTACCAACGTTATTTCGATTACTGACGGCCAGATTTTCCTTGAAACCGATTTGTTTTACCAAGGTATCCGTCCGGCTATTTCGGCCGGTCTATCGGTCAGTCGTGTTGGTGGAGCCGCTCAAACCAAGGCCGTCAAATCGGTCAGTAGCAACCTCAAGCTTGGCCTGTCGCAGTTTCGTGAACTTGCTAGTTTTGCCCAATTTGGTAGCGACTTGGACGATGCGACAAAAGCTCAAATTGACAGAGGTCAGCGACTGACGGAGCTGCTCAAACAGCCTCAGTACCAGCCAGCTAGCATCTGGGAACAAGTCGCCAGTATTTATGCCGTCACGAATGGTTTATTTGATCACATTCTACCAGCCCAAATCAAAAAAGCTCAAACGGCTTTATTGACTAAATTATGGGCAGAGCATAAAGACGATATGCGCGAACTTGGTAAGGGCGACAAGCCGTCTGATAGTCAAACGAAAGCTATTGAAAAAGTAGCCAAAGCAGTGGCAAAGGGATTTGAGGAAAAATAGCTCATGGCATCAACTCAAGTATTAAAGTCTCGGATTCGCTCGGTAAAAAATACCAAGCAGATTACGAAGGCGATGCAGTTAGTCGCAGCCAGTAAGATGCGCCGCGCCCAGGAAGCAACTAAGGCGTCCGCGCCCTATACGCTGGCGGCTCGCGAACTTCTGACGGCACTTTCCAAACACACGTCCGTCGCCCGCCATCCGTTTTTTGCGAAGCGTACCGTTAAAACCAGATTGCTGATTGTGATTGCGTCCGATAAAGGGCTGGCCGGCGCCTACAACAGTAATATCGTCAAAACCTATATCGAGCAGCTCCGTATTGACGACGCCACGAAAGTGAAAAATACCACGATTGCTATCGGTCGTAAGACGGCGCAGTTTGTCGCTCGCATCAAGGATACACAGGTATTGGGTGTCTATGAAAACTTACCAGATCAGCCAGATGGACGTGAGCTTCATGCAATTTTAGATAGCGCCAGGCTGAAATTTACCAGTGGCGAGGTTGATGCTGTCGATATCATCTACACACATTTTGTTAGTAGCATTAACCAACAAGCGCGCGTTCTGCGTGTTTTACCGGCGGGGTTTAAAGCGGCTGATGAGCCTGGCGTGGCGTCTGATGCGACTTACGAGCCCAGTACCGAAGAAGTGCTGGACGGTATTGCCTATCGATTGGTTGGCGCACAGATTTTTCAGGCGCTGCTTGATGCCAGGGCCAGTGAACACAGTATGCGCATGCTAGCGATGAAGAATGCGACCGATAATGCATCGGACTTGGCGGACGATTTGACGCTTGAAATGAATAAAGCTCGTCAAGGTGCGATTACCGAAGAATTAGCAGAAATTAGTGGCGGCGTTGAAGCGCTTAACGAATAAGGGAGACGTAGATGAATAAAGAAAATACAGGAAAAATTACACAGGTTGTCGGAGTCGTCGTTGACGTTGAGTTTACGGACAAGCTTCCGGCCATCTATTACGCGTTGCAAATGAAGCATAACGGGGGCACTTTGACGCTTGAAGTCGCGCAGCACCTTGACGAACGAACGGTTCGGGCGATTGCCCTGGCCGGTACCGATGGTTTGAAGCGCGGTGACAGTGTGACGAACACTGGTGCACCAATTAGCGTGCCAGTGGGCGAAGCGACTCAGGGACGCATGTTCAACGTGGTTGGTGATCCAATCGATGGCAAGCCAGCTTTGATGGGTAAACGCGCGTCAATCCACCGCGACCCTCCCCCACTTTCCGAGCAATCAAACAAAACCGAGATTCTAGAAACTGGTATCAAAGTTGTTGACCTTATCGCACCTGTTACAAAAGGCGGTAAAGTCGGATTGTTCGCCGGCGCCGGCGTTGGTAAAACAGTGCTTATTACGGAACTAATTAACAATATCGCCAAATTCCATAGCGGTAACTCGGTCTTTGCTGGTGTTGGTGAACGTACCCGTGAAGGTAATGACCTGTACTACGAGATGCAAGAAGCCGGCGTACTTGGTAAAACGAGTCTCGTCTTCGGCCAGATGAACGAACCGCCTGGAGCGCGTTTGCGCGTTGCTCTGTCTGGTCTCGCGATGGCCGAAACATTCCGTGATGAAGGTAAAGACGTCTTGCTGTTTATTGACAATATTTATCGTTACACCCAAGCTGGTGCTGAAGTATCAGCCCTGCTAGGTCGCTTGCCGAGCGCGGCTGGTTATCAGCCGAACTTGCAACAAGAAATGGGTGCCTTGCAAGAACGTATTACCAGCACCAAAAAAGGTTCAATTACGTCAGTTCAAGCCGTTTATGTCCCTGCCGATGACCTGACTGACCCAGCGCCGGCCACGACCTTTGCCCACCTTGATGCAACCATCGTGATGAGTCGAGCCTTGACCGAGATTGGTATTTACCCCGCTGTGGATGTGCTCGACAGTAATTCGACGAGCCTCGACCCAGAGGTCGTAGGAGAAGAGCACTATCGCGTCGCTCGCGAAGTTCAGCGTATCCTGCAGCAGTACAAAGAGCTACAGGACATCATTGCTATTCTTGGTATGGAAGAACTATCTGACGACCAAAAGCAAATCGTGGCCCGCGCTCGTCGTACCCAGCGGTATCTGTCGCAACCATTCTACGTGGCAGAAAAGTTCACTGGTAACAAGGGTACCTACGTTAAGCTAGAGGACACCATCCGAGACTTCGGTGATATCCTCGCCGGTAAGTACGACGACAAGCCCGAATCGTGGTTTTACATGGTGAGCGGTACACTCGCGGACAAGAAGGACTAATACTCATATGCATTTGACGCTGACAACCCTCCTCGGGATAAAAATCGATCAAGTGGTTTATGAGCTGATTATTCCGACGGCGGCTGGCGAAATTGCTGTTTTTCCTGGACATGAGCCGTTGGTGGCGCTTGCCGTCGCGGGTGCGATTGCTGTCCGCTACAAAAAGACGGATGACGATAGTCATCTTGAGTACTTTGCGATTAGTGGTGGTATCGTCGAGATATCGCAAAAGGCGGTCCGGGTACTTGTGGATGAATCGGACCACGGCGCCGATATTATTGAGGCCGAATCAAAAGCAGCGCTGGAGCGTGCGATTGTACTGCGTAATAACGCCGGTACTCAGCTGGAACTTGAAAAAGCCCACCAACTTGTCGATCGACATTCGGTTCGCCTGAAGGTTGCTGAACTACATCGACGACGTCGACATTTGTAAACTGTCTCTTTTTCTAAAAGAGTTCAAAATTTCCCAAGTAATTGCCGGACTTCGTCCGTCGTCTTCGTGTGCATCAACTGTTCGCGCAACTCGCTGGCGCCAGAAAAATCTCGAATATATATCTTGAAAAATCGCTTCAGCGGATCGAATTTGCGCGGTTCGAGTTCACGGGCATAGCGATCGTGGAGGTCAAGTTGGAAACGTAGCAGTCCGATGAGTTCCTCGCGAGTGTGTTCGCGCTTTTCAGCCTCGAAGGCAAATGGGTTATGAAAGACGCCACGGCCAATCATGATACCGTCAACACCATAGTCGCGAACTAATTCTTCGCCGTGCTGGTGGTCGCGGATATCACCGTTGATGGTCAGTAGCGTTTGCGGGGCGATTTTGTCTCGTAATTTTTTTATCTCTGGAATGAGCTCAAAGTGAGCCTCGACTTTGCTCATTTCTTTGCGGGTGCGCAAGTGAATCGTCAAATTGGCAATATCTTGCTGGAGCAGATACGTGAACCACTCGCGCCACTCTTCAACCTTGACGTCGGCCAGGCGGGTTTTGACGCTGACAGGCAAGCCGCCGGTTTTAGCAGCCGTAATCAGTTCGCCAGCTAGTTCGGGTGTGCGGATCAGTCCACTACCCGATCCGCCGTGAACAACTGATTTATCCGGACAGCCCATATTAATATCAATGCCTTTATATCCCATGTTTGCCAACCCTTGTGCCATAAAGGTGAACTGGTCGGGTCGGGTACCCCATATCTGTGCTACCATCGGTTGTTCGTCGGCCGTAAACGCGAGCCGTCCTCTGGTGCTATGGATACCTTTTTCGCTGGCATAGCTGGCAGCGTTGGTAAATTCGGTAAAAAATACGTCAGGTCGGGCGGCATAAGTAATCACGTGGCGAAAGACAACGTCGGTCACCGCTTCCATAGGAGCAAGAATAAAAAAAGGTTTCGGTAGTTCGTCCCAAAAGTTGGTCATCATGCTGTCCATTATTTCATAGTGGTAAGTATTACGTAACCCGCTCACATTGCTCACAACAGTCGTTATGAAAAATGGGAGTGGGACAGAGATAGTGATTTTTTCTGACCCGGTGTTGCATATGGCCTATGCAAGCGTCTCCGTGAGCTGGCTCATCGAATTTCCTTTTGGCCAGACCTCCGCATAGAGGCGTTGTACTCCTCCGTCCTCACCGCCACGGCGGTTTTGAGGGTTTTGTTGTTCGGATCCCTTGCGAGATTCTCCCTTGCTTTGTCCAGGGCCTTGCCTTGGTTTCCTGCGGTCACAATTTCACCTCCTAAGGGTGAGTCGTGTTGGGTAAACGAATTTGACGGGCAGGCCGCCACGGTTGAGCCACATAGATATGGCTGAATTCACGTGGGTGCGCTGGAGCGCATCAAGGCCTGCCCGTCGGCTTAGGCGGCTCTGCCGTCGACAATCACGCGGAGAAGGAGCTCTTTGTGATGGGACGGCAGAGCCTATCCCGCTAGTCGGGTCTGGAGACCACACTGATCGTCCAGGGTGGGGACAACCGGTGTTTTACCGTAGCGGAACATTTTCACTATCTCTGTCAAAGTGCAAACAGAGAGATTGTGAAAAACTGACACGATACGTCTTGTCGATTTTTCACAATCTCAATCTGCGCATCGTTAATAATAACAAACAAAAAATTACCTGTCAATGCTTAGACGGTATTGTCAATCAGGTCTTGCTCGAAGGCCAGAATTCCTTTCAACGTTGGGCTATAAGTTGATGTGTCGGGTAGGTTAAAGTCAATAATATGACGCCAGACGGCGTTAATCAGCTGCGTAAACTGGGTTTGGTCGGTGCTGGTAAATTCTGCCACCAGGGCAACGATATCACCGGCACGCGTCGGCTCAACGAATTGCAACACGCCGCTCTCAACGATGTGTCCGCGGTAATCTCGGGCATTTTCGACCAGCAGCTTATAGAACATCAGCTGTTGTTTGTATTTATGGAGCTTAATCTTTTCGTAGTTTGTTTTTCCGGTCCAGTCTCGTGACGGCTTGCCGGTTTTATAGTCAGTCACCGTCACCGTCTTGTCGCTGGCTATATCGATCAAATCCAGGGCGCCCGACAGGTGCGCATCGCCGACGATGACGTGCTGAGACTTGAAGTTCAACTCGGTTTTTTGCGAGTCGGTGAACGTATCATAAAGGGACGAAAGGAATACCTGCAGGTCATCACTCCCCTTTTGCAGATAGGTGTCAAAATCGATCCGTGACAAATGTTGTTCTTCCAGGGCTGTTTCGAAATTATGCAGGATATCTTCAACGGCCTGTCTTTGGCCGTGGGCGGCCAGATGGCTGTGGGCTCGCTGCAGTGTTTGGTGAATGGCCGAACCATAGGCGGAAGCAGGGCTCATCGCTTGAGGGAACCTTAATAGATTTTGCAATAAGAAGTTCTGTGGGCCGCCGCGAGTGACATCGAGGAAATTAGTCAGGTGCGTGACACTCAATTGATATTGCTCGAGTTGTGGTGCCAACAATTCTTTTAACGTGTGGCTATTCGGCTGAGTTAGTGATTCGTACCATCGTATTTCAGCCGTCTCTAAGGCATGGGTCGTGTTATGGTCACTGCTAATAGCGGTTGGCTGCAACGCGGTATCGACTAGGAAACTCGCGCGAGCAGTCGTTTTATTGCTGTCATCGGCAAGGCTGTAACTGATAAATAGTTCATTTTTAGCTCGTGTGGCGCCGACATAAAATAGTCGTAAACGTTCGTCGCTAGTGTCGCCAATTGGCGCTAGTGGAAGGTTCTCTGGGTATCCAATCAGCCGACTACGGCTTCGCGTTCGTTCGCCCCATGTATTATCAACAGCATTGACGATATAAACCGTATCAAACTCAAGACCTTTTGATTTGTGAACCGTCATCAATTGTACAGCATTATCCTTTTGTGAGGCGGAACGTGTACTTGTAATGCCGCTGCCGATACTACGATGCAAATTAATAAATTCTATAAAAGTTTCTAGATTAGGCGTTTCGGTCGGATTATAATCTCGAAGTTTTGTGCGGATAGTACGGAGTGCCTCAAGGTGTCGTATATAATCTTCACTGTTATCAGACAAGTTATTCGTAGAAAAGAAATAGTTATAGAGTGGACTAGTAAATTCTTTTTCTCGTAGCGCGATCGTCTCTTCTTCGTCATCATGTTCGCTGTCGCCGACTTGGGCATCGAATTTACCAATAAGTATGTCAAGCATACTTTCGAGCGGTAGGTGCGGAATTGATAGAGAGGTAACCACAAGCCATTTTTGCAACGGTATGAACTCGGGTATCAACGCCATGGTATCTAACCAGTGTGATCTTTTTTCGTAGGCGGAAAGGCTCAATTTCCAGAGCGATATGGGGTCGATTCCCCAGGCTGGATGAGACAGGACTTGCGGCAATTGCGCATTAACCTCTTTATACTGTCCCAGGTGGAGGCAGATTAGTACTCGCGCCAGCTGCTCTATGAGGATAATCGGTGCTTGGTCGAGGACGTTATCGCGTCGCTCGTATTGGACGGCAATGTCGGCCCGTACAAAATAAGGCAAAAGTTTTTCGATTTCTTTGTGTTTGCGAGTCAGAACTGCAATATCGGACGGTTTCTTTCCCTTAGTAATACTCTTTTTGATGTGTTCGACAATCCAGTGGCGCTCGTCGGGGCTTGTCTCTGCTTCAAGCAATTCGACCGTGCTGGGCCTGGCATTGGATCGGGCTGTGAGGCTCTTGTTTAATCCGTCGATATTATTTTCAAGCCGTTCGGCTCCTTGAACGATAATATCTCTGGTATTAACCAAAATAGCTTTACCGGACCTGTAATTATCGGTCAACGCAACAATGCGCGCTTTCGGGTAATTTGTCCGAAAATTGATTATATTGCTGATATCAGCGCCTTGGAAACTATAAATAGCCTGATCGTCATCACCTACCACGAAAACATTTGGCGTATCACCTTGGGCAATGTTATTTGTCAGGTTATGTATGATGCGCATCTGGGCCATATTAGTGTCTTGGAATTCGTCGACCATGATGTATTGGTATTTCTCTTGCAGATTGAACCGCAGTTCGTCAAATACTTCCATACCGTGGACTACTCGTAGGATCATATCGTCAAAATCATACAACTCGGCTTCTTCCATCCGAGTTAAGTACTGTTCGTAGATTGAGCTGACGGCTCGGAGCTTTGATTGGCGGTCGCGAGATTTGAGGATAAAGGCCCCACTTTCGTCCTTTTTAAACCAGTGATTGCGCCACAGCGTGACTGGCTTGGTTGAATTAGAAGTGCTGGCCAGTTCGACGACGTCCGACAGCGAGTCGCCGAGTACGGTCGATAGCGGGATAATTGTTTGCAGGGCTATCTCAACACCGCTGTCACGGATAGTCTCAATTTGAGCTGCCAACAGGCTGGCGGTTGTTTTACTGATTCTTTCGGCAAAAATTGGACTCAGCAGCTGTTCGGTTTTTTGTATGACGCTGTCGTTCGCATCAAGAATTTCGAGCAGCTCGTCACTAGTGAGCCCGCTTTTTTTAAGCTCTGATATAACCGTCAGGCTGTCGGATAGATAAGTATACTCACCGTTCATTTTTGTGTTTAAGCTGTTGCTGTATCCCAGCCCATCAAAGATAGTACGAATAATTTCATAGCGACTCAACTCGTCCGCTGGGCGGAAATGAGCTCCTTGGTAAAAGAACTCGCCGTGCTGATTGATAACTTCGCTGCCAAAGCTATGGAAGGTGTGGATGGCGACCTTATAGGCGTCTTTGCCGATAATTCCGACCAATCGTTCGCGCATCGCATTGGCACCGCTGTCGGTGAACGTCAGGCACAAGATGTTTTCGGGGAGCGCGTCGGTTTTTTGTAGGATATTAGCCGTTCGAACGCTTAGTAACTCGGTCTTGCCCGTTCCCGGACCGGCAATTACCATGACAGGCCCGTCGATTGTGTCAACGGCTTGCTTTTGCGCTTTGTTAAGCGTGGCGTATCGTTTTGAAAAGTCCATTAACACCTATTGTAATAGACTTACTATGTCACGTCGAGGGGTGTCAAATCGAAGGTGTTACAATAGAGATACATATGAGCAATAAAATGTACGATGAATTGGCGTTAGAGCGCAGCATTAAAGAGCGTTTTGGGGTTGAGATTGATGTGCGCCAAACGATTGTTGCCCACTCCCCTGTCAGCCGTACCGCCGAAGCCACCTTATTTTTGACCAATAAGAAACAGCTTTATGTGTATATTACCGGCCAATCCAAATTTTTACTGAGTGATATTAAAAAGTTGGTTTCACGTATGGGACTGAAGGCTGAACTTTACTTCCCGCCCAAAGGCCATCCGCTTTATTTTGACGAGATTGGTCGCAGCAAGTTTCACGAGGTTTTTCCGGGGCGCAGCAACGTTAGCAACGATGACATTATATTCTACCGAACCCTCGCGCCGTATAATCCAGCGCTTGTCTTGATTAGCGAAGTAAAAAACGGCGAAGTTTATCAGTTTGACACCCGACGCCAGCGGCCAGTGGCGTCTGGCTGCCAAATTTACCTATCGGCGAATCAAAACCAGTTAATCAAGCAATATTATCTGACGAAGTTTTTGACAAGAAAATCACCGTACTTGGGGTCGCTGATCGTCCGTAATATTTCCGGAGTAATAGTATACTTGGCGTTGGCGTATTTAGGATCATTGGCGGCCAGATTACCGATGTAAACCCAGTCTTTGTCGATGGCCGCGAACAGCAACTTGGCATGACTGTTGTCTGTGGTCGTAGTAATGACGGTATATGATTTATTGCCCTCGCTCACTGTGTGACGGCTAGCCTGAGTAATAGCGGCCAATTGGTGGGATTGCTTATAAATAGAAAATAGCTTTTCGATAGCTGTATATTCTTGTTCGATAGCACTCTTGTCGACACAGGCGAGGCCGTGGAAGCGAGGTATATCGGCCGAAATCGGCAGTTGCGAATCGGTTAATTGGCAGACTATATCATTACCCTCAAAAGTCGAGTACTGAAGGTCTTTGGCGGTCGTCAATACTGGTCCCTCGGTTTTTTTCAGGCCTTTTGCCTGCATAAAAGCGGCTGTTTGGCTTTGAACGGTTGCCGAATCGTCTTGCTGGGATTTGTCGACAGCATAAAACGACAGAATTTGTTTGGTCGCTACGGTAACGCCGTAGGTTCGCTCGCTCAATTTGTATTGAACGACTGCATCGATTGGTGCGTCTGGTTGTTGTTGGTAGAGCTTGGTCGATAGACTGGTTATAGTCTCGCCCCCTCCGTACGCGGAAATGACGTTGGCTGCTGAAATTACCCCTGATGGCCGAAGTGTATATTTTAAAGCGACTATCGCGCCAAATGCGACCAACGAAAACACACCAGCGACAACCAGTCCGAAGACGACTCGTTTGATTATTGTGTGAGCTGAACTATTATCATGCATTATTTGACCTTTCTTGGTAACAATTTGAAATCGCCTTACGTGTATTACTGTGGATAAACAAGGGTTGAATGGTAGGACTCCGCCGAGAGGGCCGAGGTGTCCCAAGATGTTTTACATTGGTTTTTGCCATAATAGCTAACGTAATGGTTGAGGCCGTCGCTAAAGTTTTGCCAAGCGTCACTATAGCCGAATGGATGCGGGCCCCAGGCCCCTCCGTACCAGTCTACCGTACGGAAAGTATCGTTGTATAGTGACGTGCCAGACGGGCAGTGGGATGTGTAATTGACGATGGCGCTGACACCTGAATGAAAATACGATGGTGTTGCATAGGTCGGAGCTGACGGCGTGCTGATTTGGCTAATCGTCGTAGCGATATTGCTGAGGGCCGAGACGGTGCTGTTCGCGTTGGTACCAGCGCAGTAGGCGTGAGCTTCGAAACCGTACTGGCGTCCCTGAGTCGTGGCGACGCTCATAGTGCGAGTGGTTGACCAACCGGTCCAGGCTGACCAGGCTCCGTTGGTGAGGGTACTGGTACTGCGGTACTGCAATTGGTACATTGGTGTCCCTGCGGCGCAGGTAACGACGCTGGCTGTGCCAATGGCAGTTGTACCGGACATTGCGGCGGTGACGCTGGGCGCGCCCGCTGGAGGGTTGATGGTGGTGGTGGCGCTCTTTGTGGCAGACCAGTCGCTGGTATCAGTGGGGGCGACGGCCTGTACCCGGAAATAGTATGTCGTACCCGGTGCTAGACCGGTTGAGACGCTACTTGTGGTTGTGATTCCCGAAAATACTGTCGGTGTGGTAAAAGTGCTCGCCAACGAGCGGTTAACCGTGTAACTGGTCGCTAGTGAGACCGCGCCCCAGCTGAGGGTAATCTGCGAGGTTGAATTGGTCGTTGCAGCCGCGACAGGCGTGGCGAGCTGACCCGTCATGGTACTGGCTGTATTGGACCAGTTGCCTGTGCTCCCCGTGGCGTTCGGCATCACGCGGAAATAGTAGATCGTTCCGGCAGTAAGGCCGGTGGCTGACGCTGAGGTGGTCGCGGAGGTTGATTGGACCATATTGACAGTAAAGAGGTTATTGGTCGCTCGTTGAATGGTGTAGCTTAGGGCATTGTCGACAGTTGTCCAGCTGAGGTTAATTTGCGTAAAACTAATGCCGGTGGAGGTTAGGGTCGTATCACCAGCAGTTGCAATTGATGTCGTCCGTCGGCTTGTAATCGACTTGATCAGCCCAGTACTCTCTTCTTTATACTTTAATGTCCACGATAGACAAGATTGACCACTCGTACAGGCAGTACTTCCATCGCCAACGTAGGCAAACACATCAGCTTCACCAGCGGCGCCAGTGATATCCGTACATGTAATAGAGTTAGTGTCCGTTGGTGCGCTTTTTGGTGTCAAAAGTGTGTTGAGTTCAACGCCAGGCAGGACGGTTGTCGTGACAGTTGCTGCATTTGAATCACTAACGGCGCTACAGCCAGGATATTCGCCGTTTTTATCGTAATACTTTTCGAGCGCCTCAGCTAGGATGGTTGTTTTTGACGAGCGTTGTGTATCTCGTGAATCGGCTTGGTAACGGGTGAAACTAATAAGACTAATGGTGGTAAGAATGCCGATAACTGCAATAACGACTAATAATTCGACGATAGTAAAACCGCTTATGATTTTTCTCATGATGTTATTGTAGCAAACATAAGCAAAACTACCCATATTAACACTAAGTTATATTGTTATTTGGCTGGGTATCTTGGATGGTCGATCAAATATAATTGTGCATCTGTTCCAGCAACGCCATCCAGATTATTGGTATCTTTATAAATTTGTCGTGCTTCTTGTAATAATTGTTTTGCTTTGGCGGTCTCGTTTGCTTTGGCTGCCTGTAGCGCCTGTGCCTTTAGTATATCAGCCTGTTCTTTTGTATTTTTAGTTGTGACCTGGACGCTATTGCTCTTTTGGAACCCTTTTAGTACAAAAACCGTTCCAATTGAAGCAGAGATGACTAATAATATTGCGACGGTGATATAGATAAGTTTCTTTTTATTCAGTTTCATAGTATTTTACCTTACGGTTGTTAAAAGTTATGATTACAGTGATGTGAATTAAAGTGGTGGCAATGTAGTAATAGGAACTAAACTGCTGGTGTGTGAGTTATTGCCGAGTTGACCATAAGTATTATCCCCCCAGCAATAAGCTTGGTTAACGGAGGCAATGACGCAGGAGTTGAAATAACCCATTGCAGCGGACGTGGTCGTTATCGTTTTGCCACTCAGGACACCGCTAGTGGTAACCGCCATAGGAATGGGGTTGAGCTGGGTAGTTGTGTTGTTGCCGAGCTGGCCGCCGTCGCCTGCCCCCCAACAGTAGACCTTGCTGTCGGCAGTAATGGCGCAGTTAGTTTCATTCATGCTAGCCATTGATACAATTACCTTGCCGCTGAGCACGCCGCCGGTGTATACGGCGACCGGAACCGTCTGGACGCCAGCCGTTGTGTTGTTGCCCAGGTTACCAAAGGAACCACTCCCCCAACAATAGGCTTTGCCCAGCGAATCGATGACGCAGCTGTAGGCAGAACCACCGCTAATCGACACCAGCACCTTGCCGCTCAGCACGCCACCGGTGTATACAGCGACCGGAACATAGCTGTTAATAGTCGAGTTGTTACCAAGCCCACCAGCGGCGTTGTTACCTCCCCAACAGTAAGCAGCCCCGGCGGAATCCAAGGCGCACACCGCAAACTGCTGTAGCCCGATCGTTACCAGTGTCTTGCCGCTCAGCACGCCGGCGGTGTTGACGGCGTTCGGAACCGCGCTGTACGAGCCAGTTGCGCCGGTGCCAAGCGCGCCGAATTGGTTGTTCCCCCAACAGTAAGCTTTACCCAGCGAATCGATGGCGCAGGTATTAATTTCACTTGCCGAAATAGACACTATCGTTTTGCCATTGAGCACGCCGCCGGTGTATACGGCAACTGGAACCGAGCTGTTGACGATTGAGTTGTTGCCGAGTTCACCGTAGTCTCCATCATTTCCCCAACAGTAGGCTTTGCCCAGCGAATCGATGGCGCAGGTATGGTAGTCGCCGGTCACAATTGACACCAGTGTCTTGCCGCTGAGCACGCCGCCGGTGTATACGGCAACCGGTACCGCGCTGTCAACGGTCGAGTTGTTACCAAGTTGACCATACCAGTTGTATCCCCAACAGTAGGCTTTACCCAGCGAATCGATGGCGCAGGTATGGCCGTAGCCACCGGCAATACTAGACCAGCCATCAGGTCGGGAGTAGCTTGCCTGTCCGGTTGTGCTCCAAGCACTCGTTGCAATAGCGTTGTAGCACTGGGCCTGCACTTGGCCCGTGTAGGTATAGACGGCACCTGACGTGTCCAAAGTCGACGAAAGCCCTGCAATCGGCCCGTACCAAACCGAAGTGTAGCCGCCAGTGTAATTTATGACATAACGATACTGGTAACGGGCCGTTGCACTGGCTGGACAGGCTATGGCTGGCCAGCTGTAGGTCGTGATGCTAGATGGGGTTGAGGCGGCGACGGTTGGAGCACTTGGCGCGTTGAGCGTGGTGACGGCGGTGGCCGACGACGAAGCCTGACCCGTTGCTAAGTTTGTAACAATGTATATTCTAAAGTAGTAGCGCTGACCTGACGCTAGTCCCGTGACTGCCCGACTCGTACCGGTAGCGCCATTGATAAAGGTTGAACCCGTAAAGTTACTGTTTGGCGAGTACTCAAGGTTATACGATACGGCTTCTGGGGCACTATTCCAACTGACGGTAATTTGAGTCGAAGAGTTTGTTGTAGCCACAACGTTCAGTGGAGTCGTAGGGGCTGTCGTGCGTCGACTGGTAATGGTCTTGATAAGTCCCGTAGCTTCTTCTGTATACTTTAATGTAAAAGTCAGACAAGCCGAGCCGCTGTTACAGGCCGCGCTGCCATCGCCAACATAGGCAAATATGTCCGGCCCACCGACAACCAAGTCCTGACATTTAATAGAGTTGGTATCCGTCGAGGCACTTTTCGGCGTCAACAGTGTATTTAGTTCAACGCCAGGCAGGATACTCGTCGTGACAGTAGCTCCCGCTCCGCTGACCGCTAGACAGCCAGGATATTCGCCATTGGCGTCGTAGTACTTTTCGAGGGCCTCTGTCAAGATAGTTGCTTTTGACGACCGTTGTGTATCTCGTGAATCGGCTTGGTAACGAGTAAAACTGATCATGCTAATGGTAGCAAGGATACCGATAACTGATATAACGACTAAAAGCTCGACTATAGTAAAACCGTTTACGATTTTTCTCATGGCTTAATTGTACCAAATATGCAGGAGATTACAACAAATATTATGCTTTTGAAATACGGTCGAGGATGACTAGGTGTTCGATGTGTGGTGTTCGTGGGAAGAAATTATAACCACGATGATATTTAACACCGTAGACTTCGGCTAGACGGGCGACGTCACGGGCTTGGGTAACGGGGTTACACGACAAATAAATGATGCGGTCGGGCTTGGTTTCGAGCAGTTTTTTGACGACGTCCTCATGCAAGCCGGCCCGTGGCGGGTCAACGATAATTGTAGCGTCGCTGATAATATACTCGAGGGCGCTCTCGCTGGGTGCCAAGATAGCCTTGACAGCTTTTTCACGGTCCAAAGCGGTGATATTGCGCTTCATTTCCCTGACGGCGTGTTCGTTGATCTCTACCATGGTGACGCTCTGGCCACCGATAGTCAGGCCAATCGTACCGACGCCGCTGTACAGGTCGACGGCCGGTTTATCGGCACTCACCCACTCCTTCATGTCGCGCAGGGCTTGTTCGTAAACGGGAATATTGATTTGAAAAAATCCTTCGACGGCATACGTGAATGGAACCGTAAGGATTGTATCGGTCAGGTTGGTTGTACCCCATGATTGCAGGCGCTCAGTGATGACGCTGGCTGGGCTTTTTGGATTAGAGAAAATTAGTTCAAAACCAACGATGTTGCCATTCTCTTTTAGCAGTTCTAGCTCCGATCCGGTCAACTGGACGAAGGCTTGGTCTTTAACGTAGAGCTGAAGGGCAACGTTCCCCTTGGCGTCACAGCGTACCAGGACAGTTTTAAGCATAAAGGCGCGGAGGTCTGGCTTGGTGCGCAGCAGGTCGCGTAGGGCGGTTGCCGCCTGGTTAATGCTGGGGTGGGCCAAACTGGTGCCGTTAACAGGTATTTTGCCGTGCGTGCCGCGTCGGAAAAACGACAGATCGAGACGATCTTTTTCTTTGTCCCAGTACCAGCTAAATTCAATCTTGTTACGGTATTCGTATTGTTTATCGTCACTATAAACTTCGATTGTGTTAGGTAGCACGATGTCGTGCAGTTCGAAAGCCTCTTCGATTAAAGCGGCTTTGTAGTGCTGTTCGCTTTCAAAGCTCATGATTTGCCACGGGCTGGTCGACAGATAACTGTCTTCGTCACGGGGGTTAACGCGCTCGGTGCTGGGCGTAATTAATTCAATCACGACGCCTTCGGCCAAGTTTGACTTCTTTTTGGTCATTTGAACTTCGACGGTTTCGCCGGGAAGTCCACCCCATACGAAAAGTTTACGACCGCCCTCGAGGGTGCCAAGTGACTGCCCTCCCCCGACGATTTTGTCTAGCGTAACGTTAACAATAGGTAAAGATTTTTTGCTCATCTATCCAGTATACCTGATGTCATGGTATAATTACCCATGTTTTGGTTATGTCGTAAAGTGTTAAACGCGTATCGTCATAATCCAAAACAATCACGTTACTAATGGGATGTGGCCAAGTGGTAAGGCGCTAGTTTCTGGTACTAGTATTCGGGGGTTCGAATCCCTCCATCCCAGCCACGCATAGACCCGACCTTTTTGGTCGGGTTTTTGCGTGCCGTGGTCGGAGCGATCCGAACTCCCGATAGTTTTGCGCAGCAAAACGTATTCGGGGGTTCGGCGTAGCGCCGAGCAGCAAAATTAGCTTGCTCATTTTGCAAACAAGCGGAGGAGCGAAGTAAAACGAAGCGATATCCCTCCATCCCAGCCAAAATGGTTATACTTAAGAACTTCTACTATTAGGAGTTCTTTTGTTTGCTACAATGTAAGCATGACTTACAAAGAACTATTAGAAGCGGCAGTACGAGTACGAGAAAAATATAATCAACTCAATGCACGCGACCACGGTAGCGCATGGGATGGCAACAAACTAATGGCTGGATTTGTCGGAGATGTCGGTGATTTAAGTAAAATTATCATGGCTAAAAGTGGCTATCGTTCAATGGATGATATTGATGAAAAACTGAAACACGAACTCTCAGACTGTTTATGGTCTATCCTTGTGCTCTCAAACTACTACGATATAGATCTCGAAAATCAATTTATTAAATCAATGAATGAACTTGAAGTTCGCGTAGATAGNNTAGACCCGTTATTTGGGTCTATTTATTTGTAAAAAAGGCAGGCAAACGATTTTTGATTATAGAAGCACTAATTTGATATTCCTGTAAGTATGAATCATCAATATGGGTCATAAGTGTAATTGTACTAGGACGACCAATGACTTTCTCGTTCACAACTAAGTCGCTGGCGAAGATAATTGTCCGTGCATTTAAATCGTCAAATAAAGGAGAAGGGTCAACCCAGGGAACCGTTCCTGTTTCTGGGTCATAGAGGAATAATCCAGGCCGGAACTTGCCATAAACGCCGTCTTTCGACCGTTCTCGGCCGTTTAATATGCCAATCCTATATCTATCGCTTACTATGAAATCTTTTGGTATTAACCGACAAGGTGATACGTGTTCGCCACACCATTCGTAGGCATTGTTATTTTTAACATATTTCGCATATATTGTTGTTAGCTCGGCTGGATGAACCACGTCCCCTGCAAACTCCCACGGACCATCTAATGATTTCGCGTTGGTTATAGCAATTGTCGAATACGAGATTGACTCCAAGAGGTCGTTGGATTCTACCAAGTGGTGGCTTGTGCCTGTTGAGTCGGGTGGTGATGGACATAGCTCTTTGAAACCGCGAACAAAAGGCTCCCCATGGGAAGTAGTAGTGTTAAGGGGTCTCATGACCGGTTCTTGCATTTTGAGTGTGTCTAGAGAGCTGCCCTTCGCGTGACCTAGGTAGATTTTATTGGTAGGTCCTATAAACGGAATAGTAAAGAATAAATGAATTACTCCGTCAGTATCGACTACTATATCGGGATCTTCTAGGCCGACAAAATCTGTGTTATCGGGGTATATAGCCCGTATTTTTTCTTCAAGACCGGATATGCTTAACTGCTTACCAACATTCCACTGTCCCGGGTATGTCCGCGTTACCTTATGTAGCTCGCTGTGATCGACGTATCCAGCTATAGCCACGTCGCCCTGCCTTTTGGTAACTATTCTTGCTACACCGGAAAGTGGCATATGGATATCGGGATTTACTGCAACAGCCATAATATATTCAGATGGTTGCAAAGAGTTTGTATGTTGACCGACTCTTACCACTCCCGGATAAATTCCATCTGATTGCATATTCTGTTCCTAATGTTTATGTTCTACTAGGCGGTGTATTATACAGCGACGTTTGACCGTACTTTTTTATACTACATGAGTCAACTATCATTAACAAATGACCCTACTTGACGAGCTTGGGGTTTATTGAGCGGTCCATCCCCCATCCATCGATATAATTGAGCCACGCATGTTGTCGCCGCTTGACGAGCAGAGGAAGACGGCCAGTCCGCCCAATTGTTCGGTCGTCACAAACTGCAAAGAAGGTTGCTTTTCCCCTAATAGGTCCTGTCTTGCTTGGTCAAGCGAGATGCCTTGGCGTTCGGCGAGGTCGTCAATCTGCTTCTGGACCAGTGGCGTCAGTACCCAGCCGGGGCAGATGGCATTGACCG
Source organism: Candidatus Saccharibacteria bacterium UBA5170 (assembly GCA_002413425.1). Taxonomy (GTDB): domain Bacteria; phylum Patescibacteriota; class Saccharimonadia; order Saccharimonadales; family Saccharimonadaceae; genus UBA1547. Next base: position 58,691 of record DHWY01000002.1, on the reverse strand, counting down.
TCACGCCAGTCCTAACTACGTCCTCGTCCAGGGCTGTCGTTTTGGTGAGACCGACGACACCGTGCTTGGCCGTCACGTAGGCGGCTTTTCCTGCCGATGCCACGAGTCCGTGTGCCGAGGCGATGTTGATTATACGGCCCCAGTCTTTTTCTATCATTCCAGGAAGTGCCAGTTTCGTCGTGTGGAAGGCTGCGCTCATGTTGATGGCGATAACCCGGTCCCACTCGTCATCTGGGAAGTCTTTGATTCGTGCCACGTGCTGGATGCCGGCGTTATTGACTAATATGTCGGTGCCGCCGAACTCGCTCTGGACGTAGTCAATCAGTTGGGCGATATCATCCTTTTTGCTCATATCGGCGCCATGGTAGCCTACCTTGACTCCTAAGGCGGCAATCTGTTCGATTGAACCCTCGACGTCGCCAAAACCGTTAAGGACGATATTGGCCCCTCGGCGAGCGAGGCTGCGGGCAATGCCGAGGCCGATGCCGCTGGTTGATCCGGTGATAAGAGCGGTTTTTCCATCCAGCCTCATAAGTTCTTCGTCTGTAAATGTTTCTGGTGTCACTATACGGCTAGGGCTTGTTATACATTCAATACTACTCATGACCATTTTTACCTCTATATGTTTACTCATTAAAACGCTATCTGTCGTAATCCCAAAACATCACCGTCATAAAAAATCACAAGTTTTGAGCCAGGTGTACTTTTGTATGATAGCAGATAGTTAAGGTTGTCGCGACGTCGTGAATCAAAATTGGCCGAATGTCGCGCTCTTGTCATTCGGCTCGGCTCAGTTCAGTTCATACTTATAACAAAGGCAAACCGTAATAAGAAAGGTGGCTCATGGAGCGATTTTCAATCGGCAGTATTCTATATTTCATAGTAGGAGTAGTGATCACCAGCAATCAGGGTTATCTTAGCGATTTGGGGTCAATCCCTCATCTACTTTCGGCGGTACTAGCGGTTATCCTTTGGCCACTTCTGTTATTGGGAATAAACCTGCATTTGGTGTTTTAGATGATGAAAGTTAAAAATGATTAATTATACCCATAGACTCGATAAGGCTATACGGATAGCAGCCTGGGCCCATGAACAGCAGCTGCAACACAGAAAAGGCACCGACATCCCATATATCATTCACCCCTTCGGTGTTATGTTGATTGCCAGTAATGCCACGGACGATGAAGACGTGCTGATTGCTTGCCTGCTGCACGACGTTCTCGAGGATGTCGACACTAGTATTTATGACGAGCAGACAATGCGCGCCGACTTCGGCGATCGAATGGTCGCCATTGTGAAAGATGTGACCAAAGACGATTCCGTGAGGGATTGGCACGAACGTTCCAAAGCTTACCTAGATCATCTCGAGAACAAAGCCAGTAATGAGGCAGTCATCGTCAGCGCTTCAGATAAGATTCATAACTTGGTGTCAATTCTGGTTGACTATGGGATCGAAGGCGATAATCTATGGAACCGTTTTTCGACGAAAAGTTTCACCGACCAGCTATGGTGGTACGAGTCAATTCTCGCCGTCATCACAAAACGAGGCATATCCGCGGAATTGATTAGCCAACTTGCCGGACAGGTTGAAATACTCCGATTAAAAATTAACAAGTAATAAATCGAGCGGTCTCCAGCCAATAATTAATTGCTCACGTAAGATTCATTACAGCTCATTGTGCCGTCGTTGCTATAATTAGAAGAGTTATTAAAAAGGAGGTATTTATTCATGTCGAACTATATTAAATACGGTGCGCGCGCGGGTGTATTATCAACCGTTGCAATGAATATAAAAAAAATGATTGCCGGTGCCCTTGTCAGTGCAGCTGCGGTTGGCGCCATGGCGTTCCCGGCATTTGCTGCCTCCAATGATTACTGCGGATCATCAGCAAATGGTTGTGCGCAAGCTGCTGCAGCTGGCGCACAGTGCGGTACTGGTGCGGCTTCGGGTGCCTTCGGGGCATTCGGCAAAGATAATAACTTTGCTGGTGGCGCAAACGGTCAATTAACAGGGCTGAACAATAGTGGCGTGTGTGGTAATCGTTAGGGCAACCTACAAGAATAATTTATAGGTAGAGGCTTAAGATTCCTTAACAACAACCTTGCCGGTTAAACGGTAGGTTGTTGTCTAGCGGCTATAAAGAGTTCTGACTTTTTTGGTCATCCGTTTAAATTCTTGCCTCATTTCATTTGATATTGCCTTTTAGCTCAAGCTCGATCTTTTCCTGTAAACCATCAAACATATCTTTAGACGGTCGGATGGTGGTAAAAATATACTCCTGATATGGTAGCCTTAGTCGTTCTTGTTGCTGAATTCTTTTAGTTCGTAAATAGTTAAACATTGATTACTCCTCGCATTAGTAATTTGTGTAAATATATGTGATGATTTCCGCAATATCTCCTTTCGTGATATTTGTCATAACGAAACTTGTCAATGTATAGTGTAATATTTTCGGTATTGTGTGTATGTAAGTATTCTTACAGGGTTAAAGGATTAATTTTAGCTTAAAATTAATGCGACTAACCTATTCGGTTTTATTCGAATTGACATCAACCGAAAAATGATTGGGGTTTGCGAGGTTTTTCTTTGGATTTATCGGCGGCGCGCTTTTTTTTCGCAACTTCATTAGCGGCTTTTTTGGCTTTGCGTTTTTTATCATCGTAGATGTTTTTTGGAGATTTACCTTTTTCTAAAATCTTGTGACAACCAACACAAAAATCACATCCTCCAACCAGGGTTTTATCGGACCACCAACTTAGCTCGCCGCGAGTCGGACAATTTGATATCCGGCAAACACCAATTTTTGGTATGCCAAAATTATTCGGGGTGTTCTGGATACCAAAAGCTCTTCGTATAGCAGCGGACTCGGAGGTATCGTCACTTGTCGCCACAGCATTATTATTCGTGCTGTATTCTGGGCAGACATCACTGGCGTAGACTTCGCCTGCCGCCTTGGCTTCTCCGCCGTAATGGGACAGGGCAGCGTAATTTGCCCCTTGTCCGCTATCGGAATTCTCCAGGTCGCCCAAGAGTTTGCTATCGGCTTTGTCTATCACACTGGCTATACTTAAAATAACCTCGCTCATTATGTCGTGCGCCATTTCTTTTACTACTGTCTGGCCTTCTTTTAGCGGACGGCTGGTACCGAGTTTGTCGGTCATCCGTATTAATTCGGGCGTCACGACGCCCTGACTGGCCGCCAGAGTTTTGATGGTATCGAGATAAATCGCTGTCAGTTTGGGCTGGCTACGCACTTTTAATAGGCCGTTTCGCTTTTCTGCTTGTTTGTCTTGTTCGAGTCCGAAAACTGTAAGGCTTATTTTGCTGTTCTTGGAATAACTGGTCGTAGGTTGCGACGTAGTAGTCGATAAATTTATCCGGCTGGGTCAGGTCGGGCGAGTAAAATTCGTAATTGTTTTGCAAGATTTCTTTTTTCGTTGAACCCGTTGCTATGTCGGTGCCTAATTTTTCGCGCAATTGATTGAACCGCTCCACGCTTGGGCTGTGCAAAGAAACAAAGCAGCCCTCGAGCAGCTCACTACTGGCTTTTTGGTAAATGCGCGCGATAGCTACTTTTTGCTCCCCTATCGGCAACGATTCAAAGATCAAATAGGCACCAACTGGCGCGTTTTTGAACCAGGCGGTTAATTTAGTGACCTCCTGGGCTTCTGTTTCGGCTCGTACGAATTCTTCCATCATCTTCGGGCTGCTGGCCGCGGCCGTCTCAAATATTCGCAAGTTGGTTTGAGTCATTGAATCCATCGATACTTTGTCTTTGAGCGACACGAAATCATCACCGGTAAACTCAAAACCGACGTAATTGACAAAAGGAGTCTTTGGCAGGCGTTCGGCAATGTCCGCCTCGAGATCTTCCTTTATGCCAACGAGGGCCGCTTCGCCCTTTTCTAGATATTGGTAGAGGTGCGTCAAAGGGTCGTTGATACCTAAGTGTTCTGCCCTGAGGGCCAGTCGTCCCATATAGACGACATGTTCCGGGTCAATGGTTTCCGAACGGGAACGCCTTGTCTCGGGCATCAGTGTCGGTAGTGTCTCTGTTCTCAATTTAATAACTCCTACTACCGAGTAGGAGTTATCTGAAATAACAGCTACTCCTGCTCGGGAGATTTAAAACTGTATCGGACTTAGCATTGCTGCCTTACCGTTGCGGCACAGTCCCGGATTTACACCGGGTTCCAGTTATGTCTGTTTGTTAATACTAATAAGTATGCTTCATTGGCATTTTTTTGTCTAGTAAAATTTAGCGTAGTGTTACCTAGTATTGGTATTGTTATTTGAGTAATCTCCGCTCATAATTAGGATGCAGACAAATCCTAACAAGAAAGGTGGCTCATGGAACGTTTTTCTATCGGAAGTGTTATATATATCGTCATTGGTGTGGTTATAGCCAGTAATCAAGGGTATCTCAGCGATCTTGGAACGATTCCCCATCTCCTGTCGGCCTTGCTGGCGGTTGTTCTATGGCCGCTGCTACTATTGGGAATAAACCTACACTTGGTATTTTAATCGACGAATATCATTAGCATGTTTACTATCGGTCATAACGAACTTTTTTATTTGGTATGATAAGTAAAGATGCTTACAAAGACGAAACGTTTAGCCAATCAATTTATACGAGATAAAAACAATCACGTTGTTGTAGGGCAGTTTCCAAACGTACCGCTCCTAGGCTGGTTCGTTTGTATGATTATTAGCCACGTTATCTCTCCGGGTTTTTTAAAGACGGGGCTGGCAGATTTGAGTATAGCTTTTCTATTTACGTGGGCGTACTTAGAGATAGCGCAAGGAGCAACCTACTTCAGGCGACTGCTTGGCATCATAGTAATGATTACCGTCCTTGTAAGTTATTTCCGCTAAGTACAAGGGAGTATTATTAACGATCGATAAACAAAACTACAGTGCCATTATAGACAAGTATTTTTAAAGTACTTGGCCGCCGTTTACACCGATAACTTGACCCGTGACATATGGGGTCTTTCTATAGGCGAGGAAAGCGACTGCATTGGCAATATCATTAGTTATTTAGAACATACCGTAGGCCGTCACTAATCTATATATATCGAAGAATCCTTAAACTCTTGAGCATTTTTTGCTATAATTTGTTTATATATGATTATAATTCCACCTCCTTATCTACATGATGAATCACATAGTGGTAACATAAGCGGCCGATCAAACTGGCTACGTGCTGCCGTGTTAGGAGCCAATGACGGCATTGTCTCGATAGCAGGCCTTGTCGTCGGTGTGGCTGGAGCAACCAGCTCGAAGATTATCATCCTCACAGCAGGAATGGCTGGTATTGTCGCGGGGGCTTTATCTATGGCAGCTGGCGAATATGTTTCTGTCAGTACTCAACGAGACATTGAAAAAGCTTTGTTGGAGAAAGAACGTCAAGAGTTAATCGACCAGCCGGAAGAAGAACTGGCCGAACTGGCGATGCTGTACCAAGCCAAAGGCCTCAAACCGGCCACGGCCTTGATCGTTGCCAAAGAGCTGACCGAGAATGACGCCTTCGCGGCTCACGTGGCCATCGAGCTGCGGATTGATCCAGATAATCTGACTAATCCATGGCACGCCGCCTACGCCTCGTCCTCTTCATTTTTCATCGGAGCGTTGATTCCACTGGCAGTAATTATGCTTCCTCTTGGGTCATTGACGGTAGTTGTCACCTTCGTCGCTGTTGTCGTTGCTCTTATAATCACAGGCTTTTTGAGTGCTAAAGTAGGCGGATCAAACATTCGCACGTCCATAATACGGGTTGTCGCTGGTGGTGTGATTGCAATGGTAATAACCTACGCCATAGGCCGTCTTTTCAATATTGCTGGCGCTTAAGTTGTTCTAGACGGGACCCTCCGACTAGGTATATACTTATATACAGTCATGTAGGTACTGGTGGGAATACCTTTTTACTTACAGACTTATGCGAGAAGTCACCTTGCGTCGATATGCACACTGGTAGTCATTTGCTCCTAAGCGCCCCTGTTGAACGTTCATATCTATACGGTAATTCGGTAACAAGAACACGTTGAACGGCTCGTTGTTCCTTTCTGAATTGCTTACTCCAAAATCCGTTCGCTGACCGAATATCTAGTTGTCAGCTTTTTATCATATAAACAAATTTTCTTGGAGGATAAAGCTATGAATCGTGAAAATATCAATGAACAAGTTCTCGTCACCGTAATGGGATTTAAAAAAGACCTTGCCGCTTACCCACGTCGTATAGAATACCAAGGTGCTACCTATGATTTTCTGGACGCTGGGCTACGCTGTCTGGTGCGCACCGGTGGACGAATTGCTGAAATCATCACCTTGTCCGACGGCAGCGCGAACTTTCGTCTGCGCAGCGACAATCGTGGTGGCAACTGGACGCTGCTCAGCATTACAGCTTAAATATGCGATATCCCCTTCCTCTGTCTCCGCGGAGTACCAGTTGAAGAAAATCCGCTTTCGTAGTACTCAATTTCTGGCTAGTTTTGACCGTAGTTATTATTTAGTCAACAAATTTTGTGATAACATGGCTCCTTCGTGTAGATGTACTAAGATAGCGATGTATAGTATCATAAGTATGATTAGTATGAATGTTGACACAAAAAACATAAATCGGGGCTCTTTATTAGGGCTGTGGATTGCCTAATCTAGAAAACTTTAAGTTAATAAGGACGTATATACAACAGTGGAGCATTTAGCAAAATATTTTAAACCATATTGGTTGGCACTGGGCGGTTTGATAATTTTAGTATGGGGGCAGGCCTATGTTAACCTGACCCTGCCGGATTACACAGCTAGAATTGTCAATCAAGGTATTGTCGCTAAAGATATAGCTGCAGTATGGAGCAACGGTCTGCAAATGTTGCTTTTGGCACTTTTTGGTGGAGTTTGTACGATTGTCATCGGCTTTGTGGCCTCTAAAATCGCAACCGGTTACGTTCGCCGATTGAGGGAAGCTATTTTTATAAAAGTTGAACAGTTTTCTTTGAGTGAATTTAACACTTTTTCTTCTTCGTCACTGGTGACACGGGCGACAAACGACATGCAGCAGATTCAAAACGTATTGTCGATGGTTTTAAGGATGGCGTTCTTGGCCCCTTTTATGGGTATTGGTTCAATCATTAAGGCACACCAACTAGCACCGACGATGTCCTGGATTGTATTGGCGGCAATTGGCGTGCTGGTGTCATTGATTATCTTGTTATTCGTTGTTGCCATCCCTAAGTTTACGCTAATTCAAAAACTGGTCGATAAGCTTAGTCTGCAGGCCCGTGAGATGCTGACAGGCGTAAGGGTGATTCGTGCTTACAATAATGACGATAGACAGCAGGACAAATTTGACCGAACGAACTTGGAGTCAACTCGTTTGAACATCTTCGTAAATCGCGTTATGGCGCTTATGCAGCCGGTAATGACACTGGTTATGGGCTTGGCATCGGTCGCCGTGGTATGGGTTGGTTCGTACGTAGTGAGCGCCGGCAACCTAGAGGTCGGTAACTTACTTGCCTTGATGCAGTATGTTTCGCAAACCATCATGGCCTTTCTGATGATTTCAATTATATTCATCATGGTACCGCGAGCCGCGGTGTCAGGTCGTCGGGTTAATGAAGTACTCGCAATCGAACCTATGATTAGCGACCCAGTGTTACCCACTCACCTACCAAAGGCATTACGGGGTGTGGTTGAGTTTCATGATGTCGACTTTGGCTATGAAGGCTCGGAGCAACCAGTGTTGTCGAAAGTTTCGTTTACCGCTGAACCTGGGCAGACAACAGCGATCATTGGCGGCACAGGTAGTGGCAAGTCGACCCTCTTGAGCCTTATCCCTCGACTGTATGACGTATCCAGTGGTTCGGTGACGGTTGATGGGGTTGATATTAGACAGCTCTCACAAGAGGAGCTACGTAGTCATATCGGTTACGTGCCCCAGAAAGCCTCATTGTTTTCGGGTACGGTCAGAAGCAATATTGCCTACGGTAAGCCTCACGCTAGCGAGGCAGAGCTCGACCAGGCGGCTGATACCGCCCAAGCGCGCGAATTTATCACTGGCTTGCCAAAGGGGTTGAATAACCCTATTGCTCAGGCTGGTAATAACGTATCTGGTGGCCAGAAACAGCGCCTATCGATTGCTCGTGCCCTTGCTAAAAAACCGAAAATCTATTTGTTTGACGATAGTTTTTCGGCTCTAGATTATAAAACCGACGCTGCGTTACGTCGGGCGCTTAAAACCGAGACATCAACCGCGACGTTTATCGTTGTGGCCCAGCGAATTAGTACGATTATGCAAGCTGAAAAAATCATCGTGCTTGATCAAGGCCGAATTATCGGTATGGGTACCCACCACGAGCTACTCCTTAGCTCAGTAGTTTATCGTGAAATCGCCGAATCACAGATGTCGGCTAGCGAACTGGCGAGGGAACAATAATCATGGAAAAGAAACAACAACCCGTCGGATTTAGAGGATTTAGAGGCGGCCATCCCGGTATGGGCGGTGGGTCGACCGAAAAAGCCAAACACTTTAAGAGGACGCTGATTCAGATGTTCGGTTACCTGCGTCCTTACTGGGGCCATCTCGTTTTTGTTGCACTTTGTGCAATTGTTAGCACGATATTTGCAATTGCCAGTCCGAAAATTCTTGGTAAAATGACCGACGAGATTATCAAGGGTACAATTGGTGGCGGCGGTATAAATTTTAGTACAATTACGACGATTGGTCTGTGGCTTATTGGGCTATATGTAATTAGTGCGGTATTTGGCTATATTCAGAGCTGGGTGATGACGACGATTTCACAACGAATCACCTACGCCTTCCGTCGCGATATTTCGGAAAAAATTGCCCGATTACCATTGCACTACTTTGATCGGCACGAAAATGGCGATATCGTCAGCCGAGTGACCAATGATGTCGAGACGATTAGCCAGAATCTTAATCAGGGCATGACCCAAATTGTTACTTCGATGATTATGATTGTCGGTATTTTGGTTATGATGATCACTATTAGCTGGCCGATGACGCTGATCGCCATGTTGGTTTTACCGTCGAGTATAATGCTTATCAGCCTGATTGTTAGGCGATCGCAGCGTTATTATGGCAGGCAGCAGGCAGCTCTTGGTGAAATCGATGGTCACATTGACGAAATGTTCTCGAATCATGCCGTCGTCAGGGCTTTTAACGGTGAGTCGCGTTCAATCAAGAAGTTCAGCATTATCAATGAAAAGCTTTACCAAAGTGGATGGAAGTCGCAGTTTTTGTCGGGCTTGATGATGCCAGTAATGCAGTTTATTAGCAATATTGGTTACGTCGCCGTGGCGGTGGTCGGAGGCTGGTTGGCGGTTAATGGCCGCATCAGTATTGGTGACATTCAGGCGTTTATCCAGTATATGAATCAGTTTACGCAACCGATTTCGCAGACTGCAAACATTGCCAACGTCTTACAGGCAACGGCAGCTGCAGCCGAACGTATTTTTGAATTTTTGTCCGAAGAAAAAGAGGAACCAGAGACAGATAGCGTCGCCTCTCCCGCCATCGTCAAAGGTGAAGTTATTTTTAGCGATGTTAGCTTTGGCTATAATCCCGGCCAATCTATCATTAAGCATTTTACGACCCACATCAAATCCAAACAAAGTGTGGCGATTGTGGGACCAACTGGTGCCGGTAAGACCACTATTGTTAATTTATTGATGCGTTTTTATGATATCGATAGAGGCTCAATCAGTATCGACGGCATCGATATTGACAAGATGAAACGCCATGATGTTCGCCGGCTGTTTGGCATGGTGCTACAAGATACTTGGTTGTTCCAGGGTTCTATCGCCGAGAACATCGCCTACGGCAAACCGAATGCTTCGCACGATGAAATTGTTGCCGCTGCTGCAGCCGCCCATGTCGATCATTTCATTAATACCTTGCCCGATGGCTATGACACTATTATTAGTGAAACCGCTGATAGTATTTCGGCCGGCGAGAAGCAACTTTTGACCATTGCACGGGCTATACTCGCCGACGCTCCGATGCTTATCCTAGATGAAGCGACCAGTTCGGTAGATACCCGAACTGAGGCGCTAATCCAGTCAGCTATGGACAAGCTTAGTCATGGACGAACTAGTTTTGTGATTGCTCACCGCCTGTCGACGATTAGGAACGCGGACGTTATCCTGGTGATGCGAGACGGTAATATTGTCGAGCAAGGAAAACACGCCGAACTCTTACTACAAAAGGGCTATTATGCCGATTTGTACGATAGTCAATTTAGCCAGATTTAACCAAGTTTTTAGATAACCGTGATGGTACCTCTGTTAATGCCCATGGCGCAGGTGATTTTATATGTACCGGCAGCTTTGGTCCTAAAACTTAGGATTTGTTTTTTGCCTTTTTCGAGCAGTAGAGGTTTTTCGAATAGGCCTGGGATCATGATAGTACTCATACATCCTTGGCCGTCGTCTTGTGAGTCGACTACTAGCTTGTAATCCATGTGAGATTTAAGCGTAAAGGTAGACGGAATGATATCTTTATTAAGTGTATAGGTGGTATTGATTGTTTGTCCGATTACGTTTGATGAATCCGCATCGCTGGCCTGGGCGAATGATGGCATTTGAAAGCCAGACAGGTTGTAACCGCTGTTGATATTAAGTAGTGCCATGACCATGACGGCCACCCCGGCGATTTTAAAGAAGCGACCCGACGACTTGCCTTTAACGAACGATGTGAGGCTTCCGACGCCGAGCAGACCCGGTGCGGTGCCGATTGCGAATACACTCATAACGATTGCGCCTGTCATAAAATTTCCCGTGCTCATAGCATAGAGCTGCATTACTTGCGTGAATCCACATGGTAAGAAGAAGCTAATCGCCCCAAGCGCAACGGCGCTTTGGTGATTATATTCTTTGTCAGTGTGTTTTTTGAGGCCGAGGAATTTCGCAATGGACGGAGGGAGCGTCAAGCTGCCCGCACTGACTCGCGGCATAATATTGGTCAGTTGCAGACCGAGGCTGAACATAACGATTCCTACGATAATCATCAGAACACCAAGCGGCGCCCCTTGCAGTTGAATTGAGGCGCCAAGTATGCCGATAAGGCCACCGAATATAAAAAACGAAATAATACGGCTAAGATTAAAGAAGAGATGGGGACGAAACTTTTGCATGGCAGTTGCACCTGGGTGTTTTTTGGCGTGGCGAGCAGACAGGCTCAACACTAACCCACCGACTAATGCCATACAGGTTGATAGTCCGGCAGCAATACCAGTTAAGAATGCGACGCCGATACCGCCGCTCGCGATACTTCCCGTCGAGATAATTTTATTAATACTGAGCGTGTTATAAAGTATAGCTAGTATGCCAACAACAAGGATGCCGATACACAGGTCTCTATAGTCTGTCGGGTTATGGCTCAGCCACGGCTGTTTGGTATTTCCGATAGTGTACCCTGCTGCGCGAACGGCTTTATGCAGCTCCGCTTGACTGGGCGGTGAGATAACCTCAATAGTGGCGGTTTTAGTTTTTAGGCTGACTGAAGCACTGATGACGCGTGCCACTTTTTCAAGATGTTGTCCGAGGGTAATTTCACACGAACGACAGTGCATGCCTTCTATTGGGATGGTTATTTTCATACTATCGCCTCTCCTATGCTCTAGGTTACTCGGCTACTATTGAACGGGTTGGTTATTTGACTCATTTCCCTATAAGCGTATCAGTATCAATATATATATGCAAATATTTGAATATATGCATATGAGTGCTACTATTAACGTATGTATCAGAAGTTATTATCGTTTCAGGAAGAGGTATTCAAAGTCCTCGCCAATCAAAAAAGGCTCGAGATTATTCAATTGTTGAGTGGTCGGGAGCTGTCGGTTTCGCAGATGGTTGAGATGTTGGGGCTTCCTCAGGCAAATCTGTCGCAACACCTCGCGCTCCTTCGTCAGGCTAAAGTCGTCACGTCGCGCCGTGACGGCCAAACCGTGTACTATCAGTTGAGCGATCGGCGCATGTCGGACGCCCTTGATATGATAAAAAATGTTTTAATAGATCGTCGCGACATAACCAGCCAAGAGTATGAGTTACTCTCAAGTGACGAAGGTCCCTATCCGATTGTCAAAGATGTTGTTTGTGGTATGCGTATTAGTCAGTCTCGGGCCGGTGACCATGCCAACTACCGTGACGATAACTATTACTTTTGCGCCTCCGGCTGTAAAACGAAATTTATTTTAGATCCACAAAAATATATAAAGAAGGAAGTTGTTCGTGAATAAAATAATCGTGTTAATGAGTACGGTATTGTTGGTCGGATTAATCGTTTGGTGGTTTTTCGGTAAACGTAAAGTTGAGGCAGTGACAGCTACTAAGCAAGGAGACAAACAAATTGTCGAAATCGTGGTTGACGGTGGTTATAAGCCTGGCGTCATTGAGCTTGAGCGTGGTATGCCAACTGAAATTGTCTTTATAAGAAAAGACGCTTCGGCGTGTTTCGAAGAAGTTGTTTTACCAGATTTTGGGGTGCGCACTCACCTACCGCTCAATAAACCTTACACGGTTACAATTGACCCGAAAGAAGCTGGTGAATACAAGTACGCTTGCGGTATGAATATGTTCTTTGGGAAAGTTGTTGTTAAGTGAGTATCAGAAACCGTTTGTTAATTAGTTTTTTGCTGTCTATTCCCCTACTCGTAGAAATGCTTGGCGTTATGCTGCCCGGCGGCATGATAACGACAGTAGTGCTATCGTCAGGGGTAATGAGTATCGGTGGTGGTCCTTTTTTTGTCAGCGCTTTTAAATCGTTCAAAAACCATTCGTCCAATATGGACACGCTTGTCGCGCTGGGAACGGGTACGGCATATCTCTATAGCCTCTACGCAGCGGTGGCTGGTCTGCATGTATATTTTGAGATTGCGGCGTTGCTTATTGTACTCATCTTGCTCGGACAATGGTTTGAAGAAATTACCAAAAGCCGCGCCTCCAATGCGGTCGAAAAACTACTGGGTCTTCAGGCAAAAGAAGCGACTGTTATGCGCGGTGGTAAAGCCATTAAAGTACCGTCGAGTGAAGTCGTAGTCGGTGATATTGTGATGGTTAAGCCGGGTGAGAAGATTGCAGTTGACGGTGAAATCACCGAGGGTAGCTCGACTATCGACGAATCAATGATCACTGGCGAGAGTATGCCGGTCGCAAAACAAACGGGCGATCGCGTGATTGGCGCAACAATCAATAAGCAAGGCAGTTTTTTGTTCCGGGCGACAAAAGTCGGTAGCGACACACTACTAGCGCAAATTGTTGAATTAGTCAGCAAAGCCCAAGCCAGCCGGGCACCAATTCAAAAAGTGGTCGATCAAGTATCGAGCGTGTTTGTCCCGACCGTTCTGATTATTGCCATCCTGACCTTTACGGTCTGGTACGTCTTTCTGGGTGCGGCTTTTATTGATGCTTTACTCTTCGCTGTAGCGGTGATTATTATCGCCTGTCCTTGTGCACTGGGTATTGCGACTCCAACCGCACTGATGGTCGGGACTGGCCGGGGTGCCCGCATGGGGATCTTGATTAAAAGCGGCGAAGTACTGGAGGCGGCCCGAGATATTAAGACTGTCGTGCTCGATAAAACCGGCACGATTACCGAAGGCAAACCGGTCGTGACGGACGTTATTGGCGACGAGCAACGTGTTCTTGAGGTGGCGACCGCGCTTGAAACGACGTCGGAACACCCGCTTGCCTCGGCAATCTTAGAGGTGGCGGAAAAGAGAAAACTGACAGTGCAAAAAGTAGCTGCTTTTACGGCGATTATCGGTAAGGGTGTCAGTGCCAAGTTGTCAGGTGAAATAAAGTATGTCGGCAATCGCGCTTTGTTCGTTGAGCATCATATTGCACTCGACAGCTTTAGTGCCGAAATTGAGCGACTTGAAAATGAAGGAAAGACCGTGCTAATTGTAGGTGGCGACAGTAAGGTCGATGGTCTCGTCGCAGTTCAAGATCAACCAAAAGCTACCTCGGCAGAAGCAATTCGTAATTTCCACAAGTATGGCATTCATACCGTAATGATTACAGGAGACAACGAAGGTACCGCTCGAGCGATTGCCCGTCAGGTTGGCGTCGATGATGTTATTGCGGGTGTGTTACCGGGCGATAAGGCGAATCATGTAAAAGCTCTACAGAGCCACGGTAAGGTAGCTTTTGTTGGTGATGGCATTAATGACGCCCCAGCGCTTGCCCAAGCCGATCTCGGTATTGCTATGGGCTCTGGCACTGACGTGGCGATTGAAGCTGGCGGTATTGTATTGGTTAAAAATGATTTGCAGGATGCTTTTTTGGCTTTACGGCTTAGCCAAAAAACATTTGGCCGTATTAAGCTCAATTTATTTTGGGCGCTGATCTACAATACGGCCGGCATTCCGGTTGCGGCTGGTATTTTCAGCGGTATGGGACTAGCCCTTAACCCAGCTCTCGCCGGTACGGCCATGGCCTTTAGTTCAGTCTCGGTAGTACTCAGTTCACTGATGCTGAGTCGTACAAAACTACGATAAGATTATTCTTGCTCGCTTCGCTCAACTAAAATTGTACACTCGGTAACGAGTGCGGCAATTGCCCCGACGGCGGCCAGAACTGGCGCTAAGACGATACCTACCAGGCCAATTGTTAGTGGTATCTCGATAATAGTTTTGTTGGCTTTATCTTTAATAATAACGCGTCGAACATTCCCTTCAGCAATTAACTGCTTCACTTTGGAAAGCAAATCCTCGCCCTTAATACTAAATTCTTCGTAGGTTTTTTTATCACTCATATACTAATAATATACCTAAAATAGCGCGCTATCAAACTGGTATACTGGATTTATGAAGCTGCTTCACCCAGATATTCCGACGACTCTATCCGATGTTTATGACATTACTCCCCTTCTTCACGTCGACGACAAGCTACGGGGTTTACGGATTGAAAATGCAGACATTTCAAATCTCAGGCTCAAAGGGATGGCCATAGAAGAATCATTGATCAATAAAACTGACTTTTCTCAAACACATATCGAAAAGTTTGAATCCAAAGACTGCACGTTCAAAGATTGCGACATGACGGCAACCTCATTAGCCAACTCGAGTTGGCATGTCGTCGAGGTGATTGGTGCGCGCTGTAGCGGTCTTCAGTTGCAGACAAGTAAGCTTAAGAATGTTTTATTCAAAGGCTGTAAGCTAGAATTAGTTAATTTTCGATTTTCGACACTTGAGAATGTCATTTTTGAAGATTGCATGATTAATGACATTGATTTTTACAATGCGACCTTAAAAAATATTACTTTCAGTGGCTCGAGCATTGAAAATGTTACTTTCTTGGGTGCCCGACTCAAAAACGTTGACTTGTCAGAGGCGCAAATCATGAGCGTCAAAAACGTCACTGGCTTCAAGGGAGCAACTATCAGTTATGAACAGTTAATGTTCTTAGCTCCGTATTTTATGCAAGAGCTTGGCATTTTAATCAAAGACTAACTGTTGTCTTAGCTCTCGTTAGCTATTTCTGAACGTGACCACTAGTCTTATTGTGGGCAGGTACAAGCAATAGTATAATAGAGACATACAAACGATTGGAGGGGTCATGAAGCACATGAAAATAATTGTCCTGAGTCTGAGTTTACTCATCTTATCTATCTTTGTCTTTTCTGAAGTGGCAACAGCTCAAAGTGTGAAGACTGGCGAGACAGTCACTGTCGCTGCCGGCGAAAAAGTGGATAGCTTGCTTTTTGCGAGCGGTACCAACATCGATATTGCCGGAACGGTCAACGGTGATGTTTTTTGCGCCGGCCAAAACGTTACTATTAGCGGTACGGTGCGCGGTGATGTTTTTTGCGCCGGCCAAGCCATTAATGTCAGTGGAAAAATTGAAGGGAGTGTCCGACTGGCGGGTCAAACCGTTACCCTTGGCGGTACGGTTGGTGGCAGTGCCACGGTCACCTCACAGACGTTATTACTCGATAAAAATAGCTTCGTTCAGCGCGATTTAGTTGGTGGAGCGCAAACTGTCGCCCTGAACGGTATCATTGGTCGAGACGTGGCAATCGGGGCGTCGAATATCGCTATTAACGGACAGGTTGGCCGTAATATTAAGAGCGAGGTAGAAACTTTGACGGTTGGCTCGGCTGGCCGTGTTGGTGGCGACGTCGACTATACCAGCAATACCAGCGCGACTGTCAACTCCGGTGGCAAGATTACCGGTACTGTGACGAGAACTCCTCAAAAACAGCAGACGCGGAACAACTCTTATGCGCCATTTGCGTTTATGTTCTTCTCGTTTGTCTATACTTTCGTTACTTTACTCATTTTGGCGCTGGCGTTAGTTCTGCTTATACCGAGCGTGTTGCATGAAGCATCTTCGAAAACCCTTAGTTCGCCTGGCCGCGTTGTACTGACCGGTCTCGTTGGGGTCATCATCATCCCGATCTTTATCTTGGCATTGTTAATCTCGGTCATTGGTTTGCCGCTTGGTATTCTGGCATTACTGATGTGGCTTGTCGTCGTCATCCTCAGCGGACCGTTTACCGGTTATACACTTGGTCGACTCATCCTGAAAACCGAGAAAAATCCGATTTTTATTATGTTTTCGGGAGCCAGTTTGTTGCTGGTCAGTTATTTCATCCCCATTATCGGCTTTCTGACCGTGATTGCCGCCTATCTGTTCGGGGTTGGCATGATTTTAGATACGGCAATGCACCGCGTGTCGACGCCTGTCCACAAGGTATTCTAATTAGGTTGTCGTTTATCAGCCGAATCTAAAATCTTGTTATAGTAGACATATGCGACAAAAGAAAGTCATAAAACATAAAAGACTATACTGGACTATAATCCCTCTCGTCTTACTTGGCGCTGTGACCACTATTTTTATGTGGGTTACGCTTATGACGTCACATAATAAACCCCCGTCTATCAATGATTTTTCATCAGCGCTGCTTAACGTTCAATATTGTAATAATAAAAACCCGAGCTTGGCCTTGAACTTGTATTACCCCAAAGGAGAAATAACGACAAAACTCCCGCTGGTTGTCTATATTCATGGTGGTGGGTGGTTGCGTGGCGACGAGAGTGGTCCCCTACTTGAAACCTATGGTACCAAATTTATTACTAAAGGTATTGCAGTTGCAGCGGTTGATTACCGTCTCGACGCCAAAAATTCCTACCCGGATCAAAACGATGATATTGCCTGTGCTCTATCTTATTTGACCACTAACGCTGATCGTTTGTCGATTGACACCCAAAAAATTATCTATTTTGGTGATAGTGCGGGTGGTCAGCTGGCTGCCTTTGCGGCGCTCAATATACCTTTTAATAATTACGACTACGAGGCACCTGTCGGAGTGATAGATTTTTATGGTGTATCTGACTTTTCAACGATTATCAACGGTTCTCGCCCCGACTTAAACGCCAGGCGATATCTCGGCTCCAAGTATAATACGGTTGCCGATCAAGCGAGTCCCACAACATATATCACCAAGCATGCGCCGCGTTTTATTTTCTTTCACGGTACCAGAGATACGGTCGTACCGATTTCCCAGTCAAAAACATTTTATGACCAATTAATATCTGCCGGCGTTGATAGTGAGTTTGTGCCTATCGACGGTGCGCGGCACGCATTCATTGGTCCCGAGTTATCGGCCGCACAGTACAAAAAAATTCAAGATAACATCGATGCTTTTTTGCGAGAGACTATTAACAAATAGCGCATCATTGCCCATTGGTCGCACTGGTATTTAAGGTTGTCGGGTGTCTTGGGTTAATACGATGAGTCTGGCTTGTTGTAGTGCCCGAATGCTTATAATTTTACCGATTTTAATGGCCTGCGCTTGCGAATAGATATTTTTGCTTTCGTCCCGTGTCTCGGTGGCTGCCCGCCAGTAGCGACCGTTTTGTGTTAGCGCCGGTTCATCTTCGTTTTTGCTAATTTCAGTTAGCGCGACACGGGTGTACAGCATAATGCTGTTATATGTTTCGTCGGTAAGATGCCGATTCTGAAGTACTAAGCAGGCAGCTTCCGCTAGTTTGCGGGCAATCTCAAATACCCTGTCAACGGCAAGCTCGTGCTTGAAATCCATCTCCTCGTTCATATTGCTATATTATAGCATAAAAACTACATAATTGTCAATATTGTGCGGTCACGCTCGCCGGTTGAGGAGCTGACTCCGAGATACTATTTGGATCGTTTTTTCTCACCCCAAATCAGCTTGTAGAGCTGCAACTTATCGGGTATTTGGTTGACGAGCGGAATGAATGGGAATGCAATCAATAACAGGAAGAAACTACCAAATATAACGGCGGCGTCACGGTCGCCGTTAGCGTCACCAGCCAGTACGGTGTGATTCAGTATACCAATCGGTGCTAACCACCAGGCACCAGGCGCCAAACCAGCTTCTTCGTGCAACATTCCATACTGTTCGGTTGTCATGATGAGGCTTGAAGCTTTATCTTCCAAGACACCACTATCCGATAAGAACCTAAGGACGTAGGTGCCAGACTTATCCGGACGGGACGATGTACCGGCAGTAGACAAAGATGGTTCGTATAGCCCTGCTTGCGCCATACCGACCAGGTGATTGATAATGGTGACAGCGGTGTTGCTGGTCTTGACTGGGCTTTTACCGTCCCATTGGTCAAAAAAAGTTGCTGCATCTTTGAGTTGTTGTGTCTGTAGGTCGGCTGACTCGTGCTGGAATATCGTCACTTGGTCGTTGACGTCAGCTTGGTTTGCAGTTGGCTGCAATAATTGTGCGTAAGGGGCAAAAACATAGACTGCGCGAGTATCGAAAGTATAGGGAGCGAGGTTATCTACGTAATTAGCAGTATCAGACGACCCATCAAACTCTTTGACGAGTGTCGTCGCGACGATTTTGGGATCGGCCTTTGCGACTTCCTGGATAGTGATAGGTTTAACATATGGTGAGGGTAACATATAAGCCAACGCCAGGACGACTATAATAAGTACTCCCCCACGGGCAAACAAGAGCAGGTGGTTTGCCGGTACTGTCTTGACGACGATATCTTTACGGTATGGTTTTGCAATACCCAGAATCTTTACTAACATATAATGGACTAATAAGATTCCAAGTATCAAGAAAGGTATGGCAGCGATATGGATACCGTAAATTTGTTGATAATTCAGAGTATTTATCCAATATCCCAGTCCGCTGCCATTGTAAAAATCTGCACCCTGGAGACTGCGCCATTGGGATGAAAAATCACCCCGCAGGACAAAACCAAACTCTGCTTCAAGAAAGACGAACAATAGCATGAGGACACCAAGTACCCACGTCAGTTGTCGCGGCCGTTTGAAGCCGGACGTCAAAAATACGATGAGCAAATGCATGAGGATAAACAAGACAAAGGCCTGCGTAGCCCACATATGGACACTGCGTAGATACTGGCCAGTCGGATCAGTTAGCCACCAGCCAGGACCCTGGAGGCTCATAATAATACCGCTCACGAGCAGTATGAGAAATGAAGTTGCCGACAGAAATCCTAGGGAGTAAAAGAATTTATTGGCATAGGCCGGTGCTTTTTCGATCATGAGAGGCTTTAGTACCTTAGTAATGAGGCGTGTCATTTTTGTCCTAACTATTAGTGATTATACTTATGGTTTTATCATACCATCGCGATTAAAGTGCCGCAACATATATCTAAGCGAATCTATAGGTTGTAATGTAATACCTATGTCCCCCATTTTTTACAATAAGTTTGCTAAAATCATATACATGATGATACGACGTATTCTTTGGAAGATGAGTCGACTGCTCTACGTGTATGTCGCCAAACCACTGCTATTTCAGGTGTCGCCAGACAAAGTCCATCGCGGGACGATTAGGTTGACTGCTGCGCTTGGGTCTCTGTCGGCTTTTCGAGGATTCACTCGATATGTCTTCACCAGGCCTCGTGATGCGCGATTAGTTCAAAAGTACCACGGAGTAGAATTTGAAACTCCAGTTGGTTTGGCAGCTGGGTTTGATAAAAATGGTGAAATTATTCCATTGGTCACGGCGCTTGGTTTTGGTTTTGGTACGGTCGGTTCGGTAACGGCTAGCCAATGCAGAGGAAATTCGCGGCCGTGGTTTTATCGATTACCAAAAACTCAGTCATTAGTGGTGAATGCTGGACTTGCCAATGACGGTTCGCGTATTGTCATTGAACGGCTTCGACACTACCACCCGCAAGCTATTGGGCGATTTTCTATCACACTTTCCGTTGCAAAAACAAATAGTCGCCAAGTAGTTGATATCGAAGCGGGTATTGCTGATTACGTTACGACGGTCAGGCGCGCTAATAAAGAACCACGTATTCAGATGATTGAGCTCAATATTTCTTGTCCAAATACCTATGGAGGTGAACCATTTACGACGCCCGATCGTCTCGAGCGACTTCTGTCAGCGGTTGATTCGGTTCGTGCGAAGCAACCGATATATATCAAAATGCCAAGTAATTTACCATGGAATGCATTCAAAAAGCTTCTTGAGGTGATTGTTACACATCATGTCGTAGGTGTTACTATTTCTAACTTAGCAAAAGATCGCTCAATACTCGATCTCAAAGATCCCCTGCCCGATGCTATTGCTGGTAACCTCAGTGGTAAACCGACCGTCATAAGTAGTAATAAATTGATACGCCAAACCTACCTGACCTACGGCGACAGACTGACAATCATTGGTGTTGGTGGAATATTCTCAGCTGATGACGCCTATACAAAGATACGGCTTGGGGCTAGTCTGGTCGAGCTTATTACTGGTATGATATTTTGCGGTCCGCAACTCATAGCCGAGATTAATGATGGATTGGTACGTCTTTTAGAGAGAGATGGCTATGCGGACATTGGTCAGGCAGTCGGAGTAGATGCTGACACCTGTCGATAATTGTAGGCAAAGGGATGATTTTTAGCTGAATAGTTGTATACTGAAAACACTAACCATAACCATGAACAAGGAAGATCACAATGGCAAAAAGACTAGTAACAAAAAACGTTACCCAGAATCAACTATTTAAGCTACTCGGAGCCTTCGGTTTAGTCTTAACCGTGATTCTGCTCGCGGTAGCCGTAGGCGTGTGGGCTGGTAACGACTTTGCTACCAAACAAGTTCGGAACCAATTGGTTCAAGAAAGAATCTCTTTCCCACCAGCTGGATCTGTTGGCCTGCTTGCAGCTGAGTTCCCTAGCCTCCAACAGTATGGCGGACAACCGGTTGACAATGGCGTCAAGGCCAAGGCCTACGCTGACGAGTACATTTGGGTCCACATGATGAAATCTTCAGGTGGCAAGACCTACGCCGAAGCCAGTACGGACGCTCGGGCTAACCCAACCGACCAGAAACTAGCTGGTATCAAGAACACTCTCTTCCAAGGTGACATGTTGCGCTCAAGCTTATTGACTGCCTATGCTTTCTCTGTGCTTGGAACTATCGCTGGAGTCGCCTTTCCTTATGTCCTTGCGGCAGCCGCTGTAGTTTTCTTGCTGTCACTCGCCAGCTTTGCAAAGACACGACGAGGCTAAATGCGAGTAGTGATAGTCGGAGGTGGTTTCAGTGGCGTCAGGGCGGCATTGAATCTGGCCAATCAACCAGATTTTGATGTCGTACTGGTGTCTAAACAACCGTACTTCGAGTATCACTCGGCCCTCTATCGGTCGGCGACCGGCCGTTCACCGCTTGAAGTGGCTATCTCGTTGACTGATTTCTTTGCAAAGGATAGTAATATTACAGTAGTTCAGGACGAGGTTATTCATTTTGACCCTCAAAAAAAATTGGTGGCTGGTTTTAGGCAAGCCGTTTACCATTACGATGTCTTGATAATTGCCTTAGGGGGCGTGACTCAATACTTTGGTATCAAAGGCCTGGCGGAGTTTTCTCATAGCGTCAGTACGCTGAAAGAGGCCCTTGCTCTCAAGCGTGTGTTGCACGAAGATCTTCTCTCTGGACACCACACCGAACGTAATTATGTCGTCGTTGGCGGTGGTGCTACTGGGGTTGAGCTCTCGGGGGAGCTGATCAGCTATTTGAAGCATATTCGACGTCATCATCATACGAACACGAGGTTTAACGTCGATCTGCTTGAAGGTGGCCCCAGCCTTCTTCCTAGTCTGCCGACGGGTTTTACTGACAAAATAGAACAAAGGATTAAGCGACTTGGTGTCAAGGTGTATCTTAAGACGGCCGTTAAAAGCGAAACAGTTGACGAGATCGAATTGCCGAGGGGCGCAATTAAGTCACATACTGTTATGTGGGCTGCTGGCGTGACCAATAACCCGCTATTTGCCAAGTACCCCGAGGTGTTTCAGCTCGGCAAAGGCGGAAAGGTTATTGTTGACCAATATCTCGAGACGCAACCCGGCGTTTATGTGTTGGGCGATAGCGCCGCCACTCTCTACAGCGGTATGGCCCAAACGGCTATTCATGACGCCAATTTTGTGACGTCCAACCTCAAACGGGTACTCAATCACCAGGCGAGACTATCATATCAGCCGAAAAAGCCCATCTATGCTATTCCCGCAGGTCCACGCTGGGCAGCTGTACTATGGGGAAAGGTGAGGGTATATGGCTACGCTGGCTGGATATTGCGACGACTCGCCGATTTGCGACTCTATCTTTCGTTTCTTCCACTTACAAAGGCGCTGGCTGCGTGGCGAGCAGGCTTCATTATCGAAGAAACGTGTTCTATCTGCAAAAGGTAGGTCCCCTGCTCTGAGCTACAGATATGAATAGCTCTATAGCTATTCGTGCTTAGAGACTCTATAGTAAAAGCACGCATGAGAGATTTTCTTGTCATTTTACGTCGTAATTTTTTTTCACCTATTGTGATTGCGATATTGGTACTTGCCTCAATACTACTCATCCTTAATGAGCGCCGCGATGCGTGGTTTATCTCGTTTGTTATTATTGTTAATACCCTACTGGCGATTGTTCAAGAAGTACGGGCTCAACGAGCTCTCAAAAAACTCGAACTAATGAGTGCCCCCAGAGCTCGGCGACTGCGTGCGGACGGAACTATCGAAGACGTCATGTTTGACGAACTCGTCATGGGAGATGTTATTCATCTGCAGCTCGGTGATGAGGTACCCGCCGACGGCGAGATTATTACCAGTGCAGGCCTTGAAGCCGATGAAAGTATCCTCACGGGCGAATCAGCACCAGTTGATAAGCCCGATAAGACAATTGTCTACGCGGCAAGTGCGGTTGTTGCGGGGAGTGCCACGATGCGTGTGATAGCCATGGGACTCGATACCAAGGTTGGAGCTATGACGGCAACGCTTAAACGGTATACGCCTCAGCTGACGCCACTTCAGCACGCTATCGGACGGGCGATTACCTGGCTCACCTACGGCGCGCTTGGTTTGGCGGCATTGATATTTATCGTTTATTATTTTTCTGGTGAGAATGCAGTCAAGATATTTAAAACAATTACTTCGGCTGCAGTGACGGTAGTGCCCGAGGGGCTACTGTTGGCAAGTTCCATGCTGCTTGCCTTTGGTTCTATCAGACTGGCTCAGGCAAAAGTCCTCCCGCAGAAATTAGCGGCTATTGAAGCTATGGCGTTACTGAATATTCTGTGCGTCGATAAGACCGGAACACTCACCAGCGATATAATTACTTTTGAAAAACTGGAATTATTTGAAGATGTCGCTGTGCACATCCCCGAGATTGTCGCTATTGTCGCCAAAGAGACAAGTAGTGGTAATACTACAGGGAATGCGGTCATAGCGGGGCTGTCTGTCCCTGAGTCTTACGAAGTGCTTCAGACGTTAGCTTTTTCTTCTGCGCGTAAGATGAGCGGCGTCAAAACAGTCTATAAAGGTAAAACGTATACTATGCTGATGGGTGCGCCAGAATTTCTTAGCTCACTGGCTCCTCTTTCGCCTATACAAAAGCAACGCGTTGAATTACTGGCTTGTGAGGGCAAGCGTGTTCTTTTGATTGCAATTTTTGATGATACGGCGGTTGCTCTGAAAGACTTGTCGGAACGTTCCGGCAAGGCTGTTGGGCTGATTATATTATCTAATGAACTGCGTCAGGGTGTCGAAAAAACGGTAGCGTATTTACAAAAAAACGGCGTTAGTTTACGCGTCATTAGCGGCGATAATCCAGATACTGTCCAGTATGTTGCCAAGAAAGCTGGTATTATCGATCACCATAAAGTGTTGACTGGCGCTGACCTTAAAAAAATTAAGAAAAGCGAATGGGACAGATCAATCGCACAAACAACGATTTTCGCCCGCGTGTTACCAGAACAAAAAGAGCGGTTGATTGCGACATTTCAAAAACTCGGTCATTTTACTGGTATGGTTGGTGACGGAGTCAATGATGCGTTAGCGCTAAAAAAAGCCGATCTTGGGGTAGCCATGTACGCTGGAGCCGCCGCTACCCGACGCGTGTCTGATATTGTTCTGTTGAATAATTCATTTAACTCTCTTCCACTCGGTATGCGCCTTGGTAATCGCATTATGCAGGCAATTGAAATTATTGCTACTCTGTTTTTTCACAAGATTATTTATGGAGTCGTCCTCCTACTCTCGACGCTTCTGCTTGGTATTGTCTATCCGTTTGAGCCGCGTCATATTACATTTATGAATATTTTTCTTGTTACCCTCCCAACGTTAATGTGGACTCTCCTTCCGCCTGTTCCTCGTCACCGCTTGTCGCCACGTTTCTTCTGGCGCGATACCCTCTTGGCGGTTGCACCTATTGCAGTCTTGTCTGGCGCCGTGGTAACGATTACGTATACGATGCTACGTATCATTCATCCAACTAATCTCGTGGGTGTATCAACCACCACGGTGATTGTCGCGACGTTTTTTGGGATCTATCTCGTCTTTTTGGTACCACGTATGTTTGATGTCAAGAATAACCGCAATGCACGGCTCGCGCGTCTATTGTATATTTTAAGCGTGACTTTTGTTCTTATTCCGAGTTTTGGGTTTAGTTTTGTTCGTGATTTTTTTGACTTCACAACCCCAGCCTGGCAAGATACTTGGCCGCTCCTGGTGATTATTATCGCTACCGCCATGGTTCAATGGAAAATTGCCAATAGTGCTGGTGTGCGACTAAAAAAACGTGAACCCTAGACAAGGGTAACAGACATTCAACAGAAAGAGCCACCCGCTACATACAGGTGGCTCTTCGTTGTACATTACTACCCTACATAATGCGTACAAGCTGAAGTCGGTTGGCTCTCATGCCTGCGCTCCATTCGACAAAGTCGCGTGCGGTTTTTCCAATGAGACTTTTTCCTAGCGGACTGGCTATCGATATGCGGCCATCACTTGGGTTAGCTTCGAGGCTATCGACAATCGTGTAGCGGAACAATCGCCCCTGCTGATCGATGAGATCAACGACTGATCCTATCGCAACCTGCAGACGTGCTCGCTTGGTTGGCAATAATTTTGCCGTCGACAGTACTAATTGCTTATCGCTCAGCTCAGCCTCGATACTTTCGAGCAAAGCTAGCTTCTCTATACGTTCGAACCGTTCGTCATGGCCAGTTGTTTTATCAAGTTCACGTAAACTCTGTCGTGCCCGTTGCAGGTCATGCTCCAGATTGGCGATAGATTTTTTTAATTCTTTCATACCTTTTTTACTAAGTAAAAGTGTTTTGTTGTTAAGTGTGGCGTTCATGTTATGTAACTCCTCCTTTTCTGTACTTACGTACACATTAGTTGGGTAGCGTGTCTCCGGCTCGTGCAACATTTACGCGTCCACAGGCGTCTGCTACTGGCTCTATTGTCGCGCACATTGCTGAGTGAATACTGAGAATTGAGCTATTTATGTTGTAATTTTACCATCTTTGAGGCGAAAGGTCTTGTCGGTCTTGCCAGCAATATCCATATCGTGCGTCACCGCCAGGATGGTGGTATTTTCACTGCGAGATAGGCTATGGAGCAGGTCGAAGATCTTTTTACCGGTCTCACTGTCGAGATTGCCCGTTGGTTCGTCCGCCAGGATAATCGCGGGGCGATTAGCCAGCGCCCTGGCTATCGACACGCGCTGTTGTTGGCCGCCACTGAGGCGTGACGGCCGGCGTCGCTGTTCATCGTCATTCAGGCCGACATCACGCAACAACTGCTCGGCTCGCTCCTGACGTAGTCTGGCCGGCATACCGCCAAATTCAAGCGCCAGCGTGACGTTTTCGAGGGCACTGAGGTTGGGAATGAGGTTATAGTGCTGGAATACAAAGCCGATCTTATGCGCCCGGTACGATGTCTGTTTAGTGGCCGAGAGTGTCGCAATGTCGATATCATCAACCTCGATACTGCCGCTGGTAGGAACGTCAAGTGCGCCGAGCATGCTGAGCAAGGTACTTTTACCGCTGCCTGATTTGCCGATAATACTGGCAAACTGGCCGGTTTCAATCGTCATACTGACGTTATCGAGGGCCATGATGGTACCGCTGTGGCTGGTGAATGATTTGGTAAGATTTTTAACTACTAACATATAAGACTCCTATTCTGTCCTTAATACTTCGGCTGGGCGGATGCGGGCAATGAACCACGCTGGCACTGCGCTGCCGATAACTGCGATAAGCAGGGTTATGCCAATGGCCGATATAAATATTTGAGGGGTGACGCTGCTGGTCACTTCCGTCAGGTTGGTATTGATTTGATTCAAGCCGCCGCGAAATGCCCTGGCGGAGCCGTTGATGCCGCCTTGGGGTGTCTGGGCGGTGCTGGCTTGACTCTTGATAAGAGAATTAGTCATAGGTCCACTCGCTACCACTCCGAGCCCCAACCCGACAATCGCTCCGACGATCGCCAGGGTGAGCGCTTCGGTCACGAATTGGCCGATGACCTTACTGTTGGAGCCGCCAATTGCCTTGATGACGCCGATCTCACGACGTCGTTCGCGGACAATCATTACCATCGCCAGCAACACGATCACTGCTCCGGCAATCGTTGCTCCGACAACACCGGCCAAAGCAAGTGAGGCGATACTCTCAAGCGACGCGACGCTGGCCGCGGCTTGGGCGGCTTGACTGGTGATGTCAGCCTTGTCACCGAGGGCTGATTTGAGTGACGCAACGACTGCGTCGACATGATCGCTGCTATCAACGGTGGCGACGACGCTTGTGACGGCGCCGGCCTGATCAGTAATGTTTTGAACCGTGGCCAGCGGCATAATAAGACCGCTGTCTTGAAATGTATTGCCTGTCTGGAAGATTCCCATTACGGTGACGGTTTTTCCGTAGGCCGTGAAGGTATTACCGACTGTCAGGTTATTCTTGGTTGCCAGGCTACTGCCTACTAGGGCAACCAGCTGACTACTTGAGCCGTCAATTGTGGCACCCTGGGTTAATTTCAAGGTACTTCCGCTGCTCGAAATTGAATTTGGATTCGTCGTGCCGGTGACCGTTGTGCGAGGTGTCGGCGCCGGACGGGCGCTGGTTGGAGCCGAGCTGTTGAACCGTTGTTGCCGTCTGCCAAAACTACCGAGTTCAAGCGAGGCGACGAGGTTCGTATCGGTCGTTCCCAGCTGGTCGCTCAGGGTCGCCGAAGTGCTGGCGATGTGAGCTGTCTTCGTGATTGTGGCGACTTGGTCGTTGGTGAGCGGATTACCGCCACCGGCAAACCCCATGATTCCAGCCGGGCTAATAGTGACGGCCGTTCCAGCGGTGGCTTTGACGTCGTTAATTTTTGCGTTAACGCTGCCGCGGGCGACGAGCATACTAAGAATCAGCCCAATGCTAATGGCCAGCATCAAGACGATTGCTCCAGTGCGTAGTGGGCTACGAAAGGCGTTTCTTGTGCCTCGTGAGACTACGTTCATATATTTCTCTCCTGACTTTATAGTAGTTATAGCATGAAGTATAGACGATATTTCTTACATTATGCTTAGTTTTTACTGAATAACAGGTAGTGAAACGATAAAAGTCGTCAGGTGATTGGGGGCGCTGCTGGCGGAGAGTTCGCCGTTGTGCAATTCGACTATTTTTTTGGCAAGGGCCAAGCCGAGGCCATAGCCTTTTTGGTGGCTTTTTGTTCGGGAGGTATCGGCGCGGTAAAATCGATCAAAAATATGCGGCAGCGTCTCTTCCTTGATGCCGAGGCCGCTATTAGAGATCTCAAAACGGGCGTGGTGGTTACGACGCGACAGGTTGATAGATATCAACGAGTCATCGGGGCTGTATTTAAGGGCGTTATCAATCAGGACTGAAACGAGCTCGGACAGTGCTGCCTCGTTTCCTTCTATGAGTGAATGAGCGGTGGTCTTAACGGTGATCCGTTTTGGCGGTTGGTTGTAGTGACGCACCACGTCTTGGGTGATGTCGGCGAGATTAACAGCTGTCCATTCTAACTTGTCGTGGTCAAGTCGCGACAGGCTTAGTAGCATTTCGGACAACCGAGAGAGCTTTTCTACTTCTTCGAGATTACTGTGCAATACCTGTTCGAGGTCGTGTTTGGTTGCGTCTTTGTCACGGATAGTTACCTCAATCTCGGCCTTCATTGTCGCCAGTGGTGTTCGCAGTTCATGGCTTGCGTCACTGGTGAAGCGTGATTGGGCCTCGTGGGCTTCTTGAATTGGGCGAAGGGTGCGCCTAGCGAGAAGAAAACTAGCGACTCCTCCACTGATAAAAATGAGAAAATTAGCATAAACCAAACCCATTAGAATGTGGGTCGAGGCCTCGCCTACTTCACCGACTCGAGTGGCGTCGTTGTTAGGCAGAAAAAGCTCTCTGCCTGACTGTAGACTTACTTGTAGGCGCTCGAGACGAACACTGATTTCATTTGATGTGATCTGAAAAATCGCCGCACTAAACAAGATACTAATTGTCATCAATATCAATAAATACCAGCCGGTAAGTTTGAGTGTAGCCGATTGGAACATGTTAACTAGTTTCAAGTTTATATCCAAATCCACGGATTGTATGAATTAATTTGGTCTTGTAAGGTATATCAATTTTATTGCGAAGATATTTAATATATACCTCAACCGTATTGGGCAAGATATCTGCGTCGTAATCCCAAACGTGGCTAATAATAACGTCTTTGCTGAGTGGTCTCCCTTGGTTACGAAGCAAAAATTCCAATAGAGCGAACTCTTTACTCGTCAGTCGTATCGTATCGCTTGCTCGCTTGACGCTATAGTTAACGGTGTCCATTGATAAATCGCCTACCGTAAGAATATTGGCTTGCTGCTCGGCGGGTCGACGTAAAAGAGCGCGGACACGGGCTAACAACTCTTCGAGTGCGAACGGTTTGACTAAATAATCATCGGCCCCACCATCGAGGCCCTCGGCGCGATCGTGGACGCTACTCATAGCTGTCAGTAAAATTACTGGGGTGTGGATTTTTGCCTCACGCATGGCTTTAACGATAGCAAGACCATTGTATTCCCCAGGGATCATCCGGTCTATAATGGCAACGTCGTATGGCTCTGTCGTCGCCATGGCGTACCCATGATCCCCATCGTACGATATATCAACAGCGTAACTTTCTTGTTCGAGTGCTTTTTTTAGAGCTCTGGCGATCTTATGCTCGTCTTCGACAATTAATACTCTCATATATGTATATTATACATCGAGTCTGATAAATACCTTAGACCTGGGCGTGTAAAGGAGCATATTGTTTACTCCAAGCTTCCATGTCAAAGATGATTGGCATCAAGTCGCGCCCTTTTTTGGTGAGGCTGTATTCACAGCGCGTCACGCTAGTTGTCGCGATTCTTTTAACTATGCCTTCGTGTTCAAGATTATCAAGTCGCGCTGAGAGCGTACGGGGATTTATGCCAGCCGCCAAGTCTTGCAGCTGACAAAAACGGACTTTTTCCTCATTAATAAAGAACCGCAAAAGCTGTGGTGTCCATTTATCGCCAAGTATTTCCGTGGCTGCCTTAACACAACCGACTGTCGTTTTTGTTGCTACCATAGTACTTTATACTATACATTGTGTAGTGAAAATTGTCAAAGTCCATCGGATTATCGAGTTTATTATGGCAAATTACTACCGTATCGTGCCTAAAAGAGTGTATAATACCCAATATGAAAGTAAAAATTGAAATAGATACTCGAACGTTCGTCCGGTTTTGGTTAGTGGTTATAGGTTTTGCGGTTGTCGCAATCGCATTATATAGTGCTAAAACAGCCCTTATTATTCTTAGTGCAGCTTTTTTCTTGGCATTGGCGCTTAATCCACCGGTCAACCGCCTTGCTCGCGTCCTCCCTGGTAAAAGTCGTGTTGCTGGAACGGCATTGGCTTATATTGCGGTGATTGCTATTCTTGGTATGTTTGTATTTTTGGTCGTGCCGCCTATCGTACAGCAAACCGCTAAAGTCGCTGAGACCATTCCAACACTCGTTAATGGTGCAACCAATCAGTATAAGGGGCTCAACGCATTTGTTGATCATTATCAACTCCGTCCGCAGGTTGACAGTGCACTTGAGTCAATCAAACAGAGCGCATCTTACCTTGCTCAGACGGTAGGAACAAATCTCGTATCAGTGATAGGATCGTTCTTCTTCACTGTCACGTCAACAATTCTTGTTCTAGTACTCGCCTTCCTGATGCTTATAGAGGGTCCAGTCTGGATGAAACGGATATGGGGCGTGTATAACGACCAGGAACGTATGGAGTATCATCGGGCAATCGTCCAACGAATGTATAGTGTCGTAACTGGATACGTGACAGGTCAACTTTCGGTGTCGGCCATTGCCGGTTCAGTGGCGGGGCTTGTCGTGTTTGTTTTGAGTTTTATCTTTAACGTTCCAGCAAACTTTTCTCTTCCAGCTGCGGCGATTGTATTTGTACTGTCGCTGATACCTATGTTCGGTGCTATGATTGGCGCCATTTTAGTCAGCCTTGTACTCGTTTTTAATGATCTAACTGCTGCGCTGGTTTTTCTTATTTTCTTCATCATCTATCAACAAGTCGAAGCCAACTTTATCTCACCAAAGATTCAATCAAAACGTATTGACTTATCAGCCCTGGCAATTCTTGGCTCGGTCACAATCGGGATTTATTTATTCGGTATCGCAGGCGGTATTATTTCGATTCCGATCGCTGGATCCATCAAGGTATTGATGGAAGAGTATTTCAAGCGAGCCAAGCGCAACCGTACAAAAAGTACTTTACCTTTTAGTAAACTGCTGAAAAAAATTCAAGGCGAAGAGTCAGTCTAGGCGGCGTATTCCCAAACACTGCCGCCCAGTGTGTCACGTATAATAATACCTTGATCGAGTAGCTCGTCTCGGAGTGTATCGGATTGTGACCAGTCTTTGTTGTTGCGTGCCTGAGTCCGCTTAATAATAAGTCGCTTCGCGTCGTCGGATATATCCGGGCTGTTACCTAGCAGTTGAAGACCGAGCGTATCGTCGATGGTCTCGAGGAGCTCAACTAGAGCGTGTCGGTGGATACTCTCAAGTTTTGCGCTTGCCAGTCGCGAAAAGGCCTCATCGATGATCATGAGCGCTTCAGGCGTGCCCAGGTCGTTACTTAAGGCCTCTACTAGCGCCCGTGATGTCGCGTATAGTGATACTGCCTTATCGTCCACTCCCCTGTTGTCATCGTCGTGCAGGGTGTCGTGTATTTGATGGCGCAGAGCCGCACTATTGTGCCAGTTGTGGAGGCGATTTTTGGCGGCAGTCAAATTATCAAAAGTAAAGTTGCCCTCGGTTCGATAATGACTTTGAAGAACGAACATTCGATAATCTTGTGGCATAAAGCCTTTTTTCTCTAGGTCGTCGAGAGTATAGCCATTACCAAGCGATTTGCTGATTTTCGTACCGTCAACTTTGAGGTGATTGTTGTGAAGCCAGTAATTACTGAAACGTTTACCTGTCGCTGCCTCGGACTGAGCAATCTCATTGGTATGATGTACGGGGATATGGTCAATACCACCCGTGTGGATGTCGAGTGTCTCGCCCAAAATACTCATTGCCATTGCCGAGCATTCG
The DNA here is from genome assembly GCA_002413425.1 of Candidatus Saccharibacteria bacterium UBA5170. GTDB lineage: Bacteria > Patescibacteriota > Saccharimonadia > Saccharimonadales > Saccharimonadaceae > UBA1547. Next base: position 26,807 of record DHWY01000002.1, on the reverse strand, counting down.
AGGTGCCAACCGGGAAAGCCCATGACAGATGCGGGTCCTGTCGACGAGTCCGCCCCTGATTCTCGTCCGCTTGTGGCGTCCGCAGAATCGGGTGCAGCCCCGCTCGTCGCCACCCGTCGTGCCTCGAGCAAATCACTTGGCGTCTGCCATTCCATGTCGCGTTTCTCGCCAGCTGGTGTAAACTTCCACAGCGCAAAGTCGCTGTGGTTGCGCTTCTGGGGGTTGAACTTAACGCGGGCGCCTGCTTGCAGTGCCTCAAGATTGAGGTGGGCAAAATCGGCGTAGGTCGGAAACTTACTGGTATCAAAGTAAATACCGTCGTCAATTTGGTAGGTAAACCCCTTGGCCTTCAGAGTACGGACAAGCTCGAGTTGTTGGGGAATAAAATCGGTCGCTTTGGCAATATGTTGAGGTGTCACCAGGCCAAGGCGGTCGCTATTCTTCAAGAAATCTTGGCTGTAAAAATCGGCCACTTCCCAGGCGGTTTTGCCTTCACGTTGGGCACCTTTTTCTAGTTTATCTTCGCCTTCGTCGGCGTCGCTGACCAAATGACCGACGTCGGTGATGTTCATGACGCGGTCCACTGCGAAGTCGTTAGCTGCGAGTACCCTCACAAGGATATCCCAATATATATAGGCCGCCCAGTTACCGACGTGCAAGTAGTCGTAAACTGTTGGCCCACAGGTGTAAAGGCTGACTTTGTTTGGCTCTCGCGAGACAAAGTCGTCGGTGTTACCGGTCAGTGTGTTATGTAGTTTGAGGGTCATTTTCTATATCTCTGAGTGCTTTTTCAGTAGCGGTTAATAGTTCTGGAATTATTGTATCAAGAGATTCATAGACACGAAAGCCGGCTGCATATTGGTGACCGCCACCGCCAAAAAAACCAGCCACCGTTGCCGATATAGGTGAGTTGCTCCGCAGTTTACCTGTCAGTTTCCCGTCGGGGTAGGTTTTAATGGCAACGCCAATTTCGACGCCTTCCACGAGACGCATTTCGTCAAGCACCAGGACACTCGGGTTGTACTGGTCGCTATATTGCTGGATTTCTTCCCAGGGAATATGAATCAAGGCTAGTTTGCCGTCCAGGAGGTATTCGATTCTTTCAATCAGGACCCCTTTATACTTTAGGATTTCAGGTGATTTTTTCATAAATTCACGACGACGTGTCTCTATGATCGATGGAGCAGCGCCAAGTCCGACCAATTTACCGGCAACCGTGTAGGCTGATTCATTGACATTTTGAGTGGTCAGGCCCAGGCTGTCAGACAGTAATCCCACCAACATATTTTCGGCGGCTTGTTGGTTGATTGTCCAGCCATGTGTCGAGGCAATATTGTAAATGACCTCGGTAGCCGAAACTGCTTCTTTCACGATGAGCGTGTGGTCAAAACTGAGCGTCGAGGGTGTCTCGATGTGATGGTCGATGACAAGCACCGGATGGCTTTCCAAAAAGTGGCGCACGCCAGGCATAGACAAAGCTTTGCCTATCAACGTCTCGCTTGTCGTATCGACAATAATCGCCAGGTCAGCAGTGGTATCGAACGACTGCGCTACGCGATCCCAGCCAGTGATATAGCGGAGGTATTTCGGAATCTCAACGTCACAATACAAGGATACTTCCTTACCTAGGTCGCCAAGAATTTCCTCAAGTGCTAGGGCGCTGCCAAGCGAGTCCCCATCGGGGTTTTCAGCTTGGATAACGATAATTTTTTTTGCCTCATCAATGAGTTCTTTTGCGATGTCAAACATTCTTATCATTGTAACAGAAGTGGAGGGTTGAGGCGACAAGCCACAAAGCTAGTTTTGCTGATAGAGAGTTATTGCAAAGTAGACACTATAGTTCGCGTCGTCCCTCGAGAGCATGGGTCAAAGTAATTTGGTCGGCATACTCCAGGTCGACACCGACAGGAATACCGCGGGCAAGGCGGCTTAACTTTACTTCAATGCCAGCTTCGGTAATAAGGCGTTTCAAGAATAAAGCTGTCGACTCTCCTTCGACGCTGGCATTGGTAGCAACAATCACTTCTTCCACTTCATCTTCGGTCAAGCGCTTCAATAGTTCTGGAATGTGTAGTTGCTCTGGGCCAATGCCGTCAATCGGACTGATTGCGCCACCCAGGACATGGTAAGTACCTTTAAATTGGCCGGTACGCTCTAAAGAGATGATATCAAGCGGTTCCTCGACGACGGCAATGAGTTTTTTGTCTCGCCCGGGATCGCTATACAGACTCGAGATGTCTTCGTCTGCATCAATCAGCGCAAAAGTGATTGGACAGTTTTTGACGCCCCTATGCAACTGGGCAATGACAGCTGCTAGTTTTTCGCTGGTACGCTCCTCGGTTCGAAGTAAAAAATACGCATATCGCTCTGCGGTGCGCGCTCCGACGCCAGGCAATTTCCCAAGCTCATCGATAGCGGCTACAAGTGCTGATGGAAGTAATTGTGCCACAGTTGACCTAGAGCCCGAGGCTGCCCAACCCACCCATAAGTGGTTTCATTTTTTCAGCGGCAATTTCTTGGGCTTTAGCGAGACCATCGCGGACAGCGATTTCAATCCAGTGCTCGAGTTCGGCAATATCTTCAAGATCAACTTGTTCTGGGTCGATCTTGACACTTTTAATCTTCAGTTCGCCAGTCACTTGGACAACAACAGCGCCGTCGCCAGCTTCAACTTCAACGATTTCTTTTTTTAGTTCACTTTGCGCTTTGCGCAGTTTATTCAACATCTTTACTTGGTCAAATGCCATATAGTTATTCCCCCTGTGTAGTATCAACCTTAAGTATACGTTACTCGACTATCTTTTTGTAGACATAAAAGCGATCGGCGTTCAGGTAGGTTGTCGATGTAATAATTCGATCAATCCTATACTTCGCATCGATGTTGTTTTTAGCAGCGAATGTTACCGTGAACGCATCCCCCGATGGTTTGGTCGATACACTTAGGCCTTTGCGGTGAGTTCCCACGACTTGATAAAACGGTAATTGCCCAGTCGTCACAACTAAGTGGTTTGTATCTTTCGGTAAAAGCGACAGGTCTTGTGAGAAATTTGATACTGTTTGCGGATCATAATAGTAGCCATAGACATAGCGTTCAAGGCCGGTAAATACCAGTGCGCCAACCAATACAACAAGTGGAATAAGCCCCGCTATGCGGGCGTAAGGATTACGGGGAAAGAGACTGTACCAGTAGCCGAGTAAGCTACTGAGGCCGGTGGCGAGCAGTAGTACCAGCGGTAAAAATGTCACACTTGTAAAGAGTGGATTGGTAATGAGAATCGGTACTAAACAGAGCAACCAAATAATAACAATATAGCTTTGCGTACTTTGGCGCGTGCGAATAAGTTTATAGACTCCAAAACCTATAATCAACATCGATCCAAGGCCAAAAACAGGTGTCATAAGACCCGTACTACTTGGGAGGGCAAATCCCAGGTATTGCTGCACTAGCACCAGCAGATTTGTGCTTACGATCGGCCACCCGGACGGTATTCCCAGGATTGTCAGGCCTAGTTCTGGGGATTTAATGACTCCGAGCGCGAGCGGAATGATGATTATAACACCCAACGCAAAGGCACCGGCCAGCTTTCGTTTTGAGAGTTGTCTAATAATATAGCGAAGATGAGGATGGAGGACCGCAGCTAAGCTGAGTGCAACCAGTGCATAGATGCTCAGTGGTGTATATAGGCTTAGGGCGGAGACAACAAAAAACAGCACTTTCCATAGCGTTCGCGGTTGAGATCGTTTGGCAATGAGCGTCCCCAGGAGCAACAACCACACGGCCCACAGTACGTACAGAATGTCGGGAGTACCACTTTGGGCGATAAACAGAAATTGACCGGTTGTTATCGCTATAACAGAGGCTAAGAAAGCTATATTAGGTCGAAACCAACGACGTAATAAAACTATCAACCCAATAGCCGAAACCAATGCCAAGATGAGTGACGGTAACTTAATACTAAAGTCGCTCACACCAAAAATAGCAATACTTACCCGCTGCAACATATGATATGGCAAGTTGGTTACCGCCAGGCTATGCATGTCTGTCAAAGAAATAGTCGAATTTTTGACTACCGACTCCATTTCTTGGGTGGAGATTCCACCGGGCACATATAATCCGGCAAAAACAAACAAGCCAACCAACAGGACGCCGATAAAACCGTAGCCTATCCAGTAGCGCCAGCGATAGGTGTAAAAGGAAGTAACATCAATACCCATAAGTACCTTTGATTATATCACGCCTATGCGTCGTGCTTGCGGTCAAGCGACATAAAACGCAGACGCTCAGGGTGGAAGTATAACTCGACTTTTCCAGTTGGACCATTACGGTGTTTAGCGATCAGTAGATCTGTAATGTTCTCGCGTTCAGTCTCGGGATTATAATATGCCTCACGATAGATAAACATAACGATGTCGGCGTCTTGCTCGATTGATCCTGATTCGCGCAGGTCGGCAAGTTGTGGGATTTGGGGACTGCGTGATTCGACTGAACGCGAAAGTTGGCTCAACGCGACGACGGGTACGTTCAGTTCACGAGCAATAAGCTTGAGGCCACGTGATATCTCACTTACTTCTTGGACGCGGTTACCGTCACTCCGTCTACTTGATTGCATGAGTTGCAAGTAGTCAACGATAATAAGTCCGAGTGGTTGTTCGTGGGCAGCGCGTCTGGCTTTCGTACGCATCTCAAGGATACTGACACCTGGTGTATCGTCGATATAGATTGGCGCTTCGGCCATCTCACCCATCGCTTCGGATAGTTTACTAAAATCGTCGTCTGATAAATTGCCGGTACGAATATTCCAGGCGTCAACTCCTGATGCATCAGACAACATACGGTCGACTAATTGCTCTTTGCTCATCTCGAGGCTAAAGAACAAGACTGGTTGCTTAGCGACGGTTGCAACGTTGTATGCAAGGTTAGTCACGAGAGTTGTCTTACCCATGGCAGGACGCGAGGCGAGAATAATGAGATCGCTTCGTTGCAAACCAGCCGTTATATTATCGAGGTCACGCCAGCCAGTCCGGACACCTCGAAGCGAGCCTTTATTGCGATGCAGTTCTTCCATGCGGTCAAAACTTTCAGTCAAAATACTCTCAATACTTACCAAGTCTTGTTTGAGAGTTTGATCACTGACGGAAAATAACTCGGCTTCGGCTTTTTCGAGCAGTTCTTGGGTTGTTGTCTCTTCATTATAGCCAAGTTCAGAGATCTCACCACTGGCCTTGATTAAACGTCGTCTGATGGCTTTTTGAGCAACTAACTCGGCATAAGCTTCGGCGTGGGCAGCAGTCGGAACGTAATTTGTCAGCTCGGTCAGATAAGCCGATCCACCAATTATTTCGACCTCATTCTTACGTTTCAGTTCGTCGGTAAGCGTCAGCAGGTCAACTGGTTTATGTTTCTCGTAGAGCCGCATCATGCCGGCGTAAATAATGGCATGACGTTTGTCGTAGAAATCTTTTGGCGTGACATGCTCCGAGATATCGGCTAGCGTCTCCTCGTCAATCAAAACAGCGCCCAGAAGACTTTTCTCGGCGTCAATATTTTGAGGCGGAAGTTTACCCGCTAGTACCTCTCGTGTTGCCATTTCCTCTAACTGGTTTCTACGGAAACCTCTTCTCCTCCGCCCATAATAACAGCAACCGCGGCCGCTTGGCTATCTTTCAGCGGAGCGCCTGTGGGTATAATGTGGATATCTAGTCCATAAACTCCTACCTCGTGCAAACATGTATGGATGAGGGCGTTATACTTTGTGTCGTCAAGTTTTTTCTTATAAAACTTATTGCCGGCATAGAGCGTCAGGTTGGTACCTTCCAGTACAAAGGTCGCTTTTGAAAGGACGCTGTAAAGAGCGATGTAGTTTTGGCGGGCGTATTCAACTAGCTTGACCAGGTCAAAATCAGCGGCTTTATTGCGACTAGCTTCACTACCTACTATCTCCGCCCTACTATCTACCAACTCTTTCGGCTTTTTGCGCGTCGCTTGCTTTTCAAGCTCAGCGATAGATGCCACAACTTCCAAGATAGGTGTGGCGAGGGCAACGGATTTGATGATTTGTTTTGGGGCGGCCGCACTGCCGAGGACACTCAAAAGTTTAAGATTCGGTTGACTGCTCTTGGCTACATCCAGCAGGCTATCAAGTAGTGGAAGAAGTTGTGGTTTGTCGACAATAAGGTTGCGGACACTGAGTGTTAATTGTTGTGATAAAACGACACCGTTAATACCCTGATCGAAGGCTTCGTCCAAGATTTTAACCAACTCTGGTATAGCATGGGTTTCAACCGCGCCCAGCAGCTGATTGATGATGTTTTTTGGAGCCAAGCCAATCGATGTTTCTATGAGTTCGGTGGTAATACCCGTCTTGGAATCAGCCAGACTGGCAAGTTGGTCTAACAAGCTGATGCTGTCACGGAAGCTTCCATCCCCCCTCTCGGCAATAAGCTCAAGGGCGTCGTCGCTGATCTTAATCTTTTCGGACTCGGCGATGTGTTTGAGGTGCTTAACAGCGTCTATGGTGCTGATTGATCGGAAACTAAAGCGTTGAGTGCGGCTAATAATAGTGGCCGGGATCTTATTAACATCGGTTGTCGCCAGGATAAACACAACGTGTTCGGGTGGTTCCTCGAGTGTTTTGAGTAAGGCGTTAAAAGCGGCCTTAGATAACATATGAACTTCGTCGATAATATAGATCTTTTTGCTGGCAGATACGGGCGCAATTTGAATTTTTTCGCGCAGGTCACGGACATCTTCGACACCATTATTACTAGCTGCGTCGATTTCGATAATATCAAGGTGCATGTGTTCTTCATCGTATGGTAGATTGTTGATGGCGTGTGCCAAAATACGAGCGATAGAGGTTTTGCCGACGCCGCGTGGACCAGTGAACAGATAGGCATGAGAGATACGACCTTGTTTGATTGCATTCGCTAAGATATCAGTCACATGGCGTTGGCCAATGACCTCTTCGAGTGATTTACTGCGATATTTGCGGTACAACGCTTTACTCACTGTTTGTTTCTCCCCTTTTTCTTTTATTAGTATACGCTTGTTTTGTATGTTTGGTTGTTGTGTTTTAGGCTAAAATCGGACCTCTTTCTTTGGTGTAACATCCACCGCAAAGGGAGTCATAAGTGACGGCTTCTTCGCCGTCTATCGCTACCTGCTCACCCTCGAATACATATTTGTTGCCTTGCTTGCGGCAGTTAAACTCAGCTTGTGACCCGCACCCACACATGGTCGGGAGTTTTTCGATATTATCGGCCAGCTCAAATAGTCGCTTACTACCAGGAAAGAGGTCAGTTCGGAAGTCGGCGCGGAGGCCGTAGGCAATCACCGATATGTCGTCTATTTTCGCCGTGTCAAACAATTGATTGATTTGATCTCTACTGAGAAACTGAGCTTCATCAATAAGGATACAATTGAGTTTTTCTGGGTTAATACTTTTCTTGTATGCTTGTATTGCCTCATTCAGGTTGGTGTCTGGCGTCGCCAAAATATCGACGGCACGCTTTGCGCCACCTCTTGCTACGATAAATCTATCTCCTTTGGTGTCAACACTCGGTTTCAGTGTGACAATGTTGAGTCCACGCTCGATGTAATTAAAAGCAGTTTTAATAAGCGTGTCGCTCTTACCGCTGTTCATCGCACCATACTTAAAATGAAGTTTAGCCACGTTTTCTCTCCCTTTTTCCCACCTGTTTGTTTTTCACCTCATGTGATGGTTTTACTATACTGCTATTGTTTTGTTTGTGCAATACAAAAAAAGCTCGCCAAAGACGAGNNCTGGCTAATAGGATGCGGTATTCACGTCCGTTGGCTTCAACGTAATAGGCGCCATCATGCTGGACCAAGGTGCCAATAATCTGCTTGCGCTCGGTTGGACCAATTTGCTTATAGATAAAGCTGCCGTCGTCAGCAATCGTTAGTTTCATAATGTCACCTTCGACAAGTTTTGACTTACTGGCATAGTTGGCGGGTACGGGGTATTCCTTGCCGTCAGGGCCGGCCATTTTTTGTCCGTCAAAAATGCCTTCGACGACTTTGCCACCGAGATCCTCGGGGTTACTGGTGCGGGGCGTCAGGACGGTGCCGTCTTCGCCGATAATACTAATCAGCAGCTCTTTGGCGGCGGCTAGGTTGGTTTCAGCCTCTTGAATAAGAGAATGCAACCGCTTCACTTGTTTTTCTGGTAATTCAGACATGGTAACTCGCAATTTCCTTTTGTCTATTTTTGTAGTTGTATCACCCCTATATATACCAACCAACTATCGTGTTGTCAATCTTTGTCTACTTTTCCACACGATTTTATGGGGTAGATTAAAAACCGTTGTAGATTTTATTAAAACAAAATACCGTCCACCTAAAGGGACGGTATTTTGCTAACAATTTACAAGAAATGGTCGAATATCTGTTGAAATTAGCTAAGTTCGACAGTTGCGCCTGCTTCTTCAAGCAGTTTTTTGGCAGCTTCAGCTTCGTCTTTGCTAACTTTTTCTTTGACAGGTGCAGGCACGCCGTCAACGATAGCTTTAGCTTCACCAAGACCAAGTCCGGTAATTTCTTTAACTGCCTTGATGACAGCTACTTTTTGAACACCAGCTTCAGCAAGCGTGACGGTGTATTCGGTTTTTTCGTCGGCAGCAGCAGCGGCTTCGCCGGCAGGTGCGGCAACGGCAGCAGCAGGAGCAGCGGCGCTAACGCCCCACTCGCCTTCGAGGTGCTTAACGATTTGGCTCAGCTCGAGAGCTGAGAGTTTGTTGAGTTCATCAACGATTTTTTTCTGACCAGCAGTCAGAGTGATTTCAGTATCAGCCATTGTGATATCTCCTTTTATTAATTAAAAATGGTTACAAAATTAGATTTGTTCGGCGCGGAGTGACAAAACTTGCGCAAAGCCACGTTGTGCACCGTTTGCAACGCCCAAGAACCTTGTAAGAGGTGCTGCAAGCACGCTGACGACCTGACCACGGAGTTGATCCTTGGTTGGAAGTTCAGCCAGTGCTTTAACGGTAGCAGTGTCAAGTGACGCCCCTGATCCATCAAAACCAGCAATCAATTGAAGTTCTGGGTGTTTTTTTCCGAAGGCAGCCAAAATTTGCGCAGGGGCAACTTCGTCAACGCTAGAAAAAGCGTAAACTAATTGTCCTGTTAACAAGCTTGTGTCGGCCGCTTTAAACTTCTCGTTTTGGCTCAGAGCAACACGGACAAGACGGTTTTTAACCACCTTGATAAGTACGTCTGCTTCCCTGGCACTCGCGCGAAGTTCTTGCATGTCGGCGACACTAAGACCGGTGTAGGCTGCGCCTACGGCACCCTTAGCATCTGCAAATAACGTCACTAATTCCGCAACCGAAGTGTTCTTTTTATCGCGGGTAATTGCCATAAAAGTCCTTTCTTTAGTTGTTGTATTCGACCAAATTGTAAATGTTCCAGACGGGCAATTTGAGCAAAAGAAAAAGTCTTTGGATCTCGCACTGCCAAAGACTTATATCGAAAAATGTATGTTTTACATAATCCTCGGTAGCGAATTAAGTGCTAAGCACGGCTACTGTCTTTGGTGATGTCTCATGGGAGTATAACAAATGTACTCAGTGGTTGTCAATATTACCTACGCCGATTGTGATTGTAACCGGCGATTGGGCGTACCGTCAGCCTTGAAGCCGCTGCCTGACGGTGTCGAGGCTATGGACTAAACTAAATTTCTGTGCTATAGTTGCTATCGATTATGACGTCAGTAACCCACCGAGAGCCCAACGCCTTCTTTGCCTTTTTGAAAGGGACGACGGAGAGCCAGCAATATATAACGACCGATCCGGAGATCATGAACGATCATTTTCGGCCGCTTTATTCACCAACGCCACTCAATCCCTATTCTCTCGAGATAGGCGGCAATCGAGTCGGCTATTCACGACAGGCTCAGATGGCGCTCGCCGACCGCTTCGACCTCAACCTCGCAAGCCTCGACGAACGTCCGCCGACTGAGGTGGTCGTCGATCTACTACAGGTGGCGATCAACAATGCTTTCTTTAGGCGCTTGGAAAATAACGACGGTAAACATATTCCGGAAGACTGTGACGATAGGTCGGCCGAGTTATTCGTCAAGGCGTGTCAGGGAACCGCCAACCAAGCCGAACTGCTTGAACTACTGAGGCGACAGCCAAGTCTTGGCTCGGTTGAACTTGCCAAGGAGACCAACCCGTTCATATGGGATGAAACTACCGAAATGGACAACAGCGTGGCCGATGCCCTTACCGGTCTGCGGAAGCTTGATGGTTCCCCCCGGCACTACTTCTCGACGACCGATCAACGCTGCGAGGCGCTCATTGTCGTGCGAAAAAAAGACATTGCCGAAGATGGTAATCTTGTGGTGGTACAGCGCGACTGTTTTGTGATTGACCTAGCCCAATCGGCTACAGAAATTATGCGAATGCAATTAATTAAAGACGCCGACGGCCTCATGAAGCCATCACACAATGTGCTTATGGAGCCAAGCAGCAGTCTCGGTAATCTCGTCTCGGGTTTGATTGAACCAGAAATGTGTTCGGTCGGAAATCATTCAGCCGCCTTGTATCCCGGGGCACGCTCATACTACGCGAACTATCGGCCGCTCTAGGTTGTCTCTCAACCAGTTATTTTTAAAAGTTCAATATAGTTCGAATTTCGCGTTGAATATCTTCAATCGATCGCATAGCGCCGCTACTATCAACGCATTGCACCGACGTAAACTCGTCCGGATAAAGATGGCATAACTCTTCATAATTTGCTTTAGCGCGGTCGAGATGTGAGGCGTCAGCTTCGTGAATATCGCGTTTATTCTTTGTATACGAACGAGCGTCTTTTTTGTCAACGTTAGCCTGCGCAAGATTCGTTGGCATAATTAAGACTATATTTATCGACGGTTTCGGTATGCCAAGAATTTCGTATTCAGTTGCCATCATTCTTTCATAAAACGCTTGACGTTTGGTTGTATCCCCGAACTTCGTACCCTGATGGGCAAGGTTCGAAGCGACGTAACGATCGGCGATGACAAGTCCGCCAGGCAGTGCGAGTTGCGCTTCGATATCATCTTTGGCAGCAAAACGGTCGAGGGCATACGTCAGACTTGCTAGGTCGGCCGGAACTTCGTCGGCCGTGCCATAGGAACCGTTCAGGTATTCGCTCGCATAATAGGCAGACTGCTCTCCGTAGCGTGGAAAGCTTACTTTTAAAACATGCTTGCCGAGCGTATTGCCAGCATGCTCGCGCAGAAGTTCTGACTGCGTACCCTTGCCCGAACCGTCGCCATCTTCAATCGCGACAAACAATCCATCGGTCACTATTTTGTGCCTGCAGACAGTCCAGTGATAGTTGGTTGAGTCACTCGCTTGTCTTTATAGGCCCGCGGCAACATTTGTTCCGGTGACCAGGTGCGGATGAGTTCGTCAAGGTCGGCCGTATGTTGGTATTTACCGCTGACTCCGTTTCGTCCATCACTATAATCGCCGTCAACGGGACCGGTGTGATGAAAGATTAGTTGGCCGACCCGTTCGCCGACTGGCAATACGACCGATTCGTGTTGGTTAAGATTATAAATTTCGAGTGTAATCCGATTGATATACCCTGGGTCAATCCAACCGGCATCGAAACAGACGGCAACGCCATTTCGTCCCCAACTACTACGTGATTTGACTTCACTGGCGCCNNATATTTGCAAATAACTTATAGCCATTCTTGGCACACCAATCTTTATGTTTGACTGCTTCGAGGGGTCCCTTGAAGTAACGCGTTACTTCACTTTCGTCAAATGGATTATAGACACGGGCGTCCTCTTCGAACTCTTGTTTATAAAAATAATAACCCAGTGTAAAGTCGAGGCTGGCTTCGGACACATGGCCCTCATTGTAAGGCACTGATACAATCGTGCCATCCGCAATCGCGGCTTTAATTTCGATATTGCTATAAACTCCCATAACTATCACCTACTGTATCAAATAAATTCAATTAATCAAAAATGAGTTGGCCCGATGAGCCAGCGACGAACGTGAAGTTCATCGAGCCGACTCATCGGGCGTGATTATGTTTGCCCCTTTAGACCGCAATATCTGCCTTGATTCCCGGATGGCGAAGGTATTTGAGCACCTCAACGTCACCCAGTTGATACTCGAGGATAGACGGTGCCTTCTTCAAGCTCAATGTCGGATACGGGAAAGGCTTGCGGGACAGTTGTAATTGCACCTGGTCGACGTGGTTGTCGTAGATGTGACAGTCTCCACCTGCCCAGATGAACTCGCCAACCTCAAGCCCGACTTGTTGCGCCACCATGTGAGTCAACAGCGCGTAGGACGCGATATTGAACGGCACACCGAGGAACATGTCGGCCGAGCGCTGATAGAGCTGACAACTGAGTTTGCCGTCGGCCACATAGAACTGGAATAGCAAGTGGCACGGCGGTAAAGCCATACTGTCTATTTCGGCGACGTTCCAGGCCGAGACGATGTGCCGTCTCGAATCAGGGTTTGTTACCAACTGTTCGACTACCTTAGAAATCTGGTCGATATGCCCGCCGTCTGGTGTCGGCCACGAGCGCCACTGCACTCCGTAGACCGGTCCGAGATCGCCGTTTTCGTCGGCCCACTCGTCCCAAATAGAGACGTTGCGCGCCTGAAGCGATCGAACGTTGGATTCTCCGCGCAGAAACCAGAATAGCTCCTCTGCGACTAGGCGAATAGGAACGTTCTTGGTGGTAATGAGCGGGAAGCCGTCTGCCTCCAGATTGAAACGCATCTGGCGGCCGAACAGGGAACGTGTTCCCGTGCCCGTGCGGTCACCTTTGGGCGCACCCGTTTCGAGAATCAGCCGTAGCAGATCTTCGTAGGGCGTTGGTACCGCATTCGCGGTTATGGTCATTATGCCTCCACGCACAATAAAGGGATAAACTATTAACGTTCACCCACCCTGCCGACTATTATACAGTTATAAATTTAAATGCCGCCCTTATTAGAGGGCGGTATTTAAATTATTGACGGATTAATTAGCTGACGACGTTTTCAACTTTAATACCAGGACCTTGGGTGGTGCTGATACTGGTTGATTTGACGTAGGCAGACTTAAGACCGGCTGGCTTTTGGTTTTGGAGGCTATCGAAGAATGCTTTGGCGTTTTCGGCAAGCTTCCTCGAACCGAAACTCACTTTACCGATTGAAAGGTGAACAATCGCCTGTTTGTCGACGCGGTATTCGACTTTACCAGCTTTTGCTTCGAGTGTCGCTTTGGCAACGTCGGTCGCAACAGAGCCGCTCTTAGGATTAGGCATCAGCCCACGTGGACCAAGCAAACGGGCGTATTTACCAAGGCGCGGCATGTATTGTGGGGTAGCAATTAAGATATCAAAGTTGATTTCTTGCTTGTCGAGTTGGGCAAGGAAGGTTTCGTCTCCGATAATGTCGGCACCAGCTTTTTTCGCAGCAGCGTGGTCAGCCTCTGGGGCAAAAACAGCTACTCGGATTGTCTTACCGGTACCATTTGGTAGGCTGACGGTGGCGCGCACGTTTTGGTCGGCTTGACGGGGGTCAACACCGAGCTTGACATGGACTTCGACGCTGGCGTCAAACTTGCTGGGGCTGGTTTTTGTCGCGAGGACAAGGGCGTCGGCCAGTGAATAGACAGTATCTTTTTCGATAAGCTCAGCTGCTTTGCGATAGGCCTTGCCGCGGCGTTCGATGAGGGGACGCGTGACAGGCTTTGGGCCTTTGACGCGGTTCTCAGCTTCTTCGGATTGAGCCGAAGTATCACCGGCTTCTTTGCGGGCTTCTTTTTCGACTTTTTCTTCAACTTCAGCTAAGACTTTAGCGCTGCGCTTGCCGGCTTTGGCGAGTTTGACTTCTTCAACGACAGGAGTCTCAATGACTTCTTCGGCTGTAACGGCGACAGGGGCGGTGTCGACGCCTTTGATGGCCGCTTCGATCTCGGCGATGGTGTTTTTCTCGGTCAATTTAAGACCAAGGGTGGTTGCTTGTGCAAGCAAATCAGCTTTTTTAGCCATAGGTATAAACCCTTTCTGTGGTAGTAACGGCCGACTCGGCCTCCCAACATTGATTGTTATCCCAATACTATAGCATAAACCCCGACAGATGACCAGATAACTTTAGTTTGCGTATCTTGCAGCTAGGCATTATGCTAAAGCTTATGGAAGACTTAAAGGCACAATTAAAAACCCGGAAATTCAGTGGCGATATAGATGATTCCAAAGCAACCCTTGAAACCTACTCGCACGATGCATCAATGTTCGAGATACAGCCACAGCTGGTCATCGCTCCAAAAACAATCGGCGATGTGATTACCGCCGTCAAACTCGTCGCTGAAAAGAAAAAAGATATCCCTAGCCTATCGTTAACAGCTCGCGGCGGCGGAACCGATATGAGCGGCGCCGCTATTAACGACTCGATTATTGTTGATTTTAATAAATATTTGACCAAAGTCCTGTCAGTTGATGGCGATAGGGCCACTTCGGAACCGGGCGCTTTTTACCGCGATTTCGATAAATTAACCGGAGAATACGAATTGCCAAGTTATCCCGCCAGTCGGGATATGTGTACTATCGGCGGTATTATCAATAACAACAGTGGCGGCGAACGGTCGCTGCGCTATGGAAAAACTGAACGCTACGTACCCGAACTCAAGTTTGTATTTGCTGATGGCATTGAGCGAATAGTAAAGCCGCTGAGTCGTGACAAATTGATTCTCAAGATGGCTCAAGATGACTTTGAGGGGACGATCTATCGCGATCTTTTCGAACTGATTGAAAAGCATTACGATCAAATCAAGGCTGCCAAGCCGCACGTCAGCAAGAACTCGACTGGATACCGTTTGTGGGATGTTTGGGACCGCGAAACAGGTATCTTTGACCTAACTCAGGTTATTATTGGTGCCCAGGGTACGCTCGGCTTTGTCACGCAGGGTACCTTAAAGCTTGTCAAGCGCGCCAAGCACTCGGGTCTTTTGGTGTTATTCATGCATGACATTGATGATTTGGGGGAACTGATCCCAGCAGTGCTTAAACACAAACCTGTAACCTTCGAAAGTTTTGATGACGCGACGCTTTGGCTGAGTATCAGATTCATGCCAAGCTTTCTCCGTTTGCTTGGACCGGTCAAGTTTATTCATCTGTTGTTGACCCTAATCCCCGATGGCTTGCAGCTGCTGCGTGGCATTCCCAAGCTGGTGCTGATGGTTGAGTTTAACGGCGAGACCGAAGCAGAAGTTCGAGCCAAAATTAAAGCCCTCCATAAAGAGCTATCTCACCTGAAAGCCCGTTACGAGATCAATGGTTTCGAAGAAGACCCCACCGAAGGTGCCAGTGAAAAATTTTGGATTATGCGACGCTATAGTTTTCAATTACTGCGTAGTAAAGTGAAAGACAAACACACGGCGCCCTTTATTGATGACTTAGTGGTTAATCCCGAGTATTTGCCAGAATTTTTGCCTCAGCTGCGTGCCATCATTAAAAAATACAAATTATTTGCGACCATCGCTGGTCATATGGGTGATGGTAATTTCCATATCATACCCCTTATGAAACTGGAAGATAAAAGGGATCGTAAAAAGATTATGCCGGCTATGAAGGAGGTTAACGAGCTTGTTTTAAAATATAAAGGGAGCCTCAGTGGTGAACATAACGACGGTTTAGTCCGCGGTCCATGGCTTAAGGAAATGTACGGCAAAGAGATGGTCAAATTATTCCAAGAGACAAAGGCTATCTTTGATCCAGACGGAATCTTTAATCCTCACAAAAAGGCCAATGCCGATTGGGATTACAGTTATTCGCATATCCGCGAGCATTTCTAGGCCATGACTTATGTAATTTACACGGGTCCTGACGTTCGGTTTACCCCTAAAATTTTTTATTGATTACACTAAAACAATTTTGGAGTGGCCCTACCGGACGTCACCCGTAATAAAAAATGCCGCACATTGCTGTGCGGTATTTAATTTTTGTAAAAAAGGTTCTAGCCTTCTACTTCAACACCCATTGAACGGGCGGTACCGGCGATAACTTTCACGCGGCCATCCATGTCGATAGCATTAAGCTGGTCTTTTTTAAGTTCTGCAATTTCCTCAAGTTGAGCCCGAGTAATTTTACCAACTTTTTCAGAATGCGGCGTGCCACTCCCCTTTTTGATACCGACTTTTTCACGGATCAAATCGTCGACTGGTTGGCCTAAAGACCTCCAGGCGAAGGTTCGGTTTTCGAATACTTGCAGGTGAACGATAACGTCCTTACCCATCAGCTCTTTGGTTGCGGCGTTGAATGGATTGATAAAATCCATCATGTTTAGACCCCATTGACCCAAGGTTGAGCCAACTGGAGGACCAGCGGTCGCACGACCGGCAGGAATACGTAATTTTAGATTTCCAATAACTTTTTTTGCCATAATTTTCCTTTTGAACTAAATATTTTTGAAGCTATATTTAGTGCGTAACTGGGGTATTGTAGCAGATATTGACCGTAACATCAACCTATACGTGTTAGCTTGCGTCAGTTTCCGTCCATGTATAGCCGGCATTTGGTATTGTGTCGGGATGGACTGGTTTTGTTATAAACTTTCTTCCGTTTGGGCTATGGGGATGTACACGATCAACGTAAAGGTTCTGCCCGATAGCTTGTTTACCTAGTGCGTATAATGTTGTTTCTGGGCTGTCGCCCGTCTCTACCTCTACTACAGGTACTTCTCCCTCGGTCGTTATAAGAATGCGAGGGGGTTGTTCGGCAGTTCGGATGATGACGGTAATAACTTCGTTATTAGTATCACGCATAGTGCTGATTAGACTTTGCTTACCTGCAGGGCGTCAAGCTCGATTGGCGTATCGCGGCCAAACATACTGACCATGACTTTGATCTTGCCTTTTTGGGTGTCAATTTCACTAATTGAACCGTCAAATCCCTTGAATGGACCATCGGTAATGCTGACTACTTCGCCTTCTTTGAAGTCGATGTGATGTTTTGGATCTTCGACGCCCATACGCTTCTTGATCTTGCTAATCTCGCTATCAGATACTGGAGTTGGCTCGGTGCCAGTCCCAACAAAGCCCGTCACGCCAGGAGTGTTGCGGATAATGTACCACGTTTCGTCGGTCAATTTCATTTCAACCAGGACATAACCTTGGAAAATTTTCTTCTCGACGACTTTACGTTTACCGTTTTTAATCTCGATCTGCTTCTCTTTTGGTACCATAACGTCGAAAATTTTATCTGCCATGTCGACAGCTTCAAGACGTTGGCGGATACTATCGGCTACTTTTTCCTCGTAGCCGCTGTAGGTGTGAATAGCGTACCATTGTCTAGTTGAGTCGTATCGATTTGCCATGAATAGATCCTTTCTGGATTTATTTTAAAATTAGTTCAAATAAATATTTAAATAACGCATCAAGTAGTACGATGAGTACTATGAAGAAGGCGCTAAAAATCATAACGGCAGCCGTGAGGCTCCACGTCTCTTTGCGGTTTGGCCAACTTACCTGACGTAGCTCGTACCAAGCGCCTTTGAAATAGGTGCCGGCGGCAATTAACGGTGCAAATACTGACTTTGCCGAGACGGCCGAGGCACGTTTAGTACGCGCTTTTGTCTGTGGCGTTACAGCGGGTGCTACTGGTTTGCTTGGCGCGGAGTCGCTGGCTTTAATACGCGTGACAGTCGAGACTGTCTTGGCGGGTGTCGCCTTTTTCTTGGTGGATTTTTTTGCTTTGGTTGCCACTTAGTTACTCCCAATATAAAAAGCCTGCTGTTGCAGACTGTCAAGTAGTACTATAGCTGGTCTTATGACTTCCGTCAAGCGTGGTATCATGGAGGAGATGCTTGAGCTTATCTTATATAGCGTGTTCATTCTCTTGACTCTTGTGAGTGTATTTTTTGCCTGGAAGCTGATGTTTGCCTTCAAAAATTTCAAGATGAAAAAGTTACTGAGTGCCCCGAGTATGTTGAACGATTTGCCGAGCGTTAGCGTTTGTATTCCTGCCCGCAACGAGACACACGCCATGACACAATGCTTGGAGCGTGTTATTGCCAGTCGTTATCCAAAACTCGAGATTATCGTACTTGATGACAGTTCTGGTGACAATACCTCAACGCTTATCAAAGCCTTTGCCCACGCTGGAGTCCGTTTTGTGGAAGGTTCGCCGCTACCAGATGGTTGGCTCGGTAAAAATCATGCTCTGCAAGCACTGCTTGACGAGGCGAGCGGGAGCTACCTGCTCTATCTCGACGTCGATACGCAGATTATGCCCGATACGATTGGCCAGTTGGTGGCGTACGCGCAACAAGAGAAGGTCTCGATGGTATCCGTTTTGCCATGGCGTCAGGACGGCTGGCGTGGTAGCGTGTTGTTTGGAACCTTACGTTATTTTTGGGAATTGATTCTGCATCGTCCATCTGCTCCGGCGGTCGCCAGTAGCGCTTGGATGATTCATCGTCACACCCTTCGCGACGCCCTAGGCGGCTTCGAACCGTACCAACGTGACATTCAGCCCGAAGCGAAGCTCGCGGCGGCTCTGATGGCACGACACAGCTATCGTTTTATTATTAGTACGCCACTGCTCGGGATAAGCTATGAGAAGAAATGGTCGTCACAAGTCGAGACGAGTATTCGGCTGTTATTTCCAGTTCTGGGCGGGCGTTTTGCCAGTTACTTCTTGGCATTAGTTGGTTTACTCCTATTGAATCTTCCTGCTTTAGTGCTGGTGGCTGGCTTATTCTCGGATTGGACTATTCTGCAGACAATGGCACTGTGGCAATTATGTGTCTATGGGTCACTCTACAGTCTCTACCTTGATAAAGTACGACAAGAAGGTTGGTGGCTTGGCGTTATCCTATGGCCCCTTATTATTGCCCAGGAATTTGTTATCCTAGTGATTAGTATTAACCGCCATCTCCGCCATAAGGTAATGTGGAAAGGCCGTCCTATTACGGTTCTAAAACAACATCTATCCCCCATTATCGCAGCCAAAGAATAGCTACTACTGCGCTTTAACTGGCAGGGTGAAACTGAATTTCGAGCCATGGTTTAAGCGGCTCGTAAACTTAATTTTCGTACCTGCTTTATGGGCGAGTTTAGTTGCGACATAGAGCCCAAGGCCTGTACCGGTGGTTTCTCGCGTACGGTAGTCTTCGCTACGATAAAATTTTTGGAAAATCTTTGTCTGATCCGATTTACTAATACCAATACCTGTATCCTTGACTGTAAATTCCATTACTCCAAGCTTTTGTTTAACAGTGATAGTCACCGACCCCGTTTTGGTATATTTAATTGCGTTGGTAATAAAATTCTGGAGCATTTCTTCCAAATACAGCCGACTGGTATAGACATGACCAAGCGAGCCATCAATATCTAGGTTAAGATGCAGACCTTTTTCGGTGGCTTCTTTGTTATATTCGTCATGTAATTTATGTATTAGTTCGCGGACGTCAATATCTTCGGGCGTATCAGCCACCCCACGCTCTGCCCTGGATAGGGTGCTCAGGTCGTTCACCATATGGGCCAAGTAGACAATTTGATCATGGGCCATCGTCATCGCATCCGTTAGCATCAGATGGGTGGCATCGGGGTGCTCCATCATCACCTGGACATTTGAGATAGTACCTTCAACGATAGTAATCGGTGTCCGAAGCTCATGGCTGATGACGCTGATGAATTCATCGCGTTCTTCCTCGAGGCTCTTGGATTTTGTGATGTCTCTCATAATAACAATGTAACCATCATGGGTTTCGCTCTTTTTAGAACGACTGTAGCTACTGCGAATTGGTGAGTAGGTTATTTCAAGGCGAATTTCTTCTCCGTCATCATAAACATAATTGAGGTCGTCGCGCGTGAACGCCCCCTTGGCTGTTTTGAATTGGTTAAATAAACTAACTGGTTTGTCAGATTGATCAACCAGTTTAAGGAGATCGTCGATATATCGACCATTTAGGCTATCGTTTGTATCAAGCAGGTTTAAACTAGCGGCGTTATAAACTCGAATGACACCATTCATATCAGTGCTGAGTACTGCGTCCGCCAGATTATTGACAATCGTAAGAACCCTATCTCGTTGCAGGCTCTCCTGTTGCTTACTTTTAGAAAGCGCCGTATGGTCTACTTCTTGAGCAAGCGACAAGCTAAGCGTGACAAGGCCACTCAGAATGATGGCGATAAGCGTGACAAGGTCATAGGCGACAATTGTTGCACTAATGTTATGCCAAAACGAGATATCGATGGCTACAACAACCACAAACCACAAAATACTAAGGTTGAGGCCGTCCCTTGAAAAATAAGTATTGGAGGCCAGTAGCAGCAATATCCAAAAAGCCGCAAACGGGGTTGCAATACCAAAGACGAATAGTAAATATCCGGCCGCAAGGAGATGGTACGCTATAAGCCGTAAGGCCGAATCAAGCTTGGTACGACTTGGAGACAGAAATTGAATAACACCTAAAACAATCAACCAAAAAGCTAACGCAAAAAAGCTCACATCATTAAGGTATTGTATCGAACTGACCAACCCTGCCTGAATACAGAGCCCATAGAGAACGAGAATAATAGGCACCAGTAAGCCTGCGTACCGAATGATTTTCGCAGATTGCGACGTGTAACTGGGTCCACCCTTATACATCTTATGTTTAAGTATACACGACCAGCACAAAAAGTTTATATAGATGGTTTTTCTAATTTTAAGGCACGTCGATGGACGCGATAAAGCGAATCGATACTTCCGACCAGTTCCCAAAAATCTTGACTATGATTCATGTGGCGAGTATGGGATAGTTCGTGAATAATCACATAGTCAATCAACTCAAAAGGTAGTTTCATGAGCGCAATGTTTAAACTGACAGTGCCGGCACTACTGCAACTTCCCCACCGTCCACTGGCGTGCGAGAATCGGACGTTCTCGTACGCCAGACTGTATTTGTCGGATAAAAAGGCTAAGCGTTTAGGTAGGTAACTTTTTGCCTCTAACCGTAACGCGCTGATAACCGCATCTCTAATTGCGCGGATAACCACCGTATCATCGAGCGTCTGATTGTTCGGAAGCTGAGCGATAATTTGTTGGTGGTGTCGCGATACCTTGATCAGGCTGGTAGAGCTTGGTCGGACAATGAGGGTATGGCTTTTGCCGATCCGCATACCGTCGCTGTACGTCTCGTCCGGACGGGCTTGAGCAAACATTAAACGAAGCTCTGACCGAGATGATTTTAATAAGCTTTTGACGAGAAATATTGGCGCGTAAAGCGGCAACGAGGCCCGCAGCGTTCCGTCGGGTCCGATTCGAACGCGTACTTGCGTGGCGCGGGCGCTACGGCGGATAGTGATTTTGCCAAATTCTTCATCTTGAATCACAGGCATGAAAAGGGCTCCTTTAGTGAACCACTATGGTCCTATTTTCGGCCGGTCGAGCCGGAGGCGCTTGTTTCTCTATTGTTTCAATCCGTGGTTCAACGAGGCGTTTCAGGACTATTCTGAGTTGACTAGCATAGGTATGCTTGCCACTAATCACAACTGCCTTTTCGTTGGCGTGTGGGGCACTGAAGTGCTTCAGGGCGGTATCAAATTGAGCCGGGTTGATAGTTGTTTTGCCTGGTGCGGCTTTCTTGACGCGCAACTTGGCGGTCGATGATTCTGTTTGCACCCATATAAACAAAGGTTCATAGCCTGCACTTCGGGCTTTTTTAGCGATATCATGACGCTCTATGCGGGCGTCGGCCTCTCCTTCGTAAATAAAGGTGCGCTGTGTTTTATACAGCTCATCAAGCATGTAGTCACTGACGCGACGTATGATGGTTTGTTCGTCGCTACTGTAGGTCGGTTCGTTGAACAGCTCGTCGCGGAGTCGTCCGTTGCTTACGAGTGGAGCGTTGAACGTATCGGCAAACTGCTCGGCAAAAAAACTTTTACCCGACCCTGGAATACCTACCATTACAATGACGTGTGGTTTGTTAAGACTTAATGATTTCATATATGACAGTATAGCAAATGTATGACAAAATACATACATGAGTACATCTAATACATCACTTGAAGGAACAAAACTTGAGGCCTTTGAGCCGCTTGCGTCAGTCACAGAATTACAAAGTATTGATCTTGTTGAAGGGGCGGGCGAAACCGTTCCAGCCCAAGCAACTATTACCGCCCATTACACCGGTGCATTGGCCGTCGATGGCACGATTTTCCAAAGCTCACACGATGGCGGTCAGCCAGCTACGTTTGGCTTATACCAAGTTATCGCTGGCTGGACACAGGGTGTTCCAGGCATGAAAGTTGGCGGTACTCGTCGATTAATTATTCCATCAGCGCTCGCCTATGGGTCGCGTCGGGCGGCGGTAAATATTCCCCCAAACTCAGATCTTGTTTTTGATATCGAACTTGTCGAAATTCAATAACCTAGGCAGCCTGAGCTCGCCTGACAAAATGCATGGCTTGGTCGGCGGTTTTTATCGTCGCGTATCTTCCAAGTGCAGACTCTATTTTGAGCATATCGCGGACATTACCTGATTGATATTCGGCTAAGTCGACTAATCTAAACTCGGGTGGAACTTCTTTTAGGGCTTTAATCTGCAATGACATTTGACGATAATACGGGGTCATTTGTGCGTGAATCTGCCTGTATCTTAAGGACGAAGAATTAATATAGCGTTTACTGTCGCGTGCGGTCATAAACAAAGAGGTGGTGACTCGTTGCGCTTCAGTACGATAAAACATCACTTCGTCGCTAGGAACCGGCGGCGGTTCTGTCACACAATGAATCCAGTTATGGAGAACTCTGGGAAGTATCCATTGAGAAATAGCCAAATTACGAAATTCGTGCGGGTTAGATTCTTTTAAGAGTATGTCGTGAGCTTCCGTCGGATACCAGCAATCTGGCCACTGCAAGTGGTGGGGGTCGTCGAAAGCCGATTCCCATTCATAGGCCGGGTCGATAGTTTTGGCAACCTCTTGAAAGAGCGCCGGTGCGTCAACCAATCCCCTGCTATCAAGTGGCGTCGGGATAAGACCTTCTATCGCCGGATCACTCAGCCAGTATTCTCGTGGAGGCAAGTGCACAAACGGCCGGGCGCATAGAGCGTCCGGCCTTGCCCCCATATTAGTTAGTCAGTCCCGTGTTTGTTATCCCGCTCATGTTACCTTAGTTATACTGCATATGTTTTGAAAACGCAACGACATATTATATTACGACAAAACGCCCCATCGTAACCGAAGAGGCGTTTTTTATAGTGTGCTTTTTGCGCGTATAAGGTACGAGGCATTATCATGACAATGCCCATAAGTCTTACCCCGCCTACGCGTCGTGGCGGGTGAACAAATTTCTTCTCTTGTGACGAGTGTCTCACGTCAATCGTGGTGTTCCATCTGTTACGATTCGCGTGCCAGAGCCTATATGTGCTCGGTTGATGGCGAGGCGAACGCTTGTTTTGAGGCAAGTGGTGACCGTTGTGACAAGTAAGTGTTTTCCGAAACTTTATTCGAGAAAAACGTTTGTTACTATCTAATGTAGCACAGATTGTCGATTTTGTCAATAGTAACCTTGATTGGGACGTTGAAAACCCCCGACGCGTTGTCGGGGGGTACTGCGGAGGCTGTGGCCTCATGAGAAGGCCGGATCTTCCGGCTCGTCTGCAATGAGCAGCAGACTCTTCTCTAGTTCGGCTATAGTGTTCAAGAGATTGTCTTTTTCACGAGGATCTTCTCTTCCACTAAAGCGCAGCATATCTAGCTGCTTGCGGCTCCACCTCAGCTCGCGTTCTAGCGCGCAACGCTCTTTGAGTTTTGCTGCCTTTGCCGCGACTTCGGCAACCCGTCGAAGTTTGCGTCTCTTTATGAGATGCGAAACGATGCAGGCTGCACAGGCAACAACAGCTAGACTGACCAGGATGACCCAGGCTCGGGTATTGTCACTGAACATGGGACTCTCCGAATCTAGTAGGAACTTCCGTAACACAGATGGTCACAGTACCTTTTATAGTAGCACATATCACGGAAAAGTCAATGGCGTTTGTCTTGACGACGGCCTGCTCAAGGTGACGGTCCCCTTCAAAGAACTACCTGAACCTAAAAAAATCGCCAACTAGTTGCGAGCGCTACCAAATCGTAGTGTGTGAGTGACTATGTCTTTTGATGGACGACAACTTGAGGCAGGGCAATTTCGATGCCTTCTTTTGCAAACGCCTTAAGTAAACGGCGACGGTATTCACCGGCAATTTCCCATTGGGCGGCTGGGGTGACTTTGCCGACGGCCTTGACGACAACCGACGAAGCGGCGAATTGGTCCACCCGGAAGAATGCGATAGGCTCATTAATTTTACTACCCAGAACGTCGTCTTTTTTCATATCCTTACCCACCGCGTTCATGACTTTTTCAACGACATCGATGTCGCTGTCATAGGACACACCAACATCCAGGACAACACTCGAGTATTTATAAGTTCGGTTAGTAATCACACTAGCCTCACCATTTCGAACGATATTGAGCGTTCCGTCCAAGTCACGTAGCTTGGTGATGCGCAAGGTAATCTCTTCAACCAGACCCGACGTGCCCATGCCGATCGTGCCACCGCTCAACGTAACGATGTCACCGACGCGGTATTGGTTTTCGATCAAAATAGAAATCCCTGCCAAGTAGTCGCGAATCGTGGCTTGCGCACCGATGCCAATAATAATACCGACAAAGCCGGCGCCAGTGGCGATAGGCGCGAGATTAAAATGCAAAAGGCCTAAAATTGTACTGACTGCGATTATCCATATCGCTAGTCTTGCCGTAGCGCTAAAGATGTTGCGAAGCGTGTCTTTGCGTTTATTGTTATCGGCTTTTGTCTCGAGGCCATGAGGGCGCATTACCCGTTGCACGATCCCGGCGACAATGATACCGCTGACATGGTGTAGGCCGACCGCGACAACAAGTATAAGAATCGTTAAGGTAGTAGGATTGTCAAAATAGCCTTGAAATTCCATATATCTTTATTCTACCATAGGCACTACGGTCTGGTTTGAGAGGATGGTTTTGTGCCGATTAAGGTAGTCTATTTTTTATTTTTACTAGTGAATAAGGCGAATGACATAATTAAAGAGGTCAAAGCGACGACACCTAATAGCATAATACCGATAGCCGACAAGACCGCATCAAGTATTATTGGTTGGGTTGCGCCTTGTATTAATAGCATAATAACGGTAGCCGATAACAACACAATGATTAAATGTGCGCGTGCCAATTCCTGACGAACTCCAGCAATTTTTTGTTGTGCTACTTTCTTGAATAATTTTTCCATAGGTGCCTCCTAAAAGGTTATGTTTTCCTTCATAGTACAGGCTGTTCAATCCACTGTCAAACAAGATTGTCTATTCGTTGCTAAGGTATATTATTCTCATCTGGCCGCTTTATGACAATAGAAAGTGCTTGTTGATTGGGGTCAACCGTCAAAACGTCGTATTCTTGCGTATAATATGGCGCAAATGTAACGGAGTCTTATTCGGCGAGTAATTTTTGGACGTTGCCTTGATTAATACCGTTCGTTATATTCGTAAATCCGTGTTGCCTAAGCAGGTGCGCTACAACATTGGATCGACTTCCCGATCGGCAATAGACGATGATAACTGCATCTTTGGGCGTGTCAGTTAATTGTTGCGGGATGCTACCGGTCATAAATAGGGCTGGCGGGATGTTTAGTGAGCCCTCAACATGGCCTTGAGCGTACTCAATATCTTCTCGGGTGTCAATTACAATTGGTTTCATTTAGTTTCTCCTCAATTAATCCATTATACCAAACGCCACTTCGTCTGACATATCCTTTGCAAGGTATCACCTTACAAAGGATATGTAATGACTAGCTGATTTCTATTACCTTGTGTCGTGCAGCGTGGCCACGGATTATGTAGATGTGGGTTTTTGGGACGTTGAAATGTTTGGCTAGTATTTTAATGAGCGCCTCATTTGCTTTACCCTTGGTGGTGATTTCACGGATATAGACAACAAGTGACCCGTCGTCTTGCGGTTCGACCAACGGGCCTTTTGTGCTGTTTGGTTTTATCGTGATAGTTATTTTCAGAAAATTACTCTTTATTTGGGATTAGAAGTTTAAACACGACATGAAATAATACAGAGTTCCCTATCCTTTCGATGTTCGTTTCGAAAAATAGCGACTGGCTAGTATTATGCCGCTTGCTACGCCGATTCCTACGCCGCCAGCTATTTTCGCAACGTCCAGAGCATGCTTGCCAACCTTGCGCATTACAGGCTGGCTGGCTTCATCTTGTACTTCCGAAGTCTCGGGTAAATGTGATAAAACATGCTTAATATCTTCCGTAAGGCCAAACGCAAACGTTTCCGTTAGCTGATTTCGTACTTCTTCGAGAGTCTGGAACTCTTCATACGAAGATTCAATCATGCCCCGTACATTGTCTCTGTTATATGCGCGATTCGCATACTCGTCACACGGAGCCAATAAAGCAAAAAACTCTTGACGAATGTTGTCTTCACCTATTAAAAGCTGAAGTACAGAAGCGATACGTTCATCACGATTTTTGGATTCTTTGTCTGTGTTTATTAGCTTAACGCAGGTTGAGAATTTTCGAACTAACTCGGCCATTACGAACAACATGGCATCTAATTGATTATGATCATTCGGTTCGGTAAAAAGTACGGCTAACGTATCTAGCAGCTCTTTCTGTACGGCATCGAATGCTTCGATAGATTGCGTGTATTCCGAAGACCCAAATAAAACCTCCAGTGCTTCAATTTGTGAGTCCGTTTCGAGGTCGTGCCCGGGTTCCTGAGTTCCATGTTCATTAGATGGTATTGACATATTTGTAT